>NZ_JBVKDO010000002.1:0-894521 GCF_055633805.1 Amycolatopsis sp. NPDC114478 | reverse complement strand
CGGTGACGACGAGCTCGACCGAGACCTCGGTGACGGTCGTCCAGCGCTGCCAGTAGCTGGCCGGGAAGCGCCCGAAGTACGTGTTGCCGGACACCAGCGTGCCCGGGTCCAGCCGCAGCGAAGCCCGGTCGCGGATCGCCGAACCGCGGTGGATCTCGGCGTAGAGGTCCTTGCTGACGATCGGCGCCGGGCCGGCGTACAGGCCGCGCTGCGCGGTGAGGTCGGTCATGGTCAAGCTCCGCTTCCGTTGCCCCGGACGAGATACAGCTGCTGGGTGCCGGCCCACGGCGACGTCAGTGTCCAGTGGGCCAGCGCACCGGACGGCGGGTCGCCGCGCACCAGTGCGAAGTCGGTGACGATCGGCCGGTCGCCGAAGTCGAAGAAGCGGAAGTTCACGTCGACCGCGGCCCGGCCGAGCGCACCCAGGTGCGCCTTCCGCGCGGTGATGGCCGGGCCGACCGCGCCGCGGTCGTCGAAGAGGTCGACGATCGCGCAGCCGCAGCTGTAGGCCAGCACGCCGATCTCGCCGCCGCTGCGCACCGTGCCACCGCCGACCAGCCGGCCCAGCTCCGGGCCGATCCGCTCGTAGTCCGCGGTCGCGTCGTGGTTGGACATCAGCGGCGCGAACCGCCGCGGCAGGCCGTCCGAGACGTAGAACCCGGTACTGGCGACCAGCACTCCGGCGACGGCGACCACGCCGGCGACGCGGGCGGGCAGGCGCACGCAGGCCGCCGCGGCGGCCGCCAGGAACAGCGTCGCCGCGACCAGGCTCGGCCCGTAGTACCAGTGGTAGGGCGGCACGTGCAGCCGCGTGTAGGCGAGGTAGTGCGCGAGACCGGCGGGCACCAGCGGCGCGAACGGCAGCAGTTTCGTCCACACCGGACCGCGGTGGCCCGAGCCCGCCAGCCAGAGCAGGAACGCGGCCACGGCCAGTGCGGCGGGCAGGAACGACAGCGCCGTCGCCCCGGGGAAGACCTGCGCGTAGAGACCGGGGCCGTTGCCGAAGTCCCACTGGCCCCAGGACTTCTGCAGCGTCTTGATGATCACCGTGTCCGGCACCGCCGACCCGAGCACCACCCAGCTGAAGGCGAACCAGGGGAGCGCGACCGCCGTCGCGGCGAGCACCGACTGCCACGCCTTCTCCCAGAAGCGGCGTCGCAGCGCGAAGAGCACCAGCGCGACCACGACCAGGTCCGGCCGGACGAGAGCGAGCAGCCCGGTCAGGACGCCGAGGGCGACCGGCCGCCGCTCCCCGGCGGCCACCAGGAGCCAGGCGATCCCGGCCGCGCCGAGCTCGACCTCCAGCCCGATCGACGACAGCAGCAGCGGGTTCACCGTCAGCAGGGCGACGGCGGCCGGCGCCAACCAGGACGGCAGCCCCGCCCGCTCGCCGGTGCGGCGCAGGGCGAGCACCAGCGCGACCTGGCAGAGGACGAACAGCGCCCCGGCGGCGAGGACGGCGTCGCGCAGCACCAGCGTCAGGGCCGCGAGGAGCAGGACGTTCAACGGTGACGTCGCCGTGTTCGACGTCTCGGCCGGGATCAGCCCCCAGTGCCCGTGGAACGCGAGGTTCCGCGCGTAGGAGAGCGTGATGAACGTGTCGTCGATCAGGTGCGGGCGCACCGCGGCGAACACGAGCACGGACACCGCGGCGACCACGCCGGGCAGCACCCACCGCCGCGACCGGGACACCGGGGTCGCGAACCCGGCGGCGGATTCCCGCCGCTGCGTCACGGTCACGGTTCGCGGGTGAGGGTGAAGTGCCCTACGCCCTTGGCAGCGGACTCCACCTGCCAGCTGTCCGGTCCGGTCGCCGGCCCCGATGCGTACTGCAGCCGGTAGTCCGGCTTGCGCGGGGTGATCGAGCGGTCCAGCCAGTGGTAGTTCACCCGCAGCGCGAAGCTCATCAGCGGGTTCGCCGTCGCGATCCGCTGCTCGACCAGCTCCTTCGCGTGGCCGCGATCGGAGAACTCGTCGATGATCGCGCACTCGCAGTAGTACGCGAGGGTGCCGATCTCGCCGGGGCTGGCCACGCTCGCGCCGTCGAGGCGCGCGCCCAGTGCCTTCCCGACCCGGGCGTAGTCCTGCGCGCTGGCCCAGTTCCCGAAGATGACCGGCGACTTCCAGGGCAGGCCTTGCGCGGCGTCGACGGTCGCCGCGCTCAGCACGAGCAACCCGGTCAACCCGAGGGCCAGCAGCGGGGGACCGGTGCGCAGCTCCGTCCGCTCGCGCGCCTGGCCGTACCAGACGCCGAAGGCCGCGACGGCGAACGAGCCCACCGTGGTCGTCGGAGCGACGTAGTACCAGTGGAACGGGCCGACACCGATGAACGAATAGGCGACGAAGTAGAGGATCCCGCCGGCGCCCAGCGCCGCGACCGGGCCGAGCGCGGGGAACTCCGGCCACCGCACGGAGAACCGCGCGGCGGCCCACACGGCGAGCGCGACCGCGCCGAGCAGCGCCGGGACGAACGCGACCAGCACGGTGACCGGGTAGCCGAGGTAGTACATGACCGGCCCGGTGCTGTAGGTCCACGGCGCGAACAACCCCACCTGCGTCTGCTTGATCGCCAGCGTGTCGGGCACGAACGAGCCGAACGCGACCCAGCTCACGACGAACCACGGCGCGGCCGTCAGCACCGCGCAACCGGCGGCGGGCAGCATGCGTCGCCGGATCGCGGGCGCGCTGAGCGCGATCACCACCACGAACACGATGAGGTCGAGCCGGGTGAGGACGGTGAGCCCGGCGGTCACGCCGAACAGGACCGGCCGTCCTTCGAGCGCGAAGACCGTGAGCACCAGCAGGACGGCGGGGACCAAGAGGACTTCGAGGCCGATCGCGGACAGCACGAACGGGTTGAGCAGCACCAGCGCGACCCCGAGCACCCCGGCCGCCGGCGGCAGCGCGAGCTTCCGCCCGAGGCGCTGCCACGCCCAGCCGAGGGTGCCCCCGCACAGGACCGTCAGGATCCCGAGCGCCACCACCGGGTGCGGGCCGCCCGCCACCCGCGTCACCAGGGTCAGCGCGCCGAGCAGCAGGACGTTCAGGGGTGACGTCGCGGAGTTCGCGGGCGATCCGGGGATGATGCCCCACTCGCCGTGCAGCGCGAGGTTCTTGGCGTAGGCGAGGGTGATGTAAGCGTCGTCGGTCAGGCTGCCGCGCACCACCAAGAAGACGGCGGCGCCCAGCACCGCACCGAAGACGGGCAGCCACCGGCTCCACGCGTTCGCCCGCTCGGCGTTCGTTTCCGGAAGCACTTCCCCACCTCGCGGCGGCGCCACCGGCGCCGGCTCCGCCATCTGCCTGATCGACATAGCCCGGGGACCCTAGAGACGGTTCATTACCGCGGTGCTACGGCACGGTTAGGTCCGTTGACCCGTTGTGACATCACCCGATGGTGGCACGGGCGGTGTGGACCCGCAGTGCGACCGCCGGGCTCCACTGTGGACGACGGTCCCCCGCTCAGGCCCGGCGTCGGCGGGTGACCAGCACCAGCGCGGTGCCGCCGGTGACGAGGAGCGCACCGAGGCCGAGGACCGGGCCGACGTCGGTGCCGGTGTCCGGCAGGCCGCCGGTTCCGCCGGGAGTGGCCGGCGCGGGCCCGGGGGCGGGCGGAGTGGTCGAGGTCGCCGTGGTCGAGGTCGCCGTGGTGGTGGTCGCCGGTGTGGTCGTGGTGCCGGTGGTGACGATCGTCGACGTGGCCGGAGTGGTGGTTGTCGTGGTGGCCGGGTTCGACGTGGTCGGGGTCGTCGCCGTCGGGCCGGTCGTGGGCGTCGGGCTCGTCGTGGCCGGGGTGGTGGTTGTCGTGGTGGTCGTGGGCGTCGGGCTCGTCGTCGTGCTGGTGGTCGGCGCGGTGGTGGTCGTCGTCGGCTCGGGTTTTCCGCCGCACGAGGGCAGGTCGCCGACGAACGGGTACGCGTGGAACTCCTGGCCGCTGCCCGACCCGGTGCTCGAGCCGTGGACGAGGTCGCCCGCGGTGAAGAAGCGGCCGTTCGTGCCCGGCAGCGTCACGGTCGTCGTCCCGGCCGGGTTGCCGGCGAGCACGCTGCCCTGGAACATGCCGCTGCCGGAGAGGGCGGCCGTGCTCGCGTCGGGGAAGTTCCACAACAGGCGGGGCCGCAGCTTGTTGAGCGGGTCGGCGTCGTCGAGGGTGCCGCTGTAGGTGTTGATCGTCCGGACGTGGCCGGTGAGGTTGACCAGCACCGTCGCGCCGTCGGGGATGCCGGTGAACGCGATGCCCTGCGTGCTGCCACCCGGCCCGGCGATGTCGGCGTCGATCGTGAAGACCTGCAGCTTGGACCTGCCGTCGCCGGTGAAGAGCGTCTGGTAGCCCTGGTTCTTCGCGGTCCCGGTGGTCGCGGCCCGCGCGTAGCACTTGCTCGCGGCGTTGAGCCGCCCCCGCAGGCCGGCGTACGGCTCCATCGCGGCGGGATCGTGGACGAGCTTGCCGATCACCGTGCCGGTGACGGTCCCGGCGTGGCGGACGACGCCGCCCGCCGAGTCGCCGACGGCGTCGAGGCGCTGCCCGGCGGCGACGGTGAGGTCCTTGCCGACGGTGAGGTAGTCGGCGCCGTCCGGCGGCGGCACCCGCGACCCGACCCCGGCGACGCCGACGTTGTAGATCGACGACCCGGAGGTCTTCCGCAGCGTGAAGTCCCCGCCGACGACCACGCGGCCCTCCGCCTCGGCCGCGCTGCCGGTCACGCGCATGCTGCCGCCGACGAAGACGTTGATCCCGTTGTCACGGCCGGCGAACGGGCCGTTGCCGACCGGCGGGTGGACGGCAGGGCACGTCCCGGGCACGCACGGGCCCAGGCCGTCGGGCAGCGGGTCGGCGTGCGCGGTCCGGCCGAGCGGCACCGAGAGGGCCACGAGCCCGCAGGCCGCCAGCGCCGCCAGGGCGGCATGGGTCGCGCGCACGGGACCTCCCCTGTCCTTTGTGGACTCGTCGGCTCGGACGTTAATGTCCGGTCCGCCCCCGTGCGCGGCGATCCACCCGATCGAGGCCGCGGCGATGGGGCGAAGGGGCCATTCACGTGCCGGTCGACGTCCGGGCCGTCACCGAGGGCCGACCTGCGCCGATGAAATCCGCATGAACCGCAACCTCCTCCCCGGGCCGGATGCGCCCGCCCCGCTCACTTCCTAGGCTGTCCCTCGTGGGGGCGAGGGTGGTGAGCGGGATCCGGGCCCGCCTGGAGGCGAGCCTCGGCCGCGCCGGGATCGGGCTGCCGTGGTGGGTCCCCGTGGGTGTCACCGCCTTCGGGGTGGTGCTGGCGGTGGCGGCGGTGGCGCAGCGAGGGGCGCTGGCGCCGCCGGCACCGATCGCCCTCGCCGGCCTGCTCGCCGTCGTCACCGCGTTCGTCTGGGCCGTCACCGGCGTCATCGTCCCGCCGTGGCTCAAGGCCCTCACCGTGCTGACGGCCGTCGCGATCCTGCTCTCCCGGCCCGCCGTCCCGGACTTCGCGCCGGTCGTGCTCGTCGTGCTGGCCGCCGAGACCGCCGCCATCGCGCGCCCCGTCATCGCCTACTCCGTCGCCGCCGCCAGTGTCGCCACCCTGGCCGTGGCCGCCGCGCGGGTCGGGCTCGTCGGGTTCCCCGTCTACGTCGCCGCCGTGCTGCTCGGCACCGCGGGCGGGTTCATGATGCGCTGGTACGTCCGGGCCCTGGACGCCGAACGAGCCGCTCGCGACGCCGCCCGCGACCAGGCCGTCCTCGCCGAACGGCAGCGGATCGCCCGCGAGGTGCACGACGTCGTCGCCCACTCGCTGAGCATCACCCTGCTGCACCTGACCGGCACCCGCCACGCCCTGCAGCAGGACCGCGACGTCGAGGAGGCCCTCGAAGGCCTCGCCGAAGCCGAACGCGTCGGGCGGACGGCGATGGCCGACATCCGCCGGACTGTCGGGCTGCTCGCCGAGGCGCCCGCCGGGACCCGCCCGCTGCCCGGCGCCCGCGACATCCCCGCCCTGGTCGAGCGCACCCGCGCGGCGGGACTGCCCGTGCACTACGAGCAGGAAGGCGACCTGGCCGCCGTGCCGGACCTGGCCGGGCTCGGGCTCTACCGCATCGCGCAGGAGTCGCTGGCCAACATCGCCAAGCACGGCGATGGCGCGCCGGCGCGGGTGCGGCTCGACGTCGGCGCGGCGGAGGCCCGGCTGGTCGTCCGCAACCGGCTGCCCGCCGGCGGACCGGCCGCCACCGGCGGATCAGGCCTCAAGGGCATGGCCGCCCGGGCCGGGCAGCTCGGTGCCGAGCTGACGGCCGGACCCGAGGGGCCGGACTGGGTGGTCGCGGTCGGCGTGCCCGCGGGAGGCACGCCGTGACGGCCGGCGAAGTTCGCGTCCTGCTCGTCGACGACCAGGAGCTCGTCCGGTCCGGGCTGCGGCGGATCCTGCGCGAGCGCGACGGCTTCACGATCGTCGGCGAGTGCGCCGACGGCGCGGAAGTCCCCGCCGCGCTGGCCGCCGCCGAGGTCGACGTCGTCGTGATGGACCTGCGGATGAAGCGCGTCGACGGGATCGAGGCGACGCGGCGGATCGGCGGCCGGCCGCCGGTGCTGGCCCTGACCACGTTCGACGACGACGAGCTGCTCGCCGGCGCGCTGCGCGCGGGCGCGGTCGGCTACATCCTCAAGGACTCACCCGCCGAAGACCTGATCCGCGCCGTCCGCGCGGTCGCCGCGGGCGACGCCTGGCTCGACGCCTCGGTGACCGCGCGTGTCCTCACGACCTACCGGCGCGCGCCTGCCGACGAACCCGCCGGCCCGCCGCCGGGCCTGCTGACGCCCCGCGAGCTGGACGTGCTGCGGGCGGCCGGGCGCGGACTGTCCAACGCCGAGATCGCCGCCGCGCTCGTCGTCTCCGAGCTGACGGTGAAGAGCCACCTGGGCCGGATCTTCACCAAGCTGGGCCTGCGCGACCGCGCCGCGGCCGTCGTCTACGCGTTCGACCACGGCATCGTCAGCCCGCGCGGGTCCATTGTGGACGCCGCGCCGGTGCGGCCGGCCGTGGCGGAGCCGGTTCCGCGTCCGGGACTGCGGTTTTCGGTCCTGGGACCCCTACGCGCGTGGCGCGGCGGCACCCCGCTCGACCTCGGGCCGGTGCGCCAGCAGGCCCTGCTCGCGGCGCTGGTGCTGCGCCCCGGCGTCACGGTCAGCCAGTCCGAGCTGCTCGACGGCGTCTGGGGGCTGGAGCCGCCGGGCACCGGGGGCCGGGTGCTGCCGGTGTACGTGCACCGGCTGCGCAAGTGCCTGCGCGCGCCCGGCGAGCGGACGCCGGACTCGGTCATCGGCCGCGCGCCCGGCGGCTACCGGTTCGCCGTCGACGGCGTCCGGATCGACACCGCGCGGCTGGCCGAGCTGGCCGCGGACGCTGTCGCCGCCGAAGAAGCGGACGAGCCGGCCGCCGCCGTCGAGTCCTGGTCCGCCGCGCTCGGGCTGTTCCACGGCGAGCCGCTGTCCGGGCTGCCGGGGCCGTTCGCGGAAGGCCAGCGGCTGCGGCTCACCGAGCGCCGCGGCACGCTGCTGACGCGCAAAGCGCGGCTGCAGCTGGGGCTGGGCCGGTACGCCGAAACGGCCGACGAGCTGTCCGCCGTGCTGGCCGAGGAGCCGCTTCGCGAGCCGGTGGCGGTGCTGCTGATGCGGGCGCTGCAGGCGACCGGCCGGCGCGCCGAGGCCATCGCGGTGTACGGCCGGATCCGCGACCGGCTGACCGCCGACCTGGGGGTCGAACCGGGGGAGGAGCTGCGGCGCACGCACCGGGCGGTGCTGGACGACGTCCTCCACCCGGACTTCCCCGGTTAGGAGACGCGGCTCGCGGGTGTCCCGGCGAGCGCCGCGCGGGCCTCGGCGAGCCCGAGGTGCAGCGGCAGCACGTGGTCCAGGCCGAGGATGGCGAGCGGCCGGGCGACGGCGATCCTGGCCGCCGCGATGGCGTACGGGATTTCGCGCGCGAGCGCTTCGCGGTAGGCCTCGACGAGGACGCTGAAGACCGTCGAGTCGCAGTACGTCGTCTCGGTGAGGTCGGCGACGACCCCGCGCACGCCGTCGGCGAACGGGCCCAGCAGGACTTCCCGCAGCCGGGATGTCGTGGCCAGGTCGAGGTCGCCCGCGCAACGGACGGTCACGACCCCGCCGTCCGTCGTCGTCGCGAAGCGGGGCGAAATGCGGTTTTCGGTCATCGGAGTCCCTCCTGCGGTGCGAAGTACCCAGCGCCGGCCGAGATCACTCGTCCGGGAGGGCGGATCACTGCGGCATCCGAGGGATAACGATGCACGAACGTTGCGATGAGCGGTATTTTGGGTGGTGGGACCGTTCCCCGACGTCCCGGCCGTGGCGGGTTGCCACACCCCGCGGCCGTCCGGATCCGGCTGACGCGGGCCGGATCCCGGCGCCGGGCGGCGCCGAAAGGGGACGCGGCAGGTCGACGCCCCGCCGCCGCGTCCCCGGCGCGCCCTCGAGCCGTCCGGTCCGTCCACCGTGTCACCCTCTGCCGGGTAAGCCCTCCGTCGCTAAGCTGCGGCGATCGAGGCGAAGGGGAACGGTGGAACCGAAGAGCGTCGACGGGCCGTCCGCGGCGGGTGCCTGGGCGCCGGGCAAGGTCGCCGAACTGCTCGGCGTCTCGCCGGTGACCCTGCGCAGCTGGAGCGCGCGGTACGGGATCGGCCCGTCCGCGGCCGGCGCCGGGCGGCATCGCCGCTACTCCGACGCCGACGTCCGCCGGCTGCAGCACATGCAGCGGCTCGTCGGGCGCGGGATGCCGGTGCGCGAGGCGGCCGCGGCGGCCTTCGGCGGCCCGGCGGACCCACCCGAGGTGCCGGCCGCGCGACGGGTGCGCGAGCTCGAGGAAGCGGCCGAGGACCTCCGCTCGGCGTCGGTGGCGGGCCTGCTCGACGAAACGCTCGCCACGCTCGGCCCGGCGGCGGCGTGGACCGACGTCCTGGCCCCGGTGCTGCGCGGCCTGGGCGACCGCTGGCAGCGCGGCGACCGGTGCTTCGCGCCGGAATGGGCGCTGACCACGGAGATCTCGCTGGCGTTCGAGCGGTTCAGCCGCCGCTTCCCGGCGGCGGTGCCGGGGCGCCCGGTGCTGCTGGCCTGCTGTCCGGCGGAGCGGCATTCGCTGCCGATGGAGGCCCTGCGCGCGACGCTGGCGCAGGCGGGCATCCCGGTGGCGTACCTCGGCCAGCTCGTCCCGGCGGAGACGGTGGCCGACCTGGCCGAGCGCCTGGACCCGGTGCTGGTGCTGCTGTGGTCGCTGGCGCCGCCGACCGCCGACGACCTGCTGGCGGCGCGCGTACGCGACCTGGGCCGGGTGGTCGGGACGGCGGGGCCGGGGTGGGACCACCTCGGGGACCGCGGGTTCGCCCGCGTGAACGACCTGGCGTCGGCGGTCGAGCTGGCCGTGGCGACCGCGGGGGACTAGCCCAGGACTTCGAGCACCTTCGTCAGCTTCGGCGCCACTTCGTCCCCGAGCCGCTCGAACTCGCGCTTCAAGAACGGCCCCGCCAGCTTCGCCAAGCCGTGGAACTCGATCGTCGCCCGGTACCGGACCGTCGTGCCGTCGGGCCCCTCCGACAGGCCGAAGTCGTCCGTCGAGGTCGCCGTCTTGTTCTTGCCCACGAACGTCACCCGGCCCGGGTCCCGCCGGGTCAGGCTGTAGTCCAGCTCCGTCCGCCGGCCGCGGAACTCCGACACGTTGTGCCACCGCGCGCCGACCACGATCGGGCCCTCGCCGGTGCGGGTGCAGCTGACCGTGCCCGGGTCCCACTCCTCCGTGTGCGCGAAGTCCGCGAGGTACGCCACCACGCGCTCGATCGGCGTGCGCACTGTGAGGCTGCGTTCGACCTGGACCATCGGACCTCCTGGCGTGATGCGGATTCGATGCAACCGTAGCGGGCCCCATTCACCGGGGCACGGTGAGCCACCGGCCGACATCGATGTCATTTTTCCTAATTCTTGTCTTCCTTGTCTTCTTGACGCTCCCGATGCGCTCGGCGGAAGCTTCCTGGCAACGTTGTCACCCACGCCCGAACGGAGTTCTCCCATGGCGGAGGAGTACGGCATCGCCGCCGATGTCGAGCCCGCGGAGGTGTCCGCCGTTTCGCGGCGGCACGTCCTGGCCGCCGGGACCGGCCTGCTGGCCGGGTTCGGCCTCGCGGCCGTCCTGCCCGGGGTCGCGTCCGCCGCGCCCCCCGTCGCCGACGCGCAGGCGCCGAAGACCGACCTGGCCCTGTTCCGCCCGGTGCAGGTGTCCTCGACCGCCTACGCCGCCACCCCCGCGGACTTCGCCGTCGACGGCCTCGCCCAGGTCGGCGTCAAGGGCTCCGGCTGGCGCGCCGAGCCGGGCGACGGCCAGTGGATCGTCGTCGACCTGCAGGGCCAGTGCCGGATCGACTCGGTCGTGCTCACCTTCGAGGCCCAGCCCGGCGACCCCGCGTTCGACGCCGCCGGCTCCCGCAGCCACACCAGCGGCTTCGAGATCCTCTCCAGCTACGCCGTGTCGTTCGACCTCGACGTCTCCGGCGACGGCAAGGCCTGGCGCACCGTCCACCACACCGACGCGGGCACCGGCGGCGTCGTCACGATCCCGCTGTCCGCGGTCACCGCCCGCTGGGTCCGCTTCAGCGCGGCGAGCCGCTCGACGACCAACCCGCTGGGCCTCAACGGCTTCCAGGTCTTCGGCACCGGTCCCCAGAACCGCCCCGCCGTGCACGGCTGGACGAGTTTCCCGGTCCGCCCGCACGACGACCCGCCCGCGCTCGCCGTCGCGGCCGACGGCACCGTCCCGCTCGAGTCCGGCTGGGTCCTCACGATGGACGACTGGGCGCCGACCGGCGACGGCAAGGCGCTGTCCGGCGACACCGTCGACACCCGCGGCTGGCTCCCGGCGACCGTTCCCGGCACGGTTCTCGCGTCCCTGGTCGAGCAGGGGCAGCTGCCCGACCCGGTCTCCGGCATGAACCAGCTCCACGTCCCGGAGGCGCTGTCCCGCCACGCCTGGTGGTACCGCCGCCGCTTCGCCCTCCCGCGCGGCCTCGACACCTCGGCGGGCCGGCACGTCTGGCTCGAGTTCGACGGCGTCAACCACGAAGCGCAGATTTGGCTCAACGGCGCGGAAATTGGCACGCAGAGCCACCCGTTCGGCCGCGGCGCGTTCGACGTCACGGCGGCGCTGCGCCGCACCGGCGACCAGGCCCTCGCGGTGAAGATCTCGCCGATGCCGCGGCCCGGCAGCCCGGGGGACAAGGGCGCCGACGGCAGCTCCTGGCGCGACGCGGGCAGCACCATGTTCGACAACTCGCCGACCTACCTCGCGGTGTCCGGCTGGGACTGGATGCCCGCGGTGCGCGACCGCGCGTCCGGCATCTGGGACCACGTCCGCCTCCGGTCCACCGGCGCGGCGGTCCTCGGGGACGTCCGCGTCGACACGAAAGTGCCCGACGCGGCCACGGCCGAGGTGACGCTCACCGTGCCGGTGCGCAACGCCGCCGCGACCGCCCAGCGCGTCAAGGTGAGCGCCGCCTTCGGCCCGGTCAGCGTCTCGGCCACGGTGACCGTCCCGGCCGGGCAGACCACCGACGTCGCGTTCCCGAAGCAGGTGGTGAAGAACCCGAAGCTGTGGTGGCCCAACGGTTACGGCGACCCGAACCTGTACGACCTGACGCTGACCGCGGCGATCGGCGCGAGCACCAGCGACCGCCGGACGGTCAAGATCGGCCTGCGCGAGATCGGCTACCGGTACGACCTGCCGATCGTCATCGCCGACGGCCGCGCCACCCAGACCGTCGACCTGGCGCCGCAGAGCGCCCGGTTCGTCCGGATGCTGGGCCTCAAGCGCGCCACCGGCTGGGGCTTCTCGCTGTGGACGATGGCGGTGCTGGACAGCTCGGGCACCGATGTGGCGCAGGGCAAGCCGTCGTCCTCGTCGTCGGTCGCCGACGGCAACCCGCCCGAGCGCGCCTTCGACGGCGACCCGAACACGCGCTGGACGTCGGCCTACGACGACAACCAGTGGCTGCAGGTCGACCTCGGCGCCGCGACGGCGTTCGACAAGGTCGTGCTGACCTGGGAGACCGCCTACGCGGCGACGTTCAAGATCCAGGTGTCGCAGGACGGCGACACCTGGACCGACGCGGCGTTGGTGGACAACAGCCCGAAGCCGCTGACCTTCCTCGTCAACGGCGTCAAGGTGTTCGCCCGCGGCGGCAGCTGGGGCTGGGACGAACTGCTGCGCCGGATGCCGGCCGAGCGGACCGACGCCGTCGTCGCCATGCACCGGGACATGAACTTCACGCTGATCCGCAACTGGGTCGGCTCGTCCTACCGGCAGGAGCTGTTCGACGCCTGCGACAAGTACGGCATCCTGCTGTGGAACGAGTTCTGGGACGGCTGGTCGACCGACCCGGCCAACCACGACATCTTCTTGGCACAGGCGAAGGACACTGTGCTGCGCTACCGCCACCACGCGTGCGCGACCGTCTGGTTCGGCTGCAACGAAGGCACCCCGCCGCCGGCGATCGACAACGCGCTGCGCGACATCGTCCACACCGCCACCGACCTGCTCTACCAAGGCAACTCGGCGGGCGGCGTGATCACCGGCGACGGCCCCTACTTCTGGCAGGACCCGAAGCGGTACTTCACCGGTGAGGCGACCGGCGGGAAGTACGGGTTCTGGAGCGAGATCGGGCTGCCGACCGTGTCGGTCGTCGAAAGCATGCGCAACCTCGTCGGCAAGGACGACCCCGGCTGGCCGATCGGCGCGCCGTGGTTCCTGCACGACTGGTCCACGGGCGGCAACCAGTCGCCGCAGAGCTACCTCGCCGCGATCGACGCGCGGCTCGCGCCGTCGACGAGCCTGGCCGAGTTCTGCCGCAAGGCGCAATTCGTCAACTACGAGAGCATGCGCGCGATCTTCGAGGCGTGGAACACGAAGCTGTGGGCGGACGCGACCGGCGTGCTGCTCTGGATGTCGCACCCGGCGTGGCACAGCACGGTCTGGCAGACCTACGACTACGACCTCGACGTCAACGGCAGCTACTACGGCGCGCGCAAGGGCTGCGAGGCCCGGCACGTCCAGGCCGACCTGACGACGTGGCAGGTCCGCGTCGTCAACCACACCCCGGCCGCGCTGAGCGGCGTGACGGTCACCGCGCGGCTGTTCTCTTTGGACGGAGCCTCGCTCGGTAACCCGGTGCTGCAGAAGCTGGATGTCGCGGCGAACGTCGGCGCGACGGCGTTCACGGTGCCGTTCGACGCCGCGCACCCGGACCTGCACCTGCTCCGGCTGACCCTGACCGACGCGGGCGGCGCGGTGCTGTCGGAGAACACCTACTGGCGCTACCGCGGCGACACGGCCATGCGCGCGCTCAACCAACTGCCGGGCGCGCGGCTGACGTCGTCGTTGAAGGCCGACGGCGACGCCTTCACCGCGACGATCCGCAACGACGGCCGGACGGTCGCGGCGATGATCCGGCTGTCGCTGCGGGAGCGCAACGGCACCGACCGCGTCCTGCCGACCCGCTACGGCGACAACTACTTCTGGCTGCTGCCGGGGGAAAGCCGCACGGTCCGCGTCGAGCCGCGGCGGCGCGTGCCCGGCGCCCGGCTGCAGGTGGAGGCGTACAACGTGGCAGCGAAGCTGACGTCGTAGCCCGATTGGTGCGGGCGAACGAATCCGAGAGGTGTTTTAGTCCCTTCCGACGAACTAGGCTGGCGGTGTCCCGCCTAGCTTCGGGAGGTGCTCGTTTCGGTGAACCTGCGCCCGCACGCCAGCCTCGGCCGCGTCCTCGACGACCTGGGCGGCACCCTCCTGGACCTGGTGCTGGGGGACGCCGACCGGCCCGGGGGCATCGGCGGCGTCGCCATCCACGACCCGCTCGACGAGCCCGCCCTCCCGCAGCACGCCCTGGTGCTGGGGGTCGGCCTCGCCGAACCCGACGAAGTGGTGCGCCAGCTGCGGGTCCTGGCCCGGCACGACGCGGCCGGGCTCGTGCTGCGCGCGCCGGTCACGGTGACGGCCGCGATCACCGCCGCCGTCGAGGAGACCGGTGTCGCGCTGCTGAGCCTGGCCCGCGGCGCGTCCTGGGCCCAGCTCGCGGCGATGCTGCGGTCGCTGCTGGCCGAGGGCGACGTCGGCGACGCCGAACCCGAGACCCTGGCCGGGCTGCCGTCGGGCGATCTCTTCGCCGTGGCGAACGCGATCGGGGCGCTCATCGACGCGCCGGTCACCATCGAGGACCGCCGCTCGCGCGTGCTCGCGTTCTCCGGCCGCCAGGACGAAGCCGACCCCTCGCGCGTCGAGACGATCCTCGGCCGGCAGGTGCCCGAGCGGTTCTCCCGGATGTTGGCCGACCGCGGCGTGTTCCGCGAGCTCTACCGCAGCGACCGGCCGGTGTACGTCGACCGCCCGCCGGAGAGCCCCGACGGGTTCATGATCCCGCGCGTGGCCGTCGCGGTCCGGGCGGGCGACGAGATCCTCGGCTCGATCTGGGCCGCGGTGCGCGAACCGCTGACCGCCGACCGCACGCAGGCGCTGTGCGACGCGGCCCGCCTGGTGGCGCTGCACCTGCTGCGTGTCCGGGCGGGCGCCGACGTCGAACGCCGGCTGCGCGCGGACCTGCTGAGCACCGCACTGGAAGGCGGGGCGGCCGCGCGGGAAGCGTTGAGCCGCCTGGGTTTGGCGGACCAGCCGGTGGTCGTGCTGTCGCTGGCCGTGCTGGAGAACGGCGCCGAAGACGCCGAAGTCGCGACCGAGCGACAGCGGCTGGCCGACGGCCTGGCGATGCACCTGAGCGCGGTCCATCCGCGCTGCGCTGCGGCGCTCGTCGGCGACACCGCGTACGGGCTGGTGCCGGTGACCCGCGACGCCGACGGCGAACGCCGCGCGCTGCGGATCGCGAAGGACTTCCTGGACCGGGTGGGCGACCGCGTCCGGGCGGTCATCGGCATCGGGCCGGTGGCGCGCAGCGCGGCCGAGCTGCCGGAAGCCCGGGCCAGCGCGGACCGGGCGTTGCGGGTGCTGCGCTCGGGCAGCGGCGCGGGCCGCCGGCTGGCATCGCTGGCGGACGTCCACGTCGAGGCGCTGCTGCTGGAGCTGCAGGACCTGGTAGCGGCCCGCGGCGACCGCCCGACCGGCCCGGTGGCGCGCCTGCTCGGGTACGACGAGCAGCACCACGCCCATTTGGTGGAGACGCTCCGGGCGTGGCTCGACGCGTTCGGCGACGTGATCGCGGCGTCGGCGGCGGTGCACGTCCACCCGAACACGTTCCGGTACCGCCTGCGCCGGCTGGCGGAGGTCGGCGGGTTCGACATGACGGATCCGGAGGCTCGCTTCGCGGCGATGCTTCAGCTCCGCGTGGTGGCTCCGCCGGCGTCCTGACCTGTCCGAAATGCCGGTGATTAACTACCGACTTACGACGCCCATATGGTGACTTACCTACTTTCGACCGGTGTGCGACCCCATCGGGGCATGTGACCCTGCTCGGACTTCACGTCAGGTGATCAAGCTTCCACGGAGGTGTACCGGGTGTCACGCAAACGGGCTATCGCAGGGACGGCGGTGGTGAGCGCGGCCGTCGTCGCGGTGTCGCTGGCCATGACCGGCTCGCCGGCCTACGCGACCATCGCGCAGCCGTCGATGCACGCGCTGAACTCCCTCGCGATGCCGTTCGGCAGCGTCGTGCGGTCCCAGCAGGAGATCGGCGGGGTGCCGGTGTTCGGCGGCCAGCTGGTCCAGCTGCGCGACAAGACCGGCGCGGTCCTCGCGACCCACGGCCGCACCGCGCAGAAGACCACGGGTGCCTTCCCGGCGAGCGCCGCCGGTGCCGCGGACGCCGCGCTCGCGGACGTCGCGAAGCGCACCGGCCTCGCCGCGAACACGCTCAAGGCCGACGCGCCGCGCGCGTACTGGTACGACGCCACCCTCGGCGGTGCGAAGGGCGACGGCGTCGCCGTGCCGACCTACCAGGTCACCGTGCACGGCGCGAAGCTGAACGACAAGTGGACCGAGGTCGTCAAAGCCGGCACGCAGGACGTCCTGACGTCGTGGTCGGAGGTCCGCGAGGCCAACCGCGACGTCTGCGACGCCAACCGGAAGGTGGTCAGCGGCAGCAACGCGTCGGTCCGCTGCGGCACCGCCTTCGACGTCACCCGCAAGGAAGGCGGCGCCGAGTCGAGCGTCGCCGACGTCAACAACGTCTACACGTTCTTCGGCCAGGCCTCGGACTTCTACCGGAAGTACGTCAACGTCGACCTCACGAACCTCATCGGCGCCGACTACTCCGACGGCACCGGCAAGGCGCTGCGCGGCACCGTCCGGATCTGCGTCAGCGGCGAATGCCCCTTCGCGAACGCCTTCTGGGACGGCGAGCAGATGGCCTTCGGCGAGGGCGTCACCACCGACGACATCACCGGGCACGAGCTGACACACGGCGTCACCCAGCACACGTCCGGGCTGAGCGGCGGCCAGGCCGACTCGATCAACGAAGGCCTCTCGGACGTCTTCGGCAAGTTCATCGGCATCACCTCGAACGACCCCGACGACACCGGTGACAACCGCTGGCTGCTCGGCGCGGGCTCGTCGCTGGGCGCGATCCGGAACATGAAGGACCCGCGCTCGTCGCTGAAACCGCAGCCGGACATGGTCAACGGCCCGGGCTGGGACACGAACAACCCGGACGTGCACATCAACGACGGCGTCGTCAACAAGGCCGACTACCTCATCACCGACGGCGACACATTCAACGGCCGGACCGTGCGCGGCCTCGGGCTCGACAAGTCCGTCCAGGTCTGGTGGGGCGTCGAGAACACGCTGACGCAGAGCGCGACGTTCAAGGACGTCGGCGACGCCCTCAACTCTTCGTGCGCGGCGCTCGCCAAGGCGGGCACGGCCGGCATCACCGCCGACGACTGCACCCAGGTCGGCAACGCGGTGAAGGCCACCCAGCTGGACCAGGACCCCAGCTGACGAACCCCCACGGATCGTGAGGGGTGCGGGCGGTGCCACCGCCCTCACCCCTCACGACCGCGAGAGCGATTCCAGGCCGGCGAGCAGCGCGTCGACGTCGGCTTCCGTGGTGTACGGCGCGATTCCCGCCCGCACCGCGCCCGTGTCGCCGAGCCCGAGGTGCCGGGAGCACTCGATCGCGTAGAAGCTCCCCGCCGGCGCGTTCACGCCCAACGCTCCGAGGTGCTCGTACACCGCCTGCGACGCGACGCCGTCGACGGAGAACAGGACCGTCGGCGTCCGGTGCCGGTCGGGCGCGCCGTAGCGCGTCACGCCCGGGAGCGCGGCCAACCCGGCGTCCAAGCGCGCGAGGAGCGCGTTTTCGTGGTCCTCCAACGCGGACAACGACCCGAGCAGCCGCGCGCGGCGTGAGCCCGATCCCGGCACCAGGCCCGCCAGGAAGTCGATCGCCGCGGTCGTGCCGGCCAGCAGCTCGTACGGGAGCGTCCCCAGCTCGAACCGCTCCGGGACGGCGTCGGTCGAGGGCAGCAGCTTGTCCGGGTGCAGCGTCTCCAGCAGCGCCGGCGCCGCCGCGACCAGGCCCAGGTGCGGGCCGAGGAACTTGTACGGCGAGCACGCGTAGAAGTCGGCTCCCAGCGCCGTGACGTCGACCGGGGCGTGCGGGGTGAGGTGCACGCCGTCGACGTACAGCAGCGCGCCGGCGTCGTGCACCGCGGCCGCGATCGCCGGGACGTCCGGCCGGGTGCCGAGCAGGTTCGACGCCGCCGTCACCGCCACCAGCCGCGTCCGCTCCGACAGCAGCCCGGTCACGGCGGACGCGGCCAGCTCCCCGGTCGCGGGGTCGAAGTCCGCCCAGCGCACGGTCGCGCCCGCGGCCTCCGCGGCCTGCACCCACGGCCGGATGTTCGCGTCGTGGTCGAGCCGGGTGACGACGACCTCGTCGCCCGGGCCCCAGTTCTTGGCCAGTGTGCGGGAGAAGTCGTAGGTCAGCTGCGTCATGCTGCGGCCGAAGACGACCCCGGCCAGGTCCGCGGCGAGCAGGTCGGCGACGGCCTGGCGCGCCTCGGCGACCACCGCGCTCGCCCGGCGCTCGGCCGCCGTGACGACGCCGCGGTTGGCGATCGCGGCGCACAGCGTCCCGGCCACCGCCTCGCCGACGACGTCGGGAACCTGCGAGCCACCCGGGCCGTCGAAGTGCGCGGCGGAGAGGGCGGGGAAGTGCTTGCGGATCGTCTGCACGTCGTAGCTCATGGCGCCAGCGTGCCAGGAAGCCAGCGGTTGCGGGGGTGCTCGCGGGCCCGCCGCTCGTTGCCGTGCTGGTAGTTGCCGGTGGCCCGGGCCATCAGCAGCTGCCGGTCGTCGCCGCGGTCGGCGGCGGCCAGGAAGCGCGCGGCGGCGGACCCGCGCAGCGTCCCGGCCGGGCGGCCGTGGTGCGTGATCGTGACGGTGCCGCGTTCGTCGACGCGGTAGGCGAAGCCGGTCGGTGTCCCCATCCGCCCAGGCTGGCACGCCGGGCAACCGGTTTTTCCGGAGCAGAGGTCCGGGGGTTTCCCGGATGGCGCCGGGGCGGGGACGCGACAGAATGCGAGAGATGATCAGAGGGGTGCGGACCAGGCTCGGGAACGCGTACGTGCTGCTGGGGGCGCAGGTGCTCGTCCTGGCGGTGCTGCTGGTGTCGTACAACGACGGCCGCGTGCGCTTCCCCGCCTACCGCGTCGACCTGGACGTCTACCGGCTCGGGTCGGCGGCTCTGCTGCACGGCGACGCGCTGTACGGCACCTTGCCGCCCACCGGCGACGGCCAGCTGCTGCTGTTCACCTACCCGCCGTTCGCGGCGGTCGTCCTGGCGCCGCTGGCCGTGCTGCCGTACTGGGCCGCCTGCCTCGTGGTCACCGTCGGCACGCTCGGTCTGCTGGCATTGGTGCTGTTCACGGTCCTGCGGGCGTTCGGTACGCGACCCGACTGGCGCCGGGTCGGAATGCTCCTGCTGGCCGCCGAAGTCCTCGAGCCGGTGCTGCGCACGGTGTACGCGGGCCAGATCGACCTGCTGCTGCTCGCCCTCGTCGTGCTCGACGTCCTGGCCGACACCCCGCGGTGGCCGCGCGGCCTGCTGATCGGGCTCGCCGCCGCGATCAAGCTGACCCCGGCGGTGTTCCTCCTGTACTTCCTGCTCCGCCGGGACACCCGCGCGGCCGTGACGAGCGCCGTCACGTTCGTCGCGGCGACGGCGCTGGGCTTCCTGCTCGCCGGCGCCGACTCGGTGCGGTACTGGACCGGCGCGCTGTGGGCCACCGGCCGCGTCGGCGAGCCGACCTACGCTGGCGACCAGTCCCTGCTGGGGCTGCTCGCCCGCGCCGGGGTGCCCGCCGGCGCGCGGACGACGTGGTGGCTGCCGCTGGTGGCCGTCGTCCTGGTGCTGACGGCACTGGGCGTGCGGCGCGCGCTGGACGCGGGGGAGAAGACGGTCGCCCTCGGCGTCAACGCCGTCGGCGGGCTGCTGATCTCCCCGATTTCGTGGACGCACCACTGGGTCTGGGCCGTGGTCGTGCTGCTCGGCTGGGCGGAGCTGGCGCGCCGGACCCGGCGGCGCGGGTTCGCCGTCGCGGCCGGGGCCGGCGCGGTGCTGTTCGTCGCCGGCCCGCAGTGGTGGTGGCCGCGCGGCGGGGCAGCGGAGCGCGGCTGGACGTTCCTCCAGCAGCTCACCGGCAACGGTTACGTCCTCTTCGGACTCGCCGTGGTGGTCGCGGCGGTGCTGGTGCGGTTCCCGCGCGCCGAGGACGACTTCAGCGGCGCCGTCCCCGTTGCAGCGAGCCGGCTCCCAGGACCAGCATGACCGTGCCGAGGGCGAGGGCGAGGCAGATCCCGGCGGTGTTCAGCGGCAGCACGTCGGTGACCGCCTGCGGCAGCGGGAGCAGGCCGGCCAGGCCGGCCAGGGTGTAACCGGCGCCGGCGGCGACCAGGAACCGGGCAGCCAGGCGCGAAGAGCGGGTGCAGAACACCGCCGCGGCGCCGGTCAGCAGGTGCAGCAACGCCCACAGCCCGGACACCGAGACCAATCCGAACAGCTGGTGCGGGCCCGCGCCGTCGGCGACCCCGGACATCAGTTCCAGCGCGGCGAGCACGAGGAACAGCAAACCGATCAGCATGCCCAGGCCCTGGACGGGGGCGGGACCGCGCCGGGTCTCGGGTTCGGTGGCCGTCATGTCCACCAGGTTCCCCGCAAAACGCCTTTTAATGCACAACTTCAGGGGTAACCGAGGGGTCGACGAAAGGTGATCCGATGACCGAGTACCGCCACACCGCGACCGCCGACGTCCCGGCGGACGAGCTGTTCGCGTTCCTGAGCCACCCCGAGAACCTGCCGCGGTACTTCCCGGAGATGAAGGTCGCCGAGCCGAAGGGCGGTGACAGCGTGCACGTGGAGGCGGAAGTGCACGGCCAGCGCGTCGCCGGCGAAGCCTGGCTGCACACCGACGCGGCGAACCGCTCGCTGTCCTGGGGCGCCGAAGGCCCCGACGACTACCACGGCGAGCTGCGGATCGCCGAGGACGGCCCGGCGTCGTCGGAGATCACCGTGACGCTGCACAGCGTCCGGAAGGCCGACGGCGGCGAGGTCCAGCAGGGGCTCGAGCGCACAGTCGCCGCGATGACCCACGCGGCGAGCGCCGACGCCGACGTCGAGGCGGCCGAAGGCGAAGGCGGCTGGACGTCCTACGACGCCAAGAGGGACTCGTCGAGCTGAGGCGGGAACGGCCCGTAGGCGTTGCCGCGGGCGCCGCGGGTGCGCAGTGCCGGGATCGCGAAGAAGAGCTTGAGCAAGGCCGGCGGCGCGGCGCCACGGCCTCGGGCGCGCGCCGCGGCGGCCCGCCGTTCGACCTTGACCTGGTCGGCCTGCACCCGTTCGATCGCCGCGATCCGGTCGGCTTGGACGCCGGCGAGGTCGGCTGAGGTGACTTCACCCCGGCGCAACGCGGGGATCAGCCGGTTCGCCGCGGCGACGGCGTCCTGGACGGCCATCAGGATCCCGTTGCCGCCGACCGGGGAGATGACGTGCGCCGCGTCGCCGAGCAGCAGCAGGCCCGGGCGGTGCCAGCGCTCGACGCGGGAGATGTCGACCGACAGCAGCGTCGTCTGGGCGAAGCCGGTGAGCAGGTGGGCGCGGTCGGCCAGCCACGGAACGCGGTCGCGCAGGAACGCGCGGACCGGCTCGACGCCGCGTTCGCGCAGCGCCGGGTAGGCGCCCTTTTCGAGGCTGTAGCCGACTTGCCAGTCGTGGACGCCGCCGAGGACGCCGACGTAGGCGTCGCGCCCGAAGTAGAGGTCGAGGTCGGCGTCGCGCGGGTCGCCGGGGGAGCGGGGAAGGCGGAACCAGAGCAGGTCGGTGGTGGCGCCGAGCGGCTTCGCGTCGAGGCCCGCGAGCCGCCGGACCGTCGAGAACCGCCCGTCCGCGCCGACGACGAGTGACGTCTCGAGTTCGCCGCCGCGGAACCGGACGCCGGTCACCTTGCCGTCGGTTTCGAGGAGGCCGGTGACCTTGGCGTTCGTCTTGAGCGTGAACGACGGCAGTTTCGCGGCTCGCTCGGCGAGGAAGTCGAGGAACCGCACCTGCGGCATCAGCGCGATGTAGCCGAACGGGGTGTCGAGCCGGTCGTAGTCGGCGCAGCTGTAGACGCCGGACGGCGTGTGGAAGCGGAACGAGCGCGCCTTGAAGTGGTCGAGCGCCAGGAGGTCCTCGGCCAGGCCGAGGCGGTCGAGCAGTTCGAGGGTGTAGGGGTGCAGCGAGTCGCCGCGGAAGTCGCGGTCGAAGTCCGACCGCGCTTCGAGCACGGTGACGTCGATCCCGGCGCGGGCGAGCAGGTAGCCGAGCAGCAGCCCGCCGGGGCCGCCGCCCGCGGCGGCGACGCTCACGCCGTCTCCAATCGGAAGACCGCCATCCCGGGAACGTGCTCGAGGATCTGGGCCGGGGTCGCGTCCTGCGGGACCGGGAAGGCCCTTACGGCCCACGGCACCGACATCGCGGCCAGGTAGGTCGCGACCACGCCGGCGGCCTCGGCGCCGTCGACGGCCTCGGCCCGGCAGTCCTGGCGTTCACCGGCGGCGAGCAGCGCGCAGTCCGGTGTTTCCAGGAGGTTCGCGACCCAGTCGCGGTCCCGCACGGGCGAGACGAGGTAGTGCCCGCCGTCCCGCGCGACGACGGCGAGCGGCACACGCCGCGGCTCGCCGGTGCTGCGGCCCCGCGTCTCGACGACGCGCAGCGCGTACCCGCCTTCGGGCGGGGCTTCGCCGGGGGCGTCGATCAGTTTGGCGGTCATTTCGGCGTTCATCGCTCGGACGTCCACGCGCTCCACGATAGCAAAACTCGCTAGATTGTCTAGCTACCTTAGAATGGTCAGGTGGAAGACGGTGTGGCGCTCCGGGTGAACCTCGCCCTGCGGGACCTGCTGGCGCTCGCCCACGACGTCCAGCTGGCCCTGGCCCGCCGCCTGGGCCTCGGCGCGACCGACGTGCAGGCGCTGCAGCACCTGGCGACGGGAGTCCCGATGGGCACGGTCGACCTGGCACACGCGCTCAAGATCCGGTCGGCCTCGGCCACGGTCCTGGTCGACCGGCTGGAGGCGGCGGGCCACGTCCGCCGCGACCGCCACCCGAGCGACGGGCGGCGCATCACGCTGGTGGTGGCGGAGGCGGCGCGGGCCGAGGTCCGCGCGGCGCTGGCCCCGCTGGTGGACGCGGTGACGCGGCTGACGGCGGAGCTGGCGCCGGGGGAGGCCGAGGTGGTGGCGAAGTTCCTCGGCGACACCACGGAGGTCTTGCGCGCTTACGCCGCCGAGCCGCGGTAGGCCGCCAGGACTTCGTCCAGGGACCCGCTCGCGCGGATCCGGCCTTCGTCCATCCAGAGCGCGCTGGTGCACAGCGCGCGCAGCAGCTCCTCCGAGTGCGACGCGAACACGAGCGCCCCGGCCCGGCGGGCGAGGTCCACGAGCCGCCCGCGAGCCTTGGCGAGGAACGCCGCGTCGATCGCGCCGAGACCCTCGTCGAGGATGAGGATCTCGGGGTCGATGGTGGTCACCACGCCCAGCGCCAGCCGGACCCGCATGCCGGCCGAGTAGGTGCGCAACGGCAGTCGCAGGTAGTCCCCGAGCTCGGTGAACTCCGCGATGTCGTCGACCCGCTTCTCCATCTGCTTGCGGGACATGCCGAGGAAGAGGCCGCGGATGAGGATGTTCTCGTGGCCCGAAACCTCGGGGTCGAGGCCCACGCCGAGGTCGAACACCGGCGCGATCCGCCCGGTGACCCGGGCACTCCCGCGGGTCGGCTCGTAGATCCCGGAAAGCAGCCGCAGCAGCGTGGACTTGCCCGCGCCGTTGTGCCCGACCAGGCCGACGCGGTCGCCGTCGCCCATCGACAGCGTGATGTCGCACAGCGCCTCGATGACGGGGACCTTCGCCTCGGTGCCGATCGCGCCGCCGGCCTTGCCGAGGACCTGCTTCTTGAGCGACCGGGTCTTGGCGTCGAAGACCGGGAAGTCGACGGAGGCGTTCCGCACCTCGATGCTCACCATGCTGCCCTCCCACTGCTGAATGCGAACGCAAGTTATCATTCGCGTTCGAGCGGGCCGCCGGCGCCCGCCGAGGGGAGGAACGGTGCGTGAGCCATCCGCCGAGCCGGGGTTCCGGCCGCCGCAGCAAGCTCGCAGCCGGGAGTCCCTGCAGAAGGTGCTCGCCGCGGCCGAACACGTCCTGGCCGAGCGCGGGGTCGAGGAGTTCACCGTCGGCGCGGTGGCCGAGCGGGCCGGGCTGTCGGTCGGGGCGATCTACCGCCGCTTCACGGGCAAGGACCAACTGCTCTACGCCGTGAAAGACGAGCTTCTCGGACAGCTGGAAGCCGGAGTCGGCGAAGCCCTCCGCTCGGCGGAGCCCGGGCTGCGGACTGTCGTCGGCGCCTTCACGACGGCTTTGGCGCGCACCTTCGCGACTCGCGACCGGATCTTCCCGGAGCTGCTCGACGGGCAGCGCGCCGACGGGCGTGATCGCGGCCTGCGGGCCCTCGCGGCCATCCAGCAGGCGTTCTTCGAAGCCGCCCACCCCTGCGTTGGAGAGGTCCGCCGTCCGGACCCCGCACTCGCCTTGCGGATGGCTACGCGCACCATCATCGGCTCCTGTGTGCACCGGGCGGCCAGCAGCCGGTTCTGGCCCGACGGGCTGACCTGGACCGCGTGGGCCGGCGAAACGACCGAACTCGCCCTCGCCTACCTGACCGGACGTGCGGCGCCGCCGGAAGCGGGTTAGCGTTCCGCTCATGCGAAACGAGCCCGCGCTCTGGCTGTTCGCCGACCAGCTCGGGCCGCACTTCCACAGCACTCCCGACCACCGCGGCCGCGACGTGCTGCTCATCCGGTCGGCCGCCGCCTTCGGCGCGAAGCCGTTCCACCGGCAGAAGCTGCACCTCGTCCAGGCCGCGCTGCACCGGCTCGCCGCCGACCTCGGCGACCGCGTCACCCTCCTCGACGCGCCCGACTACCGGACCGGGCTGCGGCGGTTCGGGCGGCCGGTGATCGTGCACGAGCCGACGTCGCACGCCTCCGACGCCTTCGTCCGGAAGCTGCGCGACGAAGGTATCGTCACGGAAATCCTGCCCACGCCCGGTTTCGTGCTGTCCAAAGAGGACTTTCAGGCCTGGGCCGACGGGCGCAAGCGGTTCGTCATGGAGGACTTCTACCGCGACCAGCGCCGGAAGTTCGGCGTCCTGCTCGAAGCCGACGGTGAACCCGAAGGCGGGCAGTGGAACTACGACCACGACAACCGGCAGCCGCCGCCGAAGACCACCCGGCTCGACGTCCCCGCGCCGTGGCACCCACGGGAGAACGAGATCGACGAGCGCGTCCGCGCCGAGCTCGACGAAGCCGTCCGCGCGGGGAAGATCCACCCGGTCGGGCTGGACGGACCGCGGCAGTTCGCCGTCGGGCACGACGAAGCCGTCCGCGCGCTGCGGCGGTTCCTCGACCACCGCCTGCCCGTCTTCGGCCCGCACCAGGACGCCATGCTGACCCACGACTGGGCGATGGCGCACGCGCTGCTGTCCGTCCCGCTCAACCTCGGCCTGCTCGACCCCCGCGACGTCATCCGGCGGGCCGAAGAGCGCTACCGGGCCGGTGACGCGCCGCTGAGCAGCGTCGAAGGGTTCGTCCGGCAGGTGCTGGGCTGGCGCGAGTGGGTGTGGCACCTGTACTGGCACCAAGGGCCGGAGTACTTGCGCCGCAACGCGTTGCAGGCGCGCCGGAAGCTGCCGGAGTGGTGGCGTTCGCTCGACGCGGACGCCGTCGAAGCGGCCTGCCTGCGCACCGCGCTGGCCGGCGTGCGCGACCGCGGCTACGCCCACCACATCGAGCGCCTGATGGTGCTCGGCAACCACGCGCTGCAGCGCGGGTACGACCCGGCCGAGCTGACCCGCTGGTTCGCCACCGCCTTCGTCGACGGGTTCCCGTGGGTGATGCCGGCGAACGTGATCGGCATGAGCCAGTACGCCGACGGCGGGGTCGTCGCGACGAAGCCGTACGCGGCCGGTGGGGCCTACATCAACCGGATGAGTGACCATTGCCCCGGTTGTGTGTTCGACCCGAAGAAGCGGACCGGGCCGGACGCGTGCCCGTTCACCGCCGGGTACTGGGCGTTCCTCGACCGCAACGCCGGGCGGCTGCGGGACAACCACCGGATGCGGCAGCCGTTGCGGGGCTTGGAAAGGCTCGCGGATCGTGACGAGGTCGTCGCCCGTGAGGCTGACCGTCGCCACTTCTGATTTCACCTCATTGTGTGGCTAGCCGGACGGGGCTTGCTCTTTTAGGTTGATTGCCTCCCTTACCCCGGCGAAGGCGACCTTCCATGCCCGACGCAGACCCGCGCGCTGGCGTGCTGTCCAAACGCGCTCTGGTGACCGCGTCGCACGCGGTCGAGCGCGCGGCCCTCGCCGAGGAGGCGGGCGCGGACACCGTGGTGTTCGCGCTGTTCCAGCGGCTGCCGTACTTCGAACGCGAGCGCGAGATGTACGCGAAGATCGCGCGGAGGGCAGCCGTCACGGTCGTCGGCATGGTCGACTCGGGCCGGCCCGACCTCCCGCACGGCGTCACGCCGGTGCTGCTGCGCCCCGACGAGCCGATGGCGCGCGAGTGGTCGGTCGCCGTGCTGTCGCCGACGTTCGGCGCGTCGGTCGTCGCGCAGGACCTGGACGAGATCGACCCGCGGGCCACGTCGGTCGAGCGGGCGCGGCTGTTCCGCGGCCGCTGGGGGCTGCGCCGCGACGAGGCGTACGCCGAGGTCGTCCGGCTGCGCGACGCCATGGGCGACCGGCTGCCCCCGGCGGTCCGGCGCAAGGTCGGCGAGGTCCTGGCGTCGGTGCAGACCCCGGCGGCGCTCGACATCGAGAACCGCGCGGAGGCGGCGCTGCGGCACGTGGCGTCCCGGCTGGACGCCGCCCGCGCGTCGGCGCCGGTCCCGGTGGGCCCGGCGGTCGACCCGGAGACGGGACTGGACACCCTGGCGGGCATCACGCCGTGGCTCGGCGACGCGACGGACACGGTGCCGCTGGGCCTGGTCCTGGTCGCGGTCGACGACCTGACGGCGGTCGAGCGCCGCCACGGCACGCGCGTCCGGATGCACACGGAGCAGAACATCGCCGACCTCCTGCGCGGCGGCCTGCGCCCGCTCGACCGCGCGGTCCGGCTCGGGCCGGGGGAGTTCCTGGTGATCCAGCCGGCGGTCCCGCCGGCGGAGCTGACGATCCGCAGCCGCCACCTGGCGTCCCGGCTGGCGGCGTTGCACGCGACTTACCCGTTCGTGGATCTGCACCCGCGCACGACGACGCTGCTGACCCGCCGTCGGCCGTTGCCGCTGCAGAAGCTGCGCGCCCAGTTGCGCGAGGTGCCGGCGGTGACGTTGTGGCCGCCGAGCCAGGGGTCGTTGCCGATCCCGCCGGAGCCGCAGGGGCTGGTGATGCGCTCGGCCGCGGGCGCCTGGTTCCGCTGACGAGGGCCCGGACAACCGCGCGCGGTGAATGTATAACGACCTATACGGCCGCCGTCTTGACACCTCGACTTGTGGCCCGGCTGAAGGCCGAAACCACCGCAGCGACCACGAAGAGTCCACAAGCGACACCCGCCGCCACCTGCACCCCCGCGGTGCACCCCGCCCGCGCGGCCGCGGACAACCCCTCCGCCGCGAACTCCCGCGCCGCCGCTTCCGCCTGGACCGGGCCCGCCGCCGCCAGCCGGGCCGCCTGAGCCGGTACTCCCGGCGGCACCACCAGCCGTGCGGCGTACACCGTCGCCGCCAGCGAACCGAACGCCGTCGTGCCCAGGCCCGCGCCCAGCTCGTACCCCGTCTTCTCCACCGCCGCCGCGCCGCCCGCGTGGCCGGGCGGGGCCGCCGACAGCAACGTGTCCGTGCTGGACGTCAGCGCCAGTGCCATCCCGAACCCCGACCCGACCAGCGCCGCACCCAGCCACCACGACGTCAAGCCGCCCGCCGCCGGCACCGCCAGCGACGACCCCGCCACCGCGAACCCGGAAGTGCGAACCCGCGCGTTGCCGAACCGGCCGAGCAGCGCCGGCGCCGTCACGCTGCCCACCGCCGACGCCCCGAGCACCAGCAGCAGCCGCGCCGCCGCGGCCGTCGGGGACAACCCCAGCACCACCTGCAGGTACTGCGCCAGCAGGACCCCGAGCCCCACCAGCGTGCTCATCACCAGCAGCACCCCGCTCACCGCACCCGGCACGCCCGGGCGGCGGAACAACGCCAGATCCAGCAACGGCGTCGCCGAGGAACGCTGGCGCAGCACGAACAGTCCTAACAGGACACACCCGGCCACGCCCGCGAGAACGCCGCCGCCCGACGGTCCGGCGGCGAACGCGATCCCGAGCACACCGCCCGCCGCGAGGACGGCGCTGAGCGCGTCCCACGGCCGTCGACCGGGCGGTGACCGCGGCAGCCACCGCAGCGCCGCGACCACCGCCACGAGGATCACCGGCGGGTTCACCAGGAACGTCGCCCGCCAGCCGCACGCCTCGACGAGCACCCCGCCCAGCACCGGCCCGAACACCGAGCCCGTCCCGGCGACGCCGCTGCACACCGCGATCGCCGTGCGCCGCCGCCGCTGGTCGGGGAACAGTTCCCGCAGCAGCGACATCGTCACGGGCATGATCATCGCGCCGCCGCAGCCGAGCGCCGCCCGGGCGGCGAGCAGTGCCGGGACGCCCGGGGCGAACGCGCACCCGAGCGACGCCACGCCGAACACCGCGTAGCCGGTGACCAGCACGCGCCGTCGTCCGAAGCGGTCGCCGAGGGTGCCGAACGGCAGCAGCAGCGGCGCCGCCGTGAGCGGGTAGACCGCCACGATCCACACCTGGGCCGCCGCGCCCGGGCGCAGGTCCCGGACGAGGTCGGGGAGCGCGACGTGCAGCACCGTCGCGTCCACGGCCACCAGGAACAGCCCCGCGCCGAGGACGGCCAGCAGCGGCCGCCTCACAGCAAGCTCGCGAGGTGCCGCGCGACGACGTCGACGTGCGGTGGGTCGACGACCGACAGGTGGTGCGCGGGCACCGGCACGATCTCCAGCCGCGGGCACAGGTCCGCCCAGCCCGCGGCGAGGTCGGAGCGGGAGTAGCGCGGCTCCATGGCCAGCCCGGCGGCGTACGGCTCGGTCGCCCGGTAGAGCACCACGCGGCCGTCGTAGCGACGCGGGATCCCGCGCTCGGCCGCGAGCGTGTCCAAAAAGGACTGGCGTTGGTGCCGCAGGACGCCGGGGCTGAGCAGCCCGGCCTCGGCGACCCGGCGCATGGTGAGCTCGATCTGCTCTTCCTCGGGCAGCGGCGCGAGCTCGTCGTGCCCGAGCCGGACCGGACGGCCGTACGTGCCTTCGACGTAGCCGGTGAACCGCAGGAACCGCCGCGCCGACGACGCCCGCGGGTCGAGGCCGGGTTCCGGCAGCGGCAGCATGGTGTCGACGAGGGCGACGAACTCGACGTCTTCGCCTTCGTCGGCGAGCCGGGTTGCGACGCCGTAGGCCAGCGCGCCGCCGAACGACCACCCAGCGAGCCGGTAGGGCCCGCGCGGCAGCCGCGCGCGGACCAGCGGCAGCAGCCGTTCGACGCGATCCTCGATGCTCGTGCCGGGCACGCGTTCGAAGCCGAGGCACGGCACGGCGGCGGGCAGCCGGTCGAGCAGCGGCCGGTAGACGGTGCACGTGCTGCCGCCGGGGTGGAACAGCAGCAGGGGCGCGGTGCCCGCGTCGCCGGGGGCGAGGACGTGCACCGGGCCGCGGGCTTCGCGCGTGTCGAGGACGGCGCGGGCGACGTCGGCGAGGGCGGCGAGGGAGTCGTGCCGCAGCAGGTCGGCGGCGTCGATCGGGGTGTCGAGTTCGGTGGAGAGGTCGGTGGCGAGGAGCCGGGCGAGGCGCTCGTCGAGGTGGACGCGCGGGCCTGGATCCTCGCCGGTGTGCCGGCGCCAGAGCCGCAGGACGAGGCGGTCGGCGGCGTCCCAGGCGCGGCCGCGGGCGGGGCGGGGGAGTTCGCCGTCGCGGGGAGCGAGGTCCCGGTTGAGGTCGGCGAGGGTGGCCCCCCGCAGAACGGCGGCGGTATCGGGTTCGGCGCCGAGTTCCCGCCGGACGGCTTCGCGGATCCGGTTGGCCATGAGGGAGTCGAGCCCGAGGTCGACGAGCGGGGTGTCGGCGTCGAGGCGGGCGGGCGCGAGCCCCATGACCGCGGCGACGATCTCGGTGAGCCGGTCGCGCGCGGTGAGGGGTGCGGCAGCTGGTGGCCGGCTGGGCTGCTCGGCCGAAGTGGCTCCACGGCCGAGCAGCAGTTCGGCCGGTGTGGCGAGCGGGTCCGCGCCGGCCGCCTGGGGGCCGGGCTGCAGCGGGGCATGTGTGGTGAGCTGGTCCGCGGCGGCAGCTCGGGAGTCGGTGGCGGCGGTTGATGTGGCTCCCTGGCCGGGCAGCGGTCGGGCATGTGTGGCGAGCAAGCCCGCAGCGGCCGTCTGGGCACCGGAGTGTGATGTGGCTTCATGGCCGGGCAGCGGCCCGGCGTCTGTGGCGAGCGGGTTCGCAGCGGCGCCCCCATGGCCGGGCTGCCGCTCGGCCCGCCCGGCGGCCGGGGCCGCCACCCGAGCCGTCGCCGACACATCCGTGTACCAATGCCGTTCGTGCCGCCATGGCATCGGTGGTACGTCCGCCAACCTCGCGCCGTCGTCCGGGGCGCTCACCGTGATGCGCGTTCCCGCGCAGTACAGCTCCGCTGCGGCCGCTCCGAACGCCCGGATCTCGTCCTGTCCCCGGCGCAGCGTGCCTGTCACCACCGCGTCCCGGATCCCCGTCGCCTCGAGCGTGCGCGCCAGGGAGCCGCGCAGGATCGGGTGCGGCGAGACCTCGACGAACACCCGGTGCCCGTCCGCGGCCGCCGCCGTCACCGCCTGGCGGAAACGGACCGGGCGGCGGACGTGCGCCGCCCAGTAGCCGGCGTCGAAGTCCGGCAGCGAGCGCGGGTCCGTCAGCACCGTGTCGTACCACGGAACCAGCGGCCGCCGCCCGCCCAGCTCGGCCAGCGCGTCCCGCAACGAACCCAGGATCGGCTCCACCGACGACGAATGCCCGGCGACGGACACCGGCAGCCGGCGCGCGGTCCGCCCCGAAGCCGTCAGCGACGCGACCAGCGAGTCCAAAGTGGACGCCTCCCCGGCCACTGTCAGCTGTCCCGGTGCGGAGTCGACGGCCAGCTCCACCCCGCTCGGCAGCTCCGACGGCGCCAGCGGGACGGCGGCCATCGCGCCGCCCGCGCCGAGCGTGCCCAGCAGCCGCGCGCGGGTGGCGACCAGGTGGACGGCCTCGTCGGCGGTCAGCACCCCGCTCACCACGGCCGCGGCCGCCGAGCCCAGCGAATGCCCGACGACGGCGGCGGGCCGGACGCCGAGCGCCTCCCACCGCGCGGCCAGCGCGACCTGCGTCCCGAAGATCGCCAGCTGGGTTTCGGGCAGTGACAGCCGCTCCGAACCGAGCAACGCGCGCAACGACCGTCCACTGTGCTCGGTGAACGGGTCGCCGAGCTTGTCCACCTGCGCCGCGAACACCGCTGAAGCGGCCAGCAGCCCGCGGCCCATCCCGGTCCACTGCGAACCGTGCCCCGAGAACACGAACACCGGCCCCTCACCCGGCACCGCGGTTCCGGTCGCCGCGCCCGCGGGCAGGGGATTGGCGTCGATAGTCCGCAGCAGGACGGCCAGTTCGGCGGTGTCCTCGGCGACGAACGCCGCCCGGTGCCGCTCGCCGTTGTCGCGCCGGAACAACGTGTGCGTGACGTCGGCCAGGGACTGGCCCGGCACCGAGTCCAGCCAGTCCGCCAGCTGCATCGCGCGTTCGGCGAGCCGGTCGCGGGTGCGCGCGGACAGCAGGCCGACCCGGACGCCGGGACCGGGAGAAGGAGTACCGATCGGGGCGGCCTCGTCGAGGACGACGTGCGCGTTGGTCCCGCCGAACCCGAACGCCGAGACCCCGGCGGTGGCGCGCCCGGAGTACGACGGCCACGGCGTCCGTTCGGTGACCACCTTCAGCCGCAGGTCGTCGAACGCGATGTGCGGGTTCGGCGCGGTGAAGTGCAGCTGCGGCGGCAGTTCGCCGCGGCTCAGCGCGAGCACGACCTTGATCAGACCGGCGATCCCGGCGGCCGCCTCCGCGTGCGCGATGTTCGTCTTGACCGACCCGAGCAGCAGCGGGGCGCCGGGTGAGCGGCCCGCGCCCAGGACCGCGCCGAGCGCGCCGGCCTCGATCGGGTCGCCGAGCAGGGTGCCGGTCCCGTGCGCCTCCACGTAGTCCACAGCGGACGGATCGAGCCCGGCGCCGCGGTAGGCGTCGCGCAGCATCGCCTGCTGGGCCACGGGGTTCGGGGCGGCCAGGCCGTTGGACCGGCCGTCGGAGTTGACCGCCGACGAGCGGATGACGGCGAGCACGCGGTCGCCGTCGACCTCGGCGTCGGCCAGCCGCTTGAGCACGACGACGCCGCAACCCTCGGCGCGCGCGATGCCGTCCGCGCCGGCCGAGAACGTCTTGCACCGGCCGTCGCCGGCGAGCAGCCCCGCGGCGGCGAACGCGGCCGTCGGCCCCGGCACCAGCATGAGATTCACCCCGGCGGCCAGCGCCAGGCCGGCTTCACCGTCGCGCAGGGCGCGCACGGCGTGGTGCACCGCGACCAGCGAAGACGAGCAGGCCGTGTCCACCGCCATGCTCGGGCCGCGCAGGTCGTAGACGTAGGACAGCCGGTTGGCGGCGATGCTGCCCGCCGCGCCGGTCGCCGTCCACAGGTCCGGGGTGGCACCGGCGAGGGTCAGGTGGCCGTAGTCGTGGGTCGAGATCCCGGTGAAGACGCCGGTGCGGCTGCCGCGCAGTGACGCCGGGGCGATGCCGGCGTGCTCGAGCGCGGCCCAGGCGACTTCGAGGAGCATCCGCTGCTGGGGGTCCATGGTCGCGGCTTCGCGCGGGGTGATGCCGAAGTGCTCGGCGTCGAACCCGGCGACGTCGTCGAGGAAGCCGCCGGTGACCGGCGCGGCCTCGGCGTCCCAGCGGCCCGGCGGCGCCGTCCGGACGGCGTCGCGCCCGGTGCGCAGCAGGTCCCAGAACTCGTCGACGCCGTCGGCCCCGGGCCAGCGGCAGCCGAGCCCGACCACGGCGATCGGGTCGGTCCGGCGCCGGTCGGCCGGCGGTGCCTCCGGCTCGTCGCCCGAGGTGAGGCTGCGGACGAGGTGGTCGACGGTCGGGCTTTCCCACAGCAGCGTCGCGGGCAGCCGCGTGCCGACCAGGTCTTCGAGGTCGGCGGCGAGACCGACGGCCTGGCGGGAGGACAGGCCGTAGTCGGCGAGCGGGCGGTCCGGCTCGACGTCGGTGCCGGTGTGTTCGGCGAGCAGCTCCAGGAGCCGTCGGCGCAGGTCGGGGTTTCTCATCGCGCCAGTGCCTTTCCGTGGTGACCGGCCTTTCCGTAGTCGCCGGCGAGGTAGCGGTCGCGGCAAGCGGTGCGCGCGATCTTGCCGCTGGAGGTGCGCGGCACCCGGCCGGCCGGGACGAGCAGCACGTCCCGCAGGGACAGCCCGTGCGCGTCGGAGACCAGCCGCCGGACCGCGACGGCGAGGGCGCGTTCCGCCTCCTCGGTCAGGGCGTCGTGGGTGCGGTGTTCGGCGACCACGACGACGGATTCGGTGTCGGCACCGGTGACGGCGAAGGCGGCGACGCTGCCGGGGCGGATGGCGGGGTCGGCCGACGCGGCCGTCGCCTCGACGTCCTGGGGGTAGTGGTTGCGGCCGTCGACGATGATGAGGTCCTTGATCCGGCCCGCGATGTACAGCTCGCCTTCGTGGCGGACGCCGAGGTCGCCGGTGCGCAGCCACGGACCCTCGGGCAGCCCCGGGTGGTCGCCGGCCAGGCGCGCGCCGAAGGTTTCGGTGCTCTCCAACGGCTTTTCCCAGTAGCCGGCACCGACGTTCGGTCCGTGGACCCAGATTTCGCCGACCTCGCCGTCGGCGAGAGCGACGGCGGTGTGCGGGTCGACGAGGGCGACCTGCTGACCGGCCGGGACCCCGCACGCGACGAGCCGGACGCCGGTTCCGCCCGGTCGCGCGGTTCCGGTGGCGAGGGCGTCGCGGTCGAACGTCGTGACCTTCGGGGCCGCGGCCGGGCCGGTGGTGACGAAGACGGTCGCCTCGGCCAGACCGTAGGCGGGGCGCGTCTTCTCGGGCGCGTACCCGGCGGCGGCGAACGTCGTGTGGAAGCGGTCGAGGACGTCCGGGTTGATCGGCTCGGCGCCGTTGACGATCGCCGCGACGGCGCCGAGGCGCAGGCGTTCCGGCTCGCGCACGCGCGTCGCGCAGTAGTGGAAGGCGAAGTTCGGCGCGGCGCTCCACGCGCCCGGGTGGTCGCCGAGCAGTTCCAGCCAGCGGACCGGGCGCTCGATGAAGGCGAGGGGGTCCATCAGCACCGACCGCAAGCCCAGTGCGAGGGGCGTGATCAGCCCGAGGACGAGCCCCATGTCGTGGAACAGCGGGAGCCACGACACCGTGGTGGCCGTCTTCGGGTCGAGGCCGAGGCCGCGCACGACCTGGGCGACGTTGGCGAGCACGGCGGCGTGCGTGAGCACCACGCCGGCCGGGCTGCGGGTCGAGCCGGACGTGTACTGGAGGTAGGCGACGTCGTCCGGCGACGCCTCGGGAGCCGGCCACGAGCGCGTGGGGCCGGGGCGGTCGGCGGCGATGACCGGGACGGCGCCGTCGAGGAAGTCCGCCACCGCGGCGTGGGCGGCGGTGGTCGTGACGACGGCCGCGGGCGCGCAGTCGTCGAGCACCGCGGCGAGGCGTCCGGCGTGGCCGGGCAGGCCGGGGTCGAACAGCGGCACGGCGATCGCGCCCGCGGCGATGGCGCCGAGGAACCCGGTGACGTAGTCCGTTCCCTGCGGGCAGAGCACGGCCACGCGGTCGCCGGGCCGGACCGGCAGCGCGGCCGCGACGGCGTCGACGCGCTCGGCGAGCCGCCGCCAGGTCAGGCCGCGCCGGCGCCCGGCGGGGTCGGCGGCGAAGTCGAGGAAGGTCACGGCGGGCTCGTCGGGCGTCGCCGCCGCCCAGTGGCGCAGGCAGGCGGTGAGGGTGCCGCCGCCGAGGTGCTGCAGGGACATCGGGGTTCTCCTTGCGGTTCAGCGGTTTCAGCGGCCCAGCCGCGGGCCCGCGTGCTGCCACGCGGCGACGGCCAGGGTGTCGAGGTCGAGGCCGGTCGCTCCGGCGTCGCGGAGCACGAGCAGCACGTCGTCGGCGGCGATGGCGACGGTGCGCAGGCGCAGCCCGGTGGTCTGGCCGGGCAGGCTCAGGACTTGCTGGTAGGACACGGTTTCCGCGCCGGGCACGGCGGGCGGGGCGGCGAGGGTGAGCGTCGAGACGGTCGGGAGGTCCCCGTCGTCGACGGTGACCCGGGCGCAACGGCGCGCCTGTGCGGTCCAGGCGGTGAGATCGGTGCGGGTGCGGGCGAGGAGTTCGGACAGCTGCCCGCCGGGGACGGTCGTCCGGAAGCCCCGGGCGGTCACGCGGCCGCCGGGGAGCAGCCGGCCGCGGACGACGGCGGTGCAGCCGTCGTCCTTGTCCGTCGTGGACGGTGCTTCGGGCACGTCGAACTCGGCGCGAGCGGGGGTGCCCGGGATCGCTTCGGCGGGCAGCAGCGCGGCGGGCGGAACCGTCGGCGGCGGTTTCGCGGTGGAGCCGGAAATGGTCGTCGCCGCGGCGGCGGCGATCAGGAGGACGGGGAGATAACGAATTTTGGCAGCCATGGAAATCCCTTTCGGGAGCGTTCTCGAGGGGTTCGCGGTCCCCGCACTGGGACCCTTCGGCGGGGAGGCGTCCGTGGACGGCCGAGCCGGGCGGCAGGGGAAGGCTACGACAGGTAATCGGTTACCGGAAGGGCCTCAAGATTGCGTAAACGTTCCGCGTGTACCCGGCGTGACCTGCGGAATGGCTGGTTACTCATGAGTCAACCCCGGCGGTGTGGCACGGGCGTCCGACTTTGGTCACCCTCGGTGGTCATCGACTCACCCTGATGGGGGAGTTCGTTTGCCTCCCATTCACATTGTCCGGCACCGGACAATTGCTTTTCCGTTTCCCGCTCCGCTAGCTTGACCGCACACCCGACGCGTTTTTCGGGTGATCGCCGTCACTTTCCCGGGAAAGGAAAACGCATGCGCATATCCGCGAGGTGGCTGCGGTGCGCCGCGGTGCTGCTCGCCGTGGCGGGCACGCTGCCCGGCACGGCCGCCCGGGCCGCGACGGGCGGGCCGGACGCCCGCGCCGACGACGGCTCGCACGTCGTCGTCGAGTCTATTGTGGACGGTGACGCGCGGGTGCTCGACCTGACCGTGCGCTCGACCGGCGTCGGCGGCTACGCGATGGTGCGGCTGATCCTGCCGCGGGACTGGGCCGCCGAGCCGGACCGGAAGTGGCCCGCTGTCTACCTGCTCGCGGGGGAGACGCGGCTGCAGGACTACCGCGGCTGGAGCGCCAACACCGACGTCCGCCGCCTCGCCGACGACGCGGACGTCCTCGTCGTCATGCCGGGCGCGGGCCCGGCCGGGTTCTTCACCGACTGGTGGAACTACGGCAAGGGCCTCGCGCTCAACCAGTGGGAGACGTTCACCGCCGTCGAGCTGCCGCAGCTGGTCGACCGCGGCTACCGCGGGGACGGCCGGCGCGCGGCGGCCGGGCTTTCGCTGGGCGGCTACGGCGCGATCGAGCTCGCGGCGCGCCAGCCGGGCGTGTTCCGCTACGCCGCGTCGTACAGCGGGAACCTCAACCCGGCCGGCCCGACCGGCGAGCTGCTGACGGACGCGATCGTCGCGTCGGCGCACCTCGACCCCGAAGCGCTGTGGGGCGACCGCCGTCGCGAATCGGCGCGCTGGGAGGCGCACGACCCGGTCGTGAACGCCGACCGGCTGCGCGGCACGGAGCTGTTCCTGTCGGCGGGCAACGGCCTGCCGGGCCCGCTCGACGCGCAGCTCCCGGTCGACGTGCTGCCCGGGGCGATGCTGCTGGAGTTCCTGTGCGGCGGCCAGACCACGGCGATGGCCGGCCGGCTGCGCGCGCTCGGCGTCCCGGTGACGGCGGACCTCTACGGGCCGGGCACCCACCAGTGGGCGTACTGGCAGGAAGAGCTGCACAAGACGTGGCCGCGGATGCTGGCGGTGGTGGCGTCGTGAAACCGTCCTACGTGGTCACCGGGGCGTCGAGCGGGATCGGCCGCGCGTGCGTGGCGGAGCTGGTCCGCCGCGGCGCGCACGTGTGGGCGAGCGTCCGCACGGACGGGGACGAGAAGGAGCTGGACCGCGCGTACGGCGACGCGGTGAGCGTGCTGCGGATGGACTTGCGGGACGCGGAGTCGATCGCGGAGTGCGGCGCGCGAGTCGCGGCGGCGGGCCCGGTGCGGGGGCTGGTGAACAACGCCGGCCTCGCGCGGCCGGGACCGTTGGAGTACGTGCCGCTGGCGGCGTTCCGCGAGCAGCTGGACGTGAACGTGACGGGCCAGCTCGCGGTGACCCGCGCGATGCTGCCGGCGCTGCGGATCGCCCCGGTGGCGCGGGTGGTGACGGTCGGCTCGATCGGCGGCCGGATCGCCGGGCCGATGGTCGGGCCGTACCACACGTCGAAGTTCGCGTTGGTGGGCTTGACGGACAGCCTCCGCGCGGAGCTGGCCCCGGAGGGGATCGAGGTGATCCTGGTCGAGCCGGGCGCGGTGGCGACGGCGATCTGGTCCCGAGCGCGAGAGGCGGCGGAGGAGGTGCGCGCGACGCTGCCGCCCGCGGGCCTCGAGAGGTACGGCGAGCAACTGGCGGCGGCGGAGCGGAGCGCATCGCGGTCGGCGCGGACGGGCGTACCGCCCCGGCGGGCCGCGGAGGTGGTGGTGCGCGCGTTGACGACCCGCCGTCCGGCGCCGAGATATCTGGTGGGTGCGGACGCGCGGCTGGCGGCGGTGCTGGCGAGCTTGCCGTTCCGCCTGCGATACCGCTTGACGGCGGCGAAGCGATGACGGCGGACACGTGGGTCGGCGCAGCGGCCGCGAGGCTTGGTCGGCGGTCGCAGCTCGCGCCGGCGGATCGGGTTGGCCAGCGGCGGTTAGCGCGGACGGTGGCGTGCCGGATTTCCCAGCGGCAGCTTCCACCTGCGGCGGCGATGCGGCGGCTCGGCCGGCTGCGGTTTGCCCGGGCGCTGGCGGGCCAGATTCCTCAGCTGTGGATTCCACGTGCGGCGGCGATGCGGCGGCTCGGCCGGAGGTCGCAGCTCGCACCGGCGGATCGGGTCGGCCGGCGGCGGTTAGCGCGGGCGGTCGTGGGCCCGACTCCCCAGCGGCGGATTCCACCTGCGGCGGCGACGAGGCCCGCCCGCCCGCAGCCCCACCGCGCGGCGGTGGAGCGATGAGCCGCCGGGTCGTCATCATCGCGCCTGGCTCGCGCGGGGATGTCCAACCCTGCGTCGCGCTCGGGCGGGGGCTCGCCGCCGATCGCGACCAGGTCCGCATCCTCGCCGCCCCCGCCTTCGAACCCCTCGTCACCGCGCACGGCCTCGACTTCGGACCCCTCTCGGCGGATCCCGGCGAAGTGCTCAACTCTGCCGCCGGCCGGGCCTGGACCGCCGGACGCCGCCCACTTGCGTTCCTCACCGGCCTCCGCGAAGTCCTGCGGCCGGTCCTCGACCGCTTGCTCGCCGACGTCCACGCCGGCACCAAGACCGCCGATCTCGTGCTCGCGCCTACCCTCGGCTTCCTGGGCACGCACCTCCCCGTCCCGAACGTCGAACTCCACTACCAGCCCGGCATCCCGACGCGCGCCTTCCCGCATCCGCTTCTCCCGTGGGCCGCGAAGCTGGGACCGTGGGGGCGCCACCTCAGCTTCACCGCCGTGGACGCGCTGGCCGGGCACCTCCTGCGTCCCGAACTCGACCGCTGGCGCGCCGAAACCCTCGGCCTCTCCGGAAAACGGCCGCGCCGGGATTCGCCGGTCCTGTGCGGTTTTTCCGAGGCCGTCGTGCCGCGGCCACCCGACTGGCCCGCCCGCGTCCACGTCACCGGCTACTGGTTCCTCGACGCCGACCCCGGCTGGCGCCCGGACCCGCGGCTGCGCGACTTCCTCGCCGCGGGACCGCCGCCGGTGTACGTCGGGTTCGGCAGCATGCGCGCGACCGAGGAGACCTTCGTCCTCGCGCACACCGCCTTGCGCCGCGCCGGCCTCCGCGGTCTGCTCGGCACCGACACTGATTTCTCCGACGACGACGTGCTGGCCGTCACGGACGTCCCGCACGACTGGCTGTTCCCGCGCACGGCCGCGGTGGTCCACCACGGCGGCGCCGGAACGACCGCGGCCGGGCTCCGGGCCGGCGTCCCGGCGCTCGTGTGCCCCGTCTTCGCCGACCAGCCCTACTGGGGCGACCGCGTGTACCGGCTCGGCGCGGGACCCCGCCCGCTCGGCGACCTGGCCGGTCTGCCTGCGAAACTGAAGGAGCTGACCGGCAACCCGCTCTTCCGCCGGGGCGCGCAGTACGTCGCCGCCCGGCTGCGCCGCGAGAACGGCGTCGCCCACGCCTGCTCGGTCCTGCGCGAAGTCTAGGAGCCCGCCCGCTCGACGGCCTTCACCAGCGCCCGCAGCGCGGCCACCTCCGCGGCCAAGGCCCGCCGTCCGGCCGGGCTGATGGTGAGCCACGTCCGAGGCCGCTTGCCCTCATACCCCTTCTCGACGTCGATCAGGCCGGCTTCGTCGAGGATCGTGATGTGCCGGGACAGGTTGCCCGCCGTCATGTCCAGGGTCCGGCGCAGGTACCCGAAGTCGACCTGGCCGGCTTCGGCGGTGATCGTCAGGATGCCGAGCCGGTGCCGTTGGTGGACGGTCTCGTCGAGGGCCGCCGCGGGGTGCTCGCTCACGGGCGGGCCCGCCGCTTGTGCCACGCCGCGAAGACGCCGCCCGCGAGCAGCACCAGCCCCGGCAGGGCGGTCGTGACCGACGCGGAGACGTTGGCCAGCAGCGTCGCGACCGCGAAGAGCCCGCTGACCACGCCGAGCACCCGGCTGCGCTCCAGCCACGCCAGCCCCACCAGGCCGAGCGCGATCGTGACGAGCGGGGCGTCCGGCCGGACCGGCGCGAACCACAGGTCGAGCATCGCGAGGGCGACGAACCCGAAGATCATGGCGGCGACGGTCGTGCGTCGTGGCCGCAACCACAGCACCGCGCCGAGCGCGAGCAGGGCGGCGGCCGCGACCGGGACGGTGAACGACGGTTCGGCGTACGGCGACCGCTCGACCCGGTAGGTGAAGGACTCGACCACCGGAAACCCGAACGAGATCGCGAGCACGCCGACCAGCCCGACGGCGAGGTAGCCGCGGACCGGCGTCCGCACGCCGCTGCGCGTGCCGCGGTGGCCAGGAACCCGCCGACCACGGCGACCAGCCAATAGAGCTGCAGGGGCGTGCCGAACCGGAGAATCCCGACTTCGAAGCGGCGCGTGCAGCACGAGCACCGCGAACAGGAACAGCGGCGGCCCGTACGCGCGGCGGTCGGCCCGGACGGGGGCAAACCGGCCCGGGCCGGGAGCCGCTCTGCGATCATGAAGCCGTGAAGCCACGCCGCTGGAACCCCGATACCGTCGCGCCGCCGCTGGGCCGCTACAGCCACCTGGCGGAGGTCCCCGCCGGGCACCGGCTGGTCTTCCTCGCGGGGCAGCTCGGCGTCGGACCCGACGGCACCCTCGCCGGTCCCGGAGCCGAACCGCAGGCGAAGCAGATCTTCGCCAACCTCGGCGCGCTCCTCGCCGCCGAAGGGGCCGGGCCGGAGCACCTCGTCAAGCTGCTGACGCTCGTCGCGGGCACCGAACACCTGGACGGCTACCGCGCCGCGCAAGCCGAAGGCTTCGCGAACTGGTTCCCCGACGGCGACTACCCGGCGCAGACCCTCGCCGTCGTCGCGGGCCTCGCGCGTCCGGAGTACGCCGTGGAGGTAGAGGCGGTCGCCGCGGTGCCCGCTTAGGCGAAGATCGCCAGCGCGAGCCCGGTGCCGGTGATCAGCGCGCACGCCGCGACCGTCGTGCGCCGGTAGTGCAGGATCAGCGCCGCGAACTCGCGCAGGAGCGCGCTCGGCAGGAAGTACCGCGCGGTCGGCGCGCCCGTCGCGTCGAAGGGCAGGCCCAGCCGTCGGCACTCGACGGCCGTGCGGAAGACGTGGTAGTTGCTCGTCACCGCCAGCACCCGGTGCGGCCGCACCCCGTCGGGCAGCAGGTCGGCGGAGAACCGGAGGTTCTCCTCGGTCGTCGTCGCGCGGTCCTCGCGGCGGATCCGGCCGGCCGGGATCCCGCGGGCGCGTAGATACTCTTCCATCGCCGCGGCTTCGGTCATCGTCTCGCCGGAACCCTGCCCGCCCGACACCACCAGCAGCGGGGGAGCCGCTTCGCGCTCGTACAGGCGGATCGCGCGGTCGAGGCGGGCGGCCAGCAGGGGCGTCACGCGCTCGCCCGCCAGTCCGCTGCCCAGGACGATGATCGCTTCGACGCCCGTGCGGCGCCGCAGCCTGCCGTACAGGATCGAGTACCCGAGCAGGGACGCGAACAGGAACCCGAAGTAGCACGCGAGCACCGCCGCGGTCGCGACCAGCGCCGAGCCCCACCGCCCGAGGGGCACGAAGAACAGGCCCTCGAGCACCAGCATGCCGACGCCGAGGACGAACGAGAGCAGGTTCGCGGGACTCCGGCCCTCGCGCCGGACCATCCGGACGCCGTTGCCGATCAGCGCGGCCGGCAGCACCACCGCGACGAGCACCGCGACCGCGGCCACCAGCACGCCCAGTACGGGTGTGAGCCATTCCAGGTGCAGGGCCGCGCGCAGCAGCCACAACCCGGTCAACAGGAGGGCGATGCCGAGCCAGACGGCGTTGCCGAGCCGGCGCGGTTCGCGGGCCAGCCGGACCGCGAACACCAGCAGCGCCACGGCGGCGCAGCCGGGCAGCACGGCCTCCGTGACGCTCACCCGGCCTCCCCAACTCCCGCGAAGAGGCCAACGTAGAGCACGCGGACCCGGTGGGCGCCCACCGGGTCCGCGTCCCGTCAGGCCTTGTGCTGCATGCTGGACCGCGCCGGGTTGCCCTGGTCGGCCGCCTTCGGGTCCTTCTCGTCGCTCTTGGCCCGGACCCCGGACTCGATCCGGTCGCCGAGGTCCTTGTCGACGTTGCGCCAGTACTCGAACGCCCGCGTCAGCACCGGCTCGGACACGCCGTTGAGCAGGTGCCCGACGATGTTGTCGACCAGCCGGCCACGCTGCGCGTCGTCCAGCACCTCGCGGACCATCGTCCCGGCCTGGCCCCAGTCGTCGTCGTCCTCGCGCAGCGTGTACGCCGTCCGGACCATGTCGCCGTCGGTGTGCCAGCCCGCCGGCTGCCCGTACCGGGCGACGTCGGCGTGCGGGCCGCCCTTCGAGTTCGGCGCGTACACCGGGTCGGACACCTTCGTGTACCGCATCGCGCCGTCCTTGCTGTAGCTGTGCACCGGCGCGACGGGTGCGTTGACCGGCAGCTGCTTGTAGTTCGCGCCGATCCGGTAGCGGTGGGCGTCCGGGTAGGAGAACAGGCGGCCGAGCAGCATCTTGTCCGGGCTGGCCCCGATGCCCGGCACCAGGTTGCTCGGCTCGAACGCGGCCTGCTCGATTTCGGTGTGGTGGTCGGTCGGGTTGCGGTCGAGCGTCATGCGGCCGACGTCGATCAGCGGGTAGTCGCCGTGCGGCCACACCTTCGTCAGGTCGAACGGGTTGAAGCGGTAGGTCTTGGCGTCCTCGAACGGCATGACCTGGACCTTCAGCGTCCAGCTCGGGTGGTCGCCGCGCTCGATCGCCTCGTACAGGTCCCGTGTGTGGTAGTCGGTGTCGGCCGAGGCCATCTGGTCGGCTTCGTCCTGCGTGAAGCACTCGACGCCCTGGTCGGTCTTGAAGTGGTATTTCACCCAGAAGCGTTCACCCGCGGCGTTGACCCACATGTAGGTGTGCGAGCTGTAGCCGTTCATGTGCCGCCACGTGCGCGGGATGCCGCGGTCGCCCATCAGCCACGTCACCTGGTGCGCCGACTCCGGCGACAGCGTCCAGAAGTCCCATTGCATGTCGTGGTCGCGCAGGTTGTTGTCGGCGCGGCGCTTCTGCGAGCGGATGAAGTGCTGGAACTTCAGCGGGTCCCGGATGAAGAAGACCGGGGTGTTGTTCCCGACCATGTCGTAGTTGCCTTCGCTGGTGTAAAACTTCACCGCGAAGCCGCGCGGGTCGCGCCAGGTGTCGGGGCTGCCGCGCTCACCCGCGACGGTGGAGAACCGGATCAGCAGGTCGGTCTTCGTGCCCGGCTGGAACACCGCCGCCTTGGTGTAGGCGCTGACGTCACCGGTCGTCTCGAACCGCCCGAACGCGCCGCTGCCCTTCGCGTGCGGCTGCCGTTCGGGGACGCGTTCGCGGTTGAACTGCGCCATCTGTTCGATGAGGTAGTTGTCGTGCAGCAGGATCGGGCCGTCGGGCCCGACGGTGAGGGAGTGCTCGTCGCTCTCGACCGGGATTCCGGCGTCGGTGGTGGTCGGTTCCGTCATGACACCCCACCGTGCGCGCCTTTCTGGATCTGGTCAAGTGCTCGGATGGCGTGTTTGACCGGCCGGAAAACGGGTACGGGCCGAGGTTTCTGGCATGGTTGGGGGGTGAGTGAGCGACCGGCTTTCGTGCTGCACGAGCACTGGCGCCCGCGGCACCACTTCGACCTCCGGCTCGAGGAGAACGGCGTGCTGCGCTCGTGGGCCGTCCCGCGCGGTCTCCCGCCGGACGCGCGCGGCAACCGGCTAGCGGTCGCCGTGCCGGACCACGAACTCGACCACCTCGCGTACGAAGACGACACGAAGAAGGTCGCGGACACGGGCTGGTGGGAGGAGCACGACCGGACGGACAAGCGCATCCTGTTCACGTTGCACGGCCGGGAGGGCGCGGTGCGCTACGCGCTGATCCGCACCGACCGCGACTGGCTGTTGCACCGCACCCGCGACCAGCCGGGAGACGCCGATGCGCGCTGAAGTCCTCTCCGCGACGCCCACGCTCTTCCGCGACGACCTCGCGCTCGACGAAGGCGCCAACACCGCGTTGCTGACCTGGCTGCACGGGCGCGTCGACGGCGTCTTCGTCGCCGGGACGACGGGCGAGTTCCCCGCTCTCGACCGGGCCGAACGCCGGACGCTCGCCGGGCTCGCCCTCGCCGTGTTCGGACCGGACCGCACGATCGTGCACGTCGGCGCGGCCAGCACGCGGGAAGCCCTGCTGCTGACCGAGGACGCGCTGGCCGCGGGCGCCACCCGCCTGGCCGTGATCACGCCCTACTACCTCCCCGCGGACGCCGACGCGGTCCGCCGGCACTTCGCCGCGGTCCGGGACGCCGCCGGGGACGCCGACGTCTACGGCTACCTCTTCCCGGACCGCACCGGCGTGACGCTCTCCCCGGCGGAGTTCGCCGCGACGGGCCTGCGCGGCGGCAAGCTGTCCGGCGCGGCGGCGGCCCGGTTCGCCGACTTCCGGGCGGCGCTGCCGGACGCGCGGTTCTGGTCCGGCGCCGACACCGACGTCGCGGCGGTGGCCCGGGCCGGTGGGGCGGGGGTGGTGTCGGGCTTGTCGTCGGCGTTCCCGGAGGCCTTCACGGACCTGGCGGCCGCGGTCGAAGCCGATGACCCCGAAGCCGAACGCGCCGCCCAGGCCCGCGCCGACGCCGTCCGGGCCGCGTTGGGTGGCACGGTCGAAGGGATCAAGGAAGCGGTCCGGCTGCGGGGCTTCGGGAATGGCGTGCTGCGGATGCCGGCTCCGGCGGCGCCGGCCGAGCGGATCGCGGCCTACGCCCGGAGCTGAGCCCCCGCGCGCATCGCCCGGTGCGCCCAGTGGCCCAGCACCGCGAGCAGCGCGATCTCCAGCACCATCATCAACCGCTCCACCAGGCCGGTCGCGACCGTCGGGAGGTGGCCGCCGAGGACGACGTTCACCGCGAACGGCACGATGAACGGCAGGTAGAACGGGATCGCCGCCAGCGCCAGCCGCCGCGACCACGTCGCGAAGCGCCGCCAACGCGGGTCGTCGCGGTGCCGCCGCCCCAGCGCCCAGCCCACGATCGGCAGGCTCAGGCACGTCACGGCGGAGGCGTACAGGTGGATCTTGCCCGTGGCTGTGATGGCGCCACCCTGCGGATCCTTCGCGAAGACGGCGACGGCCAGCAGGCTCACGCACCACAAGGCCTTCGCCGCCACCAGCGCCGGGTTGGCCAGCAGGCCCCGCCGGTACAGCGCCACCAGCAGCAGCGCCGAGCCGGTGCTGGTGAGCAGGAGCGCGCCGTCCCACATCCAGCGGCCGGGGCTGAGCGCGTAGTCGCTGAGCATCGTGCTCACCGGGTTCAGCGGGGCGAGCTGCCGGTCGAGGTGCAGCACGGCCAGCAGGACGACGGCGCCGGCGAAGGCGGCCAGCGCGCCCGGCACGAGCAGCCGGGCACGGAGGCGGGGACGGACGGGTGCGGGGTACAGCATGTAGTGGGACACTCCCGGGCGGCTCGGCTGGTTCAAGCTGAGCCGCGGACGCTACCCGTGACCGTTCCGTGATCAACGCGCGACACTCCCGAGATGTGACCCGGGCCACGGATCAGTGGTCGCCGTCCTGCGGGATCTCGGCCGAGTCCGTCAGCCGCAGCTTGCGCCGCGCCCGCTGGTAGAACGTCGTCATCCCCAGCCGGACGACGCGCGCCGCGCTGGGCCGGGCACGCAGGTCGAGGCGGTCGCCGGGGGAGACGTACCCCTGGACCTGGCCGTCGACCTCCACCGCCAGCCGGCCGCTGGTCGGCAGCAGCTCCAGCGTCACCTCGTCGTGCACCGACAGCACCACGCCCCGGCTGTACGCGGAGTGCGGCGCCGCCGGCGTGACCAGCAGCGCTTCAACCGACGGGCTGGTGATCGGGCCGCCGGCGGAGAAGCTGTACGCCGTCGACCCGGTCGGGGTCGCGACGACGACCGCGTCGGCCGAGTAGCTCACGAACGGCTGGCCGCCGACGCGGACCGCGACCACCGCGCTGCCCTCGCCCGGCACGCGGACCACGGCGATGTCGTTGAAGGCCGTGATCGTCCGCCCCTCCAGCACCGCGTCCACCGCCAGCCGCGGCTCCACCGTGAACTGGTGGTCGTCGATGGCCGAGAGCGCGTCGGGCAGGTCCGGCACGTCGACCTCGGCGAGGAAGCCGAGCTTGCCGAGGTTGACCCCGAGCACCGGCGCGCGCTGGCCGTCGGCCAGCCGCATGGCCCGCAGCATCGTGCCGTCGCCGCCGAGGCTGACGACCAGGTCGGACCGGCGGCCGAGCTCCTCGGCCGTCACCCCGATCGCCGCGCAGTTCAGGCGGACGATCTCGTCGGCGATGCCGAGGATCTCGATGTTCCGGTTGCCCGCCCAGCCGAGCACGGCCTCGACGGCGGCCGCGGAGTCGCGGCGGGGGTGCAGCACGAGTCCCGCGGAGTGCATGTCAGCGGCCCCGGACGGGCGGAGTGCAGAGCGTCATGCGGTCAGTCTGCCCGCTCCCGCCCGCCGTCGCGAGAACCGCAGCGCGCCGTCGTCGATCCGGCCGTGCCGGAGCTTGACGACGTCGTGCGCGTAGCTCATGCCCAGCGTCCACGGCGCCCGCGACCCGGCCTTCGGGAACTCGTCGATCGACCGCAGCACGTACCCGGCGTCGAAGTCGAGCAGCGGCCGCTCGGTGACCGCCGGGTCGTCGTTGACCGGCACGCACTGGTCGTAGCCGCCGCGGTCGAGGTGGCGCAGCAGCCGGACGACGTACTCGCCGACGAGGTCGGCCTTGAGCGTCCACGACGCGTTCGTGTAGCCGATCGTGAACGCGAAGTTCGGCACGCCGCTGAGCATCATCCCCTTGTACGCCATGGTTTCCGGCAGTTTGACGGGGTCGCCGTCGACGACCAGGTCGATGCCGCCGAAGGCCAGCAGCCGCAGCCCGGTGGCGGTGACGACGACGTCGGCGGGCAGCTCGTCGCCCGATTCGAGCCGGATGCCGGTCTCGGTGATGGACGCGATCCGGTCGGTCACGACGGAGGCGTCGCCGCGCTTGATGGACCGGAACAGGTCGCCGTCCGGCACCAGGCACAACCGCTGGTCCCACGGCTGGTAACGCGGCTTGAAGTGGGTGTCCACGGCGTACCCGGGCGGCAGCTGCTTCATCGCGGCCTTGCGGATCAGCGCCTTGACCACGCCGGGGCGGCGCCGGCTGAGCTGGTAGATCAGCGTGCTCACGGCGACGTTCTTCCAGCGCGCGATGGGGTAGGCCAGCTTGGCGCCGAGCAGCCCGCGCAGCCGGTTGGCCAGCGCGTCCTCCGACGGCAGCGACAGGATGTAGGTGGGGGAGCGCTGCAGCATCGTCACGTGCTCGGCGCGGTCGGTCATCGCCGGCACCAGCGTCACGGCGGTGGCGCCGCTGCCGATCACGACGACCTTCTTGCCGGCGTAGTCGAGGTCCTCGGGCCAGTGCTGCGGGTGCACGACCGTGCCGCCGAAGTTCTCGAGGCCCGGGAACTCCGGGGTGTGGCCGCCGGCGTAGTCGTAGTAGCCGCTGCACAGGTAGAGGAACTTCGCGGTGAACTCCACGGGTTCGCCGTCGTGCGTCGCCTCGACCGTCCACAGTGCGTCCTCTGTGGACCATTCCGCGCGGACGACCTTGTGCCCGAACCGGATGTGCCGGTCGATGCCCGCCTCGGCGGCGGTGTCGCGGACGTACTGCAGGATCGACGGGCCGTCGGCGATGGCTTTCTCACTGGTCCACGGCCGGAACCGGTAGCCCAGGGTCTGCATGTCCGAATCGGACCGGACGCCGGGGTAGCGGAAGAGGTCCCACGTGCCGCCGATGGCGTCGCGGGCCTCCAGGATCGCGTACGTCTTGCGCGGGAATGCCGTCCGCAGGTGGTGGGCCGCGCCGACGCCGGACAGCCCGGCGCCGACGATCAGGACTTCGACGTGCTCGGTCATCGAACGGCCTCCGTCCGCCGCGGGCGCCTCATCACGCGCGAGAGCACGGCGTTGTAGTGGGTGGGGGTGATGCGGGCGAGCGCGTCGAACAGGTAGGCGTCCGGGCCGACCAGGATGCGGGCCTTGCCGCGGTCGACGCCGGCGTGGATGATCGCCGCGGCCTTGTCCGGCGACGTCATCGTCATGGCCTCGAACTGGGCGGCCATCTCTTCGCGGGTGCGGCCCATTCCGGTGGGGTCGCGCCGCACGCGGGCGTTGCGCGCGATGTTCGTCGTGATGCCGCCCGGGTGCACGGTGATCGCGCGGACCGCGGACCCGTGCAGCTCCTGCCGCAGCGACTCGGTGAAGCCGCGGACGGCGAACTTGGCCGCGCAGTACGCGCTCTGGTTCGGCATGCCGAGCAGGCCGAACACGCTGGAGGTGTTGACGATCGCGCCTTCGCCCTGGTCGACGAGGATCGGCAGGAAGGCGCGGGTGCCGTGGACGACGCCGCGGAAGTTGATGTCGTGCAGCCAGTCGTCGTCCTCGATCACCGCGTCGAGCACGCTGGAGGTGACCGCGACCCCGGCGTTGTTGAACACCGCGGCCAGCGGCGCCGGGAGCCAGTCCTTGACCTCGGCGGCGAACTTCAGCTGGTCTCCGGCGTCGCGGACGTCGAGCACGCGGGTCAGCACCCGGCCGTGCAGGGCGGCCGCGGTGGCCTTGAGGCCGTCTTCGTCGACGTCGGCCAAGGCGACCGGCGAGCCGAGCCGGGACAGCCGGGTGGCGAGCGCCCGGCCGATGCCGGAAGCCGCGCCGGTGATCACCACCGGGCGGCCCGTGATGCTACGGGGCCGTGACATCGCTGCTCCTCGCGTGCTTGTCGATGAGGTCGAGGATCGTGGGCCACGCGCCTTCGGGCAGGTCGTGGCCCATGCCCCGCACGGTCTCCCGGCGGGCGCCGGGAATCGCGCGGGCGGTGGCGGCGCCGCCGGTGGGGTGGACCATCCGGTCGCGGTCGCCGTGGATCACCAGCGTCGGCGCGGTGATCTTCCGCAGCAGCGGCGTCCGGTTGCCGGACTTCATGATCGCGGCGAGCTGGCGGCCCACGCCGCCCGCCGTCGGGTCGCGGTCCCAGCCCGTCCCGGCCAGCTCGCGGACCCGGGCCTCGTCGAACGGGAAGCCGTGGGAACCGATGTGCCGGAACATCCGGACGGCGCTCTCGACCGCCTCTTCGCGGGACTTCGGCGGCTTCCCGCCCATCATCCGCAACGTCGAGAACGCGGGGCGGCCGAGCAGGCGCGACCCGGTCGTCGACATGATCGACGTCAGGGTGCGGATCCGGGGCGGGTGCAGCGCCGCCACGGTCTGGGAGATCATGCCGCCCATGGAGACGCCCGCGATGTGGGCGGTCTCGAGGTCCAGGGCGTCGAACAGGCCGATGGTGTCGGCGGCCATGTCCTTCAGGTCGTACTGCTCCGCGGGGAACCGGCCCGCTAGCATGCCGGGCAGGCTCGGCGGCCGGAACCGCGGGTGCGTCGAGCGGCCGGCGTCGCGGTTGTCGAACCGGACGACCTCGAAGCCCCGGTCGGCGAGCTGCGCGCAGAAGGCGTCCGGCCAGCTGTGCAGCTGCTGGCCCAGCCCGGCGACGAGGACGAGGGGCTCGGCGCCGGTGTCCCCGATCCGTTCGTAGGCCAGGGAAATGCCCCGGCCGACGTCGGCGATCTGTTCGGTCACTGCTCTCCTCCGGTCGTTCGGCGGCGCACGACCGCGCGGCCGCCCTTGGCGGGGGCGTAGGCCACGCCCCGCGAATGCCAGCGTTCGTCGGGCCCGGCCGTCGGGACCAGCGTGAAGTCCCGCAGCAGCGTCCGCAGCACGACGGTCATCTCCATGGTCGCGAAGGCGGCGCCGAGGCAGCGGCGGGTGCCGCCGCCGAACGGGATCCACTGGTAGAGGTCCGGGCGCGCGCCTTCGAAGCGGTGCGGGTCGAAGGTCTTCGCGCGCGGGAAGACGGCGTCGTCGTCGTGGATCAACGCGATGCTGACGAGCACCGCGTACCCCTTCGGCAGCGTCCAGCGGCCGAGCCGGAAGCCGTCCTGCTTGACCTGGCGGGCGGTGAGGTCGATGACCGGGCGGGTGCGCTGGACCTCGAGGATCGTGGCGTCGAGGAGCTTGCCGTCGTCTTCTCGCAGTTCTCGCAGCAGTTCGGGGTGGCGGCGGAGGCGTTCGACGGCCCAGGCCAGCGTGGTCGCCGTCGTCTCGTGGCCGGCGGTGAGCAGCGTGAGGAGCTGGTCGGCGATCTCGTCGCGGGTGAGCCCGGACCCGTCGTCGTAGCGGGTCTGCAGCATCATCGAGAGGACGTCGTCTTTTTCTTCGGCGCGGGCCCTGGCGATGAGCCGGTCGACGATCGCGTCGTACTCGCGGCGCATCCGTTCGAAGCGGCGCCACGGGTTGAAGCGGCCCTTCTTGGAGATCGGCGCGACGGCCAGCCGCGAGCCGAGCGTGACGAACGGCGGCAGCAGCTCGCGCAGCTCGGCGAATTCGGCGCCCTCGGCGCCGAACACCGCGCGCAGGATGGCGTTGAGCGTGATCCGCATCATCGACGGCAGGGTGGCGAACTCCCTTCCGTCCGGCCAGCTCTCGAGTTCGCGAACGGTTTCCTCTTCGACGATCCGCTCGTACGCCGCCAGCCGCTTTCCGTGGAAGGGCGGCACCAGGAGCTTGCGCTGCCGTTTGTGCTCGTCGCCGGAGAGGGCGAACATCGAGTGCGGCCCGAGCACGCGGCCGAGGTTGACCTCCAAGTTGTCGACGAGGTCCGGGCCCGAGGTGAACAGCTGCTTGATCTCGGCGGGGTCGCTGAGCACGACGGCGCGGCCGAAGATCGGCACGTTGACGGTGAAGGCGTCCCCGTAGCGCTCTTTGAGCCGCCGCATGCCCCGCAGCGGTTGTGTGAGCGCGTAGACGCCCTGGACGGCGCGGGGCGCGGTCGGTCCCGGCGGCAGCGTCACCGCGCTTGTCATGGTCGTCATCGACCCTCCCGAAAGGTGGTACGCGAGCGTACCGTCGGTACGGTACGCCGGTGTACCATCTCGTTTCAAGAGGAGGGGTATACGTTGACTTCCGTGGACGTCGACACGCGCCCGTTCCGGCAGCGCCTGCTGGACGGGCTGGCCGCGTCGATCATCGAGGACGGCTTCCGCGACACGACGGTCGCCGACATCGTCCGCCGCGCGCGCACGTCCCGCCGGACGTTCTACGAACACTTCGCCAGCCGCGAAGAGTGCCTGATCGCGTTGCTGGCGGAGGCGAACCGCTCGATGATCCAGCAGATCTCCGACGCCGTCGACCCGGCCGCGCCCTGGGCGCTCCAGGTGCGTCAGGCGATCGAAGCGTGGATCGTGTGCGCGGAGTCCGAGCCGGCGATCACGCTGAGCTGGATCCGCGACGTACCGGCCCTGGGCGCCCCGGCCCGCGACCTGCAGCGCGACGCGATGGAGGGCTTCATCGCGATGACGCACCGCCTGACGGACACGCCGGCGCTCCGGAAGGCGGGGATCAGCCCGCCGTCCCGCCAGCTGTCGATCATGCTGCTGGGCGGCTTGCGCGAGCTGATCGCGACGACCGTCGAGGACGGCGGCCGGGCCGGTGACGTCACCGAGGTCGCGGTGCGCGCCTCGATCGCGTTGCTCGGCCCGGCCTGATCCGTCACGCGTCGAGGTCCCGCGCGATCAGTTCGGCCAGCGCGTCGACGGACTCCCGGGCCGAGTCGCCGTCGGCGGTCAGCTCGACCTCGTCACCGAACGCCGCGCCCAGGGTCATCAACCCCAGGACACTCGCGGCGTCGACCGGGTCACCGGCCACCCCGGCGGTGATCTTCGCTATGCGAACCTTCGCCGGCTGACCGGCGGCCGTCTTCGCGACCAGGCCCGCGGGCCGGGCGTGGACTCCTTCACGCGTTGACGGTCTGGGTCGGAACCGCGGCGGTGCGCTCGGCCGCGCGGAACCGCACCTGCTTGAGCGTGATCACCGAGCCGGCGGCGACCAGGGTCCCGGCGATCAGCGCCACCAGGAACAGCAGCGGGCTGCCGATCAGCGGGAGGACGAAGATGCCGCCGTGCGGGGCGCGCAGCGTCGCGCCGAACGCCATCGACAGCGAGCCCGTCACCGCCGAACCCAGCATGATCGACGGGATCACCCGGAACGGGTCCGCCGCCGCGAACGGGATCGCGCCCTCGGTGATGAACGACGCGCCCAGCAGCCAGGCCGCGCGGCCGTTCTCGCGCTCGGCCTCGGTGAACAGCTTCTTCCGGACCGTCGACGCGAGCGCCAGGGCCAGCGGCGGCACCATCCCGGCCGCCATCACCGCGGCCATGATCTGCAGCGACCCGGTGGCGCCGGTGGTCAGGCCGCCGACCGCGAAGGCGTACGCCGCCTTGTTGACCGGACCGCCCATGTCGAACGCCATCATCAGGCCGAGCAGCGCGCCCAGCAGCACCGCGCTGGCGCCGCTGAGGCTGTTGAGCCAGTTCGTCAGGCCGGTCGTCGCGGCCGCCATCGGCTTGCCGACCACGACGTACATCAGCACTCCGACCACAATGGACCCGAGCAGCGGGTAGACGACCACCGGCATGATCCCGCGCATCGCCTTCGGCACCTGGATCTTCTTCAGCGCCAGCACGACGCCACCGGCCAGCAGACCGGCGACCAGGCCGCCGAGGAACCCGGCGCCGACCGTGACGGCGATCGCGCCGCCCACGAAACCGGGCGCGATGGCCGGGCGGTCGGCCATCGCGAAGGCGATGAACCCGGCCAGCACGGGCACCAGGAACTTGAAGGCGGCGCTGCCGATCTGGAACATCAGCGCGGCCCATCCCGCCACCGAACCGGCGTCGAAGTGCTCGGTGACCGCGGGGGCGTCGGAAATCTTGTAGCCCCCGAGTGCGAAACCGAGAGCGATGAGAAGCCCACCGGCGGCGACGAACGGGATCAGGTAGCTGACGCCGGTCATCAGCCACTGGCGGACCTTCGTCCCGGCTTTGTCGTTCGCGCCCACCTTTGTGGCCAGCTCCGGAGCGGCAGCGGGTGCGACGGGCTCGCGGGCCGCGGCCTTCGCGCGTTCGAACAACCCGGCCGCGTCGTTGATCGCGGCCTTGACCGGCGCCTCGACGATCGGCTTGCCCGCGAACCGGTCGCGGCCCTGCACGGCGAGGCCGAACAACGGGCGGCGTACGCGGAAGTGCTGGCGCCGTTCGTGGGAAAGCCGGTGGTGGTCCGGACCCTGGACGCGGGCTCCGACAAGCCGCTGGCGTTCCTGTCGATGGGCGCGGAACCGAACCCGGCGCTGGGCGTGCGCGGCCTGCGCGTCGCGTTCGACCGGCCGGACCTGCTGGATCGCCAGCTGTCGGCGATCGTGTCGGCGGCTGGTGACGCGGGAGTCGAGCTGTCGGTGATGGCCCCGATGGTGGCGACGGCTTCCGAGGCGGCGTGGTTCGCCTCGCGCGCCCGGGCGGCCGGGGTTCCCCGGGTGGGCGTGATGATCGAGATCCCGGCGGCGGCGTTGTGCGCGGCTTCGATCCTCGCGGAAGTCGACTTCGTGTCCCTGGGCACGAACGACCTTTCGCAGTACGTCTTCGCGGCCGACCGCCAGCTCGGCGCGGTGGCCGCGCTGAACGACCCGCACCAGCCGGCGTTGCTGCGGCTGGTGGGCATGGTGGCTTCGGCGGGAGCGGCCGCGGGAAAGCCGGTGGGCGTCTGCGGCGAGGCGGCGGCGGATCCGTCGTTGGCGGGTGTTTTGGTCGGGCTGGGTGTGACGTCGTTGTCGATGAACGCCGTGGCCTTGGCGGGAGTGGGCGCGGCGCTGCGCGCGGTCGACCTCGCCGCGTGCCGCGCGTTAGCTTGAGGGCATGGAAAGCGACAACAGCCGGAGCGTGTTCGACGTCCTCGCCGAGGCCGCGGCCCTGCCCTCGACCGCCACGACGATGCTGGTGGACAAGTACTTCGTCGACAAGCCCGCGGCCAGCGCGCGGATCTTCCGGATCTACCGCGAAGTTCCGCTCCACTACCACGAGGAGTGCGACGAACACCTCTACCTGCTCAGCGGCGGCGGCACGTTCCACCTCGACGGCGAAGAGTTCGAGGCGCGGCCGGGGATGTTCCTCTGCTTCGAACGGCGGAAGGTCCACGGTTTCCCCCGGATCACCGCCGAACCCCTCGTCGTGCTGGCGATCGACGTCCCGCGGCGGCGTCCGGACGACATCGTCTTCGTCGACCCCACCGAAGGCGACGCCCGGACGTTCATGGCCCGCAATGCGTGAATCTCAAATTGCGACAGCCGGGCGGCTTCCGCGGTCCTAGCGTCGAAAGCGGCCGAGCCCGGCCACGCGAGCCGGGCGGCCGACGGAGGCGACGATGAAGGCGCTGGTCTACCACGGTCCGGGCGCGAAGGCTTGGGAAGACGTCCCGGACGCCGTCGTCGAAGAGCCGACCGACGTCGTCGTGCGGGTCGACACGACCACGATCTGCGGCACCGACCTGCACATCCTGCAGGGCGACGTCGCCGCGGTCACCGACGGCCGGATCCTCGGGCACGAAGCGGTCGGCACGGTGACGGCCGTCGGGGACGCTGTCTGCGCGTTCGCGGTGGGGGACCGGGTGCTGGTGCCGGCGATCACCCAGTGCGGGCGCTGCGAGTACTGCGGGCGTGGGATGCCTTCGCACTGCCGGACGGTCGGCGGGATCGGCTGGATCTTCGGGCACCTCATCGACGGCACGCAGGCCGAGCTCGTGCGGGTTCCTTTTGCGGACACGTCGTTGTACGCGGTACCGCCGGAGGTCACCGACGAGCAGGCGATCTTCCTGGCCGACTCGCTGCCGACGGGCTACGAGGTCGGCGTGCTGGCCGGGCGCGTCCGCCCGGGCGACGCCGTGGCGGTCGTCGGCGCCGGCGCGGTCGGCCTCGCGGCGATCCTGACCATGGGGCTGTGGGGCGCGGCGAAGGTGATCGCGGTGGACTCCAACAAGTTCCGGCTGGAGAAAGCCCTGGAGTTCGGCGCGACGGACGCGTTCGAAGCGGGTCCGGGCGTGCTCGAGGACGTCCGGTCGCTGACCGACGGCCTGGGCGTGGACGTGGCGATCGAGGCGGTCGGGTACCCGGAGACGCTCCGCACGGCGGCGTCCCTGGTCCGGCCGGGCGGCCGCATCGCGAACATCGGCGTCCACGGGGTGCCGGTCGAGCTGCCGATGCAGGAGATGTGGATCCAGAACCTGACGCTGACGATGGGCCTGGTGGACACGGTGTCGATCCCCACGCTGCTGAAGATGGTGGCCTCGGGCCGCATCCCGGCGGAGCGCATGGGCACCCACCGGTTCACCTTCGCGCAGATGGAGGAGGCGTACGAGGTGTTCGGCAACGCGGCGGCGAACTCGGCGCTGAAGGTGGTCATCACGCCTTAGGTGACGGTCGGATCGCCGAGACCGAGCTCGGGCGGCCGGCCCCGCCGGCTGACGACGACGGCCGCGGACCTCACGGGCGAGGCGGAAACCCCGGGGCGTGACATCTCGAGCCGCAGCACGCGGGCGCCGGTGACGTCGAGGTCGATCGTCGCCGGCTTCCCGACCGCGACGGCGTGCTCGGACCGCGGCTTGCCGTCGAGCAGCACGCGGAAGTGGCCGACCTGGAAGGGATCCCGGGCATCGTCGAGCACGCCGGCGACGGTGGTGAACCGCTGGTAGCGACCGCCGAGGTCGAGTTCGACGAAGCCCGGCCCGGTGGCGGCGGGCGTGGTGGGCCGCAGGACGATGCTGTGTTCGTACCGCACATCGTCGATCGACGCCGCCCCGCGGCGCACCCCTTGGCTGGCGCAGGTCCACGGGAGCTCGCTCGCGAGGGTCGGCTGCGCGTCCACGGTTCCGCCGAGCCACCGGCCGCGCGGCGGTATCGCGTGCTTCCCGCGCCCGGTGATCGCGGCCAGCAGGTCGGCGACGCCCTCGTCGGTGAACTGCTCGATCTCGTACCGCGTCATCGAATACGGGTTGAGGAATTCCGGGATGTCGTCGATCGACCCGCCGGGCAGGACGACCGGGAGGATCCGCCGGGTGCCGTCCTCGATGTCCTTGGTCATCTTGTTGCGCAGCATGGCGCTTTCGTACTGGGCGCCGCGGCCTTCGTCCGGCGGCGCGTCCCCGTCGGCCCGCTCCCGGTACCGCGGAGAGGCCACGGCGATGATGAAGTCGGCGGCCTTGATGTGCCGGGTGGCCCACAGCGACCAGTCGATGCGGCTGCCGTCGTACCACTGGTCGAGCACGACTTCGAGGCCGATCCGGCTGTGCAGGAAGGTCGCGAACCGCCGGACCTGGTCCTTGTGCTCCGGGGTGTCGTGCGAGTAGCTGAAGAACACCCTGGGCGCTTCACGCTCGGACATCGGTTTTCCCCTCTGGATCGGTCGGTGATTCACCGATCCGGGAGATCGGTATTCCGCAAGTGCTTCGCGGCATCGCGATCCGCTTGGGTGTGTCATCTATCCGCGCCGGGAAGATTTGTCAAGATGCATTCTCCGGCGGCACTTGAGGGGTGGCCAGTTATTGTCCTGAATCTGTCAGGTTTCGCGCCTTCTTCGTCGGCGCGTAGCGGATCTAGGATGACATTCGCCTGGTGGGGAGCGGTGAGGAGCGTCGGCACGCGTGTACGAGTACGACGTCTTCATCAGCTACCGGCGCGGTGCGAGCGACATATCCGAGTGGATTCGCCACCATTTTCACCCGCGCCTGGCCGAAGTGCTCGACAACAACCTCTACGACGACGTCAAGATTTTCTTCGACGACCAGGTGCGCACCGGGGAGAGCTGGCCGGACGAACTGAGTTCGGCGTTGCTGCGTTCCCGCGTGCTGGTGCCGGTGTGCTCCCCGAAGTACTTCCGGGACGAGCTGTGCCTGGCGGAGTGGTATTCGATGGCGGAGCGCGAGGCGCTGGGCGCCGGGCGGTCGCTGATCTACCCGGTGATCTTCTGCGACTCGCAGCACTTCCCCGCCTGGGCCCACGCGCGGCGCCCGCGTGACCTGCAGCAGTGGAACCACCCGTTCGAGCACTTCCAGACCGCGCCGGCCTACCTCGACTTCAACCAGCAGATCAAGCAGATCGCCGTGGAGCTGGAGGAGCTCATCGAGCGGGCGCCGGAGTGGCGGGACGACTGGCCGGTGCGCACTTCGGCCCCGGAACCGCCGAAGCGGGCACGAAGGCCGAGGTTCTGACCGATGCCGGGAACGATCTTCACCTTCTACTCCTACAAGGGCGGGGTCGGCCGGAGCTTCACGCTGGCCAACATCGCCGTGCTGCTCGCCCGGTGGGGCCACCGCGTCCTCTGCCTGGACTGGGACCTCGAAGCCCCCGGCCTCGGCGACTACTTCCGGCCTCGGCTGCCCGCGCGGCCGAGCGGCGGCGTGGTCGACCTGGTCGACGATTTCCGGCAGGGCCGGTTCGAGCCGGAGGCGCACGTCCAGCGGCTGCGGGACGTCGGTGTCCTCGACTTCCTCGCCGCGGGTCGCGAGGAGTCCGGCTACGTCGGTCAGGTGCAGGAGATCGACTGGGACCGCCTGTACGAAGACGGGTTCGGCGAATACCTCGAGAAGTGCCGTGAGCAGTGGATCGCGCGCTACGACTTCGTCCTCGTAGACAGCCGCACCGGGATCTCCGACATCGGCGGGATCTGCACGGCGCACCTGCCCGACCACCTCGTTCTGCTGTTCACGGCCAACCGGCAGAGCATCCTCGGCGCCGTGGACGCGGCCCGGCGCGCGGACGCGGCGCGCAACCTGCTGCCCTTCGACCGCTCGCGGCTGACCGTCCTGCCGGTGCTGTCGCGGTTCGACAACCGGGAGGAGTACGACCGGTCGGAGACCTGGCGCGGCATCGTCGTCGAGGAGACGGCCGAGCTGTACCGGACCTGGCTGGATCAGACCGTCGAGCCGGCGACGATGGCCCGCCACCTCACCCTGCCGTACGTGTCGTACTGGAGTTTCGGCGAGCAGCTGCCGGTGCTTTCCGAACAGACGCCGAGCGCCGACCAGATCGGGTTCGCCCTCGAGACGGTCGCGGCGGTGATCGCCTGCCGGCTCGACCGGACCGACCTGCTGGCCGAGAACCGCGACGCCTACGTGGCCGCCGTGCGCACGAGCCGGCGGGAGTTCAAGCACGAGTTGCGTGTCAGCATCCCGCGTTCCCTGGTCGGCACGGCCAACGAGCTGGTCTCCGCCCTGAAGAAGGAGGGCATCCGGGTGGTGAGGTCGCTTTCCGGCGACCGGTCCCTGCTCGCGCGGGCCGAAGACGACGCGCGGCACCTGTGCCTGCTCGTCGACGGCAAAGTGAGCCGCTGGCAGTCCGCGGAGGTCGAGCTGTTCCTGCACCGCACCCTCGGTCAGGACCGCCGCGTGATCCCGGTGCTCACCACGGGCACCGACGCGGCCGCGCTGCCGGGTTACGTCGGCAACCTCCGCTACCTGAGGCTCGGTGGCTCGCGCGGTCCGGACGAGGTGGCCCGCGACCTGGTCGGCCAGCTGAAGGGCGTCACGTCGCTGGTCGACGCGGACGACGACGTCGACCTGGTGACGCTGCTCGGCCAGGCCCGAGGGGCCCGGCTGCGCCCGTCCCGGTGGGACCTCGTCGACGAACTGGTGACCGCGCTGCAGACGGCCGTCGGGGCCGGGGACGGCGGCCGCGCTCGCGACCTCGCGGCGGACCTGGCGGTGGCGGTCAAACCCCGCGCTCCGGACAGCGACGACCGGCACGCGGCACCCCCGGGAGTCCGCCAGTCCATCGACTGGCTCCTGCGGACGCTCGACGTCCGCGCCCAGACCACGGCGAAACCGAACCACCGGAAGGATCTCGGATGACCGACCGCTTGGCGCACAAGCAGATCGCGGCGATGTTCACGCTGATGGTGCTGGGCCGGGAGGTGCCCAACCAGGAACTGGAGGAAGTCGTCGGGTTCACCCTCACCGGTCCCGAACGCACCGGCTTGAAAGAACTCGGGTACATCCTGAGCGACCGCACCGGACCGCGGCGCAGCTACGTGCACCAGTTGAGCGACGACGGCTGGGCGTGGTGCGAGAAGGAGCTGTCGGAAAGCGGCCCGCCCCCGCAACGAGGGCAGAGCCCGCTGGCCTCGGCGTTGTACGTTCTGCTCGGTGGCTTGAACGAGTACCTCCGGCGGGAGGACAAGCGGCTGTTCGAGGTTTTCGGGCCCGCGGTCGAAACCCCGTTCGAAACTCCGGCCCCGCCCGAGCCCCAGGGTGACCTCGAGACCCGGATTCGTGTCGCCTACCGCGAACTCGTGCGGGAACCGCGTGGCTGGGTGGCGCTGGTGGACCTGCGGCCCAAGCTCGGCGCGCCCGCGAGCGAGGTCGATGCCGTCCTGAAGGAACTGAGCCGCACGGGCAAGGCGCACCTCGTGCCGGAGGACAACCGCAAGGTGCTCACCCCGGCCGACCGCGAGGCGGCGATCCGCATCGGCGGTGAGGACAACCATCTGCTCTCGATCGAGGCGTTGTGATGGACGAGCTGAAGGCACTGGCGACGCTCAGCTTCGACTGGGCGGACACGCCGGACCACGTCTGGCGGGATTCGCCGTACCACGTGGACGGGTTGCACGCCGACGCGCTGGCCGCGCTCGACACCGGTATCCGGGAGGCCGCCGCCAGCGGCGGTCCCAGCCCCATCGGGCTGGTCCTGCGCGGGCTGAAGGGAGTCGGCAAGACCCACCTCCTCGGTCTCGTCCGGCGCCAGGTGCACATGTCGAGGGGCTACTTCTTCCTCGACGACGTCACCGCGGCCGAGGCGTTCTGGGAGAACACGGCCGAGGCACTGCGCCGCGGGCTGACCCGCCCGGACGACTCGGGTGACTCACAGCTGAAGAGCTTCCTGCTGCGCGTCTGCCTGCGAGCCCACGTGGACGCCGAAGTCGAAGCGAGGATCCGGCGCGGACGTGGAGTGACCGCGGACGACGTCGAGGCGTTCGTCGACGGCGTGTCGTCGCTCAACGAGATGGTCGGCGACGAGTGCGGTGACACCGCGCGCGCCCTTGTGCTCATCGCCAGCCGGGACCGCGGCGTCAAGTACATCGGTGAGGACTACCTGGACGGGGACGCCGAGCTCACGTCCGAAGCCCGGACGTGGAACATCTATTCGCGGCCGAAACCCGCCCGCGTCCTCGTGCAGGAGATCACGCGTCTGCTCGCGCTGACCGGGCCGGTCGTGATCGCCGTGGACCAGCTCGACACCCTCGTCGCCCGGTCGATGAAGCGCACCGAGGCGACCGGGGACAGCGCCGAAGAGGACCTGCTCGTCGCGCGGATCGCCGACGGGCTCATGGGCCTGCGGGAGGTCACCCACAAGACGCTCACCGTCCTGGCCTGCCTGCCCAGCACCTGGGAGCAGATCAAGACGAAGGCGGCCGGCACGGTGCCCGACCGCTTCCGCGAGTCGGTGACGCTCGGCCGGATCACCGACGCGCGCATCGGCCGGGCGCTGGTGGAGAAGCGGCTCGGGGTGGTCTACGAGTCCCTGGACTTCACGCCTCCGTACCCCACGTGGCCCGTCGCCCCCGAGGCGTTCGAGGGTCCTTGGGACCGTGGACGCCGCGCGAACTGTTGAAGCGCATCGGTGCGCACATCGACGTCTGCCTGCGCGCCGGCCAGGTCCGTGAGCTGACTTCCTTCGACGAGAAGGTGCAGGTGCCGGTCGTCGCCGCGCGCACCGCGGTGGAGACCGACCGGTTCGCCGAACTCGACGCGGACTTCGAAACCCTGCAAGGGGGAGCGGACCCGGGCGCGCTGCTCGCCGAGAAGACCGTGGACAAGGTGATGCCCGACCTGCTCTCCGCGGCGCTGCGGTGCTGGGTCACCGAAGTCGGCGACGACGACATGGAGTGGTCGTGCGAGCGCCAGAACGGCCGGAGCGAAGTGCACGCCTGGCTCACCCGGACCCTGGAGGAGAAAGCGGATCTCCAGGAGCACTGGGTGTTCCGGGTGATCGCCGCCCGCGACCCCCGGGCCGCGCTGAGCCGGTTCCGGAAGGCCCGGTCCGCGGCGGGGCAGCTGCAGGGAGCGGACAACCGGCACCTCGTGATCCTGCGGGAGGCCTGGGGCCGCGGCGCCAAGACCCGCGAAGAGGTCGCGAAGTTCACGGCCGCGGGCGGGAAGACGATCCGCCTCTCCGACGCCGACGTGAAGACCTTCTGGGCCTTGCAGAAGATGCTCGGCAACGGTGGCCGTGAACTCCACGAGTGGCTGATCGACCGTCGCCCGGCGAGCCGGTCCGAGCTGCTGTCCGCCGTCCTGCCGGAGAAGCCGTCGGGGCAGCTCGCCGAGGAGACGCACCCTCCGCCGGCTGACGGGGAGATCACCCTCGGGACCGTCGTCGGGTCCGGGGAACCCGTCCGGATCGAACTCTCCGCCCTTCGCAAGCACGCCGCCGTCTTCGCCGGGTCCGGTTCCGGGAAAACCGTGCTGCTGCGGCGGATCGTGGAGGAGTGCGCCCTGCTCGGGGTCTCCGCGATCGTCCTCGATCCGAACAACGACCTCGCCCGCCTCGGCGATCCCTGGCCCGCCCCGCCCGACGCGTGGGGGCCCGACGACGCCCAGCTGGCGAAGCGGTACCTCGCCGAGACCGACGTCGTCGTCTGGACGCCCGGGCGGGCCACCGGGCGGCCGCTCGCCTTCCAGCCGCTACCGGACTTCGCCGGCGTTCTCGACGACTCCGACGAGTTCGCCGCCGCCGTCGAGGTGGCCGTCGCGACGCTCGCGCCGCAAGCGCGGCTGACCGGCAGCACCGCCAAGACGAACATCGGGCTCGCCGTGCTGCGCCAAGCCGTCGTCCGGCACGCGCGGACCGGGTCGCGCAGCCTGCCGGAGCTGATCGAGCTGCTGACCGAGCTGCCCGAGGACGTCAGCAACCTCAACGACGCCCCGCGCATCGCGGCCGGCCTGGCCGAGGTGCTGAAGGCGGCGATGGTCAACGACCCGCTCTTCGCGGGCGGCGGCGAGCCGGTGGACCCGGGCGCGCTGCTCACCCCGGCGCCCGGCAAGCGGGCGCGAGTGTCGGTGATCAGCTTCGTCGGGCTGCAGGCGGAGGAGCAGCGGCAGAACTTCGTCAACCAGCTGCAGATGGAGCTGTTCGCCTGGATCAAGCGCAACCCGGCGGGCGACCGGCCGCTGGGCGCGCTGTTCGTGATGGACGAAGCCCAGACGATGGCCTCGTCCGGCAGCCTGACGGCGAGTACGCGCAGTACGATCGTCCTGGCGTCGCAGGCGCGCAAGTACGGTCTGGGCCTGCTGTTCGCCACCCAGGCACCGAAGGGGCTGCACAACCAGGTGGTCGGCAACGCGATGACGCAGTTCTTCGGCCGCCTCAACAGCCCGGCACAGATCGCGGCGGCGAACGAACTGGCCCGGGCGAAGGGGAGCCCGGTCGCGGACATCTCCCGCTTGGAACGCGCGCAGTTCTACGTGGCGGGGGAGGCGTTCGGGTTCCGCCAGGTGGCGACCCCGCTGTGCCTGTCCCACCACCCGGCGAGTCCCCTGAGGCTGGAGGAGGTGATCTCCCGGGCGCGCGACGAGCGGGAGTAGCGCCCGAGTATGTGCTGCCCAGCCTGTCGATCCGGCCGCACGTCGTTCGACGTACCGGTGTAGCCCACTTCAGGAGGGAGTCCGCGATGACCGGACCGATCAGGCTCTACATGACCACGTCGCTCGATGGTTTCGTGACCGGGCCGGATGACCGGCCGGGGCAGGAGATGGGGCGCGGGGGTTTTCGGTTGTTCGACTGGCTGGATGACCGGCACGGCGACGGGCCGAGCGCGCAGGTCGTCGCCGAGGCTACGGCTACCGGGGCGGTGATCTCCGGGCGGCGGACCTTCGAACTGGCCGGCCGCTGGGGTGGCGACCACCACGACGGTGTCCCGATCCACGTGCTGACCCACCACGTCGACCCGTCCGACACACCGCCCGGGTGCGCGCGGTTCTACACGGATGTGGTGGCGTGCGCGGAAGAAGCGCGCTCGGCGGCGGGCGGCCGCGCCGTCCTGGTGCACGGCGCCGGTGCCGCGCAGGCGTTGCTGAAGGCGGGTCTGCTGGACGAGATCGAGCTGCACGTCGTCCCGGTGCTGCTCGGCGGCGGCCGCCGGTTGTTCGGGGAGGGCTCGCCGGTCGAGCTGGAGCTCGTGCGGCAGCTCACCGATCGCGACGTCCTCCACCTGCGCTACACCGTGCGCCGCTGAGCGGTGCCCGGTCCCGGGTGTCCGGGACCGGGCGGTGCGTCAGCCGGCTTCGGGGAAGTGGATGTCGGCCACGTGGACGTCCACCGACGCGACCTCGAGGCCGAGGTACTCCTCGACCGCTTCGACCACCTGGACGCGGATCTGCTCCGCGAGGGTCTTGACCGCGCGGCCGAACTCGACGACCAGGGTGACGGCGATCGTCGCGACCTCGCCGTCCACCTCCACCGACGTGCCCGCCTCGTCGAGTTCGTGCACACCCTCCGCCGCGCGGGCGACCCGGATGACGATCTTGCTGACCACGCCGTCGGCCACCGTCGTGCTGCCGCGGCTGCCCGCCGCGGGCCGCGCGGCTTCTTCGGTCGCGTCCGCGACGGCGACCGGCGCTTCCGCTTCTTCCTCGACGACGACCGGCGCTTCGGCCTCGTCCGAAACCGCTTCCTCGGTGTCCTGCTCGGGCTCCGCGGCTTCTTCGGTCTCCTCGGCGCTGTCCTCTTCGGAGACAGCGTCCTCGTCATCCTCGGCTTCGGCGGCGTCGTCCTCGACCTCGACCTCGGCGGTGTCCTCGGCCGGCTCGGAGGTCTCGGGCTCCGTCGCGTCGGCGTCCGCGGTCTCCACGGCGTCCACGGTGTCCGCGGCGGTGGTGCCGTACTCGTAGCTCTCTGAACTGGGCGTTTCGTTCTGGGCGCGACCGAAGATGCTGTTGATGACGTCGGACATGATTTCCCCTTTTCGGGATCGTCGACTGCGGATGGGGGACGAGCAGACGGCGACATGATAGGGGCACGCTCGTGATCCACGTCACCGGGACCCGAGCTTCGAGACTCGCTTGTGTCCCAACGGATACCCCGTTGACTGGACCACTGATCACCCTGCGTCAGGCCGGGTTCGCCGGTCCGTGATCGCGGCCCGGGAATGGCGTCCAGGAATTGTCCACTTTCCCCATCCTGGACAATTCCTTCACCCCGTCCGGAATAGACCGAGCGGAATGCTGGAACCGAGGGCCCGGTACCCCGCCGGGTTGAGGTGCAGGTGGTCGCCGACGTCGTAGGCGGGCAGCAGGCGGGTCGGCACCGCCGGGTCGCGGGCCACTCGGTCGAAGTCCAGGACCGCGTCGAAATGGCCGCGGATCCACGCGTTCACCGTGCTCCGTGCCGCTTCTCGTTCCGGCGAGTCGTAGCCCGTGTTGCCGCCGAACGGCGTCAATGTCGCGCCGTACACCTGGATCCCCGCCGCGTGGGCGCGCGTCAGGATCTGGTCGTACGCGTCGATCAGGTCCGAAGCCGTAGAAGCGGCCGCGTCGGGGGTGGCCGTGCCGATGTCGTTGACGCCTTCGAAGACGATCGCCCACGACACGCCGCTCGTCGCCAGCAAGTCGCGGTCCAGGCGGGCCAGGACGTTCGGGCCCAAGCCGTCCTGCAGCACGCGGTTGCCGCCCGCGGCCTGGTTCACCACGGCAGCCGGGGTCCGTGAAGCCAGCACGTCCGGCCAGCGGTCGTTGCCGTTGGTCGTCGAGCCGCGGCCGTCCGACAGCGAGTCCCCGATCACCGCCACCGCCGACGCCGGGGACAGCACCTCGATGCCGCTCAGGAAGTACCAGTGGTCGACGGGCGTCGCGCCCGGGAGGTCGGGCGCGGCCACCTGGTCGCCCGCCATCAGGTAGGACGTCGTGCGGGAGCCCGGGTGCGAAGTGATCGACAGGGACGCCTGGCCGTGCGCCAGGTACATCGTCACCGCGATGTTCTCGAACGGGCGCACCGGGAACGGCAGCGGATCGGACACCACCTGCGCGCCCATCGGCACCGTCGTCGACGGCTTGCCGTGGAACGTCACCGGGACGACGCTGCCCAGGACCACCGCGGAAACCCCGGCGGCGCCGGAAACCGGCCGGGCCACCGAAACCGCGGTGAGCGGCAGCGCGGAACCGCCGAAGGCGTTCGAAAACCGCAGCCGGATCCGCGGTCCGCCGACGGAAACGTGCGCCGTCTGCCGCAGGGAAGCGTTGTCCAGCACCCGGTCGGTGCCCGTGAACGGCGCCGGCGGCATGTTCGACGGCTCCGTCAGCTGCGGCATCGACGTCCAGGTCGCCACCCAGTGCGACGCCGGGGGTGGCCCGACGCCCCCACGAACAGCGCGGTCAGGACCGCGAGGCAGAGCACGGCGAGCGTGCGCTTCACGACCCGAACTCCGGCGTCATCACCCGCTCGGCCCCCACGTAACGCCGGTCGCCGGTGAGCGTGCAGTGCAGGGTCGCGACGATCCGGTCGCTCGACGTCCCCACCCGCAGCTCGACGTCGCCCGGCTCGACCAGGCGACGGCCCGCCCGGCCGGTGTAGGACGTCAGGTCCGCGTGCAGCCCGATGTCCACCACCACCGTCGCCCCCGGCTCGACCGCGACCCGGCGGGCCGCGATCAGCTGGCGCTCGGGCCGGGCGACCTCCGCGACCGGGTCGTGCAGGTACACCTGGACCACCTCGGACGACGTCCGCGCGTGGTCGTTGCGCAGGGTCACCCGCACCCGGCACACGCCGTCGGTCGGCCACAGCGAGCCCGTCGCGCTCACGTCGGTCCAGGTCACCGGCGTGTAGGAAAGCCCGTGCCCGAACGGGAACAACGGCGTGGGGTCGACCGTGCTCACCTCGCTGCGGCGAGCGAGCGGCGCGGCGAGGTACGTCGACGGCTGGCTCGCGCCGGCCGCCGGGAAGCTCACCGGCAGCCGCCCGGACGGGTTGATCCGTCCACTGAGGACACCGGCCAGCGCCGGGCCGCCTTCCTCGCCGGGGTAGAACCCGCAGACGACCGCGGCCAGCCGGTCGATCTGCTGCGAAAGCTCGTACGGCCGTCCCGACAGCAGCACCACCACGACCGGTTTCCCCGTGGCGAGCAAGGCTTCCAGGAGCTCCTCCTGGCGCCCCGGCAGCCGAAGGTCGGCGGCGTCGCAGCCCTCGCCGGACGTCCCGCCGCCGAACAACCCGGCCAGGTCGCCCAGCACCGCCACGCACACGGACGCGGAAGCGCACGCCGCCACGGCCTCGGCGATCCCGTCGTCGTCACCACCGGTGACCGGGCAGCCCAGCGCGTAGGTCACCTCGAAGGACTCCTGCAGCGCCTCGACGACCGTCGGCACCGAGACGCCGAACGGGACGTCCGGGTGGTGGACGCCGACGTGCAGCGGGAAGGAGTAGCAACCGAGCATCGCACCGGGCGCGTCGGCACGCGGCCCCACCACGGCGATCGACGCGCCGGGGGAGAGCGGCAGCGTCCCGTCGTTGTGCAGCAGCACAATGGACTTCTCGGCCACCTCGCGGGCGATCGATCGCGACGCGGCGTCGTCGAGGTCGATCTCCTCGGGCACTTCGGGCGCCCAGTCCGCGTCGAGCAGCCCCAGTTCGCACTTCTGGCGCAGCACGCGCTCGAGGGCGCGGTCGACGGCGGCGGCGTCGACCGCGCCCCCTTCCACCGCGGCGAGCAGCGGCTCGCCGTAGCAGTCCATGGTGGGCAGTTCCACGTCGATGCCGGCGGTCAGCGCCTGCCCGGCCGCGTCGGCCCGGTCGGCCGCGACGCCGTGCAGCCGGTGCAGGAACGCCACGCCGAAGTAGTCGGCGACGACCGTGCCGGTGAAGCCGTAGGTGTCCCGCAGCAGGCCCGTCAGCAGCGTCGTGTCGGCGGCGGCCGGCACGCCGTCGGTGTCGTTGTAGGCGCTCATCACCGACCTGGCGCCGGCGCGCAGCGCCAGCTCGAAGGGCGGGAGCAGGACGTCCGCGACCTCCCGCGGGCCGGCCGAAACCGGGGCGAGGTTGCGCCCGGCGCGCGAAGCCGAGTAGCCGACGAAGTGCTTGAGCGTGGCGATCACGCCGGCCGATTCGAGCCCGGCGACGTACGCGCTGCCGATCGCGCCGACCAGGTACGGGTCTTCGCCGATGGTCTCCTCGACCCGGCCCCAGCGCAGGTCGCGGGCGACGTCGAGGACCGGCGCCAGTCCCTGGTGCACGCCAAGCCCGCGCATCGTCGCCCCGATGCGCGCGGCCATCCGGCGCACCAGGTCCGGGTCGAAGGTCGCGCCCCACGACAGCGGGGCCGGGTAGATCGTCGCCTGCCACGCGGCCAGCCCGGTGAGGCATTCCTCGTGCACGACGGCGGGGATGCCGAACCGGTTGCTCGAAACGATCTGCCGCTGCGTGCGCGCGAGGCTGCGCGCGCCGATCACCGGGTCGACCGGCCGGGTCCCGAAGACGCGGGTCAGCTGCCCGATGCCGTGGCGGACCAGGTCGTCGAAGTCGACCGCCGGGTCGTCGAAGTCGTGCTGGTGCGGCGCCACCTCGCCGCCGGAGTCGATGCCGACCCAGATGCCGTAGAGCTGGCCGAGCTTTTCGCGCAGGGTCATCCGGTCCAGCAGGGCGCGGACTCGCTCGCTCGCGTCGGCCGCGGGGTCACGCCACGGCTCGGGAGCCGTGGTGGGCTGCGTGGTCAAGGCTTTTCCGCCCTTCGTCGGGTGGGAGAGGAGATCAGGAGAGGGCCCGGGTCGAGCTGCGCACCACCAGGCCGGTGTCGAGGGTGACGTGCGTGCGCCCGACCTCGTCGCCGTTGATCAGCGCGATGAGCATGCTGATCGCCCGGTGGCCCATCTCGCGGATCGGCTGGTCCACTGTGGTCAGTGGCGGGCTGCAGAGCGCGGACTCGGGGACGTTGTCGAAGCCGACCACGGACAGGTCTTCGGGCACCGAAAGACCCAGCTCGCGGGCCGCGCCGACGGTCGCGATGGCGGAGATGTCGTTCGCGGCGAACACCGCCGTCGGGCGGTCCGGGCCGGTGAGCAGGTCGTGGGCCGAGGCGGCGGAGACTTCCGGGTCGTACGCGCCGATCCGGATCAGGCTCTCGTCGGCCGGCACGCCCGCGGCTTCCAGGGCACGCAGGTAACCCGCCTTGCGCAGCGACGCCGATTCGAGGTCCGGCCGGCCGGAGAGGAACGCGATCCGCCGGTGGCCCAGGTCCAGGAGGTGCTCGGTGGCCAGCTGCGCGCCGCGCAGGTTGTCGGAGTCGATCGTGGGCAGGTGCGACGGCCCGGTGTGCGGGTCGACCGCGACGACCGGCGTGCCGGGGACGGCCTCGAGCGAAACCGCCGGCGTCACCAGCACGGCACCGTCGACGAGGGTGCCGGAAAGCCGGGACAGGTACCGCTTTTCCCAGCCCTGCGGGTCACCGGTGCGCCCGCCCGCGGAGTAGACGACGAGCTCGAACCCGCTGCCGCGGATGGCGTCCGCGGCCCCCTTGAGCAGCTCGGTGGAGAACGGTTCGAGGTCGGCGACCAGGATCCCGATCACGTTGGTCCGGTGGTTTCTCAGGCTCTGCGCCACGAGGCTCGCCTCGTAGCCGAGTTCTTCGATCACCGCGCGGACCTTCGCGAGCGTCGCGGCGGAGACGCCGTAGCGCTCGTTGATCACTTTGGACACCGTGGCCACCGAGACGCCGGCCCGGGCCGCGACGTCACGGATGGTCACCCTGGAACTGGGCTGCATCGGCTCAGACTAACCATGGAAAACGTTATCGACAACGATTGACATCCGATTTACCCGGGAGCAGACTCTTCGCCAACCCGGGCGCAGTCGCGCCCCGTCCAACTCGGCCGAAGTCGTCAGGAGTGGACCCACGATGTCTGTCAAACGCCGGATCCCCGTTCTCGCCGCCCTGGCGGCCGTCGTCCCGCTCGCGCTTTCGGCGTGCAGCGGCGGGACCGAAACGCCCGCGCAGCCGAGCGGTCCGGTCACCCTCACCTGGTGGCACAACGGCACGACCGACCCGATCAAGTCGATCTGGGAGAAGGTCGTCACCGACTACCACCAAGCGCACCCAGACGTCACGATCAAGGCGCAGCCGCTGCAGAACGAGGACTTCCCCACCAAGGTCCCGCTCGCGCTGCAGGGGGCCGAGCCGCCGGACGTCTACCAGTCCTGGGGCGCCGGTGACCTGGCTTCGCAGATCACCTCGGGCAAGGTCGCCGACATCACCGACGCCACGAAGTCGTGGATCACGCAGACCACCGGCAAGTTCGGCGAGAACTGGCAAGTCGACGGCAAGCAGTACGGCGTGCCGTTCGAACAGCACTTCGTCGGCTTCTGGTACCGCAAGGACCTCTTCCAGCAGGCGGGGATCACCACCCCGCCGAAGACGATGGACGAGCTGAACGCCGCCGTCACGCAGCTGAAGGCCAAGAACATCGCGCCGATCTCCGTCGGCGGCAAGGACCGCTGGCCGGACGCCTTCTACTTCAACTACTTCGCCATCCGCGAATGCTCGGTCGACACGCTCAAGCAGTCGGTGAAGGCGGTCAAGCTCGAAGACCCGTGCTGGACCAAGGCCGGGCAGGACCTGAAGAGCTTCCTGGCCACGCAGCCCTTCCAGACCGGCTTCGCCGGCACGCCGGCCCAACAGGGTGCGGGCAGCTCCGCCGGCCTCGTCGCCAACGGCAAGGCCGCGATGGAACTGCAGGGCGACTGGGAACCCGGCACGATGTCGGCGCTGACCGAGGACAAGCAGCTGGACTCGAAGGTCGGCTGGTTCCCGTTCCCGTCCGTGGCGGGCGGTCAGGGCGATCCGGCGGCCGTGCTCGGCGGCGGCGACGGTTTCGCCTGCACCACCCGCGCGTCGAAGGCGTGCGCGGACTTCCTGCAGTACCTGGGAAGCGAGCCGGTGCAGACGCAGCTCGCCGCGCAGGGGGCCGGCCTGCCCGTCAACACCGTGGCCGCGAAGTCGCTGAAGACCGACACGCTGCGGGCCGTCTACGACTACGGCACGAAGTCGCCGTACCTGCAGATGTACTTCGACCGGGCGTTCCCGACCGCGGTCGGCGCCGCGCTGAACGACGCGGTGGCCAACATGTTCGCCGGGCAGGGCACCCCCGAAGGCATCGTGACGGCCGTCAACCAGGCCGCGGCGGGCAACAAGTGACCACGGCGACGACCCCGGTGCGGACGGCGCGGCAGCCGTCCGCACCGGCGGTCCGCGCCCGCAAGAAACGTCCGAGCCTGCGCAAACGGCTCGAGCTGGCGCTCCTGCTCGGGCCCGCCCTGCTGCTGTTCGCGGGGTTCGTCCTGGTGCCGATCGGGATCGCCGCGTTCTACAGCCTGTTCAAGTGGAACGGCTTCGGCCCGCTCGACGACTTCATCGGCTTAAACAACTACGCCGACGCCTTCAGCGGGTCGGTGTTCCAGAGCGCCATCGTGCATAACCTGATCATCGCGGGGCTGTCGATCGTGGTGCAGCTGCCGCTGTCGATCGGGCTGGCGATGCTGCTCAACCGGAAGCTGAAGGGCCGGGCGGTGCTGCGCGCGCTGGTGTTCGCGCCGTACGTGCTTTCGGAGGCGATCACCGCGGTGATCTGGGTGCTGATGCTGCAGCCCAACGGGTTCGCCGACCAGGTGCTCAAGGGCGCCGGGCTCGGCGGCCTGATCCACAACTGGCTGGCCGACCCGGGCATCGTGCTCTACACGCTGTTCGCGGTGATCACCTGGAAGTACATCGGCTTCGGCATCATCCTGCTGCTGGCCGGTCTGCAAGGCGTGCCGGCCGAGCTGCGCGAAGCCGCCGCGCTCGACGGCGCTTCGGCCTGGCAGACCACCCGGCACGTCGTGCTCCCGCTGCTCGGGCCGACCATCCGGATCTGGGTCTTCCTGTCGGTCATCGGCTCGCTCCAGCTGTTCGACGTCGTCTGGATCATGACGCTCGGCGGCCCGGCGAACGCGTCGACGACGATGGCGACCTACCTGGTCGACCACGGCTTCAAGCGCTACGAATTCGGGTTCGGCTCCGCGGTGGCGGTGATCCTGTTCGTCATCTGCTTCGTGTTCGCCCTGCTGTACCAGCGCTTCGCGCTCCGCCGCGACACCCAGGGCGCGCTGACGAGGATGGTGGGCTGATGCGGTCACGCCGGTTGGGCCTGTCGGCGGGCTACCTCGCGGCGATCGTCGTGCTCGGGGTGACCGTCGTGCCGCTGCTGTTCGTCGTGCTCGGCGGGTTCCGCAGCAACGCCCAGATCAACAACGACCCGGCCGGGCTGCCCGGCCCGTGGATCACGGACAACTACGCCTCGGTCCTCGGCTCGAGCGCGTTCTGGACGTTCCTCGGTAACAGCGCGCTGGTCGCCGTGATCGCGACCGGGGTCGCCGTCGGCCTGGGCTCGATGGCCGGGTACGCGCTGTCGCGGTACCAGTTCAAGGGCCGGGAAGGCTTATACACGCTGTTCACCCTCGGCCTGCTCTTCCCGCTGACCGTGGCGACGCTGCCGCTGTACCTGTGGCTGCGCCAGCTGGGCATGCTCGAGAGCTTCTGGGGCGTGGCGATCCCGGAGGCGGCGTTCTCGCTGCCGGTGACGATCGTGATCCTCCGCCCGTTCATGCACGCCATCCCCGGCGAGCTCGAAGACGCCGCGGTGCTCGACGGCGCGAGCCGGCTGGGGTTTTTCTGGCGCATCCTGCTGCCGCTGTCGACGCCGGCGCTGACCACGGTCGCCGTGCTCGCCTTCGTCACCAGCTGGAACGCCTACCTGTTGCCCCTGCTCGTGTTCAACGACTCCGCGCACTTCACGCTCCCGCTCGGCGTCGCCACGTTCCAGTCCCAGTACTCGCAGGACACCGCCCGGGTGCTCGCGTTCACCGCGCTGTCGATGATCCCGGCACTCGCGTTCTTCGTGCTCGCCGAACGGCGCATCGTCGGCGGGCTGACCGGATCCGTGAAGGGCTGACTCAGGAGGTCTCCCGTGCCGTCCGAGGTCCACCGTCGTGCCTTCTTGCAGTTGCTCGCGCTGGCCGGAGCCGGCTCGGCGGTCCTGCCCGGGCTGGCCGAAGCCGGATCCGGATTTCCGATGGTGTCGCGGGGAAAGGCCGCGACGATCGTCGTGAGCTCCGGGGACGAGCCGGGGGTGCGGCGAGTCGTGGGAGACCTCGCCGCCGACGTCGAACGCGTCACGGGCGTCCGGCCCGCGGTCGCGTTCGACGTCGCTCCCGCGGACGGGCCGGTCGTGCTCGTGGGCACCCTCGGCCACAGCCCCCTGGTCGACTCGCTGGTCGCCGCCGGCCGTCTGGACGTCCGGGGGATCGCCGGCAAGTGGGAGACGTCGCTGAGCCAGGTGGTCGACGGCCGGCTCGTGCTCACCGGCAGCGACCAGCGGGGCGTCATCTACGGCGTCTACGAGATCTCACGGCGCATCGGCGTCTCGCCGTGGTACTGGTGGGCCGACGTCCCGCCCGCCCGGACCCCGGAGCTGCACCTGCCGGGGGAGCGGTTCAGCCTGGGGACGCCGCACGTGAAGTACCGCGGGTTCTTCATCAACGACGAGAACCCGGCGCTCGGCACCTGGGCCCCGGCGTTCTTCGGGCCGGGGAAGGCGCCGGGCTTCCCGAACGGCTTCAACCACCTCTTCTTCGCCAAGATCTTCGAGACGATGCTGCGGCTGCGGGCCAACTACCTGTGGCCGGCGGTCTGGGGCCGCGCGTTCGCCGAGGACGACCCGCTCAACCACGCCACGGCCAAGGAGTACGGCGTCGTGATGGGCACCTCGCACGAGGCGCCGATGATGCGCGGCATCGAGGAGTGGAACCGGCACGCGGTCCCCGCGGTCCGCGACTCCTCGGGGACGATCGTGACGCCGGGCCACGACCCGTACGGCGGCACGGGGGAGTGGAGCTTCCGCCGCAACGGCGACGCCATCAAGGCCTACTGGACCGACGGCATCCGCCGGATGGCCCGCGAGGAGTTCGAGGGCGTCGTCACCCTCGGCATGCGCGGCAACGGCGACGTCAGCCTGCCCGACGGCGACGGCATCGAGCTGATGCGGGAGATCATCGCGGCGGAGCGGGACATCCTCGCGCGCGAGCTGAGCACCGACGTCCCGCAGGTGTGGACGCTGTACAAGGAGGTCCAGCGGTACTGGGCCCAGGGGCTCCGCCCGCCCGACGACGTCATCGTCGTGTTCACCGACGACAACTGGGGCAACATCCGCAAGCACCCGGACCTCTCGCTGCCGCCGCACCCCGGCGGGTACGGGCTGTACTACCACTTCGACTACGTCGGCGGCGGCCGCAACTACAAGTGGGTCGACACCGCGCTGCTGGCGAACACGTGGGAGCAGCTGCACCAAGCCACCTCGTACGGGAACGACCGGCTGTGGGTCGCCAACGTCGGCGACATGAAGGGCAACGAGCTGCCGTTGCAGTTCTTCCTCGACTACGCGTGGGATCCCGCTGCGTGGCCCGTCGAACGACTGTCCACATGGGAGCGTACGTTCGCCGCGGAGAACTTCGGTTCCGCCTTGGCGTCGGACATCGCGTCGGTGCTGCACGACTACGGGCGGCTGCAGTCGCGTCGCAAGTCGGAGCTGCTGAACCGGCGGATCACGGTGGACGGCGCCGGGGTGATCACCTACGACGACCGGATGACGCCGTTCAGCTTGGTCGACTACCGGGAGCTGGACCGCGTCACCGAGGAGTGGCAGGACCTCGCGGCGCGGACGACCCGGATCTCCGCGCGGGTGCCCGCTCCCCACCGGGACGCGTTCTACGAACTGGTGGGCTACGAGGTCACGGCGACGGCGAACCTCTACGCGTTGCGACGCGCCGAGTTCACGAATCTGCTGTACGCGGCACAGGGACGTGCCTCGGCGAACGGCCTGGCCGCCGTCACCGAGGCCCGGTTCGCCGACGACCTCGCGCTCGCGGAGAAGTACAACACCGGCATCGCGGGCGGCAAGTGGAAGGGGTTCCAGACCCAGCCGCACATCGACTACGGCGACGTCGCCCGCTACGGCCCGAACGCGCCGTGGCAGCAGCCGGAGCTGAACAACGTCGCGCTGCCGGACGTCATCTTCCCGGCGGTGCGGCGGCTCGACCTGCCCACGGCCGCGTCGCTGGGCGTCGCCGTCGACGGGTCCGCCGAGGCGTGGCCGGGCGCCGCGGGACGTCCGGTGCTTCCGGAGTTCAGCCCGTTCCAGAGCGCGCCGGCGCAGTACATCGACGTCTTCAACCGCGGGCGGACGCCGTTCCGGTGCGATGTCTCCGTCGACGGGGTGCCGTGGGTCCGGGTCGAGCCGCGCGGCGGCCGGGTGGAGGAGGAGCTGCGGATGACCGTGCGGATCGACTGGAGCCGGGCGCCGAAGGGCACCACGACGGTGCCGATCACGGTCTCGGGCGCGGGGCAGTCGGTGGTGGTCGACGCGGTCGTGCGGCACGAGGACCTGCCGGCGCCGTGGCGGCGCGGGTTCGTCGAGGCGGGCGGGTACGCGTCGATGGAAGCCGCGCACTGCAGCGCGAACGTCGCGGCCGGGCCGGTCGCGTGGCGGGCGGTCCCGGACCTGGGGATGACCCCGTTCCCGGTCACAGCGGCGAGCCGGGCGGCGGGGGCGGGGCCGCGGCTGGAGTACCGGATGACGCTGGTGACGGCGGGGCCGGTGACGGTGTGGGCGTACCTTTCGCCGCGCAGCAACGTGTTGCCGGGGGACGGTCTGCGCTACGCGGTCTCGTTCGACGACGCCGAACCGCAGCTCGTGAACATCACGAAGGCCACGGGCGCGGACGACATGACCATGAACCGCCAGTGGGAGCGGACGACGTCGGACAACGTGAACCTGACGTCGACCCGGCACGAGGTGGCTGCGGCGGGACCGCACGTGCTGAAGGTGTGGATGGTGGACCCGGCGGTGGTGGTCCGCAAGCTGGTGATCGACACCGGTGGCCTGCGGCCGAGCTACCTGGGGCCACCGGAAAGCCTGCGGTGGCCGGGATGAGCGGGGCGGCTGGGATGGCCCGAGTGCGCGGGGCCGGTGCCGGAGTTCGTGGGGCGGCCAGCGTGGCCCGAGTGTGTGGGGCTGGTGCCGGAGTTCGCGGGGCGAGCCGGCGCCGCTCGGGGCCGGGCTGGCTCGAAGGCCCGCAGCGCGGCCACCCGCCGGGGGCGCCCCCCGTTTTCCACTCTACCGGTGGGCACCGACAATTCCGGCGCCCGGAAGTCCGCGGGCGCCCGGACTTCGCGAGGCGCCGGCGCCCGGAAGTCCGTCAACGACCGCCGGGCCCGCGCCGCGCCGGCTGCTCAAGCCCGGCCGACCGTCAGCACCTGGTGCGCCGGTGCCGCCGTGCTCTGCCGGACCACCAGGCTCGTCGCCAGCTCCAGCCGGTGGCTCTCCGGGTGCGTTCCCCGCGCCAGGGAGATCGCCAGGCGGGCGCCGGCCGCCGCCATCTCCTGCAGGGGCTGGCGGATCGTCGTCAGCTCCGGGGTCAGCCAGCGGGCCACCGGCAGGTCGTCGAAACCGACCACGCTCAGGTCGTCCGGGATGCGCAGCCCCGCGTCGCGCGCTGCCTCGTACACCCCCAGGGCCTGCAGGTCGCTGCCCGCGAACACCGCCGTCGGGCGGTCGGGGAGGGTCAGCAATGACGCCAGCTCCCGGTACCCCGACCGGACGTGGAAGTCGCCTCGGCGGACCAGCGCCGGGTCGAACGCCAGCCCGGCCGTCTCCAACGCCGTTCGGTAGCCGTCGATCCGAGCCCGGCTGCACAGCACCCCGTCCGGACCCCCGATCATCGCGATCCGCCGGTGCCCCAGCTCCACCAGGTGCCGGGTCGCGGTCAGGCCGCCCTGCCAGTTCGTGGCCCCGATCGAGGGCGTCTCCGGCCCCGGCGCGCCGGCCGGGTCGACCACGACCAGCGGGATGTCGCGGGCCCGCAGCTTCGCCAGCTGCCCGCCGGTGAAGTCGGAGCACACCGAAACGATGCCGACCGGCCGCCGCGCGAGCACGCTTTCCAGCCAGCTCTGGCCGGGCGTGTGCCGGCCCGACGATTCCGCCAGCACGACCGCCATTCCGTTTTCGCGGGCGACGTACTCGACCCCGCGGATGATTTCCAGCGCCCACGTGCTTTCGAGTTCGTGGAACATCAGTTCCAGCAACCGGGAACGGCGGGACCGTTCGTCGGCCCGGCGGCGGTAACCGTATTTCTCGATGACGGCTTCCACTCGCGCACGGGTGCTTTCGGCGACGTCGGGACGGCCGTTGAGCACTTTCGAAACGGTCGGGACGGAAACCCCGGTTTCGGCCGCGATCCGGGCGATGGTGACCCGGGACGGGAGGGGCTCGGGATCGTCGGACTTCGTTGTCATGGAGGAGATTCTAGGTCATCGAAACCCGGTTTGACATACCTCGAAACTTTCGGAGAACGAAGGGAAAGCCATGACGAAAAGAATTCCGATTAAACGCGCGCTGATGACGGCCGCGATCGTCGCGGGCATTGCCGTGTGGCAGGCGCCCGCGGCTTCGGCGTCGGTTCCGCTGAAAAACATCACCCACAAGTACGTCGGCAGTGCCGTGGCGGCCGCGTACCTGGCGAACGAACCCGACTACCGGGCCGTGCTCACCCGTGAATTCGACAACGTGACGCCCGAGAACGAGATGAAATGGGGGACCGTCGAAGCCGTTCGCGGGCAGTACGACTGGTCGGGCGCCGACGCGATCGTCCGGTACGCGCAGGCGACCCACAAGACCGTCCGCGGCCACACGCTGGTCTGGCACTCCCAGCTGCCGGACTGGGTCGCCGCGCTGCCCGCCGACGAGCTGCGCCGCGTCCTGCACGACCACATCACCACGGAAGTCAAGCGGTACAAGGGGAAGATCCGCGCCTGGGACGTCGTCAACGAGATCTTCAACGAGGACGGCACGCGCCGCGACACCGTCTTCCGGCAGAAGCTCGGCGACGGCTTCGTCGCGGACGTCTTCCGCTGGGCGCACGCGGCCGACCCGTCGGCGACGCTCTACATCAACGACTACAACATCGAAGGGATCAACCCGAAGAGCGACGCGGTGTACGACCTCGTGAAGACGCTCCGGCGGCAGGGCGTCCCGATCGGCGGCGTCGGGGTCCAGGCGCACCTGTCGATCCAGTACGGCTTCCCGGACCAGTACCGCGAGAACCTGACGCGCCTGACGAAGCTCGGCGTGGACGTCGCGGTCACCGAGGCCGACGTCCGGATCCCGACCCCGCCCGACGCGGCGAAGCTGGACACGCAGGCGAGTTACTTCGACCGGCTCTGGGACGGCTGCCAGGCGGTCCGGCGCTGCGTCGAGTTCACGACGTGGGGCTTCACCGACCGGCATTCGTGGGTGCCGGCCGTCTTCCCCGGCGAAGGGGCGGCCTGCCTGTTCGACGAGAACCTGCGGCCGAAGCCGGCGTACCTGCGGATCAACCCCTGGTGAGTCCCGGCCGCAGGCCGCGGGTGGCGAGCGCCGCCCGGATCCGCGGCACCGCCGCCACGGTGGCCGGGCGGCCTTCGTGCAGCAGCACGACGCCGCCCGGCTCGACGCGGTCCGCCGCCGCGACGATCTCGTCCGCGCAGGCGCCGGCCCAGTCGCGGGTGTCGACGGTCCACAGGACCTCGGTCAGCCCGTGGCCGGCGGCGGTCCGCGCCACCGAGGGATCCGTGTCGCCGTAGGGCGGCCGGAACAGCACCGGGCGCACCCCGGTCAGCGAAACCAGGAGGTCCTGCGTCCGCCGGACCTCCTGGTCGCGGGCCTCGGCGCTCAACCCGGTCAGGTGCGGGTGCGTCCACGTGTGGTTGCCGATCACGTGGCCGGCGGCCGCGATGTCCCGGACCAGCGCCGGGTGCTCGGCGGCGTGCTCGCCCCACAGGAAGAACGTGGCCCGCACGCCGTCGAGCGCGGCCAGCAGCGCCGGCGTCGTCGAGGGGTACGGGCCGTCGTCGAAGGTCAGCGCCACCGCGTCCATCGGGCCAAGGTCGCCCGGCACGGCCCGCGGGGGCAAGGACTTTCGGCGGGCTTTCGTCAGCGGGCCAGCGCGGCCAGGCGCTTGGGGGTGGGCCAGCGGACGTTCCACGCCCAGCCCAGCTTCTCGAACGCCCAGATCACCCGCGCGGAGATGTCGATCTGGCCGCGCAGCACGCCGTGGCGGGCCGACGTCGGGTCCGCGTGGTGGGTGTTGTGCCAGGACTCGCCCATCGACAGGATCGCCAGCGGCCAGAAGTTCGCCGACCGGTCGCGGCTGGCGAACGGGCGCTCGCCGATCATGTGGCAGACCGAGTTCACCGACCACGTCACGTGGTGCTGGAACGAGATCCGGGCCAGGCCGGCCCAGAGGAACGCGGTCAGCGCGCCCCACCACGACAGCGTGATCAGGCCGCCGAGCAGCGGCGGGAGCAGCAGGCTCAGCACGACCCACAGCGGGAAGAGCCGGTCGACGACGCGCATGTCGCGGTCGGCCGCCAGGTCGGGGGCGAAGCGGTCGACGTTGGTCTTGTCCCGGCCGAAGAGCCAGCCCATGTGGGCGTGCCAGAAGCCGCGGGCCAGCGCGACCGGGGACGTGCCGAACAGCCACGGCGAGTGCGGGTCGCCGTCGCGGTCGGAGAAGGCGTGGTGGCGGCGGTGGTCGGCGACCCAGCCGATCACCGGGCCCTGCGCGGCGAGACCGCCGGCGATGGCCAGCGCGATCCGCAGCGCCCGCTTCGCGCGGAACGCGCCGTGGGTGAAGTACCGGTGGTAGCCGACGGTGATGCCGAGGGTCGACACCACGAAGAACGCTCCGCCGATGGTGAGGTCGAGCCAGCTGACGCCCCAGCCCCAGAACACCGGGACGGCCGCGGCGAGCGCGAGGAACGGGACCAGCAGGAACGTCCGGATGGTGATCAGCTCGGCCACCGTCTGGCGGCCGGAGAGCACGGGTTTCGGAGCCGGACGGGTGGGTCTCACCGGTGCGGAAGTCGTCATGGATTCTCGTTTCGAAGTCTTCGCCGCGCGGGGCGCGGACGGCCGGGGGTGAACACCGGGCGGTCAGCGGTCAATCAGAGGGCCGGGCGCGTCGCCGCTCCTGCCGGCGATCGGCCCTGAAGCCGGAGGCGAGAGTGTGGCCGGCCGGACGCCGGCGTACTGAGGTGCTCTCGACTCCCCAAGGTTACCCGATCGTTGTGAACGCGCAGTGTGGGCGCGCACGAGAAAGGCCCCCGCCCCGGGGGGCGAGGGCCTTCGGTGCCTCGTGGCTCAGATGACGCTGACGCGCTGGGCCTGCGGGCCCTTCTGGCCCTGGCCGATTTCGAACTCCACGCGCTGGCCCTCATCGAGGGACTTGAAGCCGGTGCCCTGGATCTCGGAGTAGTGGACGAACACGTCCGGGCCCCCGCCATCCTGGGCGATGAAGCCGAAGCCCTTTTCGCCGTTGAACCACTTGACACTGCCCTGAGCCATACCAATACCTACTCTTTGTAGTGAGCCTGGACGCCCCGTTCGGACGCCCGGTCTCGCGACCATTATCCCATCACCGCCCCCGCCCGGCCAAGCCCCGGTGGTCAAACTCCCCAATCGGGGCGCAGCGGCATGCCCATCCCGCCCTCGCGGTCGGTCCGCACCCCGAGGATCTGGTGCAGTTCGATCTCGCGGCGTTCGAAGGCCAGCCGGCAAGCTGCCAGGTAGAGCGCCCACACGCGGCTGCGCCCGGCACCGGCCTCGGAGACGGCTTCGTCCCAGTGTTCGTCGAGGTTGGCGCACCAGCCGGCCAGGGTCAGCGCGTAGTGCTCGCGGAGGTTCTCCGAGTGGCGGACCTCCAGCCCGGCGTCGTGCATGGCCGTCATGAGCTCGCCGGGGGCCTCGAGCTCGCCGTCCGGGAAGACGTACCGGTCGATGAACCCGCGCGACCGGTGGGCGACGCTCGAGTCCGGGTTGGTGATGCAGTGGTTGAGCAGCCGGCCGTGCGGCTTGAGCTTCTCCGCGAGGAACCGGAAGTAGCCCGGCACGTTGCGGGCGCCGATGTGCTCGGTGAGGCCGATCGAGGAGATCGCGTCGAACCCCGTCTCGGTGACGTCCCGGTAGTCGAGGTGGCGGATCTCGGCGCGGTCGGCCAGCCCGAGGGCGACGATGTTCTTCTGCGCCCACTGCGCCTGTTCCCGCGACAGGGTGACCCCGAGCGCCTCGACGCCGTAGTGCCGGACGGCGTGGGCGACCATGCCGCCCCAGCCGCAGCCGACGTCGAGCAGCTTCATGCCGGGCTGGAGGCCGAGCTTGCGGCAGACCAGGTCGAACTTGTGGTACTGCGCCTCCTCCAGCGTGGCGTCGGCTTCCGGGAAGACCGCGCAGGTGTAGGCCATCGACGGGCCGAGCACCAGCTCGTAGAACCGGTTGGACACGTCGTAGTGGCTGGCGATGGCCTCGCTGTCGCGGCCCTTCGAGTGCCGCAGCGCGGTCAGCCCGCGCCGGAACCGGCTCGGGTGCTCCTCGGCGGGCGGCTTGACCACGCGCAGGTGGCGCGGGCCGAGCTTGCGCAGCAGCCACAGCCGGTCGGCCGGGCTGAGCTGGTCGACCTGGGCCGCCAGCGCGTGCAGCGCCGTGTAGAGGTCGCCGGTGACGTCGAGCGCGCCCGCGACGTACGCGCGGGCGAGGCCGAGGTCACCGGGGGAGGACATCAGGTAGTCCAGGGCCAGCGGCGAGCGGACCTGGATCGCGACCGGCGCGTCGGCCGGACCGCTGCTGCTGCCGTCGTAGGCGGTGATCGACACGGTGGCGCGGGGGCCGAGCAGGCGCTCGAAGACCTCGCCGACCGGGATGCTTGCCTGGGTCACGTTCGTTCCTTTCACCGGCGGCGGACGCATTTCTCGTAGAGGCCGAGCAGCCGCCCGGCCGGGTCGTAGGTCCGCTTGAGGTCCCGGTAGGTGTCGCCGTTGTAGAGCCGCCAGAACTCGTCCTCGGCGTAGAAGCTGTCCGAGTAGAGCGACTTGTGGCCGCCCAGCCGGGTGACCTCGGCTTCGATCATCCGGTTGTGCACGCCGTCGCGCTCGCCGGGGTCGAGCGGGACGGCCGACCAGAACCCGAAGTTGACGTACAGCGCTTCGGGGTCCAGCTCGTAGAGCGGCCAGCGCACGCCGCCGGGGCGCTGGCGCAGGGGGCAGATCCAGACCGGGCTGATCGGGATCTCCCGTTCGAAGAACTCGAGGAACTCCGCGGCCCGGCCGACGGGCACCTCGATGTCCTGCACGATCGTCTCCTCCGGCGGGAGGCGCCGCAGCTTGAGCAGCCGCTGGGCGATCTTGAACCGGCGGTCGAGCGCCACGGCCTTCCAGTACACCGAGGAGCGCAGGAACCGGCGGCCGAGCAGCAGCCGCGGCAGCCGGTGCTGGACGCCGAACGCGCGCGAGCACCAGAACCAGTCGGTGTCCCAGCGCCAGAGGTAGTCGCGGACGGTGAGGTGGTCGGTTTCGCGGCGCTGGATCGAGCGGTAGTAGATGTCCAGCCAGGTGTAGTCGCTGGTCGCCGGCGCGGTGTCGGTGAAGCTCGCCAGGGTCAGGTAGAGCTCGTCCGGGCCGAAGACCGTGCCGTCGACGAAGTCGTGCTCGCCGCTGTCGCAGGCTTCGGTGAGGGCGCGGAAGTAGGTGTCCCGGTCGTGGTACCGGACGTGCCGGAGCTCGACGAACGGCTTGACCGGTTCGAGCAGGATCTTCAGGCGCAGCGCGTAGCCGAGGGTGCCGTAGGAGTTGGGGAAGCCGCGGAAGAGGTCCCGGTGCTCGTTGTCCGGCGTGGCGACGACGATCCGGCCGTCCCCGGTGAGCACTTCGAGCTCGAGCACGGACTCGTGCGGCATGCCGTTGCGGAACGACGAGGACTCGATGCCGAGGCCGGTGACCGCGCCGCCGAGGGTGATGGTCTTCAGCTGCGGGACGACCAGCGGCATCAGGCCGTGCGGCAGGGTGGCGTCGACGAGCTGTTCGTAGGTGACCATCCCTTCGACGTCGGCGGTGCGGGTTTCGGGGTCGACGCGCAGCACGTGGGTGAAGCCGGAGACGTCCAGTCCGGGGTGCTTCGCGGCGGCCCGGGAGCGGAAGAGGTTGGAAGTCCGCTTCGCGAGCCGGACGGTCGCTTCGCCGGCGATGGCGGTGAGCTGCCGCCGCAGCGCGTCGACGCGGGCTTCGTGTTCGGGGAACGGCGGGGCTTGGGGCACCCCGGCCTGATCGATGGTCACGCTTCGATCCTGCCTCACGCCGACGGCGGGCGCACCGTGCCTCCCGGGCGAGGTCTCCCGGCGCGTCCCGGCTGGTGGGAACGAGTCAGGCGACGGCGTGCAGCGTGGTGTCCGCCTGGAGGAGTTCTGCCGCTTCGGCCAGGAACGCGTCGATCTTCCGCAGCCGGTCGGCGGTCCGGCGTTCGACGGCCGCCAGGTGCTCGGCGCGGCGCCGGGCGTAATCGACTTCGCCGGCCGCGCGGACCCGGGCGTCCTCGAGCCTGCGGGCCGCCGTTTCCTCGGCTTCGCGGACGATCGCGGCGGCTCGTTGCCGGGCCGCGGCGACGACGCCGTCCGCTTCGGCGTGGGCCAGTTCGAGCAGGTGCCGGACGCGGTCCCCGACGGCGGCCGGATCGGCGGGGGTCCGGCACAGGCGGTCGGCGCGGGCCCGCAACGCGGCGTTGTCGGAGCGGGCCTGTTCGAGCCGCCGCGCGAGGTTCTCCGCTTCGGCGATCGCGGCGTCGCGGTCGGCCGTGAGCAGGCGGATCTCGGTGAGCAGCTCGTCGATCCGCTCGTCGACCTGGTCCCGGTCGTAGCCGCGCAGGGTGAGGGCGAAGCTCTCGGGCAGGGGGAGCGTCATGACCGGCGCAGGAGGTCGGCGAGCCCGGCGTCGTCCGCGGACCGCAGCCCGACGGGGTCGGGGCGGCCGACGGTGTGGTCGTCCTCGTGCAGCGCGGTGACGAACCGCGCGACCCGCCGCGGCGCCGGGGCCACCGTCGGCCCGCCCAGGTAGCGCAGGACGATCAGGTCTTCGCCGGAGTGCGTCTCGACCGCCGCCGCCCAGCCGCGTTCCTCGTCCCAGAGGAGCGCGACGTCGCGGTCGGGGTAGTGCGGCAGCCGCGTGTCGAGGGCGACGTACGCCGACAGCGGCGTGTCGTGGTCGAGGGTGCACGACTCGAGGCCGATCCCGAGCTCGGCGGTGACTTCGCGCAGGTAGTCGAGCAGCGCCGGGACGGCGGGGTGCTGGTAACCGGTCGGCAGGGCGATCGATGCGGTCACGGGGGGACGGAACCTTTCTCGGTGGTGTGCTGGTACCACCGTTCTAACATGTCATCGAAACGATGACAAGATGGATGTCGCCGGATTGACGACATACGATCGTCGGGGGTTGATCGGGGCGGTGGCGGGTATCCGGCGCTCGGACCGCGGGGATCCCGCGGCGGGACGGGGAAAGCGAGGCGGCGTTGAGCATCCTGATCGATTTCGGGCGGGACACGGAGTTCTCCTTCGAGCGGGGGTTGCGCGGGTACGTCGCCGCGGTGGCCCGCGCGGTGGGGGTCGGGCTGGAGTCCTGCACGCTGGACGCGGGCACGCCCGCGGCGGCGTACATCGCGCTCGACTGGCGCTTGAGCCGGTTCCCCGAACACGACCTGGCCCTGGTCTGGGACGAGGCGAACGGCTGGGCGGCGGCGGTCGAAGACGCCGGCGGCGCGACGGTGCTGTCCTACCTCGGCGGCGAAGTGCTCCCGGAGCCCCGCACGGTGGCCCGCTTCCTGGCGGCGATCCGCGCCGACGACCCCGACGCCGGAACCCTCGAAGCCCCGGAACTCCGCGAACCTGGCCGGCACGAGGAACTGCTGGGCACGCTCGCCCCCGGCTGACCCCCGCTTGCGGCACACTGGGTCGGGTGCTGAAAGCGGAAACCGTGGTGGACCGGAAAGTGCCGCGTGATCCGCGGATCTCCCCGGACGGCCGGTGGGTGGTCCACCTGACCGCACCGGTGGGCCGGACCGGGAAACACCCGGTGAGCGAGTTGTGGCTGGTCCCGTCCGACGGCAGAGCGGCGCCGCGGGAGCTGGCGGCCGGTGTGGCCGCGGAGAACCACGCGCCGCGGTGGGCTCCCGACTCGGGTGCGGTGTTCTTCCTGTCGGATCGAGCCGTGCGGGGAACGGCGCAGCTCTACCGGATCGGGCTCGGCGACGGCGCTTCCGAGCAGCTCACCGACTGGCCCGTGGGCATCAGCAGCCACGTCCCGCTGCCGGGTCAGGTGGTGATGATCGCGCCGGATCCCGAGGAACGGCTGGGTGATCCGCGGGTGCGGACCGTCCCGCGCGCTGTGAGCACGCGGACTCCGGCGGAACTGCCGAGCGGCGAACCCGAAGACCCGCCAGAGCGCTGGGACACCGGGGACCGCCCCGACCGGCTCTGGCGGCTCGACCTCGGCACCTCCGCCGTCGAACCCCTCGGCCATCTCGGCCGCCGACACGTCCGCGAAGTCGTCGCCCGGCCGGACGGGACCACCCTCGCCGTCCTCACCTGGGCCTGCGCCGATCGCGCGCCCGGTGTCTTCGAACCCGGCCTGCACTTCGTCGACGTCGCCACCGGCGAGACCGACGACCAAGCCACCCCTGCCCTCGAAGCGTCCGACCCGGCCTGGTGGCACGACGGCACCGCATGGCACCTCGCCCACCTCGGCCTGACCCCGCCGGGCCTCATCGGCGGCACCGCCGTCTTCGACAACGGCGAGAACCGTACCGCCGACCTGACCCTCTGCCCGATCGAACTCGTCCAAGTCGACGCCGGCCCACCCCTGGCCCTCTTCGCCGAAGGCCTGGACACCACCCTCCGCCGCCTCGACCCCGGCGAGTTGGCCTTCGCCCATGTGACGCAGGTCCACGGCACGTCCCTCACGGCGAGCCGGGACGGCGGCACGATCGCGCTGGTCGTGAGCAGGGGGACCGAGCCCGAAGAGATCCACGCCGGTGCGCCGCACAGCTTGAAACGCGTCAGCGCTCCGGCGTCACTGGGAACCTGGGGCACCCAGCACCGGCTGGCCTACCAGGCCTCGGACGGCTTGGATCTCGACGGCCTCCTGATCCTGCCGCCCGGCAAAACGCAGGCCGACGGCCCGTTCCCGCTCATCACCCTCGTCCACGGTGGCCCGTACGACCGCTACGCCGACCGCTTCCACCTCGGCTGGTACCCGTCCGGCCAGTGGCTCGCCGCCGCCGGGTTCGCGGTGTTCCTCCCGAACGCACGCGGCGGAATGGGCCACGGTCACGCCTTCGCGGCCAGCGTCGCCGGGGACGTCGGCGGTGCGGAGCTCACCGACGTCCTCACCGGCATCGACCTCCTCGTCGAAGACGGTGTCGCCGACGAAGCCCGGCTCGGCATCGGCGGCTGGAGCCACGGCGGGTTCTTCGCCGCCTGGGCGGTCACGCAGACCGACCGGTTCAAAGCGGCCGTGGTCGGCGCCGGCGTCATCGACTGGCCGCTCCTGGCCGCGACCGGCGAGCACTCACTTTTCGAAGCGGCGCTGGGCGGCCGGGAGAACAGCCCGATCACCCACGCCCACCGCATCCGCACGCCCGTCCTCATCCTGCACGGCGAGGGCGACACCAACGTCCCGCTGTCGCAGGCCGAACTCCTGCACCACGCCCTCGGCGACCGGCACCACGAGTTCGTCGTCTACCCGCGCGAGAACCACTCACCCCGCGAGCGCGCTCACCAGATCGACATCCTGGACCGCTCGCGGAAATGGTTCTCAGACCTGCTCGCCTAGCTTGAACTCCGCCTCCCCGGCGCTGAAGGAGAACCCATCCGCGCCGACGGTGACGTCGGCTTCGCGTGGCTCGGCCCGTTCGACGACGGGCTGGACTTCGCCGCTCAGGTCCAGCACCACCGAAGCGTCGGTGTACCAGCTCGGCACCACGGGGTTGCCCCACCAGTCGCGGCGCTGGCTGTCGTGGACGTCCCACGTGATCACCGGGTTGTCCGGGTCGCCGGTGTAGTAGTCGTGGGTGTAGATCTCGACGCGGTGGCCGTCGGGGTCCCGGACGTAGAGGTAGAACGCGTTCGAGACGCCGTGCCGGCCCGGACCGCGCTCGATCGTGCCCGGCTTGCGCAGCGCGCCGAGGTGGTCGCAGATGTGCAGGATCTGGTGCCGTTCGTGCGACGCGAACGCGATGTGGTGCAGCCGCGGGCCGTCGCCGCCGGTCAACGCCACGTCGTGGACCGTCGGCTTGCGGAACATCCACGCCGCGTACACCGTGCCCTCGTCGTCCTGGATGTCCTCCGACACGCGGAAACCGAGGCCCTCGTAGTACTTCCGGGCCGCCGGGACGTCGGGGGTGTCCAGGTTGAAGTGGTCCAAACGCGACAGTGCCCCGGCGCCGTGGACGTCGTAGCGCTGGGTGAACCGCTCGACGTGCTCGGCCTCGTGGAAGAACTCGACCGGGAACCCGAGCGGGTCGATGACCCGCACGGCCTCGCCGATCCCGCGCGTCGCACCCGCCGCCCTTCGCTCCACCCGGCAGCCCAGCGAGCGGTAGTACGCCTCCGCCAGGTCGAGATCGGCCTCGCTCCGGACGCGGTAGCCCAGCACGGCCAGCGCGGGCGTGGACCCCTTGCGCAGCACCAGCGAATGGTGCAGGTACTCCTCGAACGCCCGCAGGTACAACGCCTCGGCATCCTCGTGCGTGACGACGAGACCGAGCACGTCGACGTAGAACGCCCGCGACGCGGCGAGATCGGTGACGACGAGTTCGGCGTACGCGCAGCGGAGGACGTCCGGCGGGGTCGCGGTCATGACTGTCCCTTCCGGCCACTGCCGAACCGGGCCGTGTGGACCGGCCCGAGCGAGACGTGGATGGCCTGCTGGTGGGTGTAGAAGTCGAGCGAGCGGTAGCCGCCCTCGTGACCGAGGCCGGACGCCTTGACGCCGCCGAACGGCGTCCGCAAATCGCGGACGTTGTGCGAGTTCAGCCAGACCATCCCGGCTTCGACGGCCTGCGCGAAGGTGTGCGCCCGCGTGAGATCCGACGTCCACAGGTAGGCCGCCAGCCCGTACTTGACGTCGTTGGCCAGGGCCAAGGCCTCGGCTTCGGTGTCGAACGGCGTCAGCGCGACGACCGGCCCGAAGATCTCCTCCTGGAAGATCCGCGCGGACGACGGCACGTCGGCGAACACCGTCGGCGCCACGTAGTTGCCACTGTCCGAACCGGACGGACGTCCGCCGCCGGCGAGCAGCCGGCCTTCGGACTTGCCCAGCTCGACGTACCGCATCACCTTCGCGTAGTGCTCGGGGTGGACCAGCGCGCCGACTTCGGTGGCCGGGTCGTGCGGATCGCCGACGACGATGTTAGCCGCCCGTTCGGCGTACCGGGCGCAGAACTCGTCGTAGATCGGGCGCTCGACGAGGATCCGGCTGCCCGCGGTGCAGCGTTCGCCGTTGAGGGAGAACACGCCGAACAGCGTCGAGTCCAGGGCGGCGTCGAGGTCGGCGTCGGCGAACACGATCGCCGGGGACTTGCCGCCCAGCTCCATCGACATGCCCTTGAGGTGCGCCGCGCAGTTGCGGTAGATCGTCTGCCCGGTCGTGGTTTCGCCGGTGAACGAGATCAGCGGCACGTCCGTGTGCTTGACGAGCGCGTCGCCCGCCTCCTCGCCGAAGCCGTTGACCAGGTTGAAAACCCCTTCCGGAAGCCCCGCATCGGCGAAGATCCGCGCCCACAGGCTCGCCGACAGCGGCGTGAACTCGGCCGGCTTGAGCACGACCGTGCAGCCCGACGCCAGCGCCGGCGCGAGCTTCCAGCTCTCCAGCATGAACGGCGTGTTCCACGGCGTGATCAGCCCGGCGACGCCGACCGGCTTGCGGTGCACGTAGTTGACCTGCCGCCCGGGCACCTGGTAGGTGTCGTCGGCCTGCGCGACGACGAGGTCGGCGAAGAACCGGAAGTTCTCGGCCGCGCGCTGCGCCTGCCCGAGGGCCTGGGTGATCGGCAGACCGGTGTCGAACGTCTCCAGCTCGGCGAGCCGGGCGTCCTGCGCCTCGACGGCGTCGGCGATCTTGTTCAGGATCCGCGCGCGGGCCCGCGGCAGCATCCGCGGCCACGGCCCGTCGGTGAACGCCGTGCGCGCCGCGGCGACGGCCCGGTCGACGTCCTCGGCCTGGCCCGCGGCCGCGGTGACGTACGGGGTGTTGGACACCGGGTCGAGCACGTCGAACGTCTTGCCCGAGACGCTGTCGACGAGCTCACCGCCGATGTAGTGCTTCAGCTCGCCCGGCAGTCCTTCCGGGACGTAGTGGGTCATGCCTTCCCCTTCACGGTGAAGCCTTCGGTCGGCGACAGGTACTTCGCGCCTTCGGTCATCAGCTCGGTGATCCGCGCGACGCCGGACTCGCTCGGCGTGATCAGCGGCGGCCGCACGTGCCCGGAGGCGATCAGCCCGCGCTGCTCCAGCACCCACTTGCCGGGCGCCGGGTTGGTCTCGACGAACAGCAGGTCGACCAGGGGGTGCAGGCCGTAGTGGATCTCCCGCGCGCGTTCGTGGTCGCCGGACTGCCACGCGGTGTACATCTCCGCGCAGGCGGCCGGCGCGATGTTGGCCGTCGCGCTGACGAACCCGGCCCCGCCGAGGGCCAGCAGCGGCAGGCAGAGCAGCTCGATCCCGGACCACACCAGCAGCTCGCGGCCGCACAGGTGCAGCACGCGGGAGAAGTGCTCGAAGTCCTTCGTCGTCTCCTTGATCCCGACGAAGTTGTCGCACGAGCGGTACAGCTTCGCGACCGTCTGCGGCGCGAGGTCGACCGCGGTCCGGCTCGGCACGTTGTAGGCGACGATCGGCAGGTCGGGGAACTCGCGGCAAACCGTGCGGTACCAGACGAACAGCGCGTCCTGCGTCGGGCGCGCGTAGTACGGGGTGATGACCAGCGCCGCGTCGATCCCGGCGTCGCGGGCCAGCGCCGTCAGCTCCAGGGTTTCGTCGAGCTTCGCCGAACCGGTGCCCGGCACGAACGGGACGCGGTCGCCGACCTCGGCGGCCACGGCGCGGATCGCCTCGGCGCGTTCGGCGACCGTCTGGGAACCGGGTTCGCCGGTGGAGCCGCCGATCGAGATGCCGTGCGAGCCGGCCGCGAGCTGCCAGCGCACCAGGTTCGTCAGGCCGGCGTGGTCGACGGCGCCGTCGGCGGTGAACGGCGTCATCAGCGGCGCGATCGACCCGCGGATGGCCTGGGGATCAGAGCGGAAGCGCATGGGGGTCCTTCCGGGTTCAGGGGCGGCGGTGGGCGAGGAACGCGTCCAGGGTGGCCAGCCGGTGGGCGCGGACGGCCTGTTCGACGTCGGCGGCCGGGGCGCCGGCGTCGAGCAGGCCGAGGATGTGCTCGTGCTCGGCCACGGACTGGCGGGCGCGGCCGGGGACGAAGCTGAACGTCGAGGTGCGCAGGCCGCTCAGCCGGTCCCAGCCGCGCCGGACGAGGTCGAGGACCTGCGGGTTGGGGCAGGCGCCGAACAGCACGGCGTGGAAGTCGCGGTTGAGCGCGGTGAACCGGGCCGGCTCGAAGTGCCCGAGGCAGTCCGCCAGTTCGGCGTTCAGCGCCCGCGCCTCGCCCAGCGCGCCGGGTGGGAGCACCGGCGCGGCGAGCGCGGCGGCGTAGCCCTCGACGAGCGCGAGGGTCTGCATCGTGTGCTGGTACTCGCGTTCGTCGACCATCGCGACCTGCGCGCCGACGTGCCGCTCGAACGTGACCAGCCCTTCGGCTTCGAGGAGCCGGATGGCTTCCCGGATGGGTACGACGCTGACGCCGAGTTCCTGCGCGAGCTGGCCGAGGACGAGCCGGTAGCCGGGGGAGAAGGTGCCGTCGGCGATCCGGGCCTTGATCCACTCGTAGGCGATCCGCGACTTGCTCGGCGCGGTGCCGTTCACCGCTTCGCGAGCCATGCGGCGTACCTCCCCCGCCAGTGCTCGTCCATCGGGTAGAGGCCTTCGACGCGCTCGCCCCCGGCGACCTGCTCGGCGATGAACGTCTCCTGCAGCTCCTGCTCGATCGCCGCGTCGACGACCGATTCGACGAGGTCCGGCGGGATGACCAGGACGCCGTCACCGTCCCCGACGATCACGTCACCGGGGCAGACGGCCGCGCCACCGCAGGCGATCGCGACGTCGACGTCCCACGGCACGTGCCGCCGGCCGAGCACCGCCGGGTGCGGCCCTGCGTGGTAGGTGGGAATGTCCAAAGCGGACACCGCGGCCAGGTCGCGGACGCCGCCATCGGTGACGATGCCGGCCGCGCCGCGCACCTGCGCCCGCAGCGCGAGGATGTCGCCGACGGTGCCGGTGCCGCGTTCCCCGCGGGCTTCCATGACCAGGACGTCGCCCGGGCCGAGGCTGTCGATCGCGCGCTTCTGCGCGTTGTAGCCGCCGCCGTGTTCCTTGAACAGGTCCTCGCGGTAGGGCAGGTAACGCAGGGTCCGCGCGCGGCCGGTCAGCCGGGCGCCGGGCCGGGTGGACGTCAGGCCGTCGATCGATACCGCGTTGTAGCCGCGCTTGCGCAGCTGGGCGGACAGCGTCGCGGTGCCGACGGATTCGATGCGCCGCTTGAGGTCCGCGGTCAGCGTGAAGTCCGGTGTGGACGTTCCGTAGGCGTCGGCCCGCTGCCGCTCGTCCACGCGGGGGAGTGCGCCGTACGGTCCGAAGGGGACGGTCCCCTCGGTGATCGGCGTGACGAGCCGGCCGGTGGTGTGCCCGGCGGTGTCGACCTCGACTTCGACGACGTCGCCGGGGACGGCGACCGACGCGCCCGCGGGGGTGCCGGTCAGGACGACGTCGCCGGGGTCGAGGGTGATCAGCTGGGACAAGTCGGCGATCAGCCGCCCGAAGCCGAAGAGCAGATCGCCGGTGGTGTCCTCCTGGACGAGTTCGCCGTTCAGCCACGTCCGCAGCCGCAGTGCGGCCGGGTCGACGTTCGCGGCGGGCAGCACCGCCGGGCCGAGCGGGGTGAAGCCGTCGCCGCCCTTCGACCGGAGGTTGCTGCCCTTGTCGGCGTACCGGAGGTCGTAGACGCCGAAGTCGTTGGCGGCCGTGACGCCGCCGACGTACGACCAGCCGTCGGCGGGGGAGACGCGGCGGGCGGTGCGGCCGATGACCAGCGCGATCTCGCCTTCGAAGCCCAGCAGCTCGGTGCCCGTCGGCCGTTCGAGCGCGGTTCCGCTCGCCGCGACCGACGTCGGGGGCTTGAGGAAGTACGACGGCTGCTCCGGCACCCGGCCGCGCTGGGCGGCGCGGGAGCGGTAGTTGAGGTGCAGCGCGATGATCTTGCCGGGCCGCTGCGGGAGGGGCGTCATCGGTGGTCCTGCCTGCCGGTTCGGAGAAGGTATCTCAAATGATATACGATCTGCGGCGTGGGGAAACCCCCCTTCAGCCGCCGTAGTGGAGCCAGACGGACTTGACCTCGGTGTAGGCGTCGAGGGCCCACGGCCCCATCTCGCGGCCCCAGCCGGACGCTTTGTAGCCACCCCACGGCGCGGCCATGTCCGGGATCGGCGGCATGTTGACGAACACCGCGCCCGCGCGGATGCCGTCGGCGTACCGCTGGGCCGTGCGCAGGTCGCGGGTCCAGACCGTCGCGGCCAGGCCGTACTCCGTGTCGTTGGCGCGGCCGAGGAGCTCGTCACCGTCGTCGTAAGGCGTCACGGCGAGGACCGGGCCGAAGATCTCCTCACGCATGATGGCCATGTCGTCGCGGACGCCGGCGAACAGCGTCGGGGTGTAGAAGTAGCCGTCGCCGTCGACCGGGGTGCCGCCGGTGACCAGGTCGGCGCCCTGCTCGCGGCCGGTCCCGACGAGGAAGTCGACGTGCTCGCGGTGCTTCGCCGACACCAGCGGGCCGAGCTGGGTGGCCTCGTCGGTGCCCGGGCCGAGCCGCAGGCCCTCGAGGCCGCGCGCCAGCTTCTCGACGAACTCCTGCTCGCGCTTGCGGTCGACGTAGAAACGCGTGTAAGCGGCGCAGACCTGGCCGGTGTTGAGCGTCGCGCCGGCGAGGTTGCCCGCGACGGCGGCGTCGATGTCGGCGTCGGCCGCGATGATGCTGGGCGCCTTGCCGCCGAGTTCGAGGGTGAGCCGCTTGAGGTTGGACGCCGCGCTCGCCGCGGTGATCAGCTTCCCGACCGCCGTCGAGCCGGTGTAGGAGACGTGGTCGACGTCCGCGTGCCCGGTCAGCAGGGCGCCGACCGCGCCGTCGCCGGTGACGAGGTTGACCACCCCCGCCGGGATCCCGGCTTCGTGGACCAGCTCGACCAGCCGGATGCTGGTGAGCGGCGTGACCTCGCTGGGCTTGATCACCACCGTGTTGCCGGTGGCGAGCGCCGGGGCGAGCTTCCACGCGAGGATCATCAGCGGGAAGTTCCACGGCGTGATCAGGGCGTTCACGCCGACCGGCTCGCGGCGCGTGTAGTGCAGGGTGTCCGGGAAGGACACCGGGTTCGTGGTGCCCTGCAGCTTCGTGACCCAGCCCGCGAAGTAACGGAAGTGCTCCGCCGCGCCGGTCACGCTCACCTGCCGGGACACCCCGATCGGCTGGCCCTGGTCGAGCGTTTCCAGGCGGGCCAGCTCTTCGTGGTGCCGCTCGATGAGTTCGGCCAGCCGGAACAGCAGAGCGGCGCGGCGGACCGGGAGCAGCCCGGCCCACTCCGGGGCGCTCAGCGCGCGCCGGGCGGCCGCGACGGCCGCGTCGACGTCGGCCTTCGACGCGGTGCCGACCTCTTCGAGCACCCGGCCGGTGGCGGGGTCACGCGTGGGGAGGGCACCGCCGCCGGCCTCGGTCCACTGTCCGTCGATGCACAGGCGTGTCGCCATCCCGGGTTCCTCCTCGGCCTTCGGTGAGCCGAGTATCCGGCGCCCGGCGGCCGCGGGTCTTGTCCGCTCACGCATGCCCGTTGACCGGCCGCGAAAGGATGCGTCCCGCCCGGCCGGGCGCGCGTCAGGCTGGGGCGCATGGACGTGATCGTGGTGGGCGCCGGCTCGGCCGGCTCGGTGGTGGCGCGGCGGCTGGCCGACGCGGGCGCGGCGGTGACCCTGCTCGAAGCGGGTGGTCCCGACGGGAACCCCGCCATCCACGACCCCGCGCGGGCCGGGGAACTGTGGCACGGTCCCGAGGACTGGGACCTGTACACGGTCCCGCAGCCGCACGCGGGCGGCCGCCGGCTGCACCTGCCGCGCGGCAAGGTGCTGGGCGGGTCGCACGCGCTCAACGCGATGATCTGGGTCCGCGGCGCGCCCGCCGACTACGACGGCTGGGGCCTGCCCGGCTGGACCTGGGCCGACGTCGAGCCGGTGTTCGCCCGGATCGAGAAGGACCTCCTGGAGGTCGTCCCGAACGAGCCGCTGCACCCGGTCCAGCAGTCCATAGTGGACGCCTGCGTATCGGCCGGGTTGCCGCTGAACCCGGACTACAACAGCGGGACCCTGGACGGCGTGTCCGTCGAGCGGATCACCGCGCGCGACGGCCGGCGCTTGACCACGTGGCACGCCTACGGTCTTCCGGTGGCCTCGCGACTGACCGTCCACACGGGAGCGTTGGTGCACCGGCTGGTCTTCTCGGGTTCCCGCGCGACCGGGGTGGTGGCTTCGATCGACGGCGTGGTGCGGGAGCTTTCGGCGGACCTGGTGGTGCTCGCCGCGGGCGCGCTGGCGTCGCCCGCGATCCTGCTGCGCAGCGGCGTCGGCCCGGCGGACGAGCTGCGCGCGCTCGGCATCGACGTCGTCGCGGACCTGCCCGGCGTGGGGCGGAACCTGCACGATCACCTGCTGTCACCGGTCATCTTCACGACTTCGCGCGAGGTCGAGCCGCCGGTTTCCGGACGTTCGGTGACGCAGGTGCATTGGTTCTGGCGCAGCCGTGCGGGGTTGGCGGTGCCGGACACGCAGCCGATCTGCTTCAGCGTGCCGATGTACGAGCCGTGGATGTCCGGGCCGCCGACGGGGTTCTCGCTGATGGCCGGGATGGTGTCGCCCTCGAGTCGGGGCAGTCTGCGGTTGGCCCCGGACGGTTCACCGCTGATCGACTTGGCCGCGCTGTCGTCGCCGGAAGATTTCGCGAGCCTGGTGGCGTCGGTGGAGCAGTGCCTCGAGGTCGGCCGGGCATCGGCCCTGGCTTCGGAATGGGGTGCGCGGCAGTTGTATCCCACCCCGGAAGACGACGTCCGCGAGTACGTCCGCCGGACGGCGATCACGTACCACCACCAGGTCGGCACCTGCCGCATGGGCACCGACGCCGAAGCGGTCGTGGACCCGCGGCTGGCCGTGCACGGGCTCGACGGGCTGGTCGTAGCGGACGCGTCGGTGCTGCCCCGCGTGACGACGGGCAACACCAACGCCCCGGCGGTCCTGGTGGGCGAGCAGGCGGCGAAGTTCATCCTCGGTGGCTAGCTCAGCTAGCGGGCGAACACCCGCTTCCCCGCGAACCACGTCTCGACCACCTGCGTCTCGGCGACCTCGGAAGTCCGGAACGGATTCCGGTCCAGCACCACGAAGTCCGCCGACCGGCCCGGGGTCAGTGACCCCGTCACGTCGTCGAGGCCGCACGCCCGCGCCCCGCCCTGGGTGAACGCTTCGATCGCCTCGGCCAGGGTGATCGCCTGCTCCGGCCACAGCGCCCCCGGTCGCCTGCCGTGCGGGTCCTCGCGCGTCACCAGGCCCGCGATGCCCTCCCACGCGTTCGGGGACTCGCTGACCGGCCAGTCCGAGCCGCCCGCGACCAGCGCGCCCGTGTCCAGCAGCGTCCGGTTCGGCTGCATCCGGTACGCTCGCGCTGCGGGTAGCACCTCCGCGATCGCGTCCGGGATCACACCCGGCACCCAGAGGAACGGCGAAATGTCGGCCGCCACGCCGAGCGCCGCGAACCGCGGGAGGTCGTCCGGGTGCACGAACTGCCCGTGTGCCACCTGGAACCGCGTGCTCGCGTACCCGGCGGCCCGCACCTGCTCGACCGCGTCGAGGAACTGCCGCACCGACGCGTCGCCGGTGCAGTGGACCTTCGCCGAGAAGCCCGCGTCGGCCGCGGTGAGCAGCCACCCGGTCAGCTCGTCCGGCGGCATGGTCGTCGAGCCGTGGAAGCAGCCGCCGTGGACGTCGTCGGGCAGGTACGGCTCGAGGAACGCCGCCGTGCGCGTCGGCGGAACGCCGTCCAGGAAGATCTTCACGAAGTCGGGCCGGTGGTGCTTGCTGCGGTAGCGGCCGGCGACCTCCAGCAGCGGCGCGCCGACCGGGTCGAACCCGAAGATCGGGTCGTTGACGAGCAGCGACGACACGACCCACGCGGCCAGTTCGCCCTCGTCGTCGAGGGCTTTGAGCGCGCCGAGGATGTCGGTCGAGACCCCGGCGTCCTGGAACGCGGTGACGCCGAACCCGTGCAGGATCTCGATCGCGCGCCGCGACGCTCGGCGGTGCTGCTCGGGCGTCAGCTCGCCGGTCACCCGCTCGACGAGCACGCCCGCGGCCTCCAGCAGCAGGCCGCTCGGCTCGTCGCCGTCCCGCACGATGACGCCGCCGGCGGGGTCCGGCGTGGCCGCGGTGATCCCGGCCAGCTCCAGTGCGCGGCTGCTCACCCAGCGGTTGTGGCGGCTGTCGTCGGTCAGCGCCACCGGCCGCCCGCCCGCGGCGTCGTCGAGCGCGCGCCGGGCGGCCGCAGTGGACAGCCGCGAGACCAGGGTGGACGCCCAGGCACCGCCGGTCAGCCACTCGTCCGGGCCGAGCGAGGCGGCCCGGACGCGGACCGCGGCGAGGATGTCGTCGAAGCCCGCGTCGGCGCCGAAGGTGAGTTCGAACAGGTCCGCGCGCCCGGCCATCGCGTGGTGGTTGTGCACGTCGACCAGCCCCGGCATGACGAACGCGCCGCCGAGGTCGCGCACCTCGGTGTCCGGGCCGATCTCCGTAGAGGCGATGATCTCGCCTCCGGCGACGGCCACTGTGGACGCCCACGGCCGCGCGGCGTCCACTGTGTACACAACTGCGTTGGTGAGGACGAGGTCGGCGGCCACCGCTCAGCCCTCCGCCGGGTCGTACGGTCCCGGATGGACGGTGGTGCTCAGCAACCGTCCGTGGGCGCCGAAGGTGAAGTGCGTCGGCTGCTCACCGGTGGCGTCGAGTCCGAAGAGGACGCCGTGCGAGCGCAAGGCGCGGGCATCGCGGTGGTCGGCGACCGTCACCGACGCGCACGGGATGACCTTCTCCCGCCAGGCGAACACGTGGATGCCGGGCCGCAGCCGGTAGACGGTGTTCTCGTCCGTGTCGGCCAGCCCGCGCTCGGGCCCGGCCAGGCACTGCCACGTGTACCAGTGCGGGCTGAGGTAGACGTGCTCGTAGGCGTGTTCGGCGCTGTACACCCACAGCACGCGGCGGCCGATCAGCGCGGTGCTCGGGGCCATCGCCTCGCCGCGGACGTCGTACCCGTCGATGGTCGCGGGCCGGAACTCCTGGGTGACGCGCGGGGTGCCGTGGTCGCCGATCGTCGTGGTGACGACCAGCGCGCGGCCGTCGCGCAGGTCCAGGAAGAGCGACACCGCCTCGCGATCCGCGGGCCGGACCTGGACGTAGTAGAGGCCGTCGTCCACGAGGAACGTTTCGTCGGCGTCCGTTCCGGTCCAGGTGTGAAGGGGTCCGTTGTCGTCGCGCAGGACGAATTCGCGGCCCCGCAGGTCGTCGACGGCCGGCGCCTTGTTCGCGTCGAAGCCGGGCGCGAGACCGTCGAGCGGGAGCCAGGTGGAGGTGTCCGAGAGAGTCATTTTTCCTCAGTGGTCGCAGTGGTCGCCCGACGGCAGGTCGAGCGCGGGGTTGCGGTCGCAGAAGCCGGCCGGCCGGAACAGGAAGCCGGACTTGTCGACGGGCATCACCGGCCAGTCCTCCGGCCGGGGGACGTGCGTCGGCCCGAAGACGTGCCAGAGCACGAGGTCGGCGTCGACGAGGTCGCGGTCCGCGGCGGTCCACGCGGGCAGGCCCGCGCCGCCGGGGTGGGCGTTGGGCCGCTCGCCGGCCGGGTAGCGCTCGTCGTCGCGGTACGGCGTCGCCCAGAGGTGCTGCGTCGCGAAGGTGGCTCGCGCGTGCACGGACGCTTCGGGCTGGGCCAGCAGCGTCGCCGACGGACGCGGGACGAGCTGGTAGGCGGTCGGCTTGCCGAGCCGGTTCACCCGCTCCGCGCCGCGGACTTCCCAGACGCGGGCGTGGGCCGGGTCGGCGTGCCGCTGAGCCTCGCTTTCGGTCCGGAGCGGGGTGCTCCGCCAGGTAAACGCGTTGCCGTACGGGTTGTCGGGGCCGGTCGGCACCCCCACGACGTCGACCTCGTGCAGGCTGGTGCGCTCACCGTCGACCCCGACGTCGAGCCGGGCGCAGAAGAGGTGCTGGTGCACCGGCGCGAACAGGCCGGGCGCGAGCTCGGTGGCGTGCGGCTGCTCCCGGCCGGGGATGCCGGCGCCGCAGAAGACGATGCCGGTGGCCTTCGCCTCGAACTCGATCGAGCCGTCGAGGTGGAAGTACCAGTAGTGGCCGTAGTCGTAGTTGCCGATGGTCGAGATCGAGGAGACGACCAGCCGGCGCGAGCGGCGCACCTCCGGCGTCCCGGCGAGGTCGGTGTGCTTCCAGAGGATGCCGTCGTCCTCTTCGTGCAGGCAGACCGCGCGCGGGATTTCGACGGGTTCGCCGTGGTCGTCGGCGACCCAGGCCGGGAGGTAGCGGATCTCGCCGACGCAGTCGCAGCCGAGACGCAGGTCGTTGCCGTTCTTGCCGAACTGGTACTCACCGGCGTCGAAGTAGCTGATCCAGAACCGGCCGGGCGCGACGTCCCCGTACGGGACCACCATCTCCGGGACGGAGGCCCGGTACAGGACCGGCCGGTCCTGGAAGCTCACCTGGTGCAGGGTGAGGCCTTCGCGGGAGTTGAACCCGACGCGCAGCCGCCAGCCCTCCCAGGTCACCTCGGTGCCGTCGACGGCGAAGCTCGGGCCGTCGGGCTGGGTGATCTCGATCGGCCGCTGCGTCGTCCGGGCCGCGACGCCGGTGTAGCGGCCGTGCTCGGCCGGGACCGGGACGTCGCCCTCGTCCTCGACGCGCAGGACTTCCCGCCGGGTCAGGTCGAGGTGCACGATCAGGCCTTCGACCGGGTGGGCCCAGGGGCTGTCGCCTTCGTCCTCGCGCAGGAAGGTCAGCGAGCGCATGACGCGGCCGGTCTCGTCCTCGCGGCCGAAATGGCCGGGGGCCAGCGGCGCACAGAAGGCGTGGTCGATCCGGTCGCCGAGGCCGCGGCGGGCCATCGCGGCCTGCCAGCCCGCGGACGCCTTCGTCAGCTGCTCGGCGAGTTCGTACTCTTCGAAGAGGTAGGACGGCTGGCCGGGTTCGTCGGTCCAGCCGGCCCAGCCGACCTCGCTCTTGGTGACGTCGACGACGGCCTCGCCCGATTCGCCGGTGGCGGTGTCGAGGAGGGTGTAGCGGATCCGCCGGGTCCCGGTGCCCGCGCGGACGTCGGCCTTGGCGGGTTCGAGGGGCACGACCTGCGGGAACCGGACGGCGTCGGTGACGAGCCCGGCGTCGGCGAGGAGGGCGCGCCCGGCGGACAGCTCTGCGGCGGTCAGCGGGGCGAGGGGGTGCGGCGTGCTCACCCTGGGCAGTCTCGCGCGCTTCGCGGTCGCGCGGAATCACCCGTGCGGCGGCGGACAACAAGGCTGCGCTCGACGCCAACCGCGGGTGCGCCGCCGGCGGTGAGGATGGGCGCATGGGATGGGAACTGGCCGGCAAGGCGGTCCTGGTGACCGGCGGGGCGTCGGGCATCGGGCTGGCGTGCGTGCGGGCGTTTCGGGCGGAAGGGGCGCGGGTCGGGGTGATCGACCGGGCCGCGGGGCCCTGGGGCGGGGCGGCGGGCCGCGGTTCGCAGCCGGCGCGCGGCGACCGCTCACCGGGCTTGGTGGCCGGGGCGGCGGATCGCGGTTCCGAGCCGGCACCGGCCGGCCGCTCCTCGGGCTCGGTCGCCGGTTCGGCCGGGATGGCCGACTCCGGCTCCGAGCCTGGGATCGAGTTCGCCCGCGCGGAGGTCGCGGGCGATCCCGCCGAACCCGGCCTCGCGTTCGCCCGCGCCGATGTCACCGATGAACGCGCCTTCGCCGCCGCCGTCGAAACCCTCGCCCGGCACCTCGGCGGGCTCGATGTCGTCGTCGGCTGTGCCGGGGTCTCGGGGCCCGTCGGCAAGCCCCTCGCCGAAACCACCGCCGGCGACGTCGCCGCCGTCCTCGCCGTCAACGTCACCGGCCCGTTCCTGCTGGTCAAGCACGCGCTTCCGCACCTGGCCGACGGCGGCTCGGTCGTCCTGCTCGGCAGCGACTCCGCCTTCACCGCCGCGCCCGGCATGGTGCCCTACTGCGCCTCCAAAGGCGCCGTCGTCGCCCTGACCCGGGCCCTCTCCGTCGAAGTCCCCGGCATCCGCGTCAACTGCGTCTGCCCGTCGGTCGTCGACACCCCGATGGCGCGCGGCGACCTCGGGGACCTCCTCGACGACCCCGCCTTCCCCGTCCAGGCCGCCGAGGACGTCGCCCGCCAGGTGCTCTTCCTCGCGTCCCCCGCGTCCCGGCCGGTCAACGGCCAAGCCCTGCTGGCCGACTTCGGGATGTCGGCCCGCTCGGCCTTCCCCGCCTAGGAAAGGATCCACAGTGGACACACCGAACAGGGTCGTCGCCGTCACCGGCGGCGGCACCGGCATCGGCGCGGCGGTCGCGCGGCGCTACTCGGGCGAGGGCGCGCACGTCGTCGTGCTGGGACGGCGTCGCGAACCCCTCGAGAAGGTCGCCGCGGAGACCGGCGCGCAGGTCATCATCTGCGACGCGAGCGTCCGCGACGACGCCGAAACCGCGGTCGCCGAGATCATCGGCAAGTTCGGGCGGCTCGACGTCGTGGTCGCCAACGCCGGCGGCCACGGCCTCTCGTCGGTCGTCGACACCGGCGACGACGAGTGGGAGCTGGCCCTGCGCTCGAACCTCTCCAGCGCGTTCGTGCTCTGCCGGGCCGCGCTGCCGTCGCTGGTCGAGACCGGCGGGCAGGTCGTCGTGGTGTCGTCGCTGGCCGGGCTGTTCGCCGGGCCGAACGTCGCCGGGTACACCGTCGCCAAGCACGCGCTGATCGGCCTGACCCGCTCGATCGCCCGCGACTTCGGGCCGAAGGGCGTGCGCGCGAACGCGGTCTGCCCGGGCTGGGTCCGCACGCCGATGGCCGACGGCGAGATGGACCAGTTCGCCGCGGCGGCCGGCTTCACCGGCGGCCACGACGAGGGCTACCGCCGGGTGACGGCGGAGGTCCCGCTGCGCCGCCCCGCCGAGCCCGAGGAGATCGCGGCGGTCGTCCGGTTCCTGGGCTCGGCGGAGTCGTCGTACATCACGGGCGCGGTGCTCGTCGCGGACGGCGGCGCCCACGCGGTGGACCTGCCGACGCTGGCCTTCGAGCGCGCCGGCATGTGAGTCAGGACCCCAGGTAAGCGGTGTGCAACGTCGCGGGGGAGTCCAGCAGCGTCTGGGCGTCCCCCGCGTACGTCACCCGGCCCGACGAGACCACCAACGCCTCCTGCGCGACGCCGAGGGCCAGGTGCGTGAACTGCTCCACCAGCAGGATCGCCGCCCCCTCGGCGGCGAACCGCGTCACGACCGGCAGCAGCCGCGTGAACACCACCGGCGCCAGGCCGAGCGACATCTCGTCGATCAGCAGGAACGCCGGGCGTGCCGCGAACGCCCGCGCCAGCACCACCATCTGCTGCTCGCCGCCCGACAGCAGGGCCGCGGGGGAGTCGCGCCGCTTGCCGAGCTCGGGAAACAGCTCGAGCACGGCGTCGAGGCGGTCCGGGGTGCGCGCGGTCAGGCGGAGGTTCTCCAGCACCGTCAGCCCGGGGAACACGGCCCGGCCCTGCTCGATGTGCGCCAGCCCGAGCCGCGCCCGCGCCACCCGCGAATGCCGGGTGACGTTCACCCCGCCCACGTGGACGCTGCCCGCCGATGGCGCCACGACCCCAGACACCGCTTCCAGGAGGCTCGTCTTCCCGGCCCCGTTGGGCCCGCCCAGCGCCGTGATCCGGCCGGGCTCCAGGGTGAACCCGACGTCGCGGATGACCGGTCCGGCGCCGCGCTTCACCGTCAGTCCGTGGACCCGCAACGCCGTCACAGCAACTCCGTTTCGCCCATGTACGCCTTGAGGACCGCCGGGTCGGCGAGCACGTCCGCCTGCGGGCCGCTCGCCAGGACCTCGCCGAAGTCGAGCACCGTCAGCCGGTCGCACACCGACCGCACGAGGTCGAGGTCGTGCTCGATCAGCAGCACCGACACGCCGAACCGGGCCGGGACCTGCCGCAGCCGCCGCCCGAACGCCACGTGCTCCTCGTGCGGCAGCCCGGCCGCCGGCTCGTCGAGCAGCAGCACCCGCGGCCGGGCCAGCAGGTGCCCGACGACTTCGACGAGCCGCCGCGCGCCCGCGTCCACCCGGGACAGCGGGGTCCGGGCCGGCGGGCAGCCGAAGAACTCGAGCGCGTCGGCTACCTCGCGGCCGGTGACCCGGCGCCGGGCGACGAACCGGACGTACGCGCCCACCGTCAGCCCCGGGGGGACGCGGTCCTGCTGGAACGTCCGCCGCAGCCCGCGCCGGGCCCGCCGGACGGGGGAGCCGGTCAGCGGACGGCCGTCCAGCGTCACGGTTCCGGTGGCGCGAGGCAGGAAGCCGCTGACGACGTCGACCAAAGTGGACTTCCCGGCGCCGTTCGGCCCGATCACCCCGAGGATGCCGTTTTCCGGCACCGAGATGTCCACTTCGGACAACGCACGGACGTGACCGAAGTGGACAGTCAGCCCGTGCACCTCCAGCACCGGATCACCGGGCGGTACCGGCTCGGCCTCTGGGATGTCCGTGAGGCCGAGGCCGGTGGGCACGCGAGACCGGTACCGGAGGTTCCGGACGGCCGTGCCGAGGTTGCCGCGCCCGGCGAGGGCCTGGATGCCGAGGACGCCGAAGATCACGAACCCCCAGTCCTGCGGCACGCCCCAGCGCTTCAGCAGCTCCGGCACGGCGACCCAGAGCAGCGCGCCGAACACGGCCATGTCGATCAGGTGCGCGCCGGACATGATCGCCAGCACGTAGAGCGCGAGGGACTGGATCGCGGTGAAGCTGGCCGGGAAGGCGAGCCCGACCTGGCCGGTGAGGAGGCCGCCGCTGATCCCGCCGAGCGCGGCGCTGACGGCGAACGCCGTCAGCTTCGACGTCCGCACGCCGGCGCCGACCGCGGCGGTGCCCCGCTCGGAGAAGGCGACGAGGTGCCAGCTGCTGCCCCAGCGGCCGCGGCGCAGGAAGTGCACGAGCAGCCCGCAGGCGACCAGGACGAGCACCGCGAACAGGAAGTACGACCGGTCGTCGGAGAACGGCTCCGGCCGTTCGACCGAGACGCCGCCGGTCGCGCCGGGGAACTGGATCTGCACCAGCGTCAGGTCCGCGGCCGCGGCCAGCCCGAGGGTGACCACGGCGAGGGTGATACCGCGCAGCCGCAGCGCGGGCAGCCCGACGAGCACCCCGGCCGCCGCGGCGGCCAGCCCGCCGAGGAGCAGCCACGCGACGAACCCACCGGGCACCCCGGCGACGTTGCACGCCGAGACGACGAACGCGCCGACAGCACCGAAGGTCAGCTGGCACAGGGAGATCATCCCGGCGGTCCCGGTGACGACGCCGAGCCCGAGCAGCGCGATCGCCGCGACGACGGCGCTGACCCCGAGGTAGACGAAGTACCCGGCGAGCCCGACGCTCAGCCCATAGCCGACCCCGACCGCGGCAGCCGCGACGGCGAACGGCAGGGCCGCCCGGACGAGGGGGCGTTCAGAGAGCCGCACAGCGCACCGCCTTTCCGACGACAGCGGCCTGGGCGTCCTGCCGGAACCGCTCAGCGAGCCGCATCCCACACCTCCTTGCGCTGCGTCCACAGCAGCAGCGCCACGATGACCAGGAACGGGAGGAAGTACCGCAGCACCGACAGCCTGTCCGACTGGGCGACCGCCCCCTGCGCCATGCCGAGGACCAGCCCGCCGGCCACGGCCAGGTCGAGCCGCCGGAAGCCGCCGAGCAGGGCCGCCGCGGCCGCCGGGACCACGAGCATCGCCAGTGATGTCGGGTCGTTCGACTGCGATGGCGCGACGATCGACACAGCCAGCGTCGCGATCACGCCGGTCGCCGTCCAGACGCCGACCGACAGCGGCCGGGCCGGGATGCCCAGCAGCTCCGCCGTCGTCGGCCGCTCCGACAGCGCGCGCAGGCGGACGCCGAGCGTCGTGCGGGCCAGCACCACCCGGCAGGCCAGCGCCACCAGCACGGCCAGCGCGACCGTCACCACGGTCACCTGGCTGACCACCACCCCGCCGACCGTGAACGCCGGTCCGGCGAGCAGCGGGTGGAACGGCTGCGGCTTGTTGCCGAACAGGATGAACGCCAGCGAAATCAGCAGCAGGAGCACCGCGACCGTCACCGCCGAGCGCGTCCCGGTGTCGGCCTCGGCGAGCCAGGTCGAGACAATCCAGCCGAGGACCGCGCTCAGCGCGCCGCCGAGCACGATCCCCGCCACCGTGGCCAGCCACTCCGGAAGTCCCGAGTGGACCGCCAGGAACACCGCGACGTAACAGCCGAACATCCCGGTGGCGGACTGCGCGAAGTTGACCACGCGCACCAGGCGCGACATCAGCGTCAGGCACACCGCGAGCACCGCGTACAGGCCGCCGGCGGCGAGACCGGCGAGAGCGCCCTGCAGCATGACCGTCCTCCTAGGACCGGGGGATCCGGAGCCAGTCCGGCCCGGCCAGCTCCCACTTGTTCGTGCCGGAGGCCAGCTTGATCGGCCAGCCGGCGGTGTTGTCGTGGTGCGTCGGCGCGGGGCCGAACACGTACGGCGTGCCGACCATCGGGTCGGTGACCGGCTTCATCTCGCGCAGCGCCTTGGTGACGGACTCCCGGGTGACGTCCCCCTTGATCCCGCGCACGACGTCGAGGAAGTACTTCGCCGCCAGGTAGCCGCCCTGGCTGAACGACGTCAGCGGGATCTTGTTCTTCGTCATCAGGTCGCGCCAGTCCTTGGTCTGCGGGCTGCCGGCGTCGGTGAACGGGTAGAACTCGGCCGGCACGTACACCCCGGCGCCGGCGTTCGTGATCGCCTTGGCGTAGTTCTCGCTGTAGACGCTGGTCAGCAGCAGCCAGGTGACGTCGTTCCAGCCCTGCGCCTGCGCGGCCTTGAGCTGGCCGATCGAGTCGGGCTCGACCGGGTTCACGGTGATCGCCTTACAACCGGCGGCTCGCGCCTTGACGATGTAGGAGGTGTAGTCCGACCCTCCATAGGGGACGGTCGCGTCGACGTACTTCAGCTTCTTGCCGGTGATCTTCGTCCACTCGTCGATCGCGGCCCGGTACGCCGGGAGCGTGTTGCCCGCGATCTCCAGCAACGCGCAGATGTCGTCGAGCTTCAGGGTTTCCGAGCCGTAGAGCAGCGTGAGCGTCATGTCGTGGAACGGGCCGACGTTGACCGGCGCGATGTTCGGGCTGGAGAAGCACGCCGGGTCGACGCCGATGCCCTGCACGGACAGGATCTTCTGCTGCTCGTAGTACTTCGCGTTGATCTCGCACTCGATGAGGCTCGACGACCCGACGAGCGCGACGGCGTCGTCGCCGCCGACGACCTCGCGGGCGGCCGCCGCGGCCGCCGCCGGGTCGCCCTTGTCGTCGATCGCCTTGTACTCGACCTTGCGGCCGTTGACCCCGCCCGCGGCGTTGGCCGCGTCGAACACGGCCTTGGCCGCCTGCGAGGCCTCGGGGAACGTCGCCGCGCCGCTCAGCGCGTTGACCGAGCCGACGACGATCGGGCCGTCGCCGCCGGCTCCGGAACCGGCGCACCCGGCGGTGACGAGGAGGGCGGCCGCCAGGACGGGAAGGATCTTTCTCATGACTGCTCCCGGGCCGCGGCCACGACGGGCGCGGAGTCGACGATCTGCTCGAACGAGGTGAGGTCGCCGCCGTCGAAGCGCCACAGGTGCGCGACGCGGGCGGTGAAGGACCGGCCGGTCCGGCGGTGCGTGCCGGTGTAGGTGCCGACGCCGACGACGGTGTCGCCGGCGTCGAGAAGGCTGTCGAGGGTGAAGGTGTAGCCGTCCCAGTCACGGCCGATCGCTTCGAAGACGTGCTCGCGGACTTCGTCGGGACCGGTGTAGGTGCCGGCGTAGGGGAAGCCCGCGGCCTCGGTCCAGGTGGTCTTCGGGCCGAGCGGGGCGAGCATGCCGGGCAGGTCGCCCCGGTCGCTGGCGGCGTAGTGCGCGCGGATGACGTCCACAGTGGACACGGTGGTCTCCTTCAGACGGGCTGGGCGTCGGGGTAGGCCACCGAGCCCAGCGGGTAGACGTGGCCACCGGCGCGGGAGTGCTCGGACCGGCCGTCGCCGGTGAGGCCGAGGAAGACGCCGGTGGTGCGCAGCGCGTAGCCGAGGTCGTGCAGCCACACGCTCGCCACGGCGATCCGGAACTCGCGGAAGCAGAACAGGTAGAGGCCGTCGGCGAACTTCCACACCGTCGAGAGGTCCATGTCGCCGTGGCCGCGCTGGACGCCTTCGAGGCACTGCCACGCGTAGCGCTCCGACGAGACGTAGACGTGCTCGTAGAGGTGGTCCGGGCTGTAGCGGTAGAGGTTGCGCTTGCCGATGAGGTCCCGCGACGGGCCGGGTGCGTCGCCGGAAGGCGTGCCGCCGTCGGTGACCCCGGCGCTGAACCGTTGCGAGACGCGGGGAACGACATCTTCGGCGCCGATGACCGAGCGGACCGCGAGCGCGCGGTGGGACGTCGTCGAGTACACGACGGTCAGCGCTTCGCCGTCGACGCTGGTGAACGGCAGGTTCACGAAGAGGACGCCGTCGCGCACGGCGACGGCGTCGTACGGGTCCTCGACACCGTTGCACGCGACGCGGTCGGCGTCCTTGAAGCTCAGCGCGAGGACTTCGCCGTCGTCGAGGGTGATCGTGACGTCGCGGCCGGAGAGGTCGGCGTTCGGCAGGCGGTAGGTGGCGATCCCGGCGGCGAACTCGTCGTAGGTGCGCCAGCCGTCGGTGGGGGCTTCGGGCATGGCCTCATCGTCGGGTGGGGCAGGCCGCCCGGCGAGCGGTCACGCGCTGCGGGGCAACTACCGGTCGCTGACGGTCAATTCGCGGCGCAGTTCGCTCGGCGCGCGGCCGAACGCGCTCTTGAACACCCGGCTGAAGTGGGCGGCGTCGACGAACCCCCAGCGCGCGGCGATGGCCGCGACCGGGCGGCCGGAGTGCACGGGGTCGAGCAGGTCGCGGCGGCAGTGCTCGAGCCGCCGGGTCCGGATCCACCCGGCGACGGTGGTGCCCTGCTCCTGGAAGAGGCCGTGCAGGTGCCGCGTCGAGATGAAGTGCTCGGCGGCGATCCGCGCCGGGCTGAGGTCGGCCGAGGGCAGGTTCGCGTCGATGTGCGCGCGGATCCGGCGCATGAGCTCGTGGTGCGGGTCGGCGTTGGCCAGGTCCAGTTCGGTGGCGACCAGGGTGGAGAGGAGGTCGACGGCGCTGTGCGCGAGCCGCGCGCCCGCCGGGCCGGCCAGCTGCTCGAGGTTCCCGCCGAGCTGGGCGAGGAAGGGGACGACGACGTTGCCGACGCCCTCCTTGCCGGACATGCGCACGGCGGTGAGCCGGCCGACGAGCTCGGCGGGCAGGTCGATCAGCCGCTGCGGGAACATCACGACGAGGGTGCGGACGTCCTCTTCGAAGACGAGCGAGTAGGGCCGGTGGGTGTCGTAGAGGGCGACGTCGCCGGGATGCAGGACGGCTTCGCGGCCGTCCTGCACGAGCAGCTGGGTGCCGGCGAGGATCAGGCTGAGCTTGTAGTACCGCCGGTCGCCGCGGGCGATCAGCTCGGGGGTGCGTTCGACGACGTGCGGGGACGCGGTGATCTCGGAAACCTGCACCTCGTCGGCCCCGGACGAGCGGATCCGCCCCCGGAAGCCGTCCCCGTCCGCGGTGACGTGGAGGGGGACGAACGACTGCGAAACCGCGGTGCGGAACTCGGTGAAGTCGCGGGCGATGAGGGTCGTGGGGGCGGACACGGGGCACCTCGCAGCGTCGAGAGGGGAGCAGTGTCGTATACGATAAGCGATACGATCTACGCCGACAATGCTCGGACGCTGGCGCCCACCGGCCGCCGCGTGTGATCCTCCTCCGGGGAGGAGGGGCGGGGATGAACGCGTTCGGCACCCGGTTGCGCCGGCTGCGGCGCGCCGCGGGGCTCACCCAGGAGGCGCTCGCCGAGAAGTCCGGGCTCAGCGGCCAGGCCGTCGGCGCGCTCGAACGCGGCGACCGGCGTTTCCCGCACCGAGACACCCTCGACCGGCTCGCCGACGCCCTCGGCCTCACCGGCACCGACCGCGACGACTTCGCCCGAGCGGCCGCCCGGCCGGCGAAACCCGCGGCCGCCAAGGTCGTTCCCCGGGAGCTGCCCGGCGGGCTCGCCGTCTTCACCGGGCGGGACGCCGAACTCGGCCGCGTCCTCGCGCTGTTCGAGGCCCGGGACAGCGTCGTCGTCGCCATCGCCGGGATGGCGGGCGTCGGCAAGACCGCGCTCGCCCTCGAAGCCGGCCACCGGCTCTCGCGCCGCTTCCCCGACGGCTCGCTCCACCTCGACCTGCGCGGCCACGCCGCCGACCCGCCCGACCCCCTGGACCTGCTCGACCGGCTCATCCGCGAACTCGGCGACGAGCCGCCGAAACCGCTCTCGCTCGAGTCCGCGTCCGCCCGGTTCCGGACGCTGCTCGCGGCGAAGCGCGTCCTGCTCCTGCTCGACAACGCCCGCGACGCCGCGCACGTCGCCCCGCTGCTGCCCGGCGCCGGGGGTTCCGGGGCGATCGTCACCAGCCGCGCCGCGCTGCCGGACCTGCCGCAGGCGCACCAGGTGCTGCTGGACGTCCTGCCCGAGGCCGACGCGCTCCGCCTGCTCGCGGCCGAGATCGGCGCCGAGCGCGTCGCGGCCGAACCGGCCGCTTCGCGAAGGGTCGCGCGCCTGTGCGGCTACCTCCCGCTGGCGCTGCACCTCGTCGGCGCGCGGCTGGCGACGCGGCCGCGCTGGCCCGTCGCCCACCTCGCGCACCGGCTCGACGACGAACGCCGCCGGCTCGACGAAACCGGCGTCCGCGCCAGCTTCGCCGTGGCCGTCGACGCGCTGGACGACAGAGCCGCCCGCGCGTACCCGCTGCTGTCGCTGCTCGACGTCCCGGAGCTGTCCGTGCCCGTCGCGAGCCAGCTGCTCGACGCGCCCGAACACGAGACCGAGGCACTGCTCGAACGGCTCACCGACGAGCACCTGCTGACCACGCCCGCGCCGGGGTGGTACCGGCTGCACGACCTGCTGCGGCTCTACGCCCGGGAGCAGGCGCCCCCGGACGCGGGAGCCGCGGCGATCACCCGCGTCGTCGAGCTGTGCGCGGCGATGGCCTGGCGGAGCATGGCGCTCGTGTCGGCGGCCTCGCACCGCCACGACTGGGCGGCCGGGCGGTGGGCCGCGCCCGGACCCGCGTCGGCGGACGAGGTGTTCGCCTGGCTCGACCGGCACCAGGCGCACCTGGTGACGGTCGTGCGCCAGGCCGCGGCGACGCCGGGCGTGCCGCCCGAAGCGATCGCCGCCGTCGGGCTCGGCCTCTACGAATACCACCGCGCCCGCGCCCGCTGGCGGGACGCCATCCAGGTCGACGAGGTCGCGCTGAGCCTGGTCGACGGCGTCGACCCGGTCGCGGCCGCGACGCTGCGCAACGACCTCGGCGTCGCCGAAGCGGAACTGGCGAGCGGTGGCGAAGCCGCCGGTTTCCGGCGCTCGCACGAGCTGCTCCGCCGGAGCCTCGCTGACTGGGAGGCGATCGGCGACGAGCGCCAGCTGGCGGCCATCCTCAACAACCTCTGCTTCGTCTACGGCCTCGGCGACGACGTCGAGGCGGCCATCGGCTTCGGCGAGCGGAGCCTGGCGCTCAACCGGACGCTCGGGCTGCGGCACGTCGAGACGCTCAACCTGGTCAACCTGGCGGTGCTGTACGGCCGCCAGGGCGACCGCGAGCGGGAGCTGAAGTACGCCACCGAGGCGGTGGCGGTCGGCGAAGACATCGGAGACGTGCGCGGCACGGCGTACGGCCGGATGCGGATCGGGATCGTGCACCGCGACCTGGGCCGGTTCGCCGCCGCGGTCGACGAGCTGAGCCGCAGCGTGGACCTGTGGCGCGAGGCCGGCGTGCGGCTGTACGAGGCGATGACGCTGGCCGAGCTGGGTCGCGCGTACCTGGGCGGGGAGGAGCGCGACCGGGCGCGGGAAGTGCTCACGGAAGCCCTGGAACTGCTGGGGGAGTACGGCGGTGCGGAGCGCGCGGCCGTGGTCCGAGCGGAGCTGGAGCGGTTGTGAAGGCGACGACGAGGTAGGGCCTCGGCCGGTGCACCGGCTGGCAGGCGACCGTGCCGCCGTGGTTCGCGCAGACGATGGTGACGGTGTCGCGGACCCGCTCGATGAGGAGCAGCCGTGCCCGGGTTTCCGCGGCGGCGGGCACCCCGGTGAGCAGGGCCGCGGCGACGAGCGCGGCGAGAAGCGTTCTGAAGGCGACTCTCACCGGTGCCCTTCACGTCGGGAATGGCGGCGAGACCCATCTTCGCGGCGCGCGACGGCGTGCGACAGCGACAACCTTTACGAACGACCTCCACAAACGCGAGCCGAGACCGCGTCAGGCGACCGTGTCCTCCGCCAGCCCGCGCAACAGCGCCGCCAACCCGTCCGGGGCCCGGCCGACCAGCCGCGCGCTCGTCACCACCGGCGCCCCCGACTCGTAGCACCGCCGGAACCCCGCCTGCCCGAGCCGGCGCCACAGGTCGTGGTCCTCGCCCGTCGCGCGCGGCCCGAAGCCGCCCACCACGTCGAACGCGTCCGCTCGTACCCCCAGGTTCGCCCCGTACACCGACCCGTGCCCCTCCTCGGTCCGCGCGCGGTCGAGGACGTGGTCGTAACGCGCCAGCGCGTGGGCCGACGCACTGAACGGCTCCGCCAGCTCCGCCGTCCCCGCGACGGCGTGGTAGCCCTGGCGCGCCCGGGCCAGGTGCGCCCGCGCCCAGCCGGGCGTCACACGCGTGTCGGCGTCCGTGCTCAGCAGCAGGGTCCGAGACGGCGCCGACGAGCCGAGCGCCGCCCGCACCCGGGCCACCCCCAGGTCGCGGACCTCACCGACCGTCCCTGCCGCCCGGGAGACCACGACCACGCCGGGCACCTCGCCGAACGCCGTGCGCGCCACGGCGGCCGTCGCGTCACCGCACCGGTCCGCGACGACGCAGACCGCGCGCGCGATTCCGGCGGGCAGCCGACGCAGCGCGAGATCCACCGCGCGCACGCACGCGCCGACCAGTGAAGCTTCGTCCCGCGCCGGCACGACGACCCCGACCGCCTCGATCACCGGCGCCTCAGCACGTGCAGCAGGAACTCCTCGTCCGTGTGCTCGACCAGCGGCTCGAACGCGGGATGCGCGAGGAGCCGCGCGTGCGCGTCCCGGCCGTCGCGTGGGGCTTCGGGTGCCCACGGGAGCCAATGCGCGGCCAGCAGGTGCCCGCCGGGACGCAGCGCCGCCGCCGACGCCTCGATCGTGGCGGTGAGCTCATCGTCGTCCAGGTAGTACAAGAGTTCGCTGTAGACCAGCAGGTCGATCGGGCCGGCGGGGATCGCGGCCGGTACCGCTCCGATGTGGACGTCCACCTGGGACAGATCGGCGACGGCGGCCCGCGTGCGGTCCACCGCCGCGGGCACCGGGTCGAACGCCACCACGCGATCGGCGCGCGCCGCGAGATCCCGGGTCAGTGCCCCGACGCCGCAGGCGGGCTCGACGACGGTCCCGTAGTGCTCGTCGGGCAGGCACGCCAGCACCATCGCCCGCTTCCGCCGCTCGTACCACTTCGTCGCGACCGACCACGGGTCGTCCGCGGCCGCGTACAGCGACGCGAACCGGCTCACCGGCGCCGACGTCCTCGGCGGCTCGCGGAAGAACACCTCGCTCCCGCCGGAGAAGTGGGCCAGCACCTCCTCCGGCAGGATCGGCTCTTCGCCCCGGGGCCCGGGCTTGAGCTGCGAGGTGAACGTCGCGATCGCGGCCGCCTTCGCCTCGCGTTCCGCTTCCGTCAGCCGCAACGACCGCGCCCGGGGCCACGGGATCGCCGGGTCGTCGCGACGCAGCCGGTGCCAGAGCCAGATCGGGTACGACCAGCACTGCGCGGACACCGGGGCCGCGGCGAGCGCGGCCCGGGCGGCCGCCTGGTGGTCGGGGTGCGGGTCGGCCGGCCACGGCAGGAGGCACAGGTCGTGCCCGTCCGCGTGCGAGCGCATCGCCGCCGTCAGTTCGTCGCCGCGGGACGACAGATCGGAGTCCGGCAGCCCGAGCCAGACCGGTTCCACATCGGACAGTCCTTGCGCCCGCAGGGAATCCCGCAGCTCCCGGCGGCGGGTGCGGCCCAGCGCCCGCCGTTCGTCCGCCCCCGCCGCGGGGAAGGCCGCTTCGCCGTCGGTCGCGACGACGAGCGTCACCGCGGTGCCGGCGGCGTGCAGGCGCTGCAGGAGACCGCTCGCCCCGAGCGTCTCGTCGTCCGGGTGCGCGGCCACGACGAGGGCGCGGTCGAACGGCTCGCCCGGCCAGTCCGGGATCACGCCGCGCCCAGGACGGTGCGGCCGAGCGCGGCGAGATCGCGTTCGGCGTGGTGCTGGCGGACGTACACCGGCAGGTCGGCGACGCGCTGGGCGAAGCGCCGGTCCCGGCACGCCGGCGTCGGCCCGGTCACCTTCAGCGCCCGTTCCAGGACTTCGACGGCGGTCCGTTCCGCCGCGGCCCGGCAGGTGCCCGCGACCAGGGCGTCGACCTCGGCCGTGGCCGCTCGCAGCAGCACCGCTTCCGCGCAGCTCAGCGCGGTGTGCATCGCGCCGACGTGCGCCAGCTGGTGTTCGTCGGCGTCGCCGCGGTCGCGCAGGTAGGCGAGGACGCCGTCGAGGACGCCCGCGGCGCCGCCGAGCCAGACGGCCGCGACGCCGGCCCCGCCGAGGGCGAACCCGGCCCGGGTCACGTACCAGCCGGGCGGCCCGACGAGCGTGCCGGGCACGCCGTCGAACACGACGTCGCCGCTGTCGGAAGCGTCCATCCCGACGGCCTGCCACGCGTCCGGGTGCCGCCGGACGCGCGGATCGGCGAGATCCACTTCGACCAGCCGGTCGCCCGCCGCGACCAGGGCCCGCTCCAGCAGGGACAGCCCGGAGCAGAACCGGACCGTCCCGGTGAGCGCGCCGTCCTCCAGGGCCGCGCCGGTGCCGCCGGACTTTGCGGCCCACACGCCGTAGAGCGCGCCGGGCGCGGGGGACCGGTCCGCCTCGGCGAGGATCGCGACGGCGTCGGTGTGGCCCTCGGCGAGCCGGGCCAGCGCCAGGTCACGGCGGCCGAACGCGGCGAGGGCCGCCCACCGCGCCGCGTTGCGCCCGCCACCGGGGAGAGGAAGGTCGAGCGCGCCCGCGGCGTGCAGCGAGCGCAGTTCCGCGCCGACCGCGGCGGTGGTGCGCGGCGACGGCAGGGGTTTCGGCGGGGTCTCCGCGAGCAGGGCGTTCACAAGATCGACGAGTACCCCGATTTCGGCGGGTTACGCGGGCGCGGGCCGGGCACCCGAGGGGGTATGACGAAAAATCGGGCCTACCGCGAGGGCGCACTGCTCAAGGAAGACTTCCCGATGGCTGACGTCTCGGACTTCCTGGCCGAACCGGACACCGTCGTCTGGGCCGACCTCTGTGAACCGTCCGAAGCGGACCTCGCCGAGCTGGCCGAAGAGCTGGGCCTGCACCGGCTCGCCGTGGAGGACGCCGTCCAGGAGCACCAGCGGCCCAAGCTGGACCGCTACGACGGCCACTTGTTCCTCACCGTCTACGCGGTCCGGTTCGACGCCGCGAGCGAGCGCACGAAGACGTCCGAGCTCGCCGTGTTCATCACGCCCCGCGCGCTGGTGACCGTCCGCAAGGACGACGGCTTCGACATCGGGGCCGTCACGCGCCGCTGGGACCAGGCGGCGGACCTGGCGAAGTCCGGGGTGCCCTTCCTGCTGCACGGCCTGCTCGACCTCATCGTCGACGGCCACTTCGACGCCGTCCAGGCGCTCGACGACGAGGTCGAGAAGCTGGAGGACATGGTGTTCGACGAGCGCCCGGACACCGCCGAGCTGCAGCAGCGCTCGTTCCGGTCGCGCAAGAACCTGACCGCGCTGCGCCGGCTCGTGGCACCGGTGCCCGAGGTCATCGGCTCGTTGATGCGGCCGGACCTGAAGCTGGCCGACGACACCACCCGCCCGTACTTCGAAGACGTCCGCGACCACGCGCGGCAGGCCGCCGAGCAGGCCGAAGCGCTGCGCGAACGCCTCACGACGGTCCGGGAGACCCAGCTGAACCTGCAGAGCGACCGGCTGAACCTGATCATGAAGAAGGTCACCGGGTGGGCCGCGGTGATCGCGGTGCCCACCGCGGTGACCGGGTTCTACGGCCAGAACGTCCCGTACCCGGGCAACGGCACGACGGGCGGGTTCTGGGTTTCGACAGTCGTCATGCTGGTGCTGTCGTTCGGGCTGTACGTGCTCTTCAAGAAGCGGGACTGGCTATGACCCGGGTACCGGCGCGCCGCGCCGGACCAGGTCCTGGCCCCGCTCGTAGTCCTCGTCGGCTTCGTGGGTGAGCACGCCGACCGCCTTGCCGTCGCGTTCGTACCAGACGGTGAAGCCGCCGTCGTCGCGCGGCAGCGGGCGGGCACGGTCGAAGCCGTCGCCCCAGGCGGCGTACTTCAGCACGCGGTCGCCGATCACCGACCAGAAGCCGGGGACCTCGTCCCACGCGGCGTCTTCGCCGGCCGCGGTCCGCCCGGCCACCTCGCCCATCGCCAGGCCTTCGCCCCAGTGCTCGACGGCCAGCGCGCGGCCCGCCGCCGGGTTGTGCGCCAGCGCGACGTCGCCCGCGGCGAGGATGTCGGCCCGGCTCGTGCGCAGGTGCTCGTCGGTGCGGATCCGGCCGTTCTCGACGGCGAGCCCAACCGCCTCGGCCAGCCCGATCCGCGGCCGGACGCCGGTGGCGAGCACGACGAGCCCGGCGTCGAGGACCGGCACCAGGTCGGTGCGGACGCGGTAGCCGCCCTCGACCGACAGCAGCTTCGCGCCGCGGAGCACGCTCACACCCTCGGTTTTGAGCCACCGCAACAGGAATTCGCCCGCTTCGCGGCCGAGCCGCTTCTCCTGCGGGACGTCGTCGGGGCAGACGACGGTCACCTGCAACCCGAGGCGCGACAGCGAGACCGCGGCTTCGCAGCCGATGAACCCGGCGCCCACGACGATCGCGCTGCGCACCCCGGACGCGGCCGCGCGCAGCTCGCGGGAGTCCGCGGCCGAACGGAGAGTCCGGACCTCCGGGTGGTCGGCGCCGGGGATGTCCGGCCGGACGGGTTCCGCGCCGGTGGCGAGCACGCAGGTGGTGAACGGGTGAACCGCGCCGGCGGCGGTGCGGACTTCGCGGTCGCCCAGTTCGGTGACCGGGTCGCCCAGCGTGACGCTGATGTCGTGCTTCCGCTCGAAGTCTTCGTCCAGCGGCGTCAGTTCGGCCTCGCCGCGCAGGAACTCCTTCGACAGCGGCGGGCGCTCGTAGGGCGGATCGGTGTCCGCGGTGAGCAGGCGGACTCCCCCGGCACCGCCGGCTTCCCGGTAGGCGCGGGCCGCCGACACGCCCGCCGGTCCGCTTCCGATGACGACCAGGTTCTCGGCATCCATGTCGACGGGGTACCCCGGGTGCGCGGCGGTACACCTCGTCCACAGTGGAGCGTCCACAGTGGACGCCAAAAGCGCGCGCGAAAACCGGCGGTGCCCCCGCCGGGTGCGGGGTACCGCTGTCTGGGAGCGCGTTCAGCCGAATGGGTCAACGTGGCCGGATGGCCTGGGGGGAAAGGAAAGGCTTTCGAGCACCGCCTGGGGAGCGCGCGCGGACACGGGCGCGGCTGGTTGCTCAACCGTTGCCCGTCAGCATAGTGCAGCTGCACTATGCTGGGCCATCCGGTGTGCTCACCGGGACGGCGCTCCGGCGCCGACTAGCGGAGAAACAGGTGGCGGATGGGTGGGGCAATGGTCGAGGGGACGCGCCCGGGTGCCAAAGGCGCGGTCGCGGGCGTCGGCGAGGCGGGGGAGCAGGAACTGCGCCGCCTGCTGGCCGGGCTGACCGCGGTCCGCGACGGCGACTTCGGCATCCGGCTGCCCGGCGGGGCCGACGGCCTGCTCGGCGAGATCGCGACCGTCTTCAACGGCATGGCCGACCAGCTGTCGCTGTTCACCTCCGAAGTCACCCGCGTCGCCCGAGAGGTCGGCAGCGAGGGGCAGCTGGGCGGCCAGGCGAAGGTCCCCGGCGTGTCCGGCACGTGGAAGGACCTCACCGACTCGGTGAACGCCATGGCCGGCAACCTGACCACCCAGGTCCGTGACATCGCCCAGGTGGCGACCGCGGTGGCGAAGGGCGACCTGTCGCAGAAGATCGACGTCGACGCCCGCGGCGAGATCCTCGAGCTCAAGGACACCGTCAACACGATGGTGGACCAGCTGTCGTCGTTCGCGGACGAGGTCACCCGCGTGGCCCGCGAGGTGGGCAGCGAAGGCCGGCTCGGCGGCCAGGCCCAGGTGCCCGGCGTCGGCGGTGTCTGGCGCGACCTCACCGACTCGGTGAACTTCATGGCCGGGAACCTCACCGACCAGGTCCGCAACGTCGCGCAGGTGACGACCGCGGTCGCGAAGGGCGACCTCTCCCAGAAGATCACGGTCGACGCCCGGGGCGAGATCCTCGAGCTCAAGAGCACGATCAACACGATGGTGGACCAGCTGTCCTCCTTCGCGGACGAGGTCACCCGCGTCGCCCGCGAGGTGGGTACCGAGGGCCGGCTGGGCGGCCAGGCCGACGTCAAGGGCGTCTCGGGCACCTGGCGCGACCTCACCGACTCGGTGAACTTCATGGCGGGCAACCTGACCGACCAGGTCCGCAACATCGCCCAGGTTGCCACCGCGGTGGCGAAGGGCGACCTGTCCCAGAAGATCAACGTGACCGCCCGCGGTGAGGTCCTGGAGCTCAAGGACACGCTGAACACGATGGTGGACCAGCTGTCCGCGTTCGCGGACGAGGTCACCCGGGTGGCGCGCGAGGTGGGTACCGAGGGTCGGCTGGGGGGCCAGGCCGACGTCAAGGGCGTCTCCGGAACCTGGAAGGACCTCACCGAGTCGGTCAACGTCATGGCCGACAACCTCACCGCGCAGGTCCGCTCGATCGCCCAGGTCACCACCGCGGTCGCGCGCGGTGACCTCTCGCAGAAGATCCGGGTCGACGCCCGCGGCGAGATCCTGGAGCTGAAGGAGACCATCAACACGATGGTCGACCAGCTGTCCGCGTTCGCGGACGAGGTCACCCGCGTGGCGCGCGAGGTGGGCACCGAGGGCAACCTCGGCGGCCAGGCCACGGTCCGCGGCGTGTCCGGGACCTGGAAGAACCTGACCGACAACGTCAACGTCATGGCGTCCAACCTGACCGGCCAGGTCCGCTCGATCGCCCAGGTCGCGACGGCGGTCGCCCGCGGTGACCTGTCGCGGAAGATCACCGTCGAGGCCAAGGGCGAGGTCGCGGCGCTGGCCGACGTCATCAACACGATGGTGGACACGCTGTCCGCGTTCGCGGACGAGGTCACCCGCGTGGCGCGCGAGGTGGGCACCGAAGGCATGCTCGGCGGCCAGGCCCGCGTGCCGAACGTCGCCGGCACGTGGAAGGACCTCACCGACAACGTCAACTCGATGGCGAACAACCTCACCGGGCAGGTCCGCAACATCGCCCAGGTGACCACCGCGGTCGCGCAGGGCGACCTGACCCGCAAGATCGATGTCGACGCCCGCGGCGAGATCCTCGAGCTCAAGACCACGATCAACACGATGGTCGACCAGCTCTCCGCGTTCGCCGCGGAGGTCACGCGCGTGGCGCGCGAGGTCGGCAGCGAGGGCCGCCTCGGCGGCCAGGCCGAGGTCGAAGGCGTTTCGGGCACCTGGAAGCGGCTCACGGAGAACGTCAACGAGCTGGCCGGGAACCTCACCCGCCAGGTGCGCGCGATCGCCGAGGTCACCAGCGCCGTCGCCGAGGGCGACCTGACCCGCTCGATCACCGTCGACGCCTCCGGCGAGGTCGCCGAGCTGAAGGACAACATCAACTCGATGGTGGAGTCGCTGCGCGAGACGACGCGGGCGAACCAGGAACAGGACTGGCTGAAGTCCAACCTGGCCACCATCACCGGGCTGATGCAGGGCCGCCGCGACCTCGCCGTGGTCGCGGCCGCGGTGATGGACGAGCTGGTCCCGCTGGTCAACGCCCAGTACGGCGCGTTCTACCTGGCCGACGACACGACCGAGGTACCCGAGCTGCGGCTGGTCGGCGCGTACGGCCACCCCGACGACGGCGACGGCCCGGTCGTGCGGTTCCGGGTCGGCCAGTCGCTGGTCGGGCAGGCCGCGCGCAGCCGCCGCCCGATCGCGGTCGACGACGTCCCGCCCGGCTACGCCACCATCTCCTCCGGGCTCGGCAGCACCGCGCCGGCCGGCCTGATCGTGCTGCCGATCGTCGTCGAGGACCAGGTGCTCGGCGTGCTCGAGCTGGCGTCCGTGCACGGCTTCACCCCGGTGCACCGGGCGTTCCTCGAGCTGTTGATGGAGCAGATCGGCGTCAACGTCAACAGCATCGTCGCCAACGCCCGCACCGACGAGCTGCTCGGCGAGTCGCAGCGGCTGACCGCGGAGCTGCAGGCCCGGTCCGAAGAACTCCAGGCCCGCCAGGAGGAGCTCCAGTCGTCCAACGCCGAGCTGGAGGAGAAGGCGGCGCTGCTGGTCACGCAGAACCGCGACATCGAGACGAAGAACCTGGAGATCGAGCAGGCCCGCCAGGAGCTGGAGGCCCGCGCCCAGCAGCTGACGCTGGCGTCGAAGTACAAGTCGGAGTTCCTGGCCAACATGAGCCACGAGCTGCGCACCCCGCTCAACAGCCTGCTGATCCTCGCCCAGCTGCTCGCGCAGAACCCGACCCGCAACCTCACCGCCAAGCAGGTCGAGTACGCGGGGATCATCCACTCCGCCGGGTCGGACCTGCTGCAGCTGATCAACGACATCCTCGACCTGTCGAAGGTCGAGGCCGGGAAGATGGACGTCACCCCGGAGCAGGTGTCGCTGCGCGGGCTGCTGGACTACGTCGAGGCGACGTTCCGGCCGATGACCTCCCAGCGCAACCTCGACTTCCGGATCAGCGTCGCCCCCGGCTCGCCCACCGAGCTGCTCACCGACGACTCGCGGCTGCGGCAGGTGCTGCGCAACCTGCTGTCCAACGCGGTCAAGTTCACCGAGGTCGGCGGGATCGAGCTGCACATCGCGCCGGTCGACCCGGAGAGCCTGCCGCGGCCGCTGCGCGCGCACGGGCCTGCCGTCGCCTTCCGGGTCACCGACACCGGGATCGGGATCGCCGAGCACCAGCTGGAGTCGATCTTCGGCGCGTTCCAGCAGGCGGACGGCACGACCAGCCGCAAGTACGGCGGCACCGGCCTGGGCCTGTCGATCAGCCGCGAGATCGCCCAGCTGCTCGGCGGCTTCATCACCGCGGAGAGCACGCCCGGCGAGGGCAGCTCGTTCACGTTCTCGCTGCCGGTCGCGCGCCCGGACTTCGCGCCGGTGCCGGCGGGCGAGCACCCCGGCACCGCCGTCGCGGCCGGCGACAACGGCAACGGCGTCACCCCGTCGGCGCCGCGGTCCCACCGGCGGCTGCTGGTCGTGGAGGAGCGCCAGCACGGCCTGCTGACGCTCGTCGCCGAGAGCGCCGCCGCGGACCTGGCCGACAGCCGGGACATCGGCATCTCGCCGGCCGAGGTCGAGGTCGTCACCGCGGTCGGCACGCAGGAAGCCGCGGCCGCGCTCGCCACCGACGCCTACCACTGCGTCGTGCTCGACCTCGACCTGCCCGACCGCACCGCGTTCGGTTTCCTCGACGCGATGCAGGGCGACAGCGCGCTGCGGCTGGTCCCGGTGCTCGCGCACAACAGCCGCCGCCTCGACGGCGAGCTGGAACAGCTGGTGCAGTCCCGCGCGGACGTCCAGTCGCTGGAAGTGCTGTCCGGATTGGACGAACTGCGCGAGCGGATCGCGCTGCACCTCTCGGCCGAGGAGCCGGGCGCGGTGCTGCCGCTGGTCCGGCCGGACGAGCCGGCCGCGCCGGTGCGCGCGGCCGACGTCGACACGACGCTGTCCGGGCGCACGGTGCTGATCGTCGACGACGACCCGCGCAACGTCTACGCGCTGACCGGGATCCTGGAGCTGCACGGGATGCAGGTGCTGCACGCCGAAGACGGCCGCAAGGGTGTCGAGACCGTCGCCGCGCACCCCGGCATCGACCTGATCCTGATGGACGTGATGATGCCGGAGATGGACGGCTACACCGCGACCGCGAAGATCCGCGCGATGCCGGAGCACGCCGGCATCCCGATCGTCGCGGTCACGGCGAAGGCGATGCCGGGCGACCGCGAGAAGAGCCTCGCCTCGGGCGCCACCGACTACGTGACCAAGCCGGTCGACGCGGACGACCTGATCGCCCGCATCAAGCGGCACGTGACGGCGTGATCGGGTGACCGCCGACGAAGAGACGCTCCCGGTGCTCGCCCCGCCGGCCGAGGTGTCCGCCAACCTGGCCCGGCTCGCCGACACCGTCGCCCGCCTGCGCGGCGAGGTCGACCACGCGCACGCCGTCGCCGACGGCCGCGCGCTGATCGAGCTCGCCAAGGGCGTGCTGATGGAACGCCTGCACTGCACGCCGTCCGACGCCGCCCGGCAGCTGGAAACCCTCGCCGAGCGCGCCGGGATGACGCCGCTGCAGTTCGCCGCGGACGTCGTCGGCGAGGCCGCCGAGGACCGGATCAGCGAGGTGACGCAGGAGTTCCTGGCCCGCGCCGAAGGCGAAGACTCCGTCGCCGTCCGGCTGCGCACGGCCGAAAGCGGCGTCCTCGCGGCGGGAGACACCCAGCGCGTCGCGGAGTCCATTTTGGAGCACGCGCTGCGGCCGCTCGGCGCGACGGCGGTCGCGGTGTGGCTCGCCGGGCCCGACGGGTCGATGACCCTCGCCGGTTCGGCCGGGTTCTCCGCCGAGGAAGCCGCGCGCTGGCGGTACGTCCCGCCCGGTGTCGCGACTCCGGCCCGCAGCGCGCTGATCGAGCGCGACACGGTCTGGTTCCCGACCCTGTCCGGCGGCGGGCTGCCGTCGATCGGGCAGCACACCCTGGGCGAAGGCGGCCGCGTCGCGGTGCCCACCGGCACCGGCGGCCGGATCATCGGCGTCGTCGAGATGTGCTGGCCGGACCCCCTGCCGCCGGAACCCGGGCGGCAGCTGCGTCAGCTGGAGGCGCTGGCCGAGCTGTGCGCGCACACGCTCGACACGTGGGACGGCGTGGTCGCCCCGGTGGCCGCCGACGGGTCCGGGGACTTCCTCGGCGAGCTGGTGGACTTCGTCGACGGCCTGCACGACCCGGCGGTGCTGCTGTCGCCGTGCGTGGAAGGCGGCCGGCTGAGCGACTTCCGCATCCACCACGCCAACGTCCGGTTCGCCGACCCGGGTGGGCGCCCGCGCAGCCGGATCGTGGGCACGCGGCTGCTGGAGACCTATCCGCTGGCCGCGGAGGAGAGCGGCCTGCTCGATAAGGTCCAGCGCGTCTACGCCACCGGGGAGCCCTTCCGGGCCGACAGCATGGCCGTCACCACGCTCGTCGACCAGGTGCCGCTGACCGTGCTGACCGACGTCAGCCTGACCCGGTTCGCCGGCAACGTGCTGCTGATCCTGCGCATCCAGGACGACGCGGCGAAGCTCGCCGTGCTGCTGCAGCACGCTCAGCGCCTCGGCCGCATCGGCGGCTTCGAAGAGAACGTCGTGACCGGCGCGATCACCTGGAACACCGAGCTGTTCGCGCTGTACGGCCTCCCGCCGACGGCGACCCCGCTGTCCCTGCACGACCTCGCCGCGCACGCCCACCAGGACGACGCGGAGGCGATCGGCCGGTTCCTCCGCGCGGTGCTGCACCACCGGCGCCCGTCGTCGACGGCGTTCCGGCTGCAGCGCTCCGACGGCGTCGCCCGGCACATCCGGGTGGTGGCCGAGCCGGTCGTGGACGGCCGCGGCGAGCTGGTCGCGGTGCGCGGTGCCTACCAGGATGTCTCGGCGCAGCACTGGACCGAGGTGGCGCTGGCCGCGACGCGGGACCGGCTCGCCGAGACCGAGCAGGAGGCGATCGAGCGCAACCGGCTCGCGTTGCAGCTGCAGCACGCGATCATGCCGCCGGCCAAGGGCCCGATCGAGATGCCGGGCCTGCGCGCGGCGGTCCGCTACCGGCCGGCCGAGAAGGAGCACCTGGTCGGCGGCGACTGGTACGACGCGGTGGCGTTGCCGACGGGCGAGGTCCTGCTGTGCGTCGGCGACGTCGCCGGGCACGGCATCGACGCGGCGACCGGCATGGTGAGCCTGCGCAACGCGCTGCGCGGGCTGGCGGCGACGGGCGCGGGGCCGGCCCAGCTGCTGACGTGGCTGAACCTGGTGGCCTACCACCTGACCGACCACGTGACGGCGACGGCGGTGGCGGCGGTGTACGACCCGGCGAACCGCAAGCTCCGCTGGGCCCGCGCCGGCCACCTGCCCCCGATCGTCCGCCACCGCGACGGCGGCGCGACGACGTTGCCGCTGATCCGCGGGTCGCTGCTGGGAGCGGTGCGGGACGTGGTGTACCAGGAGGAGGAGCTGCAGCTCGACGAGGGCGACATCCTGCTGATCTACACGGACGGGTTGATCGAGCGGCGGGATCGCCCGGTGCAGGAGACGGTGGCCCGGTTGGTGACGCTGGTGAAGGGGCACGACGGGGGGCTGGAGAACCAGCTGGACACGCTGCTGACGTACAGCACGGCGGACACGGACGACGACACGTGCGTGGTGGGCATCGAGGTCCGGACGACCCCCTGAGCCGGGTGGGCTTGGCCGCCTTCGGTGACCTAGCCGGCGTAGAGGAACACCCAGGAGTGCATCTCGTCCGACTTCACGGGCCGGACGCCGTGCTCGCCGATCTGGACTCCGTACTGCAGCAGCCCGTCCGGGACCGCGGACACCGTGAGGGAGAAGACGCACGCACTGCCGATGGGAGTGGAATGGAAGGTCCCGTTCGGCAATGTGCCCTGGGCGACTAGGTCGCCATTGCCGTTGTAGACGCGAACCGGGGTTCCGGCAGCCGCATCCGAGTAGGTACCGGTTCCCTTGCAGGCTGCGCCCTGAGCGATCGTTTCTTCCCCGCTCGCGGGGATATCGAAGGCACCCTTCATGGTGAACGTCGGTGCCGACGTGGTCGTGGTGGGACTCGCGGTGGTCTGGTCACTTCGGGTCGGTCCTGGCTCGGCAGGCGTCTGGCGGGAGCAGGCGGTGAGCGCAACTGCGATCGCACCGAAAGCAGCCATCGTTGCGATCATGCGGTTCATGGCCCAACGGTCGCGTGGATGACCTCGCGTGTTACGCCACCACCTCGTTCGCGCATCTCCGGTGGTACCGCGACGAGGCGCGGCTCAGGGGTTGACGGCCAGCACCAGGAACCCGGCCAGCAGCACCAGGTGCACGCCGCCCTGCAGACGGGTTGCCCGGCCGGGGACCACCGTCAGCACGCTCACCACCACCGTCAGCGCCAGCAGGACGATCTGCGTCGATCCCAGCCCCAGCAGCAGCTGGACCGGCAGCCACACCGATGCCAGCGCGATCGCCGGGATCGTCAGGCCGATGCTCGCGATCGCCGAGCCGTAGGCCAGGTTGAGGCTGATCTGCATCCGGTCGCGCTGGGCCGCGCGCGTGGCGGCGAGCGTCTCCGGCAGCAGGACCAGCAACGCGATCACCACGCCGACGAACGACTGCGGGAACCCGGCCGCGCGCACACCCGCCTCGATCGCCGGGGACTCCACCTTCGCCAGCCCGACCACCGCGACCAGCGCCACCAGCAGCAGCGCGAGGCTGCCGAGCGCCGCCCGGTTCGACGGCGGTTCCGCGTGGTCGTCCTCCTTGACCTCGCCGTCGGCCGCCACCGGGAGGAAGAAGTCGCGGTGGCGCACGGTCTGGGTCAGCACGAACGTGCCGTACAGCACCAGGGACGCGAGCGCGGCGAACGTCAGCTGCGCCGGGGAGAACGCCGGGCCCGGCGTGCTGGAGGTGAACGTCGGCAGCACCAGGCTCAGCGAGGCGAGCGTCGCGACCGTGGCCAGCGCGGCCCCGCTGCCCTCGGGGTTGAACAGCGTCGAGCCGTAGCGCCGCGCGCCGACGAGCAGGGAGATGCCGACGATCCCGTTCGTCGTGATCATCACCGCGGCGAACACCGTGTCCCGCGCGAGCGACCCGGCCTCCGGCCCGCCGGACACCATCATCGTGACGATCAGCGCGACCTCGATGACGGTGACCGCGACCGCGAGCACCAGCGACCCGAACGGCTCGCCGACCCGGTGCGCGACGACCTCCGCGTGGTGCACCGCCGCCAGCACGGTCGCGCCCAGCGCGATCGCGACGACCGCCACGAACACCGGGCCGAGGTCGCGGCCCCAAGCCAGCGCCAGTACGACGAGGCCGAGCACCGGCGTGACGGAGGTCCAGGACGTCAGGAAGGATCTCAGCGCGGCCATGTCCCCACCCTGTCACACCCATGGGAAAACCGCCTGGTCCTACGGCGGTTCTCACATAGTCCCTTGTGGACGGTCGAGGCCGGCGGCGAGGACGTACCGCCGGAAGGTTTCGCTGAGCGGCGGCAGAGTCCGCCCGGCCGCCCAGGCGAGGCCGATGTCGCGGGCAGCGTCCACATCGGTCAGTGCGAGGTGCGGCGCCGGGAACGTCGCGGAGCGCGGCAGCGGCAGCACGGACACGCCGAGCCCGGCGGTGACGAGCCCCCGCAGCGTCTCGACTTCGTCGCCCTCGAACCCGATCCGCGGCGCGAACCCGGCTTCGGCGCACAGCCGCTCGGTCGTCTCGCGCAGGGCGTAACCGGGCCGCAGGAGGATGAACGTCTCGTCCGCGAGGTCGGCGAGGCGGACACGCCGGCGGCCGGCGAGCCGGTGGTGCGGTGGGACCGCCAGCCGCAGCGGCTCGACGAGCAGGCGTTCCCAGTGCAGCTGCGCGTGCCCCGGGTCGCCGCTGGTGATGACGAGGTCCGCGGTGCCGTCGAGGAGCTCCGCCTCCAGGCCGGCCTCGCCGTGCTGCCGCAGTTCGAAGCGGGCGCCCGCGTGCTCGCGCAGGAAGCCGCTCAGCACCGACGGCACCAGCCACGTGCCGAACGTGTGCAGGAAGGCCAGCGGCACCACGCCGGTACCGGGGTCGACGATCTCGGCGACCTCGCGCAGGCCCTGGTCCAGCTGGTCGAGCACCAGGTCGACGTGGCGGCGGAACGCGTGCCCGGCCGGGGTCAGCCGCAGCACCCGCCCGGACCGGCGGAACAGCTCGGCGCCGGCGTCGTGCTCGAGCCGCCGCAGGGCCCGCGACAGCGCGGGCTGGGTGAGGTGCGCCCGCGCGGCGGTCTCCGTGACCGTGGCGCCGCCGGCGACCTCGCGGAACAGGCGCAGCGTCTGGACGTCCATGCCTCAAGTGTATGGATATTCAGCCAATCAGGCATTGGACGCATCGGTCGTGACAGGCCACGCTGGACGTATGGCAACCGTCGCAGAACAACTGGTCAGGACCCTGCGGGACGCGGGTGTCGAGCGCATCTACGGCATCGTCGGCGACAGCCTCAACCCGATCGTCGACGCGGTCCGCCGCACCGACGGCATCGAGTGGGTGCACGTCCGGCACGAGGAGACCGCCGCCTTCGCCGCGGCGGCCGAAGCGCAGGTCACCGGCAAGCTCGCCGTGTGCGCGGGCAGCTGCGGGCCGGGCAACCTGCACCTCATCAACGGCCTGTTCGACGCCCACCGCTCCGGCGCGCCGGTGCTCGCGATCGCGTCGCACATCCCGTCGAACCAGATCGGCACCGGCTTCTTCCAGGAGACCCACCCGGACCGGCTCTTCGCCGAGTGCAGCCACTTCAGCGAGATCGTGGCCGACCCCGCGCAGCTGCCGCGGCTGCTGCGCATCGCCACGCAGGCCGCCGTCGGCAAGGGCGGCGTCGCCGTGCTGACCATCCCGGGTGACCTGGCCGACCGCAAGGCGACCGGCCCGCTGACCGAGCGCCTCCCGCTCGTCACGCCGTCGCCCGCGGTGCCGTCCGCGGAGACCGTCCAGGAGCTGGCGGACCTGCTGAACTCGGGCGAGAAGGTGATGTTGTTCGCCGGCGCGGGCGTCCGCGGCGCGCACGACGAGGTCATGGCGCTGGCGGAGAAGCTCGCGGCGCCGGTCGGGCACTCGCTCGGCGGCAAGGAGTGGATCCAGTTCGACAACCCGTTCGACGTCGGCATGAGCGGCCTGCTCGGCTACGGCGCCTGCTACGACGCGATGCACGAGGCCGACCGGATCGTGTTGCTGGGCACGGACTTCCCGTACGACAAGTTCCTCCCGCAGGCCCGCACGATCCAAATCGACCACGACGCCTCGCGCCTCGGCCGGCGCACGCCGCTGGACCTGGCGGTGCACGGCGACGTGCGCGAGACGCTGCGGGCGCTGCTCCCGCTGCTGCGCCCCCGCACCGACCGCGCGTTCCTCGACCGGATGCTGCGCGAACACGTGCGGAAGCTGGAGAAGGTCGTCGGCGCGTACACGACGAAGATCGAGCAGCGGCGCCCGATCCACCCGGAGTACGTCGCCTCGGTGCTCGACGACGTCGCCGCCGACGATGCGGTGTTCACCGTCGACACGGGCATGGGCAACGTCTGGGCGGCGCGCTACCTGACGCCGAACGGCCGCCGCCGCGTGCTCGGGTCGTTCCGGCACGGCAGCATGGCGAACGCGCTGCCGCACGCGATCGGCGCGCAGCTGTCCCAGCCGGGCCGCCAGGTCGTGTCCCTCTCGGGCGACGGCGGGCTCGCGATGCTGATGGGCGACCTGCTGACGCTGCCCGCCTACGACGTCCCGGTGAAGGTCGTGGTGTTCAACAACGCCACGCTGGGCATGGTGAAGCTGGAGATGCTCGTCGACGGCCTCCCGGCCTTCGGCACCGACCACGCGCCGGTCAACTTCGCGGCGATCGCGGCGGCGTGCGGGGTGTTCTCGGTCCGCGTCGAGGACCCGGCGGACGTCCGCGGCGCGCTGGAGCGGGCGTTCGCCCACCCGGGCCCGGCGGTGGTCGAGGTGGTGACCGACCCGAACGCGCTGTCGATCCCGCCGCGCATCACCGGCGAGATGGTGCGCGGGTTCGCCTTGGGCGCGACGAAGACGGTGCTCAACGGCGGCGTCGGCAAGATGGTCGAGCTGGCCCGCACCAACCTGCGCAACGCGCCGCGGCCGTGAGCCGGGGGTGGCCACCACGCCGTTGGGGTGGCCACCCGCCGGTTCACGGGTCCGTGACGATGATCCCGGCGGCGGCGAGCAGTTCCAGCGCCGCCACCACCCGGGCCCGGCTGGTTTCGGCGAGTTCCGCGGCGTCGAGCGCGTCGCGGGCCGTCGCGTGCATCGCCAGGGCCCGGGCGAAGCGGACCACGTCCGGAGCGTCGAGCAGGCACCCTTCCCGGCGCTCGTGGACGAGCTCGTCGAGGGGAACCAATGGGTTCAGCCGGTACGGCGCGTCGAGGTCCACTGTGGACTCCGTCGGGTCACCCGTGGACGATGACGCCGCGGATGTTCTTGCCGTCGCGCAGGTCCTGGTAGCCCTCGTTCACCTGCTCGAGGGTGTACTTGCGGGTCACCAGCTCGTCGAGCTTGAGCTGCCCGGCGTCGTAGAGGCGCAGCAGCCGGACGATGTCGTACTGCGGGTTCGCCGAGCCGAACAGCGTGCCCTTGATCGTCTTCTCGAACAGCGTCAGGACGCCGCCGGAGACGTGCACGGTGAGTTTTTCGGGGTTGGCGAGGCCGGTGATGACGACGGTGCCGCCCTTGCCGACGACGTTGAACGCCTCGCTGACGACGTCCTCGTCGACCGTGCCGACGGTGATCAGCGCCTGGTCGGCCAGCTGGCCCCAGGTGAGCTCGGTGACCTTCTCGGCGGCTTCGGCCGCGGTCGCGAACGCGTGGGTGGCGCCGAACTTGAGCGCGGTCTCCCGCTTGAACTCGATCGGGTCGACCGCGACGACGTACTTCGCGCCGGCGTGCTTGGCGCCCTGCACGGCGTTGATGCCGATGCCGCCGATGCCGTAGACGACGGTGGTGTCGCCGGCCCGGACGCCGCCGGCGTAGTTGGCGGTGGCCCAGCCGGTCGGGACGCCGCAGCCGACCAGGACGGCGGTCTCCAGCGGCAGCCAGTCGTCGACCTTCACCACCGAGTGCTGCGAGATGGTGGCGCGCTCGGAGAACGTGCCGAGCATGCACATCGCGCCGAAGTCCTGCCCGCCGCCGTGGAAGCGGAAGGTGCCGTCCGGCATGTGGCCGTCGAGGATGGTGGCGCCCATGTCGCAGAGGTTCTGGCGCCCGGTCGAGCAGTAGCGGCAGGTGCCGCAGTTCGGGATGAAGCTGCAGACGACGTGGTCGCCCGGCTGCACCTTGGTCACGCCGGCGCCGACCTCCTCGACGATCCCGGCGCCCTCGTGGCCGCCGATGATCGGGAAGCGCGGCACGAGGTCGTTGTCGATCAGGTGCAGGTCCGAGTGGCACAAGCCGGCGGCGGTGTACTTGATGAGCACCTCGCCGGGGCCCGGGCCGTCGAGGTCCAGCTCCATGATCTCGAACGGTTTCCCGGCATCGAACAGTACGGCTGCCTTGGTCTTCACGGCCATCTCCTCCACGTGCGGCGGTGGTGACCTCGATTGTGTGCAGCCGCCGGTTCCGTGAAGTGTCCGAATCCCGGACACCGGCGCTCAGCGGACCCGCAGGGCGCGCATCCGGTTGTAGAGCGTCGAGCGGCTGATGCCCAGCTGCTTGGCCGCGCGGACCTTGTTGCCGTCGCACGCCCGCAGCGTCCGGACGATCACGTCGTACTCCGCCTGCTCCCAGCCGCTCAGCGCGCCGCCCGGGGCCGTCTCCGCGCAGCCCGGTGCCACGTCCTCCGCCGTCAGGTCGCCCGCCGAACGGCGGTCCGCCGCGCCCGCCAAAACTCCTGCCAGCTCGCGTAGGTTCCCCGGCCACTGCTGGGAACCCAGCAGCTCCAGCGCGCCCGGGGTCAGCCGGAGGGTGTCGCTGAAGCCGCGCAGCAGCGCGCGGGCGATCGCCGGGATCTCGTCGCGGCGCTCGCGCAGCGGGGGCAGCTCGATCCGCCGGTGCATGCGCGCCGCCAGGGTCGCCTGCTCGCCGCGCAGCTCCGCCGGCGGGCCGCTGAGCAAGGCGAACCACGCCGTCGTCGTGTCCAGCAGCCGGGCCAGGCGGACCGCCGCCAGCGGGGGCAGCAGCTGGACGCCGTCGACCACGAGCAGACCGCGCAGCGACGCCGCCACCTCCACCCGCGCGCACCACTCCGCCTCGCCCGCGACGACGTCGGACGCGTCGAACTCGTGCACCGGCTCGTCCCCGGCGACGACCCGCGCCGCCGTCGTCCGGCCCGCGCCCGGCTCGCCGGAGATCAGCACCCGCCGCCGGGCGCGGCCCGCGCCGCGCAACCGCTCGTCGACCTGCGCCGGGAAGAGCGCGCGCTCCGCCCGTGGACGGGACACGACCGGGCTCGACGTCCGGACCGGAGCCAGCTCGAACAGCAGCCCGGCGTTCGCCGACACCGCCTCGACGCGCACCTCGACCGGCGTGCCCGACGTCAGCAGCAGCCGCCGGAGCCCGCGCCGGGTGCGGCCCAGCTCCCGCAGCAGCCGGTGGTCGGCCGTGTCGACCAGCTCGGTCGCCGCGGTGTTCGCGAGCACGACGTCCTGGCCGAGCGCGAGCACCGCGCACGCCCGGTGCTGCACCGACTGGAACGCGGCCAGCAGCTGCTGCTCGGCGAGCTTCGCGCCGTCGAGCAGCCGCCGTTCGATGTCGGCGACCGCGCGCCGCAGGAACGGCCCGAGCAGCGGGTTCGCGTCGCCGGCCGGGCCGGTGATGTCGAGGACGCCGGCGAGCCGCCGCGTCGCCGGGTGCACCACCGGGTGGCCGTAGCAGGTGAACTGCTTCATGGCTTCGAGGAAGTGCTCGTCGCCGTCGACGGAGACGCCGCGGCGGGTCTCGAACGGCGTCGCGAGGGAGTTCGTCCCGGTCCGCTCCTCCAGGAACTGGCAGCCGGGCACCGCGCTGATGGTCTCGAGCGCCACCTCGACCGACCGCTCGCTGAACCGGCGGGCGACGATCCGGCACTCGTCGTCGGCCAGCACGACGCAGAAGCGCGTGCCGGCCAGCTGCCGGGCCAGCTCGTCGAGCACCGGCGAGGCGGCCCGCAGGAGCCGGCTGCGGCTGTCGACGTCGGCGAAGTCCAGGCGCTCGACGGACGAGGCCGGCGAGAGCCCGGAAAGCTCCGCCCGCCGCCACGACTGCGCGATCTCGGTCCGCAGGTCCACTCGCACTCCTCGTCGAGCCGATCGGTGTCCCCGGACTGCCATCATCACACGCGGCGCAAGGGCGGTGCACCGTCTTCGCGGAATCCGTTGTGGCGCAAGGGGTTACGCGCCCCACTCCGGCAGCCGGACGCCGTGCAGGCCGCGGTAGGCCGCGCGCGCCGGTTCGCGCCGGCCGTCGAGCAGGGCGTCACGTGGCTTGAACACCTCGACGCCGATCGGGTGGCAGACGTCGATCGGGTCGCGGGCGTCCGGTCCCCAGAGCGGGATGGACAGGTCGCCGCCCGGGCAGGTGGACAGCGCGCACAGCAGGTCCAGCTCGGCGAAGAACTCGAAGTGGTCGCCGGGGCGGGCGGGGCAGGCCTTCATGAAGTACCGGTCTTCGTCGTTGAGGCCGGTGCACTGGAAGACGTTCAGGACGTCGTGCACGTCGAACTCGGTCAGCCCGAACGGCGCGACCGCGCGCACGAGGTTCGAGTGGCAGTGGAAGTCGAAGTCCTCGCCGGTGAGCATCCGGTTGACGTAGGGGTCGCAGCGGGTGCCGAGCAGGTCGTGCACCCGGCCGCCTTCGGTGTCTTCGCCGTAGTTCTCGAGCGTGTCGGCGGTGATCGTGGCGAGCGGGCGGAGGAAGGGGAGCGTCGACCAGAGCCGGTCGAACGTGCTGACGTGGGCGCGCTGGAGCTGGCGGGTGCGCGCGGCCCAGAAGCGTTCGCGGGGGTCGTGGGCGTTCCACAGGTTGAGGTCGCCGACCTGCGGGCCGTCGACGGTCTTGAGGCGGCAGAGGTGGCCCGCGGGCACGCGCCAGGCGCGACCGGAGCGGATGGGGACCTCGAAGGCGTCGACGAGCTCCCGGCCGTCGTACCCGGCGAGCCGCCGGTAGAAGTCCTGGTCGACGTCGAGCGCGCGGCCCTGGTAGGCGGCTGGGGGCATCGGGGTCTCCCTCGTGCGGTGTGGATGCGGGTCCAGCATGCCTCGGTCACGCACGGTGGTGTTCGATCACTCGTTCGGCTGCTGGGGTCGGGGCCGGTCCGCTCTTACCGTCGAGGGAGCTCTACTCGTGGGAGGAGTGACCGGCGGTGCTCGTGGCCTTCCAGCGCACCGGTGACGAGCGTCGCCTGCCCGCCGCGGCGGAGCACCTCGTCGGGTTGCTGCGTTCGTGGGGCCCGGGCCCGGACCACCTGACGGGGTTGGCGCTGGCGGGGATCACGGTCCCGAGCCGCGGAGGCCCCCGGGTGGTGGACGCGCTGGTGTTCACCCGGTCGGGGGTGGTGGTGATCGCGGCGCACGAGCCGGGAGCGGAGGCGTCGCCGGGCCCGGAGGAGCGAGCCGGCGCCGGGGTGGCGGCGGCGAAGGGGGCATTGGCCGCGCACTACGGCGGCCGGTACGTGACGGGGCTGGTGGCGGTCGTGCCGCCGGTCGCGGAGTCGGACCGAGGTGGGCGGCTGGCCGAGCCGGCGGAGGAGTCGCATCGGTTCGCGGCCGGGCCGGATGCGCCGGATGCGAGCGGTCGTGCGGCGGAGGCAGGGGATGCCGGGGCGCCCGGGTTGGGTGGGAGCGAAGAGCTGGCAGCTGGGCTGCCGGAGCCTCGCTGGGCGGGCGACCCGATTTCACCCGAGTCCGCGCCGGGCCCCGAACTGGACCTTCAGGCAGCCGAGCCGACCGGACCAGAGACCCTTCCCCACCCGCGCGTCCCCGAGTCCATCCCCGGCGTGGCCGTCGTCCTCGCCGATCCGCGCGGCCTTCGCCGCATCATCGGACAGCACAACCGCTGGCGGACCGTCTGGTCGGCCGACGACGTCCTCGACGCCTGCTACGCCCTCTCCCTCGCCCACCTCGCGCCGCCCCGATCCGCCCTGCTCGCCGACGGCTTCCCCGCGCGCATCCACGCCCGATCGCCGCTGCCCGCGGCCGAGGCTCGGCCCGCCCTGCGGATCCCGGTCCAGCGCAGCCAGGCCGTCTTCCCGCGGCAACGGCCCATTCGGCTCGTGCCGTGGGGGCTGCTCGTCGTGCTCACCCTGCTCGTCACCGCGGGGATCGTCGCCGCGGTTTTCGTCGCGCAGGTCTTCCACGGCTCGTAAAGATCGCGCCAACTACGCCATCTGCACCGTTTCCCCGCGTCGTCGCTTGGGCACTCCCGGCAGACGTGAAAGGGGTTCACGATGCCGCGCACCCGAGTGCTCCTTCTGCTCGCAGTCCTGACCGGCGCCTCCCTCACCGGCTGCAAAGTGCCGAACGACCTGGCGGCCGGGAGCCAGCCCGGCGGCACGCAGCAGGCTCCGCCGATCGCGCCCAGCGAGGCGCGGGCCCAGCTGGCGAAGCTCCAGATCGCCGTGCGCGGCACCATGGACGGCTACAGCCGCGACAAGTTCCCGCACTGGGACAAGGTCGACGGCGCCTGCGACACCCGCGAAGAGGTCCTCAAGCGCGACGGCAAGGACGTCACCACGAACGCCGACTGCGCCCCGAAGTCCGGCACCTGGGTCAGCGCGTACGACGGCGCGACCTGGCACAAGGCGTCCGATGTGGACATCGACCACATGGTGCCGCTCGGGCAGGCCTGGATCAGCGGCGCGAAGAAGTGGACGCAGGAGCGCCGCGAGCAGTTCGCGAACGACCTGACCCGCCCGCAGCTGCACGCGGTCACCGACAACCTCAACGAGCAGAAGAGCGACAAGGCCCCCGACCAGTGGAAACCGCCGCTCGTCTCGTACTGGTGCACCTACGCCACGGACTGGATCGTGGTCAAGAGCAACTACGGCCTGACGATCACCGTCCCGGAGAAGACGGCTCTCGAAACGATGTTGCAGCACTGCTAGAACGAGCGCGCCGCCGCGAGCGCCTGGCCGGCGTAGGACTGTCCGAACAGGACCGTGTGGACCAGCAGCGGGAACAGCTGGTGCAGCCCGATCCGGTCGCGCCAGCCGTCGGCCAGGGGTGCGGCCTCGTCGTACGCGGCCAGGATGCGGTCGAGGTGCGGGCAGCCGAACAGGTGCAGCATCGCCAGGTCCGTCTCGCGGTGCCCGCCGTGCGCGGCCGGGTCGATCAGCCACGCCTCGCGGCCGTCCCACAGGACGTTGCCGGTCCACAGGTCGCCGTGCAGCCGCGCGGGCGGCTCGGCCGACGCCGGGATCCGGGCGCAGGCGCGCTCGAACAGCGCCGCCTCCGCCGGGTCGAACGTCCCCGCGTCGACGGCCCGGCGGACGTACGGCAGCACGCGGTCCGAGGCGTACCACGACGCCCAGTCGTCGGCCGGGACGTTCGCCATCGGCGCGCGCCCGATCCACGCGTCGGCGGCCCCGTCCGGCGGAGGTGAGCCGAACGCCGGCGCCCCGGCCGCGTGCAGGCCCGCCAGGCCGCGGCCGAAGCGCTCCGCCGCCGGGGCCGACGGACGACCGGAGGGAACGCGGTCGATGACCAGCGTGTCTTCGTCCTGGCTGCGGACGACCGGCACCGGAACCGTGCCCGCCGAGGCGAGCCACCGCAGACCGGCCGCCTCCGCGGCGGTCGCGCCGGGGGCGTGCCCCCGCTTGACCACGACGTCACGCGGATCGCTCATGTCCCGCACGGTACCGGCGCGCTACGGTGGTCGCCGGAGACAGGGGGAGCGACAGGTGACGGTCACGGTCCGGAAACTCGAACTGCTGCTCGGCCGGCTGGTGGAGGTCCAGCGGTCGGAGGCACGCGACTACTCTTCGTTCAGCGTGCGCGGCAAGCGGTTCGGCTACCTCTGGCCACGCACCCGGACCGTCGGTCTCAAGCAGGAGATCTCCGAACAGCTCGCGCTGGTCGCGGAGCGGCCGGACGTCTTCGAGGTCCAGTTCACCGCCGGCGGCTTCGGCTGGGTCGTCGTGTACCTCGCCAAGATCGACGCCGACGAGCTGGCCGAACTGCTCTACGAGGCGTGGCGGCTCTCGGCGCCCGAAGAGCTCGTCGAGGAGACGCCCTTCACCAGGATCGCCCGCGCGTAGAGCAGGTCGAACCCCTGCCGCTGCGCGTTCTGCTGCGACTTCGACCCCGGCTGCGTCGTGACGACGGCGACCTCGCACCCCGCCTCGGCGGCCGCCGCGAGCCGCGCCCGCAGCAACGCCGTCTGCACCCCGCGGCGCCGGAACCGCGGCACGGTCGCGGCGCCGGTGAACTGCGCGATCCCGTCGGTGACGCGGAAACTCGCGCCGCCCGCGAACTCGCCGTCGCGCTCCGCGAGGTAGCGCCGCACCCCGGCCATGTCCCGCATGGCGTCGAGCACGGTCTGCCGCGGGAAGTCCTCGTGCGACGGCACGCCCTCGGTGTCGGCAACGGCGAACGCGTCGGCGACCTCGGCCAGCCAGTGGTCGAGTTCGTCGTCGCGGGCGAGCCGCACGCCGTCGGGGGCGGCCGCCTCGCCGACCCGCCGCCCGAGCACGTTCTCGAACGACTCCAGGTGGTAGCCGCGCCGGGTGAGGAACGCGCCCACGGCGGGATCGGCGAGCTGCGAAAGCTCCACCTGCACCGGCGCGCCGAGCGCGGCGAAGGCCTGCTCGACGTCGTCCAGCTCGTCGGGCAGGCCGTCGAAGCCGAGTCCGGCGATCTTGGTGAACGGCGATTCCGCTTCCGCGAAACTCGCGACGCCGCCGGCGAGCGGACGCGCGAACCCGACCGAGTCCCCGCGCCGCGCTCGGGCGGCGTCACTGCTTTCGGCGATCAACCGCACTTCGGCGCGCTCGATGCGCGCGGCGAGCGCGGTGTCGCAGAAGAGCCGTTCCCCGTCCACATCCCCAGACTGGCGGACGTGGACGGGGAACTCCAAGCGGTTTCTCAGCCCTCGACGCGGTGCGAGGTCCAGAACGACGTCAGGTCGGTGGACCCGGCCGCCGCCTGCGCCGCGGCCTTGAACTCGGCCGTCGTGGACACGCCGTACCAGTGGGACTGGGCGTACGACTTCAGCAGGTTCGTCATCGCCGTGTCGCCGATCAGCCGCCGCAGATCATGCAGGGTGCACTTGCCGTAGCCGTAGACCACCGTCGAGTACCGGGACGAATGCGCGTCCCAGTAGGCCATCGAGTTGGTCAGCTTCTCCGCGCTCGACTGCCACGTGATGCCGCAGCCGCTGCCGTCGATCCCGCGGTAGAGGTCGGTGGCGTAGTCGGTGAAGCTCTCGTCCAGCCACGGCGAGTTGTACTCGTCGTCGCCGACGATGCCGTACCACCACTGGTGCGCCAGCTCGTGGGGGAGCGCCGTGGTCGACACGAGGTCCATCACGAAGCCCGGGTACTCCATGCCGCCGAACCAGAAGTTGTTGTCCAGCACCACGTCGACCTCGCCGTACGGGTAGTCGCCGAAGCGGCCCGCGTGGACGTCGATCGAGTCGGCGGCCAGGCTCAGCATCTGGTTGGCGCTGCTGGTCGAGATCCCGCTGACCGAGTAGACGTTGACCCGCACGCCCTTGCCGGAGGTCGTGCTGATCTTCGCGAACGGCCCCGCGGCCCAAGCGAAGTCCCGGACCTTCGCCGCGGTCGCGTGCGTGGTCGTCGTGCTGCCGCTGGTCGTCTCGGTCGACGTGCCGGTGGCCGGGGTCAGCAGCGACGACGGGTGCACGAGCGTGACGTCGAAGTCGCTGATCACCGTGTAGAACGACTCGCCGTTGTTGGTGTAGGGGTCCAGGTGCCAGCCGCTGCCGTCGCGGACCGCGAGCACCGGCAGCGCGTTGCCGATCATGTTGAACGCGCCGTCGTGGCCGAACCGGTCGGCGCCGCTGGGCACCACGATGCTCAGGTCGAACCCGATGGTCGCGGACTGGCCCTGGGCCAGCGGGCTCGGCAGCGTGATCTTCATGGCGGTGCAGCCGACAGTCAGCGCCGAGGGCGTGCCGCCGGTGACGTTCGTGACGGTGATCGGCGTCGACGGGCAGCTGCCGTGGTAGTTGTCCCAAAGCCGCAGGTAGACCTCGGGCAGCGCGGTCGCCGAGCCGTTGGTGAAGCTGACGCTCTGGTGGCCGGTCCACGTGTCGCCCGCGGTGTTGGACGTCAGGTTGACCGTGTAGGCGGGGTTGATCGGCGTGCGCGTGGAGTCCGCGGGCGCGGCGGTGATCGTCCAGGTGAAGGTGGCGCTGCCGCTGTTGCCGGCCGGGTCCTTGGCGGTGACGGTCACCGACGAAGTCCCGGCGGTCGTCGGCGTGCCGGTGATCTTGCCCGTGCTCGCGCCGATGGTGAGCCCGGCGGGCAGCCCGGTCGCGCTGTAGGTGAGCGCGTCACCCTGCGGGTCGCTCGCCTGCACCTGCAGGGACACGGCCTGGCCGACGGCGCCGGACTGGGCGCCCGGCGAGGTCACGACCGGCGACTGCGGGTTGCTCGTGCCCGTCGTGGTCAGCGAGAAGTCGTCGAGGAGGAAGTTGGTCGCGAGGCTCGAGTCCTCAGTGCCGGTGATCTTGAGCGTGACGGTCTGGCCCAGGTAGCGCGACACGTCGACCGTGCGCTGGACGTACCCGGTGTTCTTGTCGAGGTTCGAGTAGCTCGCGAGGGTGTCGGTACCCGCCTGCACCACCAGCTTGTCGTAGGCGGTACTGGTCGTCGTCTCTTGGGTGTCGACGTGCGCCCACCAGGACAGCGACGCGGACGCGCAGCCGGCGGGGAGCGTCAGTGACTGGGACAGGGTGTCGGTGTGCGTGCTGCCGTAGCCGTCCAGCCAGGCGTCCATCGTCCCGCCGTGCGCGGGCTCCGCCGAGGTGGCGGCGGAGATCACGCCACTGGTCTGGGTCCACGGCGTGGTCCCGCTCTCGAACCCGCCGTTGCCGACGACCTGGTCACCGCAGACCGCGGCGGCCTCGGCCGGCGCGGCGACGACGACTGTGCCCAGCAGGCCCGCGGCCAGACTGAGCGCAGCAGAAAGCACCCTCGATCTCATGGGGGGAGTCCTTTCCCGGCCCCGCCCGTCGGGGCCAGGGGAAAGCGTGCGCTGCCGCCGGGGCGGCAACAACCCGCCATGAGTCGGGTTCCGCGTTCAGGCCTGCTGGAGCACGTTCAGCAGGATGAAGAGCAGGACGAGGGCGCCGGCGACCGCGAGCACGGCCGACACGCCGGAGCGGATCATCTCCCCGAAGCCCTTCGCGGTCCGGGCCCGGTAGGCGGAGTAGTTGGCGCGGGCCTCGCGGGCGCTGTGGACGCGGCCGCCGACGAACAGCCCGGCGCCCAGGGCGAGCAGGACGGCGAGAAAAACGGACACTGGAAGATCCTTTCGCGGTTCGGGAACGAGGAACGGCCTCATTACTAGACCCGACGGACGCCGCGCGCCATGGCTTTCGGACATCTCGTTTCCGGGCCGGTCGGCCCTGGTGGGACACCCGGCCCGCGTTCCTCGGAAAGCAGCGGCGGGCAGTCGACGGTATCCGCGGTCTTCCGTGCCGCGCAAGGAGTTTTCGGTGGCTCAGCCCTCGGTCGCGAGTCCTTTGTGTCGTTCCCGCAGTTCCCGCTTGACGATCTTTCCGCTGGGGTTCTTGGGAAGGCGGTCCGCGAACACGACGTACTTGGGGCATTTGTAACCGGCGAGGTGTGCCTTTGCGTGGTCGATCACTTGCACAGCGTCGAGAGTCACGCCTTCCCGCGGCACGACGACGGCCGTCACCGCTTCGATCCAGTGTGGATGTCCGATCCCGAACACGGCGACTTCGGCGACGCCGTCGAGCAGGTACAGCGCCTCTTCGACCTCTCGGCTGGCGACGTTCTCGCCGCCGGTCTTGATCATGTCCTTCTTGCGGTCCACGACGGACAGATAGCCGTCCTCGTCGACGACGCCGAGGTCGCCGGAGTGGAACCAGCCGGCGCGGAACGCTTCGGCGGTTTTCTCTTCGTCGCGGTAGTAGCCGAGGGTGGCGTGCGGGCTCCGGTGCACGATCTCGCCGATCTCGCCCGGCGCCACGGGGTTGTCCTCGTCGTCGACGATCCGCGTCTGGACGTTCAGCGACGCCCGCCCGGCTGACCCGGCCCGCTCCAGCTGTTCGTGCGGGCGCAGGATCGTCGCGAGCGGCGCCATCTCCGTCTGGCCGTAGAAGTTCCACAGCTCGACGTCGGGCAGGCGCCGCCGCAGCTCGCGCAGCACCTCGACCGGCATCGCCGACGCGCCGTAGTAACCCTTCCGCAGACTCGACAGGTCGGTCCGGTCGAAGTTTTCGTGGCGCAGCAAGGAGATCCACACCGTCGGCGGCGCGAAGAGCTTCGTCGCGCGCTCCCGCTCGACGGCGGCGAGCAGCGCGGCCGGGTCCGGGCCGGGCAGGAGCACGCTCGTCGCGCCGAGGTAGACGTCGACGGAGAAGAAGCAGTCCAGCTGGGCGCAGTGGTACAGCGGCAGCGAGTGCACCTCGACGTCGTCGGCGCTCATGCCGCCGTCGATCACGCACGAGACGTACTGCGCGATGAGCGACCGGCTCGACAGCAGCACGCCCTTCGGCCGCGACTCGGTGCCGGAGGTGTACATGATCCGCAGCGGGTCGTCGTCGGCGACGAGGACGTCGGGAGCTTCGGCGTCCCCTTCGGACAGCCAGCCGGTCACGTCTTCCCATTCGCCGCCCCCGCTCTTCGGGATGCGGCCGCGGACGACGTCGCCGAGTGCGGCCAGCTCGAGGGCTTTCGCGGCGGTCGGCTCCAGGGCGTCTTCGGCGATGAACGCTTTGACTTCGGCGTGCCGCAGGATGTAGGCGACTTCGTCGGCGCCGAGCATGAAGTTGACCGGCACGAGCAGCACGCCGAGCTTCGCGGTGGCGAAGGCGAGGACGCCGTACTGGAAGCAGTTGTGGCTCAGCAGCGCGAGCCGGTCGCCCTTGGCCAGGCCGCGGGCGGCGAGGGCGTGGGCGCAGCGGTTGGCGGCGGCCTCGAACTCGGCGAAGGTGAGCTTCGTGGTCCCGTCGACGACGGCGAGCTTGTCCGGCAGCCGCAGCGCGGTGCGGCGCAGCAGGTCGCCGAGGGAGTGCTGCCGGGCGCGGTCGACGAGGTGCTGATCCATCCCGGCAGTCTCGGTCGCGATGGGCGATGCCGCAAGTGTGCCCGGCCCGCCCGGTTCGACGGGCCCTCAGCGGCCGCTGTCGTCGATTTGCACGGGGTATCCGGCGCGCAGCACGGCGATCGTGGCCGGTGGCGTGAGGACCGGGACGGTCCCTGCGCGAGGCAGCTTCTGCTTCCGGCCGTAGCCCGCGGTCGTCCACTCGATGAGGTGGCCGTCGACCTTGAGCTCGGGGTGGTCCCCGCGGAGCACGAAGACGCCGTCCGGGAGCTCGGCCCAGCTCAGGTGGTGCAGGCGTCGGGTGTGGGTGCCGCGGACCAGGCGTTCGGCGTGCAGCCGCCGGTTCATCGCGCCGGCCGACGGGCGGCCAGGCCACGCGTCGCGATAGGCGGTGTACGCGGGACGGCGGCACTCGCCGCACGGCCGGTGCCCGGCGGCGAACGAGACGGCCTCGTCGTGGAAGTACAGGTGGGTGTAGCGGTGGGGCAGCCACTGCTCGCGCCACCGGTCCTTGAAGGCGAGCGCGCAGGTGATCCAGAGGTCGCCGCCGTGGAACCGGACGATCTCGTGGCCGCGGTGCAGCACGCCGCGGTTGCCGGTCCACGCGCCGCGCAGCGGGATGTCGACGATCTCGCCGGCCGGCGTCACGCGGTTGCGCACCGGGGCCCCCGCGTCCTCCGGTGGCGGGGCGCGCGGGCGCACCGCAGAATGCGCGCATGCAGCCGACGGTCGTCCGGGTGGCGCGCCTGGCCGACCCGGCCGGGCCCGCCGACGGCGTCCGCGTGCTCGTGGAACGGCTGTGGCCGCGCGGCACGGCCCGCGCGGCCGTCGTCCTGGACGGCTGGTACCGCGGGCTGGCCCCGTCCGACGAGCTGCGCACCTGGTACGGCCACGATCCCGAGCGGTTCGCGGAGTTCGCCGAGCGCTACCGCGCGGAGCTGCGGGAGCCCGATCGGCTGGCGGCGCTGGAGCGGTTGCGCGAGCTGGCGGCGGGCGGTCCGCTGACGCTGCTGACGGCGAGCGGGTCGCCGAAGATCAGCCAGGCCGCGGTGCTGGCGGAGGTCCTGGCGGCCGAAGCCTGAGCCGGGTGCCCCCGTCACGAGCGTGACCCGCTTTCCGAGCCACTGGCGCTCGTCGTGACCGTCGCGGTGGCCGTGCCCAGGGAGTCGTGCTTCGAGGTCAGCGTCAGCACGCCCGGCGGTCCCGCGAAGGGCCGCAGCCACACCGCCGCCGCCCCGCCGGTCGCCCCGAGGTCCAGCGTCGGGTCGCCGACCAGCTCGCCCGGCCCGGTCAGCGCCAGCGTCACCTGGCCGGTCGCGCCCGCGCGCAGCGTCCCGAACCGGTCCATCGCGGACACGACCACCCGGGTGGCGTCCGCGCCGTCCGCGCGCAGCTGCGTGTCGTCCGGGACGCAGCCCAGCACGTCCCGGCTCCGGTCGCCGCTGAACCGGCGGGACACCACGAGCCGGTCGCCCAGGTAGCCGTCGATCCGCAGCTCGGGCCGCTTCCCGCGCAGTACGACGAGGTCCGCGGCGAACGGCGGGTACCGCAGGTGCGGGAAGTCCGCCCGGCGGCTGCGCGCCTCACCGATCGCGCGGTCGTCGAGGAACAGCAGGAGCCGGTCGCAGTTGGACCAGATCGTCACGCCCCGCCCCGGGCCACCAGGGGACGCCGTGAAGTCCCACGCGAACCCCGGCTCGACGACCGCCCGCGCCAGCGGATCGCCCTGCGAGGCGTAGAACGCCGCGGCGGCCTTGGGGATGCGGAAGAAGTCCGACACCCCGGCGAACTTCGACCCGCCCATGGAGCGCTGCCAGCCCGACGGGTAGTCGAACGCGCACCACGCGAGCAGGCCGCAGTACCGGTCGTCCGCGGCGGCCAGGTCGTGGGCCTTCGCGTGCAGCTCGGCCTGCAGCTGCTGGGCCGCGGCCGGGTCGGTCCGGCGGTAGGCGCGAGCGCCGGCGAGGGTGCCGATCGTCTCGGTGACCAGGTAGGGAACTCCCGTGCGCGGCGGACGCAGCTGAAAGGGCGCGCCGCGGCGGGCCGTGTAGTCGTTGTAGGCGAGCACCTCGACGTCGCTGCCGGCGAACCGCGCGCCCGTCCAGGAGGCCAGCGCGCCGCTCGTCGGCCGGGACGGGTCGAGCTGGTGGGCGAGCCGCCCGGTCCGGCCGTACATCGCCGTCGTGCCGTTGGCCTCGTTCACGCGGGTGCCCCAGACGACGATGCTGGGGTGGTTGCGGTCCCGGGTGATCATGCCCGAGACGTCCCGGAAGTTCTGCTGCTGCCAGGCCGCGTCGCCGATCCGGCCCCAGCCGGGGATCTCCTCCCAGACCAGCAGGCCCAGCTCGTCGCAGGCGTCGAGGAACGCGCTCGACTGCGGGTAGTGCGAGCAGCGGACCATGGTGCAGTTCAGCTCGCGGCGCAGGATCTCGGCGTCGCGCCGCTGGACGCGGTCGGGCATCGCGCCGCCCGCGAACGGGTACCACTGGTGCCGGTTGAGGCCGACCAGCTTGAGGCGGCGGCCGTTGAGGAAGAAGCCGTCCGGGGTGAACTCCGCTTCGCGGAACCCGATCCGCACCACCTGCTGGTCCAGCGCCCGCGGTCCGGATCGGACGGTGACCTCGACGTCGCAGAGCGCGGGGTCCTCGACGTCCCAGAGCCGGACCGCGCCGAGCCCGCCCACGTCGAATTCGACGGTCCGGGTGCCGACCGGCATGGGCGCGACGTCGGTGCTGCCGCGGGCCAGCTCGCGTCCGGCCTGCCGGACCGACGCGGTCACCTGCAGCGGTTCGCCGAGCGCGACCGTCGTGTCCACTTCGCACGTCAGGTGCAGCGACCGGCCCGGCCCCAGGACGTCGACGGGCCGGGCGAAGACGTCGGCCAGCCGGGTCCGCGGCACCGTGCCGATCCCGGCCGGGCGGTAGATGCCGGCCGGCTGGTAGAAGTCGATCGCCGACGGGCCCGCGGAGCTCGGCAGGTTGGGCGGGACGTCGAGCTGCCAGCGGCCGTCGACGACCACGGCGAGGACGTTGTCGCCCACCGTGACCTGCGGCAGCTCGACCTCGAACGGCAGGTAGCCGCCGGCGTGGGTGGCCACGAGCGCGCCGTTGAGGTACACCGCCGCGTTCGTCATGACGCCGTCGAAGCGGGCGCGCTGGCGTCCGGCCGTCATCGCCGCGGTGACGGTGAAGTGCTTGCGGTAGATCCACCGGTCCTGCCAGGACGACGGCTGCCAGCCGGTCCACGACAGCGGCGTCACGCAGTGGGGGAGCTGCACGGGCGAGAGGTCGATCTCCTCGAAGTCGAGGTCGGCGCAGCCGTCCTCGTACCGCCCGAACAGCCAGAAATCGCCCAGCCGCACGGCATCCGGGTCCGGCTCGCCGAGCGCGGCCGACCCGGCGACGGTGCCGACGGCGGCCACCCCGAGCAGCGCGGCCCCGCTCGCGGCGAGGAACCCGCGCCGCGTCAGGCGCGGCTTGTCCTCGGCCATCGTCGACCTCCGTGCTCGGCGTCCTACCCGGGAATCGCTCCCGAGTCCCAAGACGTCACAGACGATAGAACGGTTGGCTCAGCGAAGGGTCGAAGCGCGGACCACCAGTTCGGGGGTGAACACGACCTGCCGGTGCTCGTGGCCCGGTTCGGTCTCCGCCAGCAGCAACTCGGCGGCCGTGCGGCCGAGGCGGCGCCGGGGCTGGCGGACCGACGTCAGCGGCACGGCGGCCGCGGCGGCGAACTCGATGTCGTCGTAGCCGACGATCGCCAAGTCCTGCGGGACGCGCATGCGCAAGTTCGCGCACGTCTGGAGCAGGCCGAGGGCGACCAGGTCGTTGGCGCAGAACGCGGCGGTCGGGCGGATGGACGCCGGCAGCCCGGCCAGCCGCTCGCCCGCGCCGCGGCCGTCGGCGACGGTCAGGGCCGTCGTCGTCAGGTCGACCAAGTGCTCGGGACCGAGCCCGGCCGCCTTCAACGCGCGCAGCGCGCCCAGGCGCCGGTCGCGGACCTGCCCGACCGTCGTGTGGTTGCCGATGAACGCGATCCGGTCATGGCCCTGCTCGACGAGGTGGCGCACGGCGATCTCGCCGCCGTAGACGTCGTCGACGGCGACCGAGCAGTGCGTCGTGCCGCCCGGCGTGCGGTCGACGATCACCACCGGGGTGCCGCGGTGCGCGATCTCGCCCAGCAGCGGGGCGTCCGGGTCGACCGGCGTGATGAGGATGCCCTGCACGCGCTGCTGTTCGAGGCGGCCGAGGTAGGCCGCCTCACGCGACGGCTGGTGCGCGCTGTTGCAGAGGAACAGCGAGAGGTCGCTGGCGTCGGCAGCGTCTTCCATCCCGGCCGCGACGTCGGTGAAGAACGGGTTGCTGCCGTCGAGCATCACGTAGGCCAGCACGCGGCTGCGCCCGGCCCGCAGCTGCCGCGCGGACTCGTTGCGCACGAACCGGAGCTCGGTCATCGCGGCTTCGACCTTCGCGCGCGTCGCGGGGCTGACCCGGTCGGGCCGGTTGAGCACGTTGGACACCGTGCCGAGGGAGACGCCGGCGGCCGCGGCGACGTCCTTCATGCCCGCCGCTCTCGGCTCGGCACCGGACTCCTGGACCGTCATGCGCCCTCCCCTTTGAAACGTAACATCATCACGAACTGCCCGGTCCAGAAGCCGTTTGGCCACGGTTCGGCGGATTCATTGACTTGCTCTCCAACCGCATAGTAGCGTCACCGCGCCAGGTTTGTGAAACCTTTCAATCCGGAGGTCGCGATGACGCGGCAGGAACCGGGCCGGGCCCCTCTGCTGGAGGTGCGCGGCGTGACGAAGTCGTTCGGCGCGGTCGCCGCCGTCGCCGGCGTGAGCTTCGGCCTGCACGCCGGGGAGGCCCACGCGCTGGTCGGGGAGAACGGCGCCGGCAAGTCCACGATCGTGAAGATGCTCGCCGGGGTGCACAAGCCCGACGACGGCACGCTGCTGCTGGACGGCCGGCCGGTGGAGTTCGGCTCGCCCGCCGACGCCAAGGCCGCCGGTATCGCCGTGATCTACCAGGAACCCACGCTGTTCCCGGACCTTTCGGTCGCGGAGAACATCGTGATGGGCCGGCACCCGCGCAAGAGCATGGGCCGGATCGACCGGACGGCGATCCGCGAAGAGGCCGAACGGCTCTTCGCCCGCCTCGGCGTCCGCATCGACCCCGGCCGCCCGGCACGCGGGCTGTCGATCGCCGACCAGCAGATCGTGGAGATCGCGAAGGCGCTCAGCGCCGACGCCCGCGTGCTCGTGATGGACGAGCCGACCGCCGCGCTGAGCCGCGTCGAGGTCGACCGGCTCTTCACCGTCGCCCGGACGCTGCGCGAGGAAGGCGCGGCGATCATGTTCATCTCGCACCGCTTCGAGGAGATCACCGAGCTCTGCCAGCGCGTCACGATCATGCGCGACGGCAAGCACGTCTCCACCGACCTCCTGGAAGACGTCACGGTCGACGACATGGTCAAGCGGATGGTCGGCCGCGACCTCGACGCCCTGTTCCCGAAGCTGGAAGTCGAGCCGGGCGCGGTCGTGCTCGAAGTCGAAGGCCTGGCGCGCGAAGGCGTCTTCCGCGACATCTCCTTCTCGGTGCGCGCGGGGGAGATCGTCGCGTTCGCCGGGCTCGTCGGCTCCGGGCGCTCCGAAGTGGTCCAAGCCGTGTTCGGAGTGGACGAACGGGACGCCGGGGTCGTGAAGATCAGCGGCAAGAAGCTGAAGGCGCACTCGTCGCGGGCCGCGATGGCCGCCGGGATGGCGCTGGTTCCGGAAGACCGGCGTCAGCAGGGCCTGATCATGGACCTCTCGATCGAACGGAACGTGACGCTGCCGCGGTCCCGCGCGCTCTCCAAGCTCGGGTTCCTCACCGGCGCCAGCGAACGGCAGGAAGCCCGGCACTGGACCGAGCGCCTGCGCACCAAGTACCGCCGCCTCGCCGACCCCGTCGGCACGCTTTCGGGCGGCAACCAGCAGAAGGTCGTGCTGGCCAAGTGGCTCGCCATGGCGCCGAAGGTGCTGATCGTGGACGAGCCGACGCGCGGCATCGACGTCGGCACGAAGGCCGAGGTGCACCGGCTGATGTCGGCCCTGGCCGCCGAAGGCGTCGCGATCGTCATGGTGTCCTCGGAGCTGCCGGAGGTGCTCGGCATGGCCGACCGCGTGCTCGTGATGCGCGAGGGCCGGCTCGTCGCCGAGCTTTCGCGCGCCGACGCGACCGAAGACGCCGTCATGTACGCCGCGATGGGGCAGGGAGCCGCCGCATGACCGTCACGAAGGAGGCGCCCGTGACCGGCGATCCGGCCGTCCACGCCGGACGCTCGTGGACCGCGAACGTGTTCAAGGCCCGCGAATCCGGCATCGTCCTCGCCCTGATCGTCCTGGTCGCGTTCACCGCGACGCAGAACTCCCGGTTCCTGTCCGGGCAGAGCATCCGCGACATCCTGCTCGGCACGGCGATCCTGGCGGTGCTCGCCGTCGGCCAGGCGATCGTGATGATCACCCGCAACATCGATCTCTCGGTCGGCTCGGTGCTCGGCCTCGCCGCCTTCGCCGTCGGCTCGCTGATGCGCGACAACCCCGGCCTGCCGGTGATCGTCGCCGTGCTGGCCGGACTCGGCGTCGGCGCGGCCTGCGGGCTGCTCAACGGCGCGCTCGTCCGGTTCGGCCAGGTGCCCGCGCTGGTCGTCACCCTCGGCACGCTCTACGCCTACCGCGGCGTCAGCTACTTCTGGGCGGGCGGCCAGCAGATCAACGCCGACAAGCTGCCCGCGTCCTTCCTGGACTTCGGGACGGCGTCGGTGCTCGGCGTGCCGTGGCTCGTGCTCATCGCGCTGCTCGTCCTGGTCGTCGCCGGGATCGTGCTCCGCAGCTACCCGGCCGGCCGCGAGCTGTACGCGATGGGGTCGAGCCCCCAGGCCGCGCAGCTCGCCGGCATCCGCGTCGGCCGCAACACGACCGCCGCGTTCCTGGTCAGCGGCGCACTCGCCGGACTCGCCGGGGTCCTGTTCGCCGCCCGGTTCGGCACCGTGGACGCGGCCGCCGGCACCGGCTACGAGCTGAACGTCGTCGCGGCGGCCGTCGTCGGCGGCGTCGCGGTGTTCGGCGGCAGCGGCTCGGTGTGGGGCGCCGGCCTCGGCGCGCTGCTGCTCACCGTCATCGGCAGCGCTCTGGCGGTGCTCGACATCAACCAGTTCTGGCAGCAGGCGATCGTCGGCGCGCTGATCCTGCTGGCCATCGGCGCCGACCGGCTCGTCGCGGTCCGGGTCGCCAAGGCACTGAAGAAGAGGGACGCCCATGTCTGACCGACCGAACCCGCTCGGCCGGCTGCTCAGCTGGGACGCCGCCGTCGTGCTCGTGACGGTGATCGTGCTGATCGTCGCTTCGGGCGCCGTCGAGAACTTCGGCACCAGCCGCAACTTCACCTTCCTGCTGCTCGACCTGCTCCCGATCGCGCTGGTCGCGCTGCCGATGACGTTCATCATCGTCACCGGCGAGATCGACCTCTCCGTGGCGAGCACGCTCGGGCTGACGTCCGCGGTGATGGGCTCGCTGTGGGACGCGGGCCTGTCGATCGAGACGATCATCCCGCTCTGCATCGTCCTAGGCGCGGTCCTCGGCGCATTGAACGGCTTCTTCGTCACCGTGCTGAAGCTGCCGTCGCTGGCCGTCACGATCGGCACACTGGCCCTGTACCGCGGGCTGGCCTTCGTTGTGCTGGGAGACGGTGCCGTGGCCGACTTCCCGCGCGACTACACGAGCTGGGTCACCGGGACCATCGGCGACGGCCCGATCCCGAACGTCCTGGTCCCGCTGGCCGTGGTGGCCCTGATCTTCGGCGTCGTGCTGCACGCGACGCCGATCGGCCGCGGCGTGTTCGCGGCCGGCGCGGGCGAGCAGGCGGCCCGGTTCGCCGGGATCCGCACCGGACGGCTCAAGTTCTGGCTGTACGTCGTGGCCGGCGCGGTCGCCGGGCTCGCCGGGGTCCTATGGACCCTGCGCTACTCCAGCGCCCGCGCCGACAACGGCTTCGGCCTCGAACTGGCCGTCGTGGCCGCCGTGCTCCTCGGCGGCGTGTCCATCTTCGGCGGCAAGGGCACGCTGCCCGGCGTGCTCGCCGGGGTGGTCCTGCTGGCGACCCTGCAGAACGCGCTGCGCCTGCAGGACGTCTCGAACGAGGCGCTCAACATCGTGACCGGCGTGCTGCTCATCGTGTCGGTCCTGCTGCCCAACATCGTCTCCTCGGCCCGGACGGCCCTGCGCCGCCGGAGCCGGGCGACTGCTCCGGTATCCCCAGAAAGGTGACGAAGATGTCCCGACGGTTCCTCACCGGCGCAGTGTCGGCCGGGCTGGTGCTCGTGCTGGCCGCCTGCGGCGGCACCACGAAGAACGACAGCGGCGGCTCCGGCGCCCAGCAGTCCACGGCCACGGCGAACCCGAACGCCGCGGCGGCGACCGGCGTCAAGATGGCCTTCCTGCCCAAGCAGCTCAACAACCCCTACAGCGACATCGAGGTCAGCGGCGGCAAGGACGCCCTGGCCGAGTTGAAGGGCGAGTACAAGCTGGTCGGGCCGAACGACGCCAGCGCGTCCTCGCAGGTCAGCTACATCAACACGCTGATCCAGCAGCAGCAGGACGTCATCGGCATCGCCGCGAACGACCCGAACGCCGTGTGCCCGTCGCTGAACCAGGCCCGCAGCGCCGGCATCAAGGTCGTCGCGTTCGACTCCGACGCAGCGAAGGACTGCCGCGACGTCTTCATCAACCAGGCCACCACCCAGGGCATCGGCGAGGCGCTGGCCAAGCAGGCCAAGGACCTCTCCGGCGGCTCGGGCGAGATCGCGGTGCTGTCCGCGACGCCGAACGCCACCAACCAGAACGCCTGGATCGAGGTCCTGAAGAAGGAGCTGGCCAAGCCGGAGTACGCGAACCTCAAGCTGGACAAGATCGCGTACGGCAACGACGACGACCAGAAGTCGTTCCAGGAGGCCCAGGGCCTGCTGCAGTCGTTCCCGAACCTCAAGGTGATCGTCTCGCCGACCACGGTCGGCATCGCGGCCGCCGCGCGGTACGTCAGCTCGTCCAGCTACAAGGGCAAGGTCGCGGTGACCGGCCTGGGCACGCCGAACCAGATGCGCGCCTTCGTCAAGGACGGCACGGTCAAGCAGTTCGCGCTGTGGAACCCGGCCGACATCGGCTACCTCGCCGCCTACGCGGGCGTCGCGCTCAAGTCCGGCCGGATCACCGGCAAGGAGGGCGAGACGTTCAAGGCGGGCAAGCTCGGCGACTACAAGATCGGCGCGAGCGGGGAGATCGTCCTCGGCCCGCCGACGACGTTCGACGCGAACAACATCGACAAGTTCAACTTCTGACGGTTTTCCGCGGCCGGACCGGATCGCCGCCCCGGTCCGGCCGCGGAGCCCACAAAGGACTTCGAAAGCGATGCCCCGTTACTGCTTCTGCCTGCAGGTGAAACCCGAGCGGAAGGCCGAGTACGCGCAGCGGCACCGCGCGGTCTGGCCGGAGATGCGCCGGGCCCTGCACGACACCGGCTGGCGCAACTACTCGCTCTTCCTGCGCGACGACGGTCTCCTCGTCGGCTACGTCGAAGCCGACGACCTCGAGGCCGCCCAGGCCGCGATGGCGAAGACCGCCGTCAACGCGCGCTGGCAGGCGGAGATGGCGGAGTTCTTCACCGGCCTCGGCTCCCGTGCGCCCGACGAAGGTTTCCAGCTGCTCGAAGAGGTCTTCCACCTCGAACCCCCCACCGTCGCGGAAGGACAGTGATCGCCGTGGGCGACTTGACGGCCGTGAAACAGGCCCTGCGGGCCCAGCGCATCGAAACGCCGTCGTGGGCGTACGCGAACTCGGGCACCCGGTTCAAGGTGTTCCCCCAGCCCGGCGTCCCGCGGACGCCCGAAGAGAAGATCGCCGACGCGGCGACCGTGCACCGGTTCACCGGGGTCGCGCCGAGCGTGGCGCTGCACATCCCGTGGGACAAGGTCGACGACTACGGCGCCCTGACGGCGTTCGCGCGCGACCAAGGCGCCGAGATCGGCGCGATCAACACCAACGTGTTCCAGGACGAGGACTACAAGCTCGGCTCGGTCACCAACCCCGACGCCGGCATCCGGCGCAAGGCCACCGACCACCTCCTCGAAGCCATCTCCATCATGGACGCCACGGGCTCGCGCGACCTCAAGCTCTGGTTCTCCGACGGCATCAACTACCCGGGCCAGGACGACATCCGCGACCGGCAGGACCGGCTGGCCGAGGCACTGAAGGAGACCTACGACCGGCTCGGCGGGAACCAGCGGATGCTGCTGGAGTACAAGCTCTTCGAGCCCGCGTTCTACGCCACCGACGTCCCGGACTGGGGCACGTCCTACGCGCACTGCGTCGAGCTGGGGGAGCGGGCGACGGTGTGCATCGACACCGGCCACCACGCGCCCGGCACGAACATCGAGTTCATCGTGGCGTTCCTGCTGCGCGCGGGGAAGCTCGGCGCGTTCGACTTCAACTCGCGCTTCTACGCCGACGACGACCTGATGGTCGGCGCGGCGGACCCGTTCCAGCTGTTCCGGATCATGTACGAGATCGTTCGCGGGGATGCGTTGGATCCTGCATACGGTATTGCGTTCATGCTCGACCAGTGCCACAACATCGAGGCCAAGATCCCGGCGATCATCCGGTCGGTGATGAACGTCCAGGAGGCCACGGCCAAGGCCCTGCTCGTCGACCGGCCCGCGTTGCGCACCGCCCAGCAGGCGGGCGACGTGCTCGCCGCGAACGCCGTGCTGATGGACGCCTACAACACCGACGTCCGGCCGCTGCTGGCCGAGCTGCGCGAGGACGCCGGGCTCGACCCGGACCCGGTCGCGGCCTACCACCGCAGCGGGTACCAGGAGAAGATCGTGGCCGAGCGCGCCGGCGGCACGCAGGCCGGATGGGGAGCATGAGCATGACGGTGCCGGAGCAGCTCATCGCGCGCAGCAACGCGCTCGGGGCCGACCCGCGCAACACCAACTACGCCGGCGGCAACACCTCCGCCAAGGGCGCCGTCACCGACCCGGTGACCGGCGCGCCGACGGAGGTGCTGTGGGTCAAGGGATCCGGCGGCGACCTCGGCACGCTGAAGGAGTCCGGGCTCGCCGTGCTGCGGCTGGACCGGCTGCGGTCGCTGGTGGACGTCTACCCGGGCGTCGAGCGCGAGGACGAGATGGTCGCCGCGTTCGACTACTGCCTGCATGGCAGGGGTGGTGCGGCGCCGTCGATCGACACGGCGATGCACGGTCTCGTGGAGGCCCCGCACGTCGACCACCTGCACCCGGACTCCGGCATCGCGCTGGCCACCGCGGCCGACGGCGCTGCGCTGACGAAGGAGTGCTTCGGCGACCGCGTCGCGTGGGTGGACTGGCGGCGGCCCGGGTTCCAGCTCGGCTTGGACATCGCCGCGGTCAAGGCCGCGAACCCGCAGGCCATCGGCGTCATCCTCGGCGGCCACGGCATCACGGCGTGGGGCGCGACCTCGGAAGAGTGCGAGCGGAACTCCCTCGACATCATCCGGACCGCCGAGGAGTTCCTCGCCTCGCGCGGCGTCGCCGAGCCGTTCGGCCCGGTCGTGCCCGGGTTCGAAGCGCTTCCCGAAACCGAGCGCCACGCACGTGCGGCGGCTTTGGCGCCGGTGGTCCGCGGGCTGGCTTCGACCGACCAGCGGCAGGTCGGCCACTACACCGACAGCGACGTCGTGCTCGAGTTCCTCTCGCGGGAGAAGCTCGCGCCGCTGGCCGCGCTCGGCACGTCGTGCCCGGACCACTTCCTGCGCACCAAGGTCCGTCCCCTGGTGGTCGACCTGCCCGCGACGGCCCCGGTCGACGATGTCCTCGCCCGGCTCAAGGAACTGCATACCGAATACCGTGCGGAGTATGTCGCCTACTACGACCGGCATGCGACCCCGGATTCGCCCGCGATGCGCGGCGCGGACCCGGCGATCGTGCTGGTGCCGGGAGTCGGGATGTTCTCCTTCGGCAAGGACAAGCAGACCGCTCGGGTGGCGGGCGAGTTCTACGTCAACGCCATCAACGTCATGCGCGGCGCGGAAGCCGTCTCGACCTACGCGCCGATTCCGGAGAGCGAGAAGTTCCGGATCGAGTACTGGGCGCTCGAAGAGGCCAAGCTGCAGCGGATGCCGAAGCCCAAACCCCTGGCCGGGCGGATCGCCCTGGTCACGGGCGCGGGTTCGGGCATCGGCAAAGCCATCGCCCAGCGGCTCGCGGCCGAGGGTGCCTGCGTGACGATCGCCGACCTCAACGGCGATGCGGCCGCCGAAGTCGCCGCGGAGATCGGCGGCACCGCCGTCACCGCCGATGTCACCGACGCCGCCGCGGTCCAGGCCGCGGTCGACGCGACCGTACTGGCGTACGGCGGCATCGACCTGGTGGTCAACAACGCCGGGCTGTCCATCTCGAAGCCGCTGCTGGAGACCACCGAACGCGACTGGGACCTGCAGCACGACGTGATGGCGAAGGGCTCGTTCCTGGTCGCGCAAGCCGCGGCGAAGGCCATGGTCGCGCAGGGCATCGGCGGGGACATCGTCTACATCTCGTCGAAGAACTCGGTGTTCGCCGGCCCGAACAACGTCGCTTACGGGGCCGCGAAGGCCGACCAGGCCCACCAGGTCCGTCTCCTGGCCGCCGAGCTGGGCGGGCACGGCATCCGCGTCAACGGCGTCAACCCGGACGGCGTCGTCCAGGGCTCGGGCATCTTCGCCGGCGGCTGGGGCGCCCAGCGCGCCGCGGTCTACGGCGTCGAGGAGTCGAAGCTCGGCGAGTTCTACGCCCAGCGGACCATCCTCAAGCGCGAGGTGCTGCCCGAGCACGTCGCGGCCGCGGTGTTCGCCCTCACCGGCGGCGACCTCACCCACACCACCGGCCTGCACGTGCCGGTGGACGCCGGGGTGGCCGCCGCGTTCCTGCGTTAGGAGCTCCGATGACCCTCGACCGCATCACGCCGCGCAAGACCCGCGTCGGGCTCGTCTCCGGCGGCCTCGGTGCGTACTGGCCGCAGTTCCCTTCGTTGTTGCCGCAGCTGGAGGCCTCCGCCCGGCGCGTCGCCGAACGACTGTCCGGAATGGACTGCGAGGTCGTCGACGCCGGGTTCGTCTCCGACGCTGGCGAAGGGGCGGCCGCGGCGGAGAAGCTGCGGGTGGCCGGCTGCGACCTGATCATCGGGTTCCTCACGACGTACCTGACGTCCAGCATGCTGGCGCCGGTCGCGCAGCGCTCGGGCGCGCCGGTGCTGCTGCTCAACCTGCAGCCGACCGAGGCGATGGACCACGAGTCCTTCGACACCGGCGCGTGGCTGGCCTACTGCGGGGCCTGCCCGCTGCCGGAGATGGCCAACGCGTTCCGCCGCGTCGGGGTCGAGTTCCGCTCGGTGTCCGGGTACCTCGAGGACCCGCGGGCGTGGACGCGGATCGAACGCTGGATCAAGGCGGCCGGTGTCCGGGCGGCGCTGCGGCACGGCCGCCACGGCCTGCTCGGAAACCTCTACCCGGGCATGATGGACGTCTCCACGGACCCGACGCTGGTGTCCGGCCAGCTCGGCGGCCACGTCGAGATCCTGGAGATCGACGACCTGCGGGTGCGCGTCGAGAAGGTCACCGACGACGAGACCGCAGCGCGGGTCGCCCTCGCCCGTGAAGTGTTCACTGTGGACGAGTCCGTAGTGGACGAAGACTTCGCCTGGGGCGCCCGGGTTTCGGTGGCCCTCGACCGGCTGGTAGAAGACTTTTCGCTCGACTCGCTGGCCTACTACCACCGCGGCCTCGACGGCGAGACGCACGAGCGCGTCGGCGCCGGGTTCATCCTCGGCGCGTCCCTGCTCACCGCGCGCGGCATCCCGGCCGTGGGCGAGTACGAGCTGCGGACGTCCCTGGCCATGCTGGTCATGGACCGGCTCGGCGCGGGCGGCTCCTTCACCGAGCTGCAGGCGCTGAACTTCCGCGACAACGTGGTCGAGATGGGCCACGACGGCCCGGCGCACCTCGGCATCAGCGCGCGCAAGCCGCTGCTGCGCGGCCTCGGCGTCTACCACGGCAAGCGCGGCTGGGGTGTGTCGGTGGAGTTCGACGTCAAGCACGGCCCGGTGACGCTGTGCGGGCTCGGGCAGCGCCGCGATGGGACGTTCACGCTCATCGCGTCCGAGGGCACGGTCGTGCCCGGGCCGCTGCTGCGGATCGGCAACACGACCTCGCGCGTCGACTTCGGCTGCGACCCGGGGGAGTGGACCGACGCGTGGTCGGCCAGCGGCATCGCGCACCACTGGGCCCTCGGCACCGGCCACCGCACCGGCGAGCTGGCGGCCGTCGCGGACCTGCTCGGCCTGGAGCTGACCGTGGTGAACCCGTGACGCGGGTGGCGGCCGTCGACCTGGGCGCGTCCAGCGGGCGCGTGATGGCCGGCACGGTGGGGCCGTCGGTCCTGGCCGTCGAGGAGGTGCGGCGGTTCCCGAACGGCGGGATCCAGGCGGGTCCGGTGCTGTACTGGGACGTCCTGGGCCTGTACCGCGAAACCCTCGCCGGGATCCGGGAAGCCGGCGCTCTCGATGGTGTCGGCATCGACTCGTGGGCCGTCGACTACGGGCTGCTCGACGAGCGGGGCGCGTTGCTCGGCAACCCCGTCCACTACCGCGATCCGCGCACCGACGGGATCACCGTGCCGGTACCCGACCGGGAGCTCTACGACGTCACCGGGCTGCAGCGACTGCCGTTCAACACGCTGTACCAGCTGGTGGCCGAAGGCGACCGGCTCGACGCCGCCGCGACCATGCTGCTCATCCCGGACCTGCTGAACTACTGGCTGACGGGGGAGATCGGGGCGGAACGCACGAACGCGTCGACCACGCAGCTCTACGACGTGCGCGCGCGGACCTGGGCTCTTTCGCTGGCGTCGCAGGTCGGGATCCCGCCGCGGCTGCTGCCGCCGTTGCGGGACCCGGGCACGGTCGTGGGGAAGGCGCGCGAACTGGCCGGCGTACCTGTGGTCGCCGTCGGCTCGCACGACACGGCGTCCGCGGTGGTCGCCGTGCCGGCGTCGCCCGGGACGAACTTCGCGTACATCTCGTCAGGCACGTGGTCCCTGGCGGGCCTGGAGCTGCCGGCGCCGGAGCTGAGCGACGCGGCGCTGGCCGCGAACTTCACGAACGAGGGCGGCGTCGATGGCACCATTCGCTTCCTGCGCAACGTGATGGGCCTGTGGGTGCTGTCGGAGACGCTGCGGACTTGGTCCACTTCGGACCTGCCGGGCCTGCTCACGGCGGCGGCCGCCGCGCCCGCGCTGGCGGCGGTGGTGGACATCGACGCGCCGGAGTTCCTGCCACCGGGCGACATGCCGTCCCGGATCGCGGCCGCCTGCGCGGCGACCGGCCAGCAGCCGCCCTCTTCGCGAGGCGCGGTGGTCCGGTGCATCCTGGACAGCCTGGCACTGGCGTACCGGCGCACGCTCCGGACGGCGGCTTCGATCACGGGCCGCCCGATCGACGTGGTCCACATCGTGGGCGGCGGCGCGCGCAACGAACTGCTGTGCCGGGTGACGGCGGACGCGTGCGAGGTCCCGGTCCTGGCGGGCCCGGTCGAGGCGGCGGCGCTGGGCAACGTGCTGGTCCAGGCCCGCGCACTGGGGGAGGACCTGCCGGACCTGGCGTCGATGCGGGCCCTGGTCCGCGAGACCCAGGAAGTCCGCCGCTACGAGCCGGCCGGCACCGGTGACTGGGCCGCGGCGGAAGCCCGGCTGCGGTGCTGATCCTCCGCAACGCCTAGCTCGTCACTGGACGGCCGCGGCCCCGCTTCAGCTCGAAGAACCCGGGCGTGCCGGTCACGAGCAGCACCCCGTCCCACAGCCGCCCGGCCTCCTCGCCGCGCGGGACCGGGCTGACGACCGGGCCGAAGAACGCGTTGCCGTCCACGTGCAGCGCCGGGACGCCGAGGTCCTCGCCGATCGGGTCGAGCGCCGCGCGGTTGCCGGCGCGCAGGTCCGCGTCGAGGTCGGGCGACTCGGCGGCGTCCGCCAGCGACGTCGGCAGGTCCACCGACGTCAGCGCGGCGACGATCGTTTCGCGCGAGACCGGCTCCTTGTCGCGGTGGAAGCGCGTGCCGAGCGCGGTGTAGAGGTCGCGCAGCACCTCGTTCCCGTGCGCGCGCTCGGCGGCCAGCGCCACGCGCGCGGGGCCCCAGCGCTCGTCGAGCCAGCCGCGGTACCAGTCGTCCACCTCCCGCCCTTCGTTGTGCAGCGACAGGCTGAACACGTGGAACCGCGTCCGCACCTCGCGGACGCCCTCCACCTCCAGCAGCCACCGGGAGGCGATCCACGCCCACGGGCACACCGGGTCGAACCACAGGTCAACGGTTTTCACAGAGCCAACCTAGGGCGAGGAACGGCCCGGCAGAAGATCCAATTCCGGGAGACCGGACCGGGCCAATCAGAGCCAGCCGCGCTCGTCGGCGATCCGCACCGCCTCGACGCGGTTGCGCGCGCCGGTCTTGGTGATTGCCGCCGAGACGTAGTTGCGCACCGTGCCTTCGGACAGGTAGAGCCGCGACGCGATCTCGGCGACCGTGGCGCCGGTGCGAGCGGTGATGAGCACGTCCCGTTCCCGCGCGGTCAGCGGCGACTCGCCCGCGGCGAGCGTGGCGACCGCGAGTGCCGGGTCCACCACGCGCTCACCGGCCCGAACGCGGCGGATCGCGTCGGCGAGGACGTCGGCCGGGGCGTCCTTGACCACGAACCCGGCCGCGCCCGCGTCCATCGCCCGGCGCAGGTACCCCGCGCGGCCGAACGTCGTGAGCATGACGACGCGGCAGTCCGGCACCTGCGCGGCGAGCACCGCCGCGGCGGCGAGCCCGTCCAGGCCCGGCATTTCGATGTCCAGCAGGGCGACGTCGGGCCGGTGCTCGCGCGCCGCGTCGACGACTTCGTCGCCGCGGCCCACGGAGGCGACCACCTCGAAGTCGTCCTCGAGCGCGAGCAGGGCGCACAGTGCCTGGCGGACCAGCTCCTGGTCGTCGGCGAGCAGCAGGCGGATGGTCACACCGTCACCCGCAGCCGCCAGCCGCGCGGCCGCACCGGCCCGGCCCGGAACTGCCCGCCGGCGGCGCGGACGCGTTCGCGGAGCCCGGCCAGCCCCGAGCCTTCGTCGGGGGAGCCGCCCACGCCGTCGTCCACGACCTCCACAGTGGACTCCGAGAGGGTGACCGTGCAGCGGGTCGCGCGCGCGTGCCGGGCGACGTTGGTCAGGCCCTCCCGCACGACCCAGCCGAACAACTCCTGGTGCGCCGGGCCCACGACGTCGGTCGCGGTCGGCAGGTCGGCGGCGACGCCGCACGCGCGCAGCAGCTCGCGGCCGCGGGCGAGCTCGCCGGCAAGGGTGACCTCGCGGTAGCCGGACACCGCCGCGCGGACGTCGGTCAGCGCCTGGCGGGCAAGGGTTTCGACGGCGGTCATCTCCTCGCCCGCGCGGGCGGTGTCGGCGTCCACGAGCCGGCGGGCCAGGGTGCTCTTGACGGTGATCGCGGTCAGCGAGTGGCCCAGCAGGTCGTGCAGGTCGCGGGCGATGCGGGTGCGTTCGGCTTCCGACGCCAGCCGCGCGACCTCGGCGCGTGCCTCGACGAGGGCGGCGTTGGCGCGCACTGCCTCGGCGAAGGCGTAGACGACCAGCACGGTGAAGACGAGCGCGACGGCCTGCGTCCACCCCGGGCCGTCCCACAGCACCCACGGGACCACCAGCGCCGCGACCGCGGCGACGACGACGAGCGCGCCGGAGTAGCGCGGCAGCCGCGGCACGGCCAGCGACACGACGACGGTCGCGAGGAAGAAGGCTTCGGCGTGGGCGAAGGGGAGCGCGGCGGCGAACAGGACGGCCAATACCCCCAGCAGTGGCCAGAACCGGCGCGCCGCCCGCTGCGCCGCGGCACGCGCCGCGAGGACGTAGCAGCCGGCGAAGACCAGGACGACCGCGCAGCCGGCGACCGCGGCGCGGCCCCTCGAGTGCTCCAGCACGCCGGGCACGGTCACGGCCGGGTAGACGAGCATGCCCGCGTCGAGCACCATCACCCGCCAGCCGCGCACCCAGCGCTGCACGTCGGCCGGTTCCGTCCTGTCCACGACCGGCACGCTACCGCGCCCGCGCGCGCCGGCCGTTGACGAGCACCGTGACACCGAGCAGCAGCAGCCCGCAGACGGCCTGCTCGATCCGCAGCCAGACCGGGAACAACCCCGGCAGGGCGACGATCACGACGATCGCCACGAGCATCACCGCGGCGACGATCCGCAGTCTCAGCAGTCCCTTCCGCGACCCGCGGGCCGCGCTGCGGGCGAAGGCGAACGTCAGCAGCGAACTGGCGACGACGAGGGTGGCGCGCACCCAGACCGCGTCGGTCACCATCGCGTGGTCGTTCCGGAAGAGCACGATCACGACGAGCGTGAGGACGCTGAGCGCGGCGTAGCCGCCGGTGAGCAGGAGGACGGGCCGGAAGCCGGTCTCGGTTCGAGAGGTGGTGGTCATGCCGGAAATGCTCGTCTCGCGGGGGTATTCGGGGGCAGTGCCGTCCCACACCGGCCGTCCATGACATTTGTCATCGGCGCGGGACTGGGAGAGCGCTCTCACAGCGTGCTACAAAGAAGGGGTGACGACGCACCCGCCCTCGGCGCCGCCGACCCTGGAGGACGTCGCGCGGGTCGCCGGCGTCTCGCGGGCCACGGTGTCCCGCGTGGTCAACAGCGTGCGCAACGTCGATCCGAAGCTGCGGGAGACCGTCGAGCGCGCGATCGCCGCCACCGGGTACGTGCCCAACCGCGCGGCCAGGTCGCTGGTCACGCGCCGCACGGGCGGGGTCGCGCTGGTGGTGTCCGAGCCGGAACGGCACATCGAAGCCTTCGGCGGGGTGTTCGGCGACCCGTTCTTCGGCCGGGTGGTCGAAGGGGTGGTCGCGCACCTGCGCCCGCAGGGGCTGCACCCGCTGCTGATGCTCGTCGACAGCGACGAAGAGCGGGAGAAGCTCGTCCCGAAGCTGCGGCAGGAGCAGGTGAGCGGGGTGCTGCTCATCTCGCTGCACCCGGCGGAGGACCCGCTGCCGCGGATGCTGACCGACGCGGGGGTCCCGACGGCGTTGTTCGCGCGCCCGGGCCGGCCGGCGCCGGTGAGCTACGTCGACGTCGCCCACCAGGACGGCGCCCGCTTGGCCGCGGACCGGCTGGTGTCCCGCGGGTGCCACCGCGTCGCCACGATCGCGGGCCCGGCGGGGACACCGGCCGGCCAGGACCGGCTGGCCGGGTTCCGCGACGCGATGGCCCGCCACGGCCACGCGTACGTGGCGGTCGCCGAGGGCGACTTCACCGAGCACGGCGGCGAGCGCGCCATGGAGCGGCTGCTGGCCGAGGAACCGGGGCTGGACGGGCTGTTCGTGGCCAACGACCTGATGGCGTACGGCGCGTTGACGGTGCTGCGCGAAGCGGGCCGGCGAGTACCGGACGACGTGGCGGTGATCGGCTTCGACGACAGCCGGGTGGCGCTGAGCTGCCGGCCGAGGCTGACGACGGTCCGCCAGCCGGTCGAGGAGATGGGCGCGGCGATGGCCCGGATGGTCCTGGAGCGCATGGCCGACCCGGCGCGGCGCGCGGAGTCGGTGATCTTCGACCCGGAGCTGGTGATCCGCGACTCGGCTTGAGCCAACGTGATCCACCCCGTACCACCCTCACTACCGGTTCGCTCCGATGCTCCGCCCGCGTGGCCTGCCGGGCACCGACTCCGGCCTGTCCGGACAGTTCCGCTCACCGGTCTGGACACGCGACCACTCGTTGTGCTCAGATCGAACCGCCTTTTCCAACGTTGTAAAACTGGCTGGGTCCCTCTGACCGGAACGGAGTTCCGCCGTGCGGACGAGAGCAGTGCAAATCCTCCACCTAGCGAGCGCGCTGGCGGTGGCGGCGGCGGTCGTCACCGTCGCGGCACCCGCCGATGCCGGGCCGGCCGCGCGCCAGACCGTCACCGCCGGGAACGCGCGCTTCCAGGTGCTGTCCCCGACCCTGATCCGCACGGAGTACGCGGGCGACGGCCGGTTCACCGACGCCGCCACCTTCAACGCGGTCGGCCGCGGCTCGTTCACGCCGCCGCCGTTCACCTCCACGACGTCGAACGGCGTGCTGACCATCCGCACGAGCGCGACGACCCTGACCTACAAGCTGGACTCCGGCCCGTTCGACTCCGGCAACCTCCAGATCCGCACCACGGCCGGCGCGGCGGTGACCGCGGCGCCCTGGCACCACCTGACCTGCGCGACCGGCGCGCTCTGCGAGGCCGAAGACCTGACGGCCGACGGCCTGGGCGTCGCCACCGACCACACCGGCTACACCGGCGAGGGCTTCCTGGCGGGCTTCGAAAGCACCGGGACCTCGGCCACCGCCGACGTCTCGGCCGCCGCGGCCGGGACGTACAACCTCACCGCCCGCTACGCCAACGGCACCGGCGGGGACGGCCAGCACGTCACGCGCACGCTGAGCGTATCCGTCGACGGCGGGGCGGCGCAGAAGCTCACCCTTCCCACCACGGCCGACTGGGACAGCTGGGCCACCGCTTCGGTGCCGCTGACCCTCAGCGCCGGACGCCACAGCGTCCGCCTCGAGCGCACCGCGACCGACTCCGGCAACGTCAACCTCGACGCCCTCGCGGTGCTGTCCGCCGGGGCGCCCTTCCCGCCGTCGTCGGCCCGCGCCTTCACCGGCTGCGCCCTGGACGTCAGCTGTGAAGCCGAATCCGGCCTCCGCACCGGCTCGGCCGTCGTCGCGACCGACCACGCCGGGTACGCCGGACGCGGGTTCGTCGCCGAGCTGAACCGCGGCTCGTCGCTGACCCACCGCGTCGTCGAGGTCCCCGCCGCCGGCACTTACCAGCTGGACGTCCGGTACGCCAACGGCACCGGCGGCGACGGCCTGCACCAGACGCGGACCGCGACCGTCGGCTCGGCCGGCGTGACGCGCACGCTGTCGATGCCGGCCACCGCGAACTGGGACACCTGGGGGACCGCGTCGGTCCCGGTCGACCTGCGCGCGGGCACGAACGACGTCGTCCTCGGCTGCCCGGACGACACGAGCTGCCACGTCAACCTCGACACCGTCGCGGTGACGCGCACCGGAGCCGCCATCCCGCAGCCGCACCTCACCCTCGGCGGCTACCGGCGCGGCCTCGACGGCGTCAACGGCGACAACGGCACGCCGTCGCTCACCGAAGGCCTCCTGCACACCGACGGCTGGTACCTGCTCGACGACAGCCCGTCCGCGCTGTACGACACCGCCACCGAGAAGGTGACGCCGCGGCCGTCGCACGGCGGGAACCCCTACCAGGACGGCTACGCCTTCACCTTCGGCCACGACTACAAGGCCGGGCTGCGGGACCTGGCGACCCTGACCGGGCCGTCGGAGCTGCTGCCGCGCTGGGCATACGGCATCTGGTACTCCGAGTACATCGACCGCACCGCGGCCGACTACCGCGACAAGATCCTGCCGCGCTTCCGCAGCGAGGGCGTCCCGCTGGACGTCCTGGTGACCGACACCGACTTCAAGGCGCCGGACACGTGGAACGGCTGGCAGTTCGACACGAACAAGTTCCCGGACCCGACGGCGTTCTTCGCCTGGTCGCACTCGCAGGGCCTGCACAACACGCTGAACATCCACCCGAGCATCATGGGTTCGGACCCGCAGTTCGCCCGCGCGCAGGCGACGGCGAAGGGCAAGCTGGCGAAGTCCAACTGCGGCACGGACTGCTACACCTTCGACTGGGGCGACCCCGACCAGCTGAAGGCGTACCTGGACCTGCACGGCCAGATGACGAGCCAGGGCAACGACTTCTGGTGGCTCGACTGGTGCTGCGACGGCTCGAAGTCCAGCCTGCAGGGCGTCACGCCGGACTCGTTCATCAACCAGAAGTACGCCGACCTGTCCGCGCCGGCGATCGGGCGGGGCTTCGCGACTTCGCGGGCGTACGGCTCGCTCCAGGCCGGCGGCTACGGCGGCCCGGTCGGGCTGTCGACGGGCCCGTGGGCCGACAAGCGCAGCACCGTCCACTTCACCGGGGACACCTCCTCGACGTGGGGCACGCTGCGGATGGAGGTCGGGATCACCCCGGCCGAGTCGGCGGCGACGGGCCTGTCGCCGATCAGCCACGACATCGGCGGCCACAACGACACGACCGGGTTGCCCGGCAGCGAGACCTACACCTCGGGCGGACAGCAGTACCAGACGCACAAGCTGCCCGACGACCTGTACGCGCGCTGGGTCCAGCTCGGCACGTTCCAGCCGATCGACCGGCTGCACAGCAACCACAGCGACCGGCTGCCGTGGCAGTACGGCGACGCGGCGAAGGCGTCGGCGACGAAGTTCCTGAACCTGCGCGAGAACCTGGTGCCCTACACCTACACGCTGGCCCAGCAGGCGGCGACGACGGGCGTCCCGGTCGTGCGGCCGACGTACGTGGAGTACCCGGACGACCCGGCGGCGTACGCGGCGGCGTCGAGCGAGTACTTCTACGGGCCGGACATGCTGGTGGCGCCGGTGACGTCCCCGGGCACGTCGGCGACGACGTCGGTCTGGTTCCCGCCGGGGCAGTGGACGGACTACTTCAGTGGCCAGGTCTACCAGGGCGGGAGCACCCAGCAGGTGACCTCCGACCTCGGGACGATGCCGGTGTTCGTCCGCGCGGGCGGCATCACGGTGACCCGCACGGCGGACGTGACCAACGACGTCCAGAACCCGCTGGACCGCGCGACGGTCACGGTGGCGCCCGGGGCGTCGGGTTCGTTCTCGCTGTACGAGGACGACGGGAGTTCGTCGAAGCACAGCTCGACGACCTGCATCACGTACACGGAGCGGCGCGGCGCCCACACGGTGACGGTCGAGCCGTCCCGGGGCCGGTCCCAGTTCGCTTCGCGTGAGTGGACGGTGAAGTTCCTCGGCGTGACGTCGGCGCCGTCGCGGGTCCGGGTCGGCGAGGGCTGGGCGCCTTCGCAGAGCTGGAAGTGGGACGCGGCGACGCACACCTTGACGGTCACGGCCCACGGCGGGAAGGGCCCGGTGACGGTCACGTACTGAGAGCTGCCGGCGGGCGGAGCCGGTGAATGCCGTCGGGGTCACCACGTGGGGTGGTGACCCCGACGGCGCCGGCTCGGCCACCTGTGGGGGTGGCCTCCACGACCCGGTCCGCCGGGCCAGGTCGTCGCTTTCTCCCGACCGAATGGCCCGCCGAAGTCCTCGGCGGGCCATTCGCGTTCAGCATCGGTCAGGCTGTCGTCGCCAGTACTTGCTCCTGTCGCGCGCCGTCGGCGCCGACCTCGCCCGCGAGCCGCCTCGTTTCGGCGTCCGCGCCGGAGGTCTGTTCGCCCTTGGCCAGCACCACCAGTTGCGCCGCGTGAGCCCGCAGCAACGCGACGAGCCGCTGGTCGAAGTCCGCACCGCTTCCGGTGCGCAACGCCACCAGGTCCGCCTCGGTGACCATGCCCGGCATCTTGTGTCCACTATGGACGTCAGCGGCGGGCAGCCTGGCCCGGTCGCGGGCCGACCTCAGCCGCGTCAACAGCCGTTCCGACGGTGCCGCGACCGCGTCCGCGGCCGCGCGCACCGCCGGGCTGGCCGCGTGCGACGGCGCCAGCCGGGCGGCCGCCAGCGCGTTCTCGGTCATCGGCACCACCAGCTGCAGCCACGCCACATCGGTCGGGTTGAAGGGCGAGGCGGCGGGGGTGGGGGCGGGGCCGGTGGTGGCGCAACCGCCCATGATCAGCGCCACCACCGCCGCCCCCAGGAACGGCCGTCTCACGGACGGCCGGGCAGCCGGTAGTTCGGCCCGAGCACCGAGCCGCGGTCCGGCTTGTAGAGGTCGAACCCGCGCGGGTCGCACTGCAGGCCGCCGTTGATGCAGTGCGTCACCAGCGCCGCCAGCGTCTCGGGGTCCCACGCGTTGAAGAAGTCGTAGTGCCACGAGTACCCGCGCCCGCTGGCCAGGTGCACGCCGGACATGTCCCCGCTGACCGGGAACGCCATCTTGAACTCGAGCATCGGCACCGGCACCGGGTGGTCGGCCGGGCACGTCAGCGTCGTCCGGTCCGGGTACGCCATGTGGCTCTTGTGGTCGGCCGAGTCCAGGTGGACGCCGTCCCAGCAGCTCGGCGCCTGGTAGCGGATGTTGAGCTGGCTGCCGGCCACGCACTGCACGGGGATGTCCCAGTTGTGGAAGCTGTCCCCGCACTCCCAGCCCTCGATCGCGCCGGGCGCGTGCTGGAAGTCGTCCTGCGTCGCCGTGACGCTCCCGGCGACGTACCGCAGGCCGGGCGGGAACGGCACGACCTTCGTGTAGTCGAGGATGCCGGACTTGTAGTAGACGACCTGCGCGAAGTTCGGCAGCACCACCTGGTTCCCGTTGTAGACCGTCGGGAACCAGTACGCCGAAAGGTCGTCCGGCGCCAGGCATGTCGTGTTGCCGACGCCCGCGCCCTGCAGCGACTGCAGGGTGGTCGCCGCGTTGGTGGTCTTGTTGCCGAGGAACGTGTGGTCGTGCGACGCGCCGGGCAGCCCGGGGAAGACGATCGGGTCGTCCGGCTGGTGGTGGCTGGGGGAGCAGTTGACCTGGAACTCGTGGTGGGTCACCAGGTCGTCCGCTCCGGCGGGCGACCAGGTGGCCGTGGTCAGGAAGGCGCCTGCCAGCACGGTGGCGGCGGTGCAGGCGAGGAGCGCGATTTTCGGTGCCAAGGGTCCTCCACGGTGAGGTGCCAAGGATGGGAGAGCGCTCTCCCACAGCATGCGCACCCGGCCGCGGCCCTGTCAAGGAGCACCCGGATCGGCCGTCGGACAGTCATGGTCGGGTTCGCGGGCGAATCTTGACAACGCGGGGGCGCGTGCCGAACCATCGAGCGCGGCGGAGAGCGCTCTCCAATCTCTGTTCCCCTGTCGTACGGGAGTCATCGTGGACCGACCGTCGTTCCTCCGTGCCGTCCCGGCGCTGGTGGCCCTGCTCTTGCTGGGGCTGCTCGCCGGCCCCGCCCCGGCGCACGCCGCCACGCTCCTTTCCCAGGGCAGACCCGCGACGGCGTCGAGCAGCGAAGGCGCGGGAACCCCCGCGTCGGCGGCCGTCGACGGCGACGCCGGCACCCGCTGGGCCAGCGCCTGGAGCGACCCGCAGTGGCTGGAGGTCGACCTCGGCGCGCCCGCCGACATCAGCCAGGTGACCCTGAACTGGGAAGCCGCCTACGCGACCGCATACGAAATCCAGGTTTCGGACAACGCCGCGACTTGGCAGACTGTATACAGTACGACGACCGCGACCGGCGGCGTCGAGAACCTCGCCGTCACCGGCCACGGCCGTTACGTCCGCTTCTACGGCACCCACCGCGTCGGCGGCTACGGCTACTCGCTGTGGGAATTCCAGGTCAGCGGCACCCCGGGCACGTCGTCCCCGGGCGGCCCCGGCGTCACGAAGGTAACCGGCAGCCAGGGCAACTGGCAGCTGAGCGTCGACGGCCAGCCGTGGATCGTGAAGGGCCTCACTTGGGGTCCGCCGGTGAGCGAAGCGTCGGCGCGGATGCCGGAGCTGCACTCGATCGGCGTCAACACCGTCCGCACCTGGGGCACCGACGGCAGCAGCCAGCCGCTGTTCGACGCCGCCGCAGCCAACGGGATCAAGGTGGTCGCCGGCTTCTGGCTGCAACCCGGCGGCGGCCCGGGCAGCGGCGGCTGCATCGACTACACCACCGACACGAACTACAAGAACACGATGCTCGCCGAGATCCAGAAGTGGGTCACCGCGTACAAAGCGAACCCCGGCGTGCTGATGTGGAACGTCGGCAACGAGTCGATCCTCGGGATGCAGAACTGCTACTCCGGCACGCTGCTGGAGCAGAACCGGATCGCCTACACGCGCTTCGTCGACCAGGCCGCGCAGGCGATCCACGCGATCGACGCGAACCACCCGGTCACCTCGACCGACGCCTGGACCGGCGCGTGGCCGTACTACAAGGCGTACGCGCCGAACCTCGACCTCTACTCCGTGAACTCCTACGCCCAGGTCTGCCAGGTTAAGCAGGACTGGCTCGCGGGCGGCTACACCAAGCCGTACATCATCACCGAAACCGGCCCGGCCGGCGAGTGGGAAGTCCCGAACGACGTCAACGGCGTGCCCACGGAACCGACCGACCAGCAGAAGCGCGACGGCTACGTCAACGCCTGGAACTGCGTGCTGGCGCACCCGGGCGTGGCGCTCGGCGCGACGCTGTTCCACTACGGCACCGAGGGCGACTTCGGCGGCGTCTGGTTCAACATCACCACGGGCAACGAGAAGCGGCTCTCGTGGTACGCCGTCCGGAAGCTCTACAGTGGACAGACGGGCGGGAACACGCCGCCGGTGATCTCGTCGATGAACCTCAGCCGCGTCACCGACGTCCCGGCCGGCTCGACGTTCACCGTTACGGCGAACGTGTCCGATCCGGACGGTGACCCGATCACCTACACCATGGGCTACAACAGCAAGTACATCAACGGCGCCGCCGGCCTGATCCCGGCGCAGTTCACCGGGAGCGGCCCGTTCACCGTCACCGCGCCGCAGCAGCTGGGCGTCTGGAAGATCTACCTCTACGCCCGGGACGGCCACGGCAACGTCGGCATCGAGACGCGGTCGCTGCGCGTGGTCGCCCCGCCGGTGCCGGGCACGAACCTGGCCCGCGGCAAGGCGACCACGGCGTCGACCTACCAGGCCGACGGCCCCGGCGCGCCCTATCCGCCGCAGGCCGCCACGGACGGCGACACCGCGACGCGCTGGGCGAGCGCGTGGGCCGATCCGCAGTGGCTGCAGGTGGACCTGGGCAGCCGGCAGGCGTTCGACCACGTCCAGCTGATCTGGGAAGCCGCCTTCGGGAAGGCCTACGAGATCCAGGTCAGCGACGACGCGGCGAACTGGCGGACGGTCTACGCGACGACGTCCGGCGACGGCGGCGCCGACGACCTCGCGATCGCCGACACCGCCCGGTACGTCCGGATGTCCGCAACCCAGCGCGGCAGCGCGTACGGCTATTCGCTGTACGAGTTCGGCGTCTACCGCCGGTGAGTCACGCGGGGATCAGACAGAAGAGGTGACCTTCGGGGTCGGCGAGCACCACCCAGCCGGCGCCACCAAGCCGGGCTTGGTGGCGCCGGGCTGGACGGTGTCGTCGTCCTCGTAGGTCACCTCCAGGCCGAGGGCTTTGGCGTAGAAGGCGGCGAGGGCGGCCGGGAGGACGGCGGTGGTGAGTTCCGCGGGCGTTTCCCGACTCCTTTCGTTCGGTGGTCACCCTTCCGGGTGCGCCGGGCCGCGGTCTCGGCGTCGACGCGCGGCTCGACCTGGCCCACCGCCGGGTGGTGACGTCGACGGCGGACCCGGACTACGCGCTGGCGGAGGGCCTGCTGGAACTGGTGGGCCGCGCGATCACCCAGAAGGCGTCGGCGCCGACCCCCGCCTCCGGCGGCCGGGGTGACGACGGCGCGTTGGTATCGCGCGCCCGAGAAGCGATCGCTTCCGATGATCCTTCCGCGGTGGGATTGTTTCCGCTGGCCGAATTGCTGGGAGTTTCGCCGTATCGGTTGAGCCGAGCTTTCCCGCGTGAGATCGGGGTTTCGCTGACGCGCTACCGGAATCGGGTCCGCGTCGGCCGGGCGCTCGATCGCTTGGAGGCAGGGGACGGGGGAGGGGGAGCTGGCCAGGTTGGCGGCGGAGCTGGGTTTCGCGGACGAGGCCCATTTGACAAGGACGGTCCGCGAGCACACAGGAGCGACACCAGCCGCCCTGTGGCGGTTGCTGGCGTGGGAGCGGAAAGGAGATGCCCAGCCGGCCTGATGGCCCGCCTGCTCACGCGAGGTGCCCGCGCCGCAGGTGCGAGGGCACGCGAGTCGCGCAGGTCGCCCGGCAGCTCGCGCGCAATGGCTCTCCAGCCGCGCGAGGGGCTCGGCCCGATTCCCTCTCCCGCGTCCAGCCGCCGTCGGCCGAAGTTCCTTGCCACGGCGGTACTTTTACCGGTCCACCCCACCTTCGCGGCCCCCTACGCTCCCGGCCATGGCGGACACGACGACCCGAGTGGTCCCGCTCTCCCGCGCCCGCCGTTGGACCTGGGTCCTCGTCGCACTCGCGCTCGGCTTCGCCGCCTGGCACGGTTACGGCATCACCGTCGCACCCCAACGGCCCTTCTTCTGGATCGGGGTGGCGCTCGACCTCCTCGTCGCCGTCGTCGCCTGGCTGCTCGGGCGCACCTGGCCATCCGAGGCGACCTTCGGCCCCGATGGCCTCGCCTTCGACCGGACCCCGGTCCCGTACGCCGCGATCACCGACGTCCGGCGCGGGGCTGTGTCGGCCAAGCCGTTCTGGCTCGCCTTCTGGCTGCCGACCTCGCTGATCGGTGGGCTGATCGTCGCGCTGCGGCCGTCCGGCGACTTCGATCGCGAGGTCGTCGAATTCCGCGCCGGCCAAGACCGGGTGCGCGCCCGCTGGCGCGACTACCGAACCGCCGAAACCTTCCTCGCCGCCCTGCGCGACAGGCGACCCGACCTCGAAGTCCGGCACGGCGTCGATCCCGCCGCCTACGCGCGCGACCACTCGCCCCGCCTCGGCGCCGGCGGCGGATTCCTCGCCTTCGGGCTCGGGATCTGGCTGTTCTTCGGCACCTGGTTCGGCCTTCAGCTGCTCGACCAGTCCCTCGACCGCGGCCCCTACCCACCCGGGCCGACGTCGGCGGCGATCAAGCAACTCACCGCCGGCCTGTCCGGCTTCGCGCCGCTCCCCGGCGTCGCCCGCGACTTCAGCGAATGGCCCTGCGACCGCGCCAACGACCTCATCCTCGGCCCGGACCCCGGCGCCGCCGACCTGCACCTCAAGCTGCAAGGCCGGTTCGCGCAGGCGGGCGCCGTGGAAGCGCGGCTGCGGCAGGCGGCGGGAATGGACCCGGACCAGTACCTCCAACGGCTCGGCCCGGACGACGTCGACTTCGAGGTCGACATCCCCGAGGACGACGACCTCTACATCGAGTTCTCCACCGGCTGCGTCGCCGACGACGCCGTGCCGGGACTGCGCGACGACCTCGCGAAGCTGGCCACGGCCATGGGCGCCGGCTGAGGCGGGGTGGCGCGACGGGAACAGGGTGGGGCGCGTGGCCACCCCCAGCGACCACGTGACGGCACCCCGCGGCCGCTGCGCCACCCCGGGGTCCGGTGTCCTGTTTTCAAAACACCGAACGGGAGTATCGTAGTCTTTCCGGGACAGGCTGTGTCAAGTTTTCGGAACAGCTAGGCTAACGGTTGTCACGTTTCCTGGCCGAAGGTGGTGTGTGGTGAGCGACGAGCGCAGTTTCGCGGAACGGCTGGGGCACTTGATCGCCACCGTGCACCCGCCGGACCGCAAGCCGTACTCCTACCGGGAGATCGCGCACGGCGTCGCGGAGCAGACCGGCGTGACGATGTCGGCGACGCACGTCCAGCAGCTCGCCGTCGGCGCGCGCAAGGACCCGAAGCGCTCGCACATCCAGGCCCTCGCGCAGTTCTTCGGCGTGCCGGTGACGTACTTCTTCGACGACGAGGTCGCCGGGCAGGTCGACCGTCAGGTCGAGGACGTCGTGGCGTGGCGCGACAGCGAGGCCCGCAACCTGGCTCAGCGCGCGATGCGGCTCTCGCCGCGCGACCGCGAAACCGTGACGGCGCTGCTCGACCAGCTGGCCGGCTACGACGAAACCCGGCATCGCGAGAGCCGGCGCCGGAAGCCGGAGTGACCGCGCGCGGTCGGCTACGATGACCTCGTCCGTGATCGCGCCCCGGTGCACCCGGCTGGCGCCCGGTGGCCGGGGAGGGCACATCGACGAGCGCGGCTTGACGGACCTCCGGGGCGCCGCCCGCGAGCGGGTGCGCGCGCTGCTCGCCGCCGTTCCGGTGCCGCGTCCGTGGTCGATGAACGCCTGGGTCGACCGCCTCGAGACGTGGCGCGGGCGCGAGATCGACCTCGTCCCGGTCGAATACCGGCCCGGCCGCCCGTCCGGCGCGTGGCAGGCCCGCCCGGACTACGACCTGATCGCGTACGTCGAGCACACGTCGGCGCTGCACCAGGACCACATCATCGCCCACGAGCTCGCCCACATGCTGTGCGCGCACACGGGCACCTGCCAGATGTCGGAGTCCGAAGCGGCGCAGCTGGCCCCGGACCTCGCCCCGCAGGCGCTGTCCCACCTGCTCACCCGCGTGACGACCGGCACCGACGAGTACGAGGCCGAGCTGATCGCCGTCCTGCTGATGAGCGCCGCGACGAGCGAGCCGCCCGCCGTTCAGCCGGGCGCGTCCGGCCGGGCGGCGGATCAGGCTAGGCGGCTGGCGGCACTCCTGGGATAGTGCCGTCTCGTGATCGACATTCTGTTCGTCGGGGTCGGGCTCTTCGCGTTGGCGGTCGGGATCTGGCGCGCGGTCCGCGCCCGGCGCACCGGCGCGGGGACCGGGCTGGCTGTCTCGCTCATCGCGCTGGGGGCGGCGTTCTGCTTCCTGTCCAACCGGGCGCAGCTGGTCGAGAGCGAGCTCTACCCGAGCCTCGGCCGGCTGCTGTCGAACCTCGCGACGATGGTCGCGGCGTACGGCATCGGCCTGACGGTCGCGGAGATCAGCGGAACCCGCGACCGCGGCGGCCGGCTCCGGCTGGGCGCGCTGGGCGTCGCGCTGGTCCTGCTGACGGCGATGTTCTTCAGCACGTCGGGGCTGCCGCGCGGCATCGGCGTGTTCGACGAGCTGTACCGCACGCACCCGACATTGGTCGTCTACGTCTTCGTGTACACGGTCTACCTCGGGTTCGCGGTGCTCGACATCGGCGTGGTGTCGGCGGTGACGATCCGCGCGAGCGGCGGCGCGCTGCGCGCGGGGTTGACGTTGTTGCTGCTGGCGTCGGCGTTCGCGGTCGCCTACCTCGCGGGCAAGGTCGTCGCGACGATCGGTGCTCTTCAGGCCGAGCATCCGGTGAAGGCGTTGTGCCGCGGGCCGTTCTCGACGCTGCCGTGCACGCTCGACGTCGGTTTCCCCGCGGTTTCGGTGCTGCTGATCGTGGTGGGGTTGACGATCCCGTCGGTGCCGGGGTTGGTGGCCGGTCGCCGCGACGCGAAGACGCTTCGCCTGCTTCGGCCGTTGCGGACGCATTTGACACGGCGGTTCCCGGAGATCGTCCGCATCGACCCGGGTGGGCCGTCGCGCCGGGAGCGGCTGTTGACGGCGATGAGCGAGACGAACGACGGGTTGATCCTGGCGAGGGTGACGCCGGAGCTGCCGGCCGCCGCGGCGGCGCGGTTGGTGCGTGACCTTCCGGACGAGCCGGGGGAGGAGGAGCCGCCGCCGGCCGCGGAGGCGGAGCCGTTCGCCGCTGACGTCGCGCGGTTGCGGGCGATCGCGCGGGCGTACCGGAAGCTGGACGGCGCGGCGGTCGATGGGGTGGCCAGCCCGGCGAGGTGAGTGGGCTGGACTACGTCGCGCCGCTCAGCGGCCGAACGGCGCTTCCAGCCGCGGCTCCCACCCACGCTCGGTCAACGCGACCAGCTGCAGCGCTTCGACCCGGCCGGTCACCGGCAACAGCGGCCGGACTTCGGTGGCCACCCGCGAGAGGGTCTCCTCCTCACCGCCCATCGCCACGGTCACGTGGGCGGGCGGGCGAGATCCGAACCGGCCACCGTAGGGCGGAACGTCCGGCCAGCGGTCACAAACCGCGTCGGTGATCCCCTGGAGCGACGGAGCCGGAAGCGCCAGGAACCCCGGCGCCACGAGAACCTCGGACAGCTCGACAGAGGCAGGCGAAACGCCGGCGGCAAGCGACCGAACGGCGGCCAGGACCTCATCGTTCAACGAGGCATCGGGAAGAAAGGGGTACAACGCGGTGACGTGAGCGGGCAAGCCGGGCCGGACCAGGCCGGGATCGACCCGTCGGGCCGCGTCGAGCGCGGGCTCGGCGGCGGGCAGCAGGATCACCAGCGCGGTGGTTCCGGGTTCGGGCACCCCAGCATCATGGCAGCCACGCGGCGGCAGTCAGCCGCGGCCTGGCAGCTCTCGCGGGGCCGACTATCCCGGCAACGACTTGCATAGCGGCACCCACGCGACGATCGCCCGCGGCATGGCGGCGGTCACGCGACCGTGGAGCCCGGCAACCGTCCTACAGCGGCATTCACGCGGCAGCGGACTCCGGGAACCGCCCCGAGCGGGCCAACGCCAAACTCCGCCGGCACAACTCCACCAACTCCAGGTTCGCCCGGCTCCGCGGGCTGCGACCGCACAGTCCGCAGTGGATCGCCACCTCGCCGGTCAGCTCGTCGACCGCCACCAGCGCCTGGTGGTCGCAGCGGCGGCACCAGCGGTACCCGATCGCCGGGTTCGTGTGGACCGGCGATGCCACGCAGTCGTGCAGCCAGCGGCGGTGCGTGCGGCACGTGACCCGGTCGGTCGGGTCGAGGCGGCCCGCGTCTTCGTCGCGGTCCTCACCGGCCAGCGTCGACGCCAGCAGCGGCTGTCTCACCGCCGCCGGGCGGTCGTCGGGATTCGGGCTGGCCCACGCGTGGTGGTCGCCGCATCGGCACTTCTCGGACATGTCGCCCCCAGTGGTCGGGTGAATCGATCCGTCGAGTGTGACCGGGGCAACAGCGGGGCGACAACCGGGAAAACGCTCAGTTTCGTCCAGCGGCAGGGGTTCCGCGGCGGACGGAACAGCGGACTTCAGCCCCCGCGTATGCGAACATATGTTCTATGACCGTCCCCGAGGGGCCCATCCTGCACGCCGACCTCGACTCGTTCTACGCGTCGGTCGAGCAACGCGACGACCCGGCGCTGAAGGGGCGCCCGGTGATCGTCGGCGGCGGGGTCGTCCTGGCCGCGAGTTACGAGGCCAAGGCCTATGGCGTGCGCACTGCGATGGGCGGCGCGCAGGCCCGGCGGCTGTGCCCGCACGCCGTCGTCGTGCCGCCGCGAATGTCGGCGTATTCGGCCGCGAGCAAGGTCGTCTTCGACGTCTTCCACGACACGACGCCGTGGGTGGAAGGCCTCTCGATCGACGAAGCCTTCCTCGACGTCGGGGGGTTGACCAGGATCGGCGGACGGCCCAGTCACATCGCCGAGCGGCTGCGCGCGACCGTCGCCGAGCGCGCCGGGCTGCCGATCACGGTAGGGGTCGCGCGGACGAAGTTCCTCGCCAAGGTCGCCAGCCGCGTCGCCAAGCCAGACGGCCTGCTCGTCGTCCCCCACGACGCGGAGCTCGAGTTCCTGCACCCGCTGCCGGTCGGCGCGCTGTGGGGGGTCGGCAAGGTCACCACCGAGAAGCTGCGCGCGCGGGGCATCACGACGGTCGGCCAGCTGGCCGCGTCCGAGCCGGTCGACCTGGTGAGCATGCTCGGCCGGGCGGCCGGCGGGCACCTGCACGACCTGGCGCACAACCGGGACCCGCGCCGTGTCGAGGTCGGCCGGCGGCGCCGGTCGATCGGCGCCCAGCGGGCCCTCGGCCGCGGCAGGCGGACGCCGGCGGAGCTCGACGTCGTGCTCGTGACGCTGATCGACCGGATCGCCCGCCGGCTGCGCGCCGCGCGCCGCGTCTGCCGGACGGTGACGATCCGCCTGCGCTTCGCCGATTTCACCAGGGTCACCCGCTCGCACACGCTCAACGACCCGACCGCGGGCACCGGCGAGCTGCTCGCCGCGGCGCGCGAGCTGCTCGTGGCGGCGTTGCCGATGATCTCCGACCGCGGCCTGACGCTGCTCGGCGCCGCGCTGTCCAACTTGGCCGACGAAGACCCGTTCCAGCTGGCGTTGCCGTTCGAGCGGCAGCGGGCGACCCAGCTCGACACGGCGCTGGACGCGGTGCGCGACCGCTTCGGCAAGGCGGCGGTCACCCGGGCGATCCTGCTCGGCCGCGCGGACGACCTCGAAGTGCCACTGCTGCCGGATTGACGGGCGGAATCCCGTCAGCTTCCGGCGGCCGTTTTTCCGGGCGGCCCGGGAATGCGGCCGTGGGCGAGTGCGGAAAGCGCGGCGGGACGCAGCGCGTCCGTGCGGTTCCACAGCTCCGCGGGGACGCTCTCGCGCTGGCCGGCCTGTTCGACGACTTCGAACCCGGCCTCACGCAGGAGATCGGCCACGGCCGCGGGGGAGAGGAACGTGCGCCACGGCTCGCCCTGTTCCGCCGCCACCGGGGCGACGGCTTCGGCGTAGCCGTTTCCGGCCGCGTCCCGCAGTTCCGCCGGAAGCAGGTGATCGGTCACGATTTCCGAGCCGGGTGCGAAACCGCCGAGATCCGTCAATGTGGTGAGAATCGCCTTCCGGGTCAGGTACATGGTGACACCGAGCCAGCTGACGAACACGGGGCGGAACGGGTCCAGTCCACTCTGGACGAGCCGTTCCCGGAGCGGATCGGCTTCGAAGTCGACCGGGACGAAGGTGACCGACGCGGGCACGGCGACGCCGGCGCGCTCGAGCAGTTCCCGTTTGCCGGCCTGGGTCGCCGGCCGGTCGACCTCGAACACCCGGAATCGGCCGGGTACGCTCCGATACGCGAACGAATCCAGCCCGGCGCCGAGAATCACATACTGGTCTATACCGGAATTGTCGCGGAGGAGCCGGTCTTCGGTGAACCGGCTGCGGCACGCCGCTTGGGCGCGGGCGCCGGCCAGCACGGGATGCGTGCCGTGGAGGTGGTGATAGGCCAGGAGTTCTTCGGCGTGTTCGCCGAGGAGCGGCGCGGCGAGGGGGTCGGAGAAGATGACGGGCGCGGCGTCGACGAGCAAATGTGCCGCGCGTGCGGCGGCCGCGGTGAAGGCGGTCCGGCTGATGCCGGGAGCAATACCGGGAAAGTCGGCGGTGGTCATGCGGCTACGGTACCGATTCGATTCCAAGCATATCACAAATACAAATCTTCGACAAGATGGCGCGCATTTCGGCTCGGTTGCGGTCACCCTGGACGCGGGCGACGCGGTCGCCCGGGCGGCCATTGTGGACGCTTCACGGGTGTCGCGCGTGCCGGACGGGATTCGACAGGTTAGGGTCTGTCCGACCGTGTTCTGGAGAAGATGAGGAACGACGAACCATGGCGCAACGGGTGCACGTCGAGATGGTGGACGACCTCGACGGGAGCGAGGCTTCGCAGACCGTCCCCTTCAGCCTCGACGGGGTGACGTACGAAATCGACCTGTCCGAGGGCAACGCTTCCGCGCTCCGTGACGAACTCGCCCGCTACGTCGCCGCGGCGCGGCGGACCGGCGGCCGCAAGGTGCGCCTCGCGACCGGCCAGTCGCTGTCGGGCCCGTCGGGCTCGGGCACCGACCGCGAGCGCAACCGGCAGATCCGCGAGTGGGCGCAGGCGAACGGCTACGAGGTCGCCGAGCGCGGCCGCCTGTCGAGCGAGATCATCGCGGGCTTCGAGGCCGACCAGGCCGCGGCGGCCGAGCCGGCGGAGGTCAAGCCGGCGCGCAAGCGCGCGACGCGCAAGAAGGCCTGACGCCGGAACCGGTTGCCGGGGAGGAAATGCCCCTCGCCCGGACCGGGCTGCCGGATGACAGGCCGGTTTCGCGCGCCCGGAGCAGGGGAGCTCCCGGCGCGCGAAATGGGGCCGCGCGCTGCAGTTCTCGGCCTGCGCGGCCGAATCGGCGCGCCGCAGCTGAGCCTTCGCGTGGCGACTGTGTTTGTCGGGCGGGCCGGCGCGCCACGGCCGGGCCTTCGCGTGGCGGCCTGTGTTTGGCCGGGGCCGGCCGGGTCGGATCGGCAGGCCCCGGCTGGGATCTCCCGTGCCAGATGGTGTTCGCCAAGCAGGCCGCGCCGGATCGGCGGCGCTGTGTTTGCCGGACAGGCTGAGCCGGACCGGCAGTTCGCGGCTCGCTCTTCTCGTGCCATGCGGTGCTCGCCAAGCGCCGCACATCGCCGCCACCCGGCTGAGCGGATGTCCCACCGCTGACAGTATTCGTGGACAGAGGTGACCTGACCCTCGTCCGTGACTGTCCCAGCCGTTCTGTCCCACCGCGGCGCATTCCCTCCGTCGCATGTGGATCTTCACGAAACCCGGTCCTATGAGTAGCCGGCGGTCACGCGCCGTCGACCTGGCGCGACGAAGCCGCGGCGCGCGGACATTTCCCGGCCGGTAAAGCTTGTCGGAGGGTGGCTCCGATCGCCAGACTGTCAGTGCTCCGCGCGGCCGGTACCGCGCCGGAGCACGGTCCGGTGGCCGCCTCCTCCCTCGATGGCCACCGGGCCGCCTTACTTCTCGCCCTCTCGGGCCTCTCCGCCGCGAAGCGCTTTCCCCTGGACATTCGAGCCCGTCGAGCGCACACTCGGACTACTCCATACTGCATACAATCTTCAGTCGAGGACGAGGTGGTCACGATGGCCGAGGTCCGCGAGCTCCGGGACGTCTACGGACGGCGGTACCGCGTCGGCGAGTCCGACCGGGAGCTGCTCGGCCGGCCGCGGACGTGGATCACCTGGCTGGCCGCGGCGGCGATGCTGGCCGCCGGGGTGCAGCAGTACGGCTTCGGCGCGCTCGTCCCCGCGCTGACCCGGGCGCACGGCTGGACGTTCGGCCCCATCGCGCTCTCGCTCGCGGTCTGGGCGATCTGCCAGGCCGGGGCCGCTTTTCCGACGGCGTGGCTGCGCGAACGCGGCCTGCTCCCCGCACGCGCGGCGATGGCCGCCGGCGCCGTGCTCTGCGCTGCCGGGCTCGTGACGCTCGGCCACGCGAGCAGCCTGCTCACCGTCTTCCTCGGCTACTCCGTCCTCGGCGGGCTCGGCACCGGCCTCGTCTACGCGACCTGCGTAGGCGCCGTGCTGGCCTGGTTCCCGGACCGCACCGCGCCCAGCGCGGGCGTCGTGAGCGGCGCGTTCGCCTACGGCAGCGTGCCGTTCGTCGTGCTCGCCGCCGCCCTGCCGGCCGCGCGGCCGGTGCTCCTCGACGTCACCGCGGCCGTCGTCCTCGTCGTGATCGCCGGGTGCGCACTGCTGCTGCGGTACCCGCCGCGGCACTGGTGGCCCGCTACGCCCGAGCCGCGCGCGTGGGCCCTCGACCGCGCGCACAACCGGCGCCCGGCCGTCCGCCACTACCGGCCGGCCGAGCTGTTCCGGTGTGGGACGACGCTCGCGCTCTACCTGGTCGTCGTGCTCGCGGCCGCCGTGCTGCTGTTCGACCTCGCTTACCTCGCGACGTTCGTCGCCGAGCGCAGCGGGCCCGGGCTCGCCGCGGCCGCGCTGGCGCTGCTCGCCGCGGCCACCGGCAGCGGGCGGGTGCTCATCGGACGGCTCGCCGGCCGGCTCGGCCGGCACCGGATCCTGCGGTTCGCGCTGCTCGCGGGCGGTGTCGCCCAGTTCGTCCTCTTCTACTCGGGCGAGCACCGGCACGCCGTCGGGCTACTGCTGGGTGTCGCGCTCGCCGGGTTCGGCAACGGCTGCTGCTACACACTGCTGGTCGGCCTGGTGCGCGAGTACTTCGGTGAGGAATCGGCCGCGCAGAACTTCGGGATCCTCTACTCCGCCAAGGCCGTCGGCGCGGTGGTCGGGATCGGGCTCGCCGCGCTCGTCGTGACGTCGCAGGGGTTCGTCGGCGCCTTCGCGGCGGCGGGCGTGCTGAGCCTGGCCGGCGCGGTGCTCTCCGGACGGCTGACCCAGCCGGGCCGCCCGAAGTCGCTGCTGCCGGCGGCCTGACGTGGGGTGGATGACGAGCCGGCGCCGGGTGCTGAGGGTTCACGACGGCGTGCCCACCGCGCGGCCGGACACGCTGACCGTCGAAGAACCCCTCGAGATCCGGGTGGCCGGGAAAGCGCTGTCCATCACGATGCGCACCCCGGGCGACGACTTCGACCTCGCCGCCGGCTTCCTGGTCGGCGAAGGCGTGGTGCGGGCGGCCACGGAGATCCACTCGATCCGCTACTGCGCCGGCGCCACGGCCGACGGCGGCAACACCTACAACATCCTCGACGTCGTGCTCGCGCCCGGTGTCGCGCCGCCGGACGCGTCGGTGGAGCGGAACTTCTACACGACGTCGTCGTGCGGGCTGTGCGGCAAGGCGAGCTTGGACGCGGTCCGGACGACGGTGACGTGGCCGGTGGCCGCGGACCCGTTCCGCACCGACCCGGCGACGCTGGCCGGGCTGCCCGACGAACTTCGTGCGGCGCAACGGGTGTTCGACCGGACGGGCGGCCTGCACGCGGCGAGGCTGTTCGACGCCGACGGCAAGCTGCTGTGCCTGCGCGAGGACGTCGGCCGGCACAACGCGGTGGACAAGGTGGTCGGCTGGGCGACCCGCGACGGCCGGCTGCCGCTGTCGGGGACGGCGCTGATGGTGAGCGGACGGGCCTCGTTCGAGCTCGTGCAGAAGGCGGTGATGGCCGGGATCCCGTTGCTGGCGGCGGTTTCCGCGCCGTCGTCGCTGGCGGTGGACCTGGCGGCCGAACTGGGGCTGACGCTGGTGGGGTTCCTGCGGGGCACGTCGATGAACGTCTACACGCGACCCGACCGGCTGGGCCTTCAGCCGAGCTGACCGAGCACCGCGGCGACGGCGGGAGAGACGTCGGCCCGGTGCACGGCACCGAGCTGCCAGGGCGGCGGCCGGTCGAACCGGCGGACGGTCAGATCGGGGAACCGCGCGGCGGCCGAGGAGGGCAGCACGCAGGCGGCGAGCCCGGCCCGCAGCAGCCCGGCGGCCACGGCGAGATCGTCGACCTCGAGTGAGAGCCGGCGGCCGGGGAAGGCGCGGTCGACGGCCTCCCGGACGGCCCAGCCGGGCGGGAAGTCCACAAGGGACAGCTCCGACAGATCGGCGGGCGCCGACGGCGACCCGCCGGGCGCGGTGGCGAGGACGAGTTCCTCGCACGCGAGGAGCGTGGTAGCCAGCCCGGGTGCGGCTGATTCGTCACCCCGCGAGCAGCCAGACGGCCCGAGAGCCGCGACCACCGCCAGCACGACGTCCACTGTGGACTCCGTCACCGCCCCGAGCCCATCGCAAGCCGGGACCTGCCGAACCTCCACCGCCAGTCCCGGGTGCACGTGCCGCAGCGCCGCCAGCGCCCGGTGCCAGTCCGCCAGTAACCCCGGGCACACGCCCAGCCGGACCCGGCCGCTCACCGGCGAGACGGCCGCGCGCGCTCGGGCGGCCGCCTCCAGGGCCGCCCGCGCGGCGGGCAGGAACGCCTCGCCGGCGGGCGTCAGCTCCACCCGGTGCGTCGTGCGGTGGAACAACGGTGTCCCCAGGTCGCGCTCAAGCGCGCGGACCACTGTGGACACCGTCGACTGGACCGTCCGCAGCCGGTGGGCGGCCGCCGTGAAGCCGCCCTCCTCGGCGACCGCCACCACCACCGCCAGCTGGCGCAGCTCCATCAGCCGAGCACTTCGCGGACCAGTGCCGCCGTCCCGCTCGGGGTGCGGCCGACCCGGATGCCCGCCGCTTCCAGCGCCTCCTTCTTCGCCGCCGCCGTCCCCGCCGAGCCCGAGACGATCGCGCCCGCGTGGCCCATCGTCTTGCCCTCCGGGGCCGTGAAACCCGCGACGTACCCGACGACCGGCTTCGACACGTTGGCCCGCACGAACTCCGCCGCCCGTTCCTCCGCGTCGCCGCCGATTTCGCCGATCAGCACGATCAGGTCCGTCTCCGGGTCCTTTTCGAACGCTTCGACGGCGTCGATGTGCGTCGTGCCGATGATCGGGTCGCCACCGATGCCGACGCACGTGGAGAACCCGATGTCGCGCAGCTCGTGCATGAGCTGGTAGGTCAGCGTGCCTGACTTGGACACCAGCCCGATCCGGCCCGGGCCGGTGATGTCGGCCGGGATGATGCCCGCGTTGGACTTGCCGGGGGAGATGATGCCGGGGCAGTTCGGCCCGATGATCCGGGTGCGCCCACCCGCCGCGACGGCGTGGGACCACAGCCGGGCGCTGTCGTGCACCGGGACGCCCTCGGTGATCACCACCGCGAGCCCGATCCCCGCGTCGACGGCCTCGATCACCGCGTCGGCGACGAACGGCGGCGGCACGAACAGCACGCAGACGTCGGCGCCGGTCGACGCCATCGACTCCGCGACACTGCCGAACACGGGCAGCGAACGACCGGAAATCTCCACCCGCTGCCCGGCTTTGCGCGGGTTCACGCCGCCGACGACGTTGGTGCCGGCGGCCAGCATCCGGCGCGTGTGCTTGGCGCCTTCGGAACCGGTGATGCCGGAGACGACGATCCGGCTGGTCTCGTCCAGGAAGATGGCCACGGCTCAGACCTCCGCGATCGCGAGCTTCGCCGCCTCGCGGGCGGCGTCGTCCATGGTGGCCACCACGGTGACCAGGGGGTGGGCGGCGTCGGCGAGGATCCGCCGGCCTTCGGTGACGTTGTTGCCGTCGAGGCGGACCACCAGGGGCTTGGTGGCGCGGGAACCCAGGATCCCCAGCGACCGGACGATCCCGGTCGCGACGGCGTCGCACGCGGTGATGCCGCCGAAGACGTTGACGAACACGCTGCGCACCTGCGGGTCGCCGAGGATCACGGACAGCCCGTCGACCATCACCTGCGCCGACGCGCCCCCGCCGATGTCGAGGAAGTTCGCCGGGCCGCGCGCACCGGCCTCCGCCGCGGCCGCCGCGACGACGTCCAAAGTGGACATGACCAGGCCGGCGCCGTTGCCGATGACGCCGATGTCGCCGTCGAGCTTGACGTAGTTGAGGTTCTTCGACCGCGCTTCCCGTTCCAGGGGATCGCCGTCCGCGGTGTCGTCGAACGACGCGGAACGGCGGAAGAACGCGTTGTCGTCGAGGGTGATCTTGCCGTCCAGGGCGACGATCCCGGTCGACGTGCTGGCGAGGGGGTTCACTTCGACCAGGGTGCAGTCCTCGGCGACGAACACGTCCCACAGCTTCTCGACGACACCGGCGACCTCGCCGCGGACGTCGGCGGGGAACGCGGCGGCCACCGCGGCCGCGTCGACGCCCACGAGCGGGTCGACCGGAACGCGGACCAGGGCGTCCGGCCGGGTCGCCGCGACCTCCTCGATCTCCATCCCGCCTTCGGTCGACACCATGGCGAGGAACGTGCGCCCGGCGCGGTCCAGCAAGAAGGACAGGTAGTACTCCTCGGCGATCTCGCTGGCCTCGGTCACCAGCACGCGGTGCACGGTGTGGCCCTTGATGTCCATGCCGAGGATGTCGTCGGCGGCCTGTTCGGCGTCGTCGGCCGTGGACACGACCCGGACGCCGCCCGCCTTACCGCGGCCGCCGGTCTTCACCTGAGCCTTGACCACCACCGGGCCGCCGAGGGCCGCCGCCGCGGCCCGGGCGGCGGCGGGATCGGCGGCGACCCGGCCGCGGGGGACGGGCACGCCGTGCTTCTCGAAGAGGTCACGCGCTTCGTGTTCGAAGAGCTCCATGAGGGGGCGTCCTTTCCGTGGCGGGGCAGGGCAAGGGCGTGGAGTGGTGGTCCGCGGGGGCGGGATCGAGGCCCGGGAAAAACCCTGCGGATGGCCCTGGACACGGGCTGCTTGAAGAGTGACTATATGCCTACCCCATACGGTATGCAATCTACAGTCTGCCACGAAGAGGCCGCTGACCTCGACGGACGCCGACAGCGGCGACCAGCGAACCGGAGTACGCACCGCCGGACAAGAGAGATCCGGCGGCGGACCAGAGGAGTTGAGCAATGGCGCTGACAACGACCGGCACCACCGCGGGGGAGAGTGCCGCGGCGACGAACGGCGCCGAGCCCGCGCCCGCCGAAATCTCGGGCGGCCACCTCGTGGCGAAGGCGCTGAAGGCCGAAGGGGTCGACACGATCTTCACGCTCTGCGGTGGCCACATCATCGACATCTACGACGGCTGCGTCGACGAAGGCATCCAGGTCATCGACGTCCGGCACGAGCAGGTCGCGGCGCACGCGGCCGACGGCTACGCGCGGATCACCGGCAAGCCCGGCTGCGCGGTGGTCACCGCCGGACCGGGCACGACCGACGCCGTCACCGGCGTCGCGAACGCGTTGCGCGCGGAGAGCCCCATGCTGCTGATCGGCGGCCAGGGCGCGCTCACCCAGCACAAGATGGGGTCCCTGCAGGACCTCCCGCACGTGGACATGATGACGCCGATCACCAAGTTCGCCGCCACCGTGCCGCACACCGCGCGCGTCGCGGACTTGGTGAGCATGGCCTTCCGCGAGGCCTACGCCGGCGCGCCCGGGCCGTCGTTCCTGGAGATCCCGCGTGACGTCCTCGATGCGCGCGTGCCCCTGGACCAGGCCCGCATCCCCGGAGCGGGCCGCTACCGCGCGTCGACGAAGAACGCCGGCGACCCCGCCGACGTCGAAAAGCTGGCCGACCTGCTGGTGCACGCGAAGAAGCCCGCGATCCTGCTCGGCAGCCAGGTCTGGACCACGCGGGCCACCGAGCCGGCCGTCGACCTCGTGCGCACGCTCAACATCCCGGCGTACATGAACGGCGCCGGCCGCGGCGCGCTGCCGCCGGGCGACCCGCACCACTTCCAGCTTTCGCGCCGCTACGCCTTCGACAACGCCGACGTGATCGTCATCGTCGGCACGCCTTTCGACTTCCGGATGGGCTACGGCAAGTGGCTCTCGAAGGACGCGACCGTCGTCCAGATCGACCTCGACTACCGGACCGTCGGCAAGAACCGCGACGTCGACCTCGGCATCGTCGGCGACGCCGGTCAGGTCCTCGCCGCGGTGGCCGAGGCCGCATCCGGCCGTGGCGACAACGGCGCCGTCGCGCGCAAGACGTGGCTCGAAGAGCTCCAGGCCGTGGAGGACAAGGCGAAGCAGAAGCGGCTGCCGCTGCAGCACTCCGACGCGAGCCCCATCCACCCGTACCGGCTGGTCCACGAGATCAACGAGTTCCTCACCGAGGACTCGATCTACATCGGTGACGGCGGCGACATCGTCACGTTCTCCGGCCAGGTCGTCCAGCCGAAGTCGCCCGGCCACTGGATGGACCCCGGTCCACTCGGGACGCTCGGCGTCGGCATCCCCTTCGTCCTGGCCGCCAAGCACGCGCGCCCGGACAAGGAGGTCGTCGCGCTCTTCGGTGACGGCGCCTTCAGCCTCACCGGCTGGGACTTCGAGACGCTCGTGCGGTTCGACCTGCCGTTCGTCGGGATCGTCGGCAACAACTCGTCGATGAACCAGATCCGCTACGGCCAGGCCGCGAAGTACGGCCTGCCGCGCGAGCGCGTCGGCAACACCCTCGGCGACGTCCGCTACGACGAGTTCGCGCGGATGCTCGGCGGGTACGGCGAAGAGGTCCGCGACCCGGCCGACATCGGGCCGGCGCTGCTGCGCGCGCGGGAGTCCGGGAAGCCGTCGCTGATCAACGTCTGGGTCGATCCCGACGTGTACGCCCCCGGAACCATGAACCAGACCATGTACAAGTGAGCGGAGGCCAAGGCATGGGTAAGGCACTGGAGGGCGTGCGCGTCCTCGACATGACGCACGTGCAGTCCGGTCCGTCGTCGACGCAGCTGCTCGCCTGGCTCGGCGCGGACGTCATCAAGCTCGAGACGCCCGGCCGGGGCGACATCACCCGCGGGCAGCTGCGCGACCTGCCCGGCGTCGACAGCCTCTACTTCACGATGCTGAACTCCAACAAGCGCAGCATCACGCTCAACATGAAGAGCGAGGAGGGCAAGGAAGTCTTCGAGAAGCTCGTGTCCGGAGTGGACATCCTCGTGGAGAACTTCGGCCCGGGGGTCGTCGACCGGTTCGGCTACCCGTGGGACAAGCTCTCGGCGCTGAACCCGCGGCTGATCTACGCCTCCATCAAGGGCTTCGGGCCGGGCCGCTACGCCGACTTCAAGGCGTACGAAGTGATCGCGCAGGCCATGGGCGGCGCGATGAGCACGACCGGCTTCGAGGACGGGCCGCCGACCGCGACCGGCGCGCAGATCGGCGACTCCGGCACCGGCATCCACCTGGTGGCCGCCATCCTCGCCGCGCTGTACCAGCGGACCTCCTCCGGCCGCGGCCAGCGCGTCCAGGTCGCGATGCAGGACGCCGTGCTCAACCTGTGCCGCGTGAAGCTGCGCGACCAGCAGCGGCTGGCCCACGGTCCGCTCGGGGAGTACCCGAACGACCAGTTCGGCGACGAGGTGCCGCGGTCGGGCAACGCCTCCGGCGGCGGCCAGCCCGGCTGGGCGGTCAAGTGCGCGCCCGGCGGCCCGAACGACTTCATCTACGTGATCGTCCAGCCACCCGGGTGGGCACCGCTCGCGCGGCTGATCGGCAAGGAGGAGCTGGCCGAGGACCCGGCGTGGGCCACGCCGGAGGTCCGTTTGTCCAAACTGGACAAGATGTTCGCCCTCGTGGAGGAGTGGACCGAGAAGCACACCAAGTGGGAAGTGATGGAGCAGCTCAACGCCTGCAACATCCCGTGCGGCCCGATCCTGTCGACCAAGGAGCTGATCGAGGACGAGACCCTCGAAGAGCTCGGCTCGGTCGTCGAGGTGGCGCACCCGGAGCGCGGCAGCTTCAAGACCGTCGGCTGCCCGCTGAAGCTGTCCGACTCGCCCGTCGAGATCGAACGGCCGCCGCTGCTCGGCGAGCACAACGACGAGGTACTGACCGAACTCGGGTACACCGAAGCCGAGCTGGACAAGTTCCGCGCGGCGGGGGTGATCTGACGTGGGGGATCGCGCGGCGGTCGAAAAGGTCCTCGCCGAGGCGGCGGCCGAAGGACGGTCCTCGCTGACCGCGCCCGAGGGGCGTGCGGTGTGCGAGGCCTACGGTATCCCGACTCCGGCCGAGCGGCTGGCGACCACGGCCGAGGAAGCCGTGGCGCACGCGGAAGCCATCGGGCTGCCGGTGGTGCTCAAGATCGTCTCGCCGGACATCCTGCACAAGACCGAGGCCGGCGGCGTGCTCGTCGGCCTGCGGGACGCCGACGCGGTGAAGGCGGGCTTCACGAAGATCGTCGAGAACGCGAAGGCGTACAACGCCGGCGCGCGGATCGTCGGTGTCCAGGTGCAGCAGATGCTCACCGAGGGGCAGGAGGTGATCATCGGCTCGGTCACCGACCCGACGTTCGGCAAGGTGGTCGCGTTCGGCCTGGGCGGCGTCCTGGTGGAGGTGCTCAAGGACGTCACCTTCCGGCTCGCGCCGACGACCACCGGGGAAGCGCTGTCCATGATCGACGGTATCCAGGCGGCGGAAATCCTGCGCGGGGTCCGCGGATCGGATCCGGTCGACCGGGACGCGCTCGCCGCCGTGATCACCGGGCTCGGGCAGCTGGTCGCCGACTTCCCCCAGCTGGCCGAAGTGGACCTCAACCCCGTGCTCGCGACCGCGACCGGGGCCACCGCGGTCGACGTCCGCATCCTGGTCGACCCGGACGCGGCGAAGGAACCGGTCCGGTTCACCCAGGAGGAGATTCTCGCCTCGATGAACCGGATCATGAAACCGGCGTCGGTCGCGGTGATCGGCGCGTCCGCCGAAGCCGGCAAGATCGGCAACTCGGTGATGAAGAACCTGGTCAACGGCGGCTATGCGGGCGAGATCCACCCGATCAACCCCAAAGCCGCCGAGATCCTCGACCGGAAGGCCTACGCGAGCATCACCGACGTCCCCGGGGACGTCGACGTCGCGGTCTTCGCCATCCCGGCGAAGTTCGTCCCCGCGGCGCTGGAGGAGGCCGGCCGCAAGGGCGTGGCGGGCGCGATCCTCATCCCGTCCGGCTTCGGCGAGACGGGCAACATCGCGCTGCAGGACGAGGTCGTCGCGATCGCGCGCAAGCACGGCGTGCGCGTCCTGGGGCCCAACATCTACGGCTACTACTACACGCCGGAGAACCTGTCGGCGACATTTTGTACACCGTATGACGTCAAGGGCGGCGTGGCGCTGTCGTCCCAGAGCGGCGGGATCGGGATGGCGATCCTCGGCTTCAGCCGCTCGGCGAAGATGGGCGTGTCCTCGATCGTCGGCGTGGGCAACAAAGCTGACATCGACGAGGACGACCTGCTCACCTTCTTCGAGCAGGACGACAACACCCAGCTCGTCGCGATGCACCTCGAAGACCTCAAGGACGGCCGGTCGTTCGCGGAGACGGCCAAGCGGGTCTCGCAGCGCAAGCCGGTCGTCGTGCTGAAGGCCGGCCGGACGTCGCAGGGGGCCAAGGCGGCCAGCTCGCACACCGGCGCGCTGGCCGGCGACGACAAGGTCTACGACGACGTCCTCCGCCAGAGCGGGGTCATCCGGGCGCCCGGGCTGAACGACATGCTCGAGTACGCCCGCGGCATACCGCTGCTGCCGACGCCGCGGGGCGAGAACGTCGTCATCATCACCGGCGCCGGCGGTTCGGGCGTGCTGCTGTCGGACGCCTGCGTCGACAACGGGCTGAGCCTGATGGAGATCCCGCCGGACCTCGACACGGCGTTCCGGGAGTTCATCCCGCCGTTCGGCGCGGCCGGCAACCCCGTCGACATCACCGGCGGCGAGCCACCCTCGACCTACCGCAACACCATCGCGCTGGGCCTCGAGGACGACCGCATCCACGCCCTGATCCTGGGCTACTGGCACACCATCGTCACCCCGCCGATGGTGTTCGCCGAACTGGTGTCCGAAGTGGTCGAGGAGTACCGGGCGAAAGGGATATACAAGCCTGTTGTCGCGTCGCTGTCCGGCGACGTCGAAGTCGAGGAGGCGAGCGACTATTTGTACGACCGCGGCGTCGTCGCGTACCCGTACACGACCGAGAAGCCGGTGGCCGTGCTCGGCGCGAAGTACCGCTGGGCGCGGGCCGCGGGCCTGCTTTGAACCTGAGTCAACGGTGACGAAGGAGAACTCACATGACCGCAGCCACGTATCAGGAGATCACTGACCAGAACGGAAGAGTTTACCGGGTAGGCGAGTCGCCGCAGGACATCATGGGGCGCTCACGCAGCTGGATGGTCTGGCTGCCGTGGATCGCCATGATGGCGGTCAGCGTGTTCGAGTACGGCTGGGGCGCCGTCGAAGGCACGCTGGAAGAGAAGTACGGCTGGACGCTGTCGGACGCGTTCTGGCTGGCCAGCATCTGGGCGGTGTTCCAGGCCGGCGTGGCGTTCCCGGCCGGGCGGCTCCGGGAGCGCAACGTCGTCTCGGCGAAGACGGCTATGCTCTTCGGTGCCCTGTTCAGCGGTATCGGCTACTTCACCATCGCGCACAGCGGGAACCTCACGCTGGCGTTCATCGGGTACTCGGTCCTCGGCGGCACCGGCGCCGGGCTCGTGTACGCGACCTGCATCAACATGGTCGGCAAGTGGTACCCGGAGAAGCGCGGCGCGCGGACCGGGTTCGTGAACGGCGGGTTCGCCTACGGCTCGGTGCCGTTCATCTACCTGTTCAGCGCGTTCCTCGGGCACGAGAACGTCACCGGGGTGCTCGACGGCATCGGCTTGTACATGCTGGTCGTCGTCGGCGTCTGCGGGTTCCTGTTCAAGGACCCGCCGAAGAGCTGGTGGCCGAAGGAGGTCGACCCGCTCACGTGGGCCAAGGGCAAGGCCGGGGTGACGACCCTCGCCAAGAACCCGCCGGCGGTCCGCCAGTTCACGCCGATGGAGGCGATCCGGACCGGCATGCTCCCGCTGATGTGGGTGTGCCTGGTGATCATCGGCGGCGTCTCGCTGTTCGGCATCAACTTCCAGGTGCCGTTCGCCAAGGAAAGCCACTTCGGCGCGTTCGTCGCGGCTTCCTCGGCCGGCGTGCTGGCCATCGTGAACGGCACCGGCCGCGCGGTCGTCGGCTGGGCGTCGGACAAGCTCGGGCGCAAGCAGACGCTCACGCTGGTGCTGGTGATCGCGGCCGGCGCGCAGTTCGGCGTGCTGTACGCCGGGAACACGCACAACCTGGTGCTGTTCATGGTGTTCGCGTTCCTGACCGGGTTCGGCGGCGGCGCGTTCTACCCGCTGTTCGCGGCGCTGGTGCCGGACTACTTCGGCGAGAACAACAACGCGTCGAACTACGGCCTGGTCTACAGCGCGAAACTAGTCGGTGGCGTCGGCGGCGGCGGCCTCGCCGCGGGGGTCATCAGCGCGTGGGGCTACACCGGCGCGTACATCCTCGCCGGGTGCATCGCGCTCCTGTCCGCGGTGCTGACGCTGTTCCTGCGCCAGCCCGGCCGGACACGCCACCAGCTCGCCGAAACCGAGCTGGTGGCGCGGCCGTCGGCCGCAGCCGGCGGCTAGTCCGGTATCCCGCTCCCCGGTCCTGCCGAAATCAGGATCGGGGAGCTTCCGGACGTTCGTGGTAGGCCTGGCGGGTCCGTTCGGTGTGCTTGGCCATGATCGCCTCGGCGTCGTCGGCGTTCTGGGCGGCGATGGCCTGGATCAGCTCCTCGTGCTCGTTCCACGCGTCGCGCCCGCGGGGCCGGGCGATCGGCGTGTAGTACCAGCGGACCCGGCGGTCGACCAGGCCGATCAACTCCGCGAGCACGGCGTTCCCGGACAGCTCCGTGATGAACGCGTGGAGCTCGGCGTTGGCGCTCACCAGGCCTTCGGTGTCCTGCTTGGCAAGCGCCCGGACGCCCGCCTTCTGCAGTTCCCACAGGCGGAACACGTCGGCGGGGGTGGCCCGGCCGGCGGCGAGCTTCGCGGAGTGCGCTTCCAGCACACCGCGGACGCTCAGCAGCTGGTCCGCCTCTTCGTCGGTGGGCAGGTGCACGAACGCGCCCTGGGCGGGCCGGAGGTCGACCCAGCCTTCGCTCTGCAGCCGCTGCAGGGCTTCGCGGACGGGCTGCCGGCTGACGCCCAGGTACTCGGCCAGGTCGGCCTCGACCAGGTGCTGCCCGGGTTCGAGGGTGCGGTTGATGATCAGCTCGGCGAGGGCCTCGTAGACGACCTGCCGCAGCGGCGCGGGCCGTTCGACGCGCTTGGCGGCGGTCGAGCTGAGCGAGCCCTTGGCCGTGCGGCGGCCGGTCGGGCCGCGGTCGGGGAGGGGCGAAGCGGGCTGGCTCACGGGACACCTCGGAAGGGGAGAGGAACGCGATGATCTCTGCTCAGGATACAGGTTTTGGTATGCAAAATCCCAGAATCTCACCCTGTCGGAGTTTCCCGCGCTCTCCCGGCCGCGAAAACCTGGTTTCATCAGCGGATCCAGGATACTGTATGCAATCGAGCGACCAGGGAGGCACATCATGAAGGTGGCTGTTCTCGGGGCCGGGGCGATCGGTGCCTACGTCGGGGCCGCGCTGCACCGCGGCGGGACCGAGGTGCACCTGATCGCCCGGCGCGCCCACCTCGCCGCGATGCGCGAGCACGGCGTCCGCGTGCTCAGCCCACGCGGTGATTTCACCGCTCATCCCCACGTGACGGACGACCCGGCCGAAGTCGGCGAAGTGGACTTCGTGTTCCTGGGCCTCAAAGCCAACTCCTACGCTTCCTGCGGGCCCCTGCTCGCCCCGCTGCTCGGCCCGGAGACGGCGATCGTGGCGGCGCAGAACGGCATCCCGTGGTGGTACTTCCACGGCCTGAAGGGACATCCGCTCGAAGGCCGGCGGGTCGAGACCGTCGACCCGGGCGGCTCGGTGACCGCCGTGCTCGAACTGCGGCGCGCGATCGGCTGCGTCGTCTACTGCTCCACCGTCATCGAGGAACCGGGCGTGATCCGGCACCTGGAAGGCACCCGCTTCTCCCTCGGCGAGCCGGACGGCGAGATTTCCGCGCGCTGCAAGGTGTTGAGCGCGGCCATGATCGCCGGCGGCCTCAAGGCTCCGGTCGAACCACGCCTGCGCGACGACATCTGGATCAAGCTGATGGGCAACGTCGCCTTCAACCCGCTCTCGGCGCTGACCCGGGCGACCATGGCCCAGATGTGCGAGCACGAAGACACGCGCGCGCTCGTCGCCACGATGATGACCGAGACCCTCGCGATCGCCCGCGCGGCGGGCAGCGACCCCGGTGTCTCGGTCGAAAAGCGCATCGACGGCGCCTGGCGCGTCGGGCACCACAAGACGTCGATGCTGCAGGACCTCGAAGCGGGCAAGCCCCTGGAGATCGACGCGATCATCGGCGCGGTCGTGGAGCTGGCCGGCCTCACCGGCGTGCCCGCGCCGGCGCTGCGGCACGTCCACGCCGCCATCTCGCTGCTCGACCACACCAGCAACCCGCCCGTCCCCGTCGGGGCGCACTGAACCGGAGGTGCCCGTGAAGCGCAGGAACCCCGAGCCGTACGCGCGGCTCACCCAGCCCCTGGTGCGCGACTCCGGCGTGCTGCGGCCGGCTACTTGGGAAGAGGCCCTCGACCGGGCCGCCGCCGGGATCCGCCGGACCCTCGAAAGCAAGGGGCCCGAGGCGTTCGGGATGTTCTCGTGCGCCCGCGCGACCAACGAGATGAACTTCGTCGCCCAGAAGTTCACCCGCGCGGTGATCGGCACGAACAACGTCGACTCGTGCAACCGCACCTGCCACGCACCGAGCGTCGCCGGGCTGGCCCGGGTGTTCGACAGCGGCGGCGGGACGTCGTCGTACCAGGAGATCGAGGACGCCGACGTCATCGTCATCTGGGGCGGCAACCCCCGCGAGGCGCACCCGATCTTCTTCCAGCACGTGCTCAAGGCCGTCCACAAGGGAGCGAAGCTCTTCGTCGTCGACCCGAGGCAGACGAGCACCGCGAGCTGGGCGCACCGGCAGCTGCAGCTGGAGGTCGGCACCGACATCCCGCTGGCCCACGCGATCGCCCGCGAGATCATTCACTCCGGACTCGCCAACACGACGTTCATCGAGCGCGCCACCGAAGGCTTCGCCGAGTTCGCCGCGTCGGTCGAACCGTGGACGCTGGAGGTCGCCGAGAAGACCACCGGCGTGCCGGCCGAGCTGATCCGCGAGCTCGCCCACACCTATGCCCGCGCCGACCGCGGGCAGCTGTCGTGGACGCTCGGCATCACCGAGCACCACAACGGGACCGACAACGTCCTCGCGCTGATCAACCTCGCGCTGCTGGCCGGTCAGGTCGGCCGCTACGGCGCCGGGCTGAACCCGCTGCGCGGCCAGAACAACGTCCAGGGCGGCGGCGACATGGGCGCCATCCCGGACCGGATGCCGGGCTTCCAGGACGTCCTCGACGCCGGCGTCCGGGCGAAGTTCGACGCCGCGTGGGGCTCGTCGATCCCGCCGCACAAGGGCCTCAACCTCACCCAGATGCTCGACGCGATGGAACGCGGCGACCTGACCTGCGTGTACATCATCGGCGAGAACCCGGTGCAGTCCGAAGCGGACTGCGAACACACGATCAAGCGGCTGTCCAATGTGGACCACTTGATCGTGCAGGACATCTTCCTGACCAAGACCGCGCAGCTGGCCGACGTCGTGCTGCCGGCGTCGGCGGCCTGGTGCGAGAGCGACGGCACCTTCACCAACTCCGAACGCCGCGTCCAGCGCGTCCGCAAGGCCCTCGACTCGCCGGAAGGCGCCCGCGACGACATCGAACTGCTCTCGGAGCTGGCGCGCCGGCTCGGGCACGACTGGCACTACACCGGCGGCGAAGAGGTCTGGGACGAGCTGCGTTCGCTGTCCCCGATGCACGCCGGGATGTCGTACGCGCGGCTGGAAGAGCTGGGTGGCATCCAGTGGCCGTGCTACTCCGAAGACACCCTCGAACCGACGTTCCTGCACGGCCGCCTGTGGGCCGCGGACCCGGCCGAGCGCGGCCGCCCGGCGCCGTTCACGGTGCTCGAGCACAGCCCGCCGGTCGACCTGCTCACCGAGGAGTTCCCCATCCGGCTGACCACCGGGCGGCGGCTGGACTCCTACAACACCGGCGTCCAGTCCGGCGGGTTCCCCTCGCCGCTCCGGCAAGGCGAGACCCTTGATCTCTGCCCGGAAGACGCTCGTTCGCTCGGCGTCGAACCCGACGAGCTGGTCCGGATCTCCTCGCGCCGCGGCGAGATCGTCGCGCCGGTGCGGCTCGACAAGGGCCTGAAGCCCGGGCTGGCGTTCATGACGTTCCACTTCCCGGACGAGGTCGACGTCAACGTCATCACCATCGAAGCTACCTGCCCGATCGCCGGGACCGCCGAGTACAAGGCCGCCGCCATCCGCGTCGAGAAGCTGGCGGTCTGACGTGGATCTCAAGCTCCTGGACGCCGTCGCGTCGCGAGAGGAACAGGACGCGGTCGCCGGTTTCGAGGGCGGTGGCCGCGACCAGCTGCTGCCCGCGCTGCACGCGGTCAACGACCGGGTCGGCTGGATCAGCCAGGGCGCGCTCAACCTGATCTGCGAGGCGCTGCACGTGCCACCGGCCGAGGCCTACGGCGTGGCCAGCTTCTACTCGCTGTTCGCGCTGGAGGAGCGCCCCGAACGCGTGGTGCACGTGTGCACCGACCTGGCCTGCCGGCTCAAGGGCGCGGACACCGTGTGCGACGTCCTCACCGAGCACGTCGGCGCCGCGGGGAAGGCGCGCGGCGGGGTCACGTGGCTGCGCAGCCCGTGCCTCGGCGTCTGCGAACGAGCCCCCGCGGCGCTGACGTTCCAGGCCGGCGACCCGGCCACCACCGAGCTGCTCGCCCCGGCGACCGGCGCGTCGGCCGTGTTGGCGGCGGGACGGGGTCCGTCCGCTTCGGACGGTGCGCCGCCGGTCATCCACCAGAAGGCGGGACTGCGGCTGCTGCGCCGGGTCGGCGTGGTCGATCCGTCCAGTTTGGACGACTACCGGGCGGCCGGTGGCTACGCCGCGCTGCGCAACGCCCTGCGCATGGGCGAGGCCGCGGTGATCCGCGAAGTGACCGACTCCGGCTTGCTCGGCCGCGGTGGCGCGGCGTTCCCGACCGGGCGGAAGTGGGCGGCCACCGCCGCGCAGCCCGCCGGGCCGCACTACCTGGTGTGCAACGCCGACGAGAGCGAGCCCGGCACGTTCAAGGACCGCGTGCTGCTCGAAGGCGACCCGTTCGCGCTGGTCGAGGCGATGACGATCGCCGCGTTCGCGATCGGCGCCCGGCAGGGCTACGTCTACCTGCGCGGTGAGTACCCGCGGGCGCTGCGGTTGCTGCGCAACGCCTTGGCGGTCTGCCGGGAACGCGGGTTCCTCGGCGTGGACATCATGGGCCACGCGGGGTTCTCGTTCGACATGGAGATCCGGCGCGGCGCGGGCGCCTACATCTGCGGCGAGGAGACCGCGATCTTCAACTCGATCGAGGGCTTCCGCGGCGAACCGCGCACGAAGCCGCCGTTCCCGGTCGAAAAGGGCCTGTTCGGCAAGCCGACCGTGGTGAACAACGTCGAGACCCTGGTCAACGTGCCGCTGATCCTCACCGAAGGCGCGGTCGCGTACCGGTCGATCGGGACCGAAGCCTCGGCCGGGCCGAAGCTCTTCTGCCTGTCCGGCAACGTCGAACGGCCGGGCGTTTACGAGGTGCCGTTCGGCACGACCCTGCGCTCGCTGGTCGAGCTGGCCGGGGGAGTGCGCGAGGGCCGTTCGCTGCGCACGATCCTCCTCGGCGGCGCCGCGGGCGGGTTCGTCCGGCCGGACGAGCTGGACCTGCCGCTCACGTTCGAGGACGCGCGGGCGGCGAAGACGACCCTCGGCTCGGGTGTCGTCCTGGTGCTGGACGACCTGGCCGACCTCGGCGGGTTCCTACTGCGGATCGCGGAGTTCTTCCGCGACGAGTCGTGCGGGCAGTGCGTCCCGTGCCGGATCGGGACCGTGCGGCAGGAGGAGGCGATCCGGCGCGTCCTCGAGGCCGGTTCGGAGGAGCGGCCGTTGCTGCGCGAGGTGGGCGGGGTCATGCGGGACTCGTCGATCTGCGGGCTGGGCCAGACGGCGTGGAACGCCATCGAGTCCGCCATCGACCGGTTGGGAGCACTGCAGTGACCAGCGACGACACGCGCTTCCCAGTGGAGGAGCCATGACCAGAGTGGACATCGGAATTCCCCGTCGGCTGGTCGAGTTCACAGTGGACGGCTCGACGGTGCGCGTCCCCGAGGGATCGACGATCCTCGACGCGTGCACGGCGGCGGGCAAGGAGATCCCGACGCTGTGCTACGGCGACACCCTCGAACCGGCGAACGCCTGCCGCGTCTGCATGGTCGAGGTCGAAGGCTCGCGGACGCTGGTGCCGTCGTGCTCGCGCAAGGCCGAGCCGGGCATGGTGGTGCGCACCGATTCCGAGCGGACGCGCACGAGCCGCAAGGTCGTTCTGGAACTGCTGGCGTCGGCGACGGACCTCTCGACGACCCCAGGTGTCGCGGAGTGGATGGCGGCGGCGGGTGCCGACCCATCGCGGTTCGGTCCGGACGCGGCGACCGTGGCGCAACCGGCCATTGTGGACAACGAGCTGTACGTCCGGGACTACGGGAAGTGCATCCTCTGCTACAAGTGCGTCGACGCGTGCGGCGACCAGTGGCAGAACTCGTTCGCGATCAGCGTGGCCGGGCGCGGGTTCGACGCGCGGATCTCGACGGAGTTCTCGAACCCGTTGCCGGACAGCGCGTGCGTGTACTGCGGCAACTGCGTCGAGGTCTGCCCGACGGGGGCGCTGAGCTTCAAGCGAGAGTACGACAAGCGCGCCGCCGGTTCCTGGGACGAGTCACGGCAGCAGGAGACGACGACGGTGTGCACGTTCTGCGGCGTCGGCTGCACCCTGACGCTGCACGTCCAGGACAACGAGATCGTCAAGGTGACGTCGCCGCACGACAGCTCGGTGACCCACGGAAACCTCTGCATCAAGGGCCGCTTCGGCTGGCAGCACGTCCAGAACCGGTAGCGGCACCCAGTTTGCCTCGAAGGCGCCGTGGCTCGTCGAGCCGCGGCGCCTTCGTCGTCCCCGGGCCGTTGACCCCGAGGCCGCGGACCAGCTATTCTCGATATGCGAAAGAAAAATTCCGCAGAGTGAAATTCGAGGTCGCGATGCCACAAGAAGGGCACTCCCTGCCGTACGTCGCCAACCTGTCGATCCTGTTCAAGGAGGTACCGCTGCTCGAGCGGGCCGCCGCCGCGCGGGAGGCCGGGTTCACCGACGTCGAGTACTGGTGGCCGTTCGACACCGCGGTCCCCGCGCGCGACGAGGTCGACGCCTTCGTCGAGAGCCTGGACGGCGTCCGGTTGCGCGGGCTGAACTTCTACGCCGGTGACATGGCGGCGGGGGAGCGCGGGCTGGTGTCGTGGATCGGCCGGGAGGCCGAGTTCGCCGACAGCCTCGTCGTCGCGCTCGGCATTGCCGAACGCACCGGGTGCCGCAGCTTCAACGCGCTCTACGGCAACCGGCTCGACGGCGAAGACCCCGCCAAGCAGGACGAACTCGCCCGCGTCCACCTCGCGACGGCCGCCGAGGCCGCCGCGGGGATCGGCGCGCAACTGGTCCTCGAACCGCTCTCCGGCGCGGACCGCTACCCGCTCAAGACCGCCGCGGACGCCGTGGCCGTGCTCGACGACCTCGGGCGCGACAACGTACGGCTGCTGGCCGACCTGTACCACCTGGCAGTCAACGGGGACGACCTGGACGCGCTGGCGACGAAGCACATCTCCCGGATCGGGCACGTGCAGATCGCCGACGCACCCGGCCGGCACCAGCCCGGCACCGGCTCCCTGGACATCGACCGGCACCTCGCGAACCTGCAGGATGCCGGCTACGCCGGGTTCGTCGGGATCGAGTACGTCCCGGAACCCGACACCGCCACGTCGCTGGACTGGCTGCCGAAGACCCGAAGGGGACGAGCATGAAACTGGGATTCATCGGACTGGGCGTGATGGGCGCCCCGATGGCCGCGCACCTGGTCGCGGCCGGGCACGACGTCAGCGGCTTCGACGTGCACGCCGCGGCCGGCGAGAAGCTGGCGGCCGCCGGCGGGCGCGCCGCGACGAGCGTCGCGGACGCCGTCGCCGGCGCGGACGTCGTCATCACGATGCTGCCGAACCACCCGCAGGTCGAGGAGGTCGTGCTGGCCGCGGGCGGCGTCCTGGACGCCGCCGAGCCCGGCGCGCTCCTGATCGACATGAGCACCATCCGGCCCGAGACGTCGATCGCTGTCGCGGAAGCCGCGCGGGACAAGAAGATCCGCGTGCTCGACGCGCCCGTGTCCGGCGGGCAGGCCGGAGCCGAGCAGGCGTCGCTGTCCATCATGGTCGGTGGCGACGAGGCCGACTTCGAGGCGGCCAAGCCGGTGCTCGACGCGCTCGGCAAGACGATCGTGCACGTCGGCCCGCACGGCGCCGGCCAGGTCGTGAAGGCCGCCAACCAGCTCGTCGTGGGCGGGATCTACGGCCTGGTCGCCGAGGCGATCGTGCTGCTCGAAGCGTCCGGTGTGGACGCCGCCACCGGCCTCGACGTGCTCGCCGGCGGCCTCGCGGGCAGCCGGATCCTCGAGCTCAAGCGCAAGTCCATGGTGGACCGCCAGTTCGCGCCCGGCTTCCGGATCGACCTGCACCACAAGGACATGGGGATCGCGCTGGCCGCCGCCCGGCAGGCCGACGTCGCGCTCCCGCTCACCGGGCTGGTCGCCCAGCTCGTCGCCGCCGGCCGCGCCATGGGCCACGGCTCCCTGGACCACTCGGCCTTGCTGAAGGTCGTCGAACAGTTGTCGGGCCGCGTCCCGGCGGAGGTGTGACATGCCCAGAATCCCCGCGATGCAGGCGGTCGTCGACGTCCTGGAGAGCGAAGGCGTCGACACCGTCTTCGGCTGCCCGGGCGCCGCGATCCTCCCGCTGTATAACGCCCTACAAGGTCGGGCGATCCAGCATCTGATCGTCCGCCACGAAGAAGGCGCGACGCACATGGCCGACGGCTGGGCAAGGACGAACGGGAACGTCGGCGTCGCCATCGGCACGTCCGGCCCGGCCGGGACCAACATGATCACCGGGCTCTACACCGCGCACGCCGACTCGATCCCGATGATCTGCATCACCGGCCAGGCCGCCTCGAACAAGCTGCACACCGAGGCGTTCCAGGCCGTCGACATCGTCGAGATCGCCAAGCCGGTGACGAAGTGGGCGGTGCAGGTCAAGGAGGCCGCGCAGCTGCCGTGGATCTTCCGCGAAGCCTTCCGGATCGCCCGCTCGGGCCGGCCCGGTCCGGTGCTCATCGACCTGCCGATCGACGTCCAGAAGCAGGACATCGAGTGGGACTCGTCGATCGACTCACCGCTGCCGGTGACCGTCGTGAAGCCGGCGCAGGCCCGGGTGGAACGCGCGCTGGACCTGCTGCTGGCGGCCGAGCGCCCGATCATCCTGGCCGGCGGCGGGGTCGTCCTCGGCGAGGCGAGCGAGCAGCTGCGCGCCGCCGCGGAACGGCTCGACGTCCCGGTCCAGGTGACGCTCATGGGCAAGGGGTCGTTCCCCGAGGACCACGAGCTGTTCGCCGGGATGGCCGGCATCCAGACGTCGCAGCGGTGGGCGAACGCGGCTTTCCTGGAGTCGGATCTGGTGCTGGCGCTGGGCGCGCGGTTCGGCGACCGGCACACCGGCGAGCTGTCGGTGTACCGCGGTGAGCGGAAGTTCATCCACGTCGACATCGAGCCCACCCAGCTGGGCAAGGTCTTCGGGCCCGACCTCGGGATCGTCTCGGACACGCGGCAGTTCCTCGACGCGCTGCTGGCGGCGCTGGACGCACGCGAGACGAAGCCGCGCCGGGAGTGGGTCGGGCGCATCGCGGAGCTGAAGGAAGCGCTTCCCCGCCGCGATGACTTCGACACCCTGCCGATCAAGGCGCCGCGGGTCTTCAAGGAGATCAACGAAACCTTCGGCGAGGACACGTACTTCGTCACGGCGATCGGGCTGTACCAGATCTGGTCGGGCCAGTTCCAGACGGCGCACAAGCCGCGGCACTACCAGGTGTGCGGCCAGGCCGGCCCGCTCGGCTGGGAGATCCCCGCCGCGATCGGCGTGAAGAAGGCACGGCCCGAAGCCGAAGTCGTCGGGGTGGTCGGCGACTACTCGTTCCAGTTCCTCGTCGAGGAGCTGGCCGTCGCCGCCCAGTACGACGTCGGGTTCGTGCTGATCATGCTCAACAACGAGTACCTCGGGCTGATCCGCCAGGCCGAGACCGGCTACGACATGAACTTCGAGGTCGACATCCACTACGACTCGAACGGCACGGACAACGTCAAGATCATGGAGGCCTACGGCTGCTCGGGCACCCGCGTGCTCGAACCCGGGGAGATCCGGACGTCCCTGGAATGGGCCCGCAAGGAGGCCGAGCGCACCAGCCGCCCGGTCCTGGTGGAGATCATGATCGAACGCGAGGGCAACGCCGCCATGGGCGCCGCGCTCGACGCCGTCAAGGAGTTCGAGCCCGCGTAGCACGCGCATGACCACGGCCGCCGCACGAGACCCTGACCTCGTGCGGCGGCCTTTCCGCGCGCCCGCGAAGGCGGTTGTCGGAAAGTACAAACCAGGACCGTAAATTCACCCGTCTTTCAGGGGTTTTGCCGTGGTCCCGGCCACACCCGAGCGTGTGTACTTCTTCACGAAGCACCCCCGAAAGGACGTCCACAGTGGAATTCCTCCGACCCGCCTCGCTGGCCGACGCGCTCGCCGCGCGTGCCGCGAACCCCGGTGCGGTCCCGATCGCCGGCGGCACGGACGTGATGGTCGAGCTCAACTTCGACCACCGCCGCCCCGGCGCCCTGCTCGACCTCGGCCGCGTCGCCGAGCTCCACGAGCACGGCACCGACGGCGGCCGGATCCGGATCGGCGCGGCCGTGCCGTACGCCCGGATCATCGCCGAGCTGGGCACGCGGCTGCCCGGCCTCGCGATGGCCGCGCGGACCGTCGGGTCCCCCCAGATCCGCAACCGCGGTTCCGTGGGCGGCAATCTGGGCGCAGCTTCGCCCGCGGGCGATTCCCACCCGGCGTTGCTGGCGGCCGACGCCGAGGTCGAGATCGCGTCGGTACGCGGCACGCGGATCGTCGCCGCGAAGGACTTCTACGTCGGGGTCAAGCGCAATGTCCTCGAGCCGGACGAGCTGATCACCGGCGTCCTGCTCGCCCCGGCTACCGGGCCGCAGCAGTTCAGCAAGATCGGCACCCGCAACGCCATGGTCATCGCCGTCGCCGCATTCGGCTTGGCGCTGCACCCGGAGGAACGACGCGTCGGCACGGGCGTCGGCTCGGCCGCGCCCACCCCGCGGCGGGCGATCGAAGCCGAGGAGTTCCTGGCCGGCGAGCTGGACTGGGACGCCCCGAAGGCGCTGAACGACTCGGTCAAGCGCCGCTTCGGCGACCTGGTCGCCGGGGCCGCGTCGCCGATCGACGACGTCCGGGGGAGCGCGGCCTACCGGCGCCATGCCCTGGGGGTCATGGCGAGAAGGACGCTGACCTGGGCCTGGGGCGAATACTGCGAAGGGAGCGCGAAGTGCGCGTGAACGTCACCGTCAACGGCGAGCACCGCCGGGCGGACAACGTCTGGGAAGGCGAAAGCCTGCTCTACGTGCTGCGCGAGCGGCTCGGCCTGCCGGGCTCGAAGAACGCTTGTGAGCAGGGCGAATGCGGGTCGTGCACGGTCTACCTCGACGGCGTCCCGGCGTGTGCGTGCCTGGTCGCGGCCGGGCAGGCCGAGGGCCGCGAGGTCGTCACCGTCGAGGGGCTGGCCGACGGGGACGCCCTGGACCCGGTGCAGGAGTCGTTCGTCGAGCGCGGCGCCGTCCAGTGCGGGTTCTGCACGCCCGGCCTGCTGGTCGCGGCGCACGACCTGATCGAGCGCGTCCCGGACCCCAGCGACGTCGAGATCCGCGAGGCCCTCGCGGGGAACCTCTGCCGCTGCACGGGCTACGAGAAGATCCTCGACGCCGTCCGGGACGCCGCTGCGAAGAAGGCCGTCCGATGAGCGCGCCGGCCCGCTCCCCGCAGGAGCTGCACGACACGATCGCCGGCGGCATCGGCGAGAGCCCGCTGCGCCCGGACGGCACGCTCAAGGTCCGCGGCGAGTTCGCGTACTCCTCGGACCTGTGGCACGAGGACATGCTGTGGGGCGCCACGCTGCGCAGCCCGCACCCGCACGCCCGGATCGTCCGCCTCGACGTCTCCCGCGCGCTCGCCCAGCCGGGCGTGCACGCGGTCCTCACTCACGAAAACGTGCCCGGCGAGAACGTCTACGGCCTCAAGTACCAGGACACCCCGGCGCTGGCCGCCGACCTGGTCCGCTACCAGGGCGAGCCGATCGCCATCCTCGCGGCGGACCATCCGGAGATCGCGCGGCAGGCGCTCAAGGAGATCGTCGTCGAGTACGACGTCCTCGAGCCGATCACCGACCCCGAGCGGGCCGCGCACGACGACACCCTGCCGAAGCTGCACCCGGGCGGGAACCTGGTCCGCCACCAGCGGATCGTCAAGGGCGACCCGGCGGCCACCGCGGACGTCGTCGTGTCCGGCGTCTACGAGATCGGCATGCAGGACCAGGCGTTCCTCGGCCCGGAGTCCGGGCTGGCGGTGCCGGCCGAGGACGGCGGCGTCGACCTCTACCTGGCCACCCAGTGGCTGCACGTCGACCAGCGCCAGACGGCGAAAGCGCTCGGCCTGCCGCTGGAGAAGGTGCGGCTGACGCTGTCCGGCGTCGGGGGCGCGTTCGGCGGCCGCGAGGACCTGTCCATGCAGATCCACTCGTGCATGCTCGCCCTGCGCACCGGCCGGCCGGTGAAGATGAGCTACAACCGCTTGGAGTCGTTCTTCGGGCACGTCCACCGGCACCCGGCGAAGATGTACTACGAGCACGGCGCCACCCGCGACGGGAAGCTCGTCTACGTCCGGGCGAAGATGTACTTCGACGGCGGCGCGTACGCGTCGAAGACCCCGGTCGTGGTCGGCAACGGCACCACGCTCAGCGTCGGTCCGTACGACGTGCCGAACGCGCACATCGAAGGCTGGGGCGTCTACACGAACAACCCGACCTGCGGCGCGATGCGCGGTCTGGGCGCGGTCCAGCCGACGTACGCCTACGAGTCCCAAATGGACAAGCTCGCGTCCGCTTTGGACATGGACCCGGCGGAACTGCGGATCCGCAACGCGCTGAGCGAGGGGTCCACTGTGGTCACCGGCCAGGTGGTCGACTTCCCGGCGCCCGTGGCCGAGCTGGTCCAGCGCGTCCGCGACCTGCCGCTGCCGCCCGAGCCCACCGGCGAACGCGACATCCGCGAGCTGCCCGGCGGCGCGTCCAACACCACCCATGGCGAAGGCGTCGTCCGCGGGATCGGCTACGGCGTCACGATCAAGAACATCTCCTACGCCGAGGGCCTCGACGACTACTCGACCGCCCGCGTCCGCCTGGAGGTGCTCGGCGGCGAAGCGGTGGCGATGGTGCACACCGCCGCGGCCGAGGTCGGCCAGGGCCTGGTCACCCTGCAGCAGCAGATCGCCCGCACCGAACTGGGCCTGACGCGGGTGAGCGTGCACCCGGCCGACACGAGCGTCGGCGACGCCGGCTCCAGCTCGGCGTCGCGCCAGACCTACGTCACCGGCGGCGCGGTCCGCAACGCCTGCCGAGCGGTCGCCGAGGCGGTCTACGCCCGGCTCGGGGTGCCCGCCGAGGGCATGTCCCTGACCGGCGGGAAGGTCGTCGCGGCCGACGGCGAAGTCGTCGCGGACCTGGCCGAGCTGCTCGGCGGCACCGCGATCGAGGAGACCCGCGAGTTCCACCACCGGCCGACCTACCCGCTTGACCCGGAGACCGGCCAGGGCGACGCCCACGTGCAGTACGGCTTCTCGGCGCACCGCGCGGTCGTCGACGTCGACCTGGACCTCGGCCTGGTCAAGGTCGTGCAGCTGGACTGCGCCCAGGACGTCGGCAAGGCGATGAACCCCGACGCCGTCGTCGCCCAGATCCAGGGCGGCTCGGCGCAGGGCCTCGGCCTCGCCGTGATGGAGGAAATCCTGGTCAAGGACGGCAAGGTGCGGAACCCGTCGTTCACCGACTACCTCATCCCGACCATCCTCGACATGCCCCCGATGCGCGTCGACGTCCTCGAACGCCCCGACCCGCACGCCCCCTACGGCGTCCGCGGCGTCGGCGAACCACCCACGATCTCCGCGACGCCGGCGATCGCCAACGCCATCCGCGCGGCCACCGGCCTCGAGCTGCCGCGCGTCCCCATCCGCCCCGAGCACATCACCGGAGTCTGACCCATGACCACGTCGCTTTCCGTCGAGACCGAATGGCTCGACGAAGCCGTCCGCATCGCGGAGACCAACGTCGCGAACGGCGGCGGCCCGTTCGGCGCGCTGATCGTCAAGGACGGCGAGATCGTCGCGACCGGCGTCAACCGCGTCACCGCGAACCTCGACCCGACCGCGCACGCCGAGGTCGTCGCGATCCGCACGGCCTGCCAGGCACTCGGCACGTTCAAACTGGACGGCTGCGTACTCGTCTCCAGCTGCGAGCCGTGCCCGATGTGCCTGTCGTCGGCCCTCTGGGCGCGCGTCGACAAGGTCCTCTTCGCCGCCGACCGCGACGACGCGGCCAAGGCCGGCTTCGACGACCGCGCCTTCTACGAACTCTTCGACCGTCCGCGCGAAACGTGGACGGTCCCCGTCACCCGACTGTCCGCAAAGGACGGTTTCGCCCCGTTCGCGGCTTGGCTCGACAAGAGCGACCGCACCGACTACTGACCCGCCGACCTCTGACCCACAAGGCCAGCTGACCGGAGCACAACCGAATCGAACGTCCCGCTCGCCCAGGCACGGCGCTGTGCCTAGGCCTGGCCGAGCACACCCACCGGCAAGGGCAGGACGCATGACCCAGGTAGAAATCCCCGAACGCGAGATCGGCGAAGTACCCGAACCACCCCAGCACCGATCGCTGCTCGACAAGCTGTTCGAGCTGCGCGCGCGGCAGAGCACGATCGGCCGCGAAGTCCGCGGCGGCGTCACGACGTTCGTCGCGATGGCCTACATCGTGCTGCTCAACCCCCTCATCCTCGGCGCTTCCGCCGACATCACCGGCGCCCGGCTCTCCGCCGCGCAGGTGACCACCGCGACCGCGCTGGCCGCCGCCGTGATGACCGTCCTCATGGGACTCGTCGGCAACGCGCCCCTCGCGCTGGCCGCCGGCCTCGGCATCAACGGGATCGTCGCCTTCCAGATGGCGCCGTCGATGACGTGGGCGCAGGCGTTCGGGCTGGTCGTGCTCGAAGGCGTGTGCATCGTGCTGATGGCCGTAAGCGGCGTCCGCGAGCGGATCATGAACGCCATCCCGCGGCCGCTCAAGATGGCGATCACCGTCGGGATCGGGCTCTACATCGCCCTGGTCGGTCTGGTCAGCGCCGGGTTCGTGACCCGGATGCCGGACGCGGCGCAGACCACGGTCCCGGTCCGCCTCGGGGCGAGCGGGCACCTGCACGGCTGGCCGATCGTCGTGTTCTGCTTCGGCCTGCTGCTGATGATCGTGCTGATGGCCCGCAAGGTCCCGGGCGCGGTGCTGATCAGCATCGGGGTGGCCACCGTGCTCGCGGTCGTGCTGCACGAGGCGTTCGGCGTCGGCGGCTGGGGCCTCACCACCCCGGCCCTGCCCGACCACGTCGTCGCCGCACCGGACTTCGGGCTCTTCGGCCACATCGACCTGTTCGGCGGCTTCGCCTCGGCGGGCGCGCTCGCGGCCACGGTCTTCCTGTTCACGCTGGTGCTGTCCGGGTTCTTCGACGCGATGGGCACGATCACGAGCGTCTCCGACGAAGCCGGGCTGTCGAAGAACGGCAAGGTCCCGCGGATGGGCCGGATCCTGCTGGTCGACGGCGCGGGCGCGATCGCGGGCGGGGTCGCCGGCTCGTCGCCGAACACGGTGTTCCTCGAGTCCGCCGCGGGCGTCGGCGAAGGCGCCCGGACGGGTCTCGCGAGCGTCGTCACCGGCCTGCTGTTCGCCGGGACGCTGCTGTTCACCCCGCTCGCCGGGGTCGTCCCGGCCCAGGCTGCGGCGCCCGCGCTGGTCGTCATCGGCGGCATGATGGTCGCCCAGTGCCGCAACATCCCGTGGAACGACCCGGACTACACGATCCCGGTCTTCCTGACCGCGGCGCTGATCCCGTTCACCTACTCGATCACCAACGGCGTCGGCGCGGGCCTGATCGCGTTCGTGCTGATCAAGATCGGCCGCGGCAAGTGGCGCGAGGCCGGCTGGCTGCTTTCGTTCCTGGCGCTGGTGTTCGCGGTGTACTTCGCCGTCGACGGCGTCGAAGCCCTCTTCCGCTAAGGAGATCCCCGTGGCCTTGATGTTCTTCAACGGCGGCGCCATGCGCGGTGAGCCGCTGCACCACCTGCTGGCCGGAGCGCCTTTCGTGACCGAGGCGAAGACCGCGCCGAAGTACCGGTTCTACGCCGTCGGCGACCAGTGCCCGGCGCTGTACCCGGTGTCGCACGGCGGTGCCGAGGTGACCGGCGAGGTGTACGACGTCTCGCTGGACGACCTGCGGGACAAGGTGCTGCCGTCCGAGCCGCACGAGCTGGAGCTGGGGGTGGTGGAGCTGGCGGACGGCAGTTCGGCGTTCGCGATGCTGCTGCGGCGGCCATACACCTCGCACGTCGCCCTGCGGGACATCACCGAGGTCGGCGACTGGCGGGCGTACAAGGCGAGCGCGTGAAGGTTCTCATCGCGCCGGACAAGTTCAAGGGGTCGCTGACCGCGGCCGAGGTGGCGTCGGCGGTGGCTTCGGGCCTCGCCGACGTCCACCCCGGCGTCGAGGTGCAGGAGCTTCCGGTGGCGGACGGCGGCGACGGCACGGTCGATGCCGCCGTCGCCGCCGGCTTCCGCCGGGTGCGCGTCCCGGCACGAGGTCCGATCGGGGCGCTGGTGACGGCGTCCTACGCGCTCCGCGGGGACACAGCGGTGGTGGAACTGGCCGAGGCGTCAGGGCTGCACCGGCTGCCCGGCGCCTCGGCCCCGCTCACGGCGACGAGCGCGGGCACGGGCGACGTCATCGCGGCGGCGATGCGGGCGGGGTGCCGCCACATCGTGCTCGGGGTGGGCGGAAGCGCGTGCACCGACGGCGGCGCGGGCATGCTGACGGCGCTGGGCGCCCGGCTCCTCGACGGCGCAGGCCGGGAGCTTCCCTTCGGCGGCGCGGCGCTCTCGGAACTCGCGTCGCTGGACGTATCCGGTCTGTCCGAAGTGGACATCGAGCTGGCGAGCGATGTCGACAACCCGCTCTACGGCCCGAGCGGGGCGGCGTTCGTCTACGGGCCACAGAAAGGAGCGTCGCCTGAGGACGTCGAGACGCTGGACGCGGCGTTGCGACATTGGGCATCGGTCGTCGGCCCGGAGTTCGCTTCCCGTCCGGGCGCGGGAGCGGCCGGGGGAGTGGGGTTCGCGGCGATGGCGGTTCTGGGCGCCCGGATGAGGCCGGGCATCGAGCTGCTGCTGGACTTGCTCGGGTTCGACGCGGCCCTGTCCGGCGCGTCCCTGGTCATCACCGGCGAAGGATCCCTGGACGGCCAGACGCTGTCCGGCAAGGCCCCGGCAGGGGTGGCCCGGGCAGCGGCGGCGAAGAGCATCCCGTGCATCGCGGTGTCCGGCCGGTGCCAGTTGTCCCCGGCAGAGCTGGCGAAAGCGGGCATCACGGCGGCGTACGCACTGACGGACGTCGAACCGGACCCGGCGCGCTGCATGGCGGAGGCGGTACCGATGCTGCGCCGCCTGGCCCACCGCATCGCGGTGGACCACCTGAACCCTCGACGAAGAACGACCGCTACTAACGATTTGTTACCATCGTAACCATGGCAACGAAGACGGCGGTCGACACCCGGGAACGCATCCTCGAAGCGGCGGCGGCCCTGCTGGCGGCCGAGGGACGCGACGGTCTGTCGACGCGAGCGGTGAGCGCGGCGGCGGGCGTCCAGCCCCCGGCGTTGTACCGCCTCTTCGGAGACAAGGACGGCCTGCTGGACGCGGTGGCGGCATACGGGTTCGACGAGTACCTGACGAGCAAGAAGGCGTTGGGCACAACGGGCGACGCGGTCGAGGACCTCCGCCGCGGCTGGGACTTGCACATCGAGTTCGGGTTGTCCCGCCCAGAGTTCTACGTACTGATGTACGGCGACGCCCGCCCAGGCCGCACGTCACCGGCAGCACGCGAGGCAGAGGCAATGCTGCGAAGCATCGTCGAGCGAGTGGCGGCAGCAGGCAGGCTGAGGGTGAGCGTCGAGCGAGCGGCACGACTGGTACACGCAACAGGAATGGGCGTAGTGCTGTCGTTGATCGCGACCCGAGAGGAAGAACGCGACCCAGAGCTGTCAGAGACGGCCCGCGAGACGGTGTTGACGAGGATCCTCACGGGCAGTGAGGAGCCGTCAGGCTCAAAGCTGCCCGAGAGAGCGATAGCGCTCCAAGCGGGCCTGGAAGGCGCGACAGCGCTGACAGAGGCAGAGCGTGTGCTGATGCGAGAGTGGCTGAACCGCATAGCCAACGCATAAAGCGACGGTCCCCAGCAATCACAACCCAACGACAACCCAGACCCCCCACGGCAACCCCGATCCGAAGCCAGAACACGGCCGGCAGCGCCGGGTCAAGGCATCTTTCCCGCCTTGACGCGGTGTTGCCGGCCGTAGTCACAATCGCGGCTTCGGGGTTGGCGAAGAACAAGCCGTGAGCACAAACCCACCCGAGGGCTGTATCGATAAAGTCCCATCGGACATTGCTTGTCACCGCCCAGAGGCCCAATATGTTGCCGCCCACAACATATCCACGACAACGCCGTCGGAGGCCCCGAATGATCAGGTGGAAAGCCGCCCTGGCCTGCGCAGGAGCAGCAATCCTGCTAACCGGAGCACTCCCGGCACCAGCCGGGGCCGCAGGAACGGCAACCGACTGCTGCGGCGGCGGAGCCTCTTGGGCCACCGGCAACAAGTCCGCCCTGGGGACATCGACCACAACGGCAAGCCCAGTCTGGTTCACCGTCGCGAACGGAGTCACGTCGGAGGTCTTCTACCCCCGAGCCGACGTCCCGAACATGCAGGACATGCAGTACGTGATCACCGACGGCACCACGTTCGTGGACCTCGAGCGAGACGCGACGAACCACGTCGTGACCATGCCCGACGAGAAGGCCCTCCAGTACACGGTCACGAACACGGCCAAGAGCGGCAAGTACCGGATAACGACGGACTACGCAACGGACCCGGCCCGAGCCACCCTGGTCACGAACACCCGCTTCCAATCCCTGGACGGCGGAACCTACCGCCTCTACCTCCTGGCCAACCCATCGATGGCCGGCGGCGGAGCTAACGACAACGCCTGGTGGGACGGCACCGGCCTGGTAGCCAGCGGAACCGAGACACTGTTCGGCGGCACGGCGACAACGGTCGTCCAAGCCCTGCGCGTCTCGACCGGTTTCGCCGCACACGACAACGGCTACACGGGCGCGGCCAGCGACTGCCTCGTCGACCTACGCGCCGACAAAACCCTGAACAACCAGTTCGACAACATCTCCGGCACCGGCAACGTAGTCCAATGTGGACAGATTCCGGTCGGCACGGACACGACGTTCACGGTCGCACTGGGCTACGGCGACACCACAGCAGCGGCGACATCCAACGCAAGCGGCTCACTGGGCACCGGGTTCACCGCCCTCTCGAGCTCCTACCGCAGCGGCTGGAACTCCTACGTGGGCGGTCTGAAACCTGCACCGGCCAGCGTCTCCGGCGACACGCAACGCCGCCGCGCCTACTACGTCGCGGCAATGGCACTCAAGACCGCCGAGGACAAGCAGCACCCCGGCGCGAGCGTCGCGGGCTTGGCGACCCCGTGGGGCGACTACACGAACGGCGACCACCTCAACGACGGCTACCACCGCGTCTGGGGCCGTGACCTCTACCAGCAGGCAACCGGCCTCCTTGCCGCCGGCGACAGCGCGCAGGCCAAGCGCATGGCCCAGTTCCTCTGGAGTTCCCAGTGGATCGGCAGCCCCACGGCCGGCGACGGCACGACGTACCCGGCGGGGTCGTTCCCGCGCTACAGCCCGGTTTCCGGGGTGAGCGGCGCCAGCGCCCAGCAGCTCGGCTGCTGCGAACAGCTCGACCAGGACGCCGACGCGATCCTGCTCGCCTGGCTGACCGGCCTCACCGACGCCTCGACGTACGCCAAGGTCAAGACGACGGCGAACCACATCGTCTCGACCGGCCCGGACACCACCGAGCGGTGGGAGGAGCAGTACGGCAAGTCGCCGTCGTCGGTGGCCGCCGAGATCGCCGGCCTGATCGCGGCGGGCGCCATCGCGCGCGCCAACGGCGACACCGCGAGCGCGACGACGTGGGAGTCGACCGCGGACTCCTGGCGCAACTCCCTGGCCGGCTGGACGGTCACGACGTCCGGCTACTGGGGCGGCCACACCTACTACGAACGCCTCGACCGCTCCGGAAACCCCAACGACGGCGCGACGATCTGCTTCGACGAAGGCTGCTTCTACGAGCACGACGTCACCGACTTCGGGTTCCTCGACCTCGTCCGGCTCGGCATCCGCCCGGCGAACGACCCGACGATCGCGAACTCGGTCGCCCCCACGGCGGCCGCGTCCGACGGCAACTCGCCGGTGCAGGTGACCTTGCCCAACGGCGACGTCTACTTCCACCGCTACCCGCACGACAACTACGGCGAGAGCACGTCGGCCTGCACCGGCTGGCCCGCGGGCGGAAGCCAGCGGTTCGGGCGGCTCTGGCCGGTGCTGTCGGGGGAGCGGGGGCAGTACGAGCTCGCCAACGGCCGCTCGGCCGCGGTCTACCTGAAGTCCATGGCGGACTCGGCCAACGACGGGTACTTCGTGCCCGAGCAGGTCTGGGACCGCGCGGACGTCGGTTGCTTCGGCCTGGGCCGCCCGACCGGCAGCGCGGGTCCGCTGATGTGGGCCGAGGGCCAGTACCTGCGGCTCGCGCAGAGCATGGACGCGGGCTACAACCTCGACACGCCGTCGATCGTGAAGTCCCGTTATCCCTTCTGAGTGCTCAGCTTCCGGGCCCGGGTCAGCAGCTTCTCGACCCGGGCCCGCAGCTGCGGGGTGTCCTCGCCGAGGTCCGGCAGCAGCTTGGTGTAGTCCGTCACGAGACTCCGGTACCCCTGGGCGAACTTGCTCCGGCCCTTCTGCCGGGCGTACCGCTGGTCCAGGTCGATGATCCGCTGGGCCAGCACGGCCGCGGCCGCCGCCAGCTCGGTCCGCTCGTCGCCTTCGGTCTCGCGGCGTTCCTTCCGCGCCACCGCGACCCGGCCGGCCCGGCGCGCGGCGAAGTAGAGCCCCGACGACCCCAGGAGCACGGCCGCGACCGCGGCCGTGGCGATCAGGTACCGCGGCAGCGAGGGGCTGACCGTCCGGCCGCCGTCCGGGATCGCCCCGGTCCGCACCAGCAGGTCGTAGTTGACGACCATCACCTTGAGCGCGTCCACCGGCCGGGCGGCGAAGCCGTCGATGCCGGTGCCGATCATCGACTCCGCGACGAACGCCTTGCCGAAGTTCTCGTCGCCCACGCCGGGCAACCGGGAACAGCTGTACTTCTTGTAGTCGTTACCGTCACGGCTGAGCATCACGGCGAGGGTGCCGTCGACCGCGCTGCCCAGGCTGTCGCACGCGTCGCTCAGGTCCGCGCCCGGTTCGAAGAAGCCCACGACCAGCCGCCGGTTGCCGATCACGCGTTCCGCGGCCGGCTGGTCGAGCGTGATCCCGGGCGCGACGTACACCGACGCGGACCGCAGCTGCCGGGCCACGGGTGAGTCGAAGACCCCCGCCGACCACACGGCCCAGCCCGCCAGTACCAGGCAGCCGAGCACCGCGACCCCGAACGCGGAGCCGAAGAACCGCTTCACGTGAGCCTCCCGCGCAGGTATTCGGCCGGCCGGTACTCCGGGCGGCGCAGCAGATCGGCCGTGGTGCCGAGCTCCGCCTCGGCCGCGTCGAGCAAGCCGTGGACGTGGTGGTCGGGCAGCTTCCCGGTGAACGCCTCCCTGGCCGCCGTCAGCTGCGTGATCCCGCGGGTCAGGGCCGCGGCCGAAGGGCCGTCGGTGAGCCCCGAGACCTCGACGGCGAGCGCGGTCAGGCCGGCCAGGCGGGTCGGCACGCCGGCCCCGGTGGGACGGTCCGGCCGGACCAGCCGGCGGGCCGAGAGCACGAGGAACCCGACCGCGCAGGCGGCGAACAGCCACGGCAGCACGGGCAGGGCGACCCGCAGCGGGTCGAACGGGGTGTAGGGGAGCGGGCGGTCGAACAGCCCGGCGTAGCGGATGGCCGTGACGCGGTCGAGCCACGCGCCCAGGACGTTGCGCTGCGGGTAGGCGTAGGTGCTGAGGCGGTCGGCGAACTGGCCGTAGAAGCTGGCCGTCGCGACGTCGGAGAAGTCGGCGGCGAACGGGCCGTCGTATTCCACCCACTGGCCGTACATCGCCACGATGGGCCGGCCGGGGAACTCCTTCGCCAGCGCCGGTCCGAAGTGGACGAGCGGCTGCCCGGCCGGCTGCTGCGGGAGAGCCACGTACAGCGGCTGCGCGCCGGGGAACGCGGCGGTGGTGGCGGGTGCGTCCTTGAGCGTCGCGCCCGGAGCGATGAACCGGCCGGTGCCGCGCAGCGCCGTGGTGGCGGCAGTCAGTTCGGCGGCGGTCGGGTCTCGGCGGGCGAGAGCGGGCTGGTCCGGGGCGTCCGGCTGGTGGTTGAGGTGTGCGGCCAGGGTGGTCAGCGACTCCGTGACGTCGCCGGTGGCGAACTCGTGCATCCACTCGGACGCGCGGTCGGGCGAGGCCTGCAGCCCCGCGCCGGTGACCTCGGTGCCGATCACCTGGATGGTCGCGTCCTCGACCTTCTTCACCCGGTCGCGCGCGTCCTTGGGGAGCCCGGGCGGGGCCACGATCACACGGACCCCCGCCTTGCCGGCCGCGGCCCGCACGGCCTGGTCGTCCCAGGTCGCGATCGCGCCCGGCAGCCGGACCACGGGGGAGGCCTTGACCATCGCCGTGAGCTGCTCGGCCGAGGGGACGGTCGCGCCGCTCAGCTCGCCCGCCGAGCCCTCCGGGATCGGATCCGCGGCCGCGGGCGCCTGGCCGTAGCTGACGTCGGTGCTCTGCTTCTGCACCAAGAGGAACGTCACCAGCACGGCGACGGCCACGGCCAGCAGAGCCCAGCGAATCCGGTCAACCACGGGCGGCCGCCCGCCAGAGCGCGTCGGCGCGGCGCGCGTGGTCCTCGGCCGACCGGGCCGCTCGCTCGCCGCCGTGGCCGGCCGCGATGATCTCCGCCCGGGTCAGCAGCTGCTCGGCTTCGAGCAGGGGAGCGGCGGCCGCGTCCCGGCTCACGGCCGCGCTGTCGATCGCGGCGCGCGCGGCCGACCAGGCGGTCCGCCGGCGCAGATCCCGGTCGCGCCACCAGGGCACGGCGACGACCCCGAACCCGGCGGCGGCGATCACCACCGCGCCGAGTACCCACACAAGCCACGTCATCCGGCCACCTTCGCACTTCGATCTTCGGCGAGGAGGTCATTCTGGCGGCCGATGCCCGGCCATGTGACAACGTTGCCGCATTGTGTCCCGGTCGCTCACCGGACCAACCGGACGGTCTTCGCAGCCGGGACGAACGTCGCCGTCTGGCCGCGCGTGAGCGCGACGCTGTCCGTCTCGAGGCCGTCGCCGAACGCGACCAGGCGGTCGGATTCGACCTCGACCGTCAGCGGCGCCCGCGTCAGCTCCCCTTCGGTGCACGTGGTCCCGGTCGTCGGCGACGGCCAGGCCTCGCGCACGAACCAGACGAGCCGGGCCTCGCCGGGCGCGGGCAACCGCAGCGCGCTCCCGCGTTCGCGCCACACCGAGCCGCACCAGCCGGTGGCGCCGGTGCCCGTCCCGACGAGGATCCCCGACGACGCTTGGCGTTCCGCCGGCCCGCCACCGACTCCCAGCCGGTAGCGGGCCGTCTGGTGCCCGGCGTGCCCCAGGTAGATCTCGTTGAGCGCGAGCAGCCGCTGCCCGTCGTCGGCGGTGAGCTCGGCCATCGTCCGGTGCTCGACGTCGCCGGTGGCCCGCACCAGGTCCGCGACCGCGGCCGGTGGGTGCCGCACGAGCACCCCGGGCGTGCCCGGCGCGATCCCCACCACCGGCTGGCCGTCGAGGTACTTGGCGACGTTCGCGACGAGCCCGTCTTGGCCGACCACGACGACGACGTCCTCCGGGGTGAACAGGAACCGGTCGAGGTCCGCCCGTTCGACCTCGCCGCGGCGCCAGTCGAGCGGGATCGCCGCCGACGCCGCGGCGAGCGCCGCGCGCACGGCGGCGTCCGCCTCGGTCACCTCGGCCAGGTCCCGCCCGCGCGTGCGCAGGAAGAACTCGGCCTGGCCGCGCGTGCCGTGCCGGGCGAGCAGCTCGGCCAGCTCGGTGCGCCGGTGCACCAGCACGACGCGCGAGGCGAGGCTCACGACCGCACGCCCAGCTTCGTCAGCAGCGGCGCGAGCAGGTCCGGGGTGACCGTCAGGCTGTCGATCTGCGGCAGGTTTCCGGCGAGTTCCTTGAGTGCCAGTCCGGTCAGGACGCCCTCGGGCAGGTCGCGGTACGCGGCCAGCCGGGCGGCTTCCCCGGCCGCCTCCGCCTCGCCGAGCGCGCGCTTGCCTTCGGCTTCCACGAGCGTCAGGCGTTCCTTGCGCGAGGCCTGCGCCTCGGTCTCGATCCGGCTCGCCGCCGCGGCCTCTTCGGCCTGGCGGCGGGCGTTGGCGCCGCGCTGGGCCACCAGCTGCTCCTCGCGCCGGGCCAGCTCGATCTGGTTCTGCAGCTCGTTTTCCCCGATCGCGCGTTCGCGTTCGACGGCCAGCGCGCGCCGCTCGAAGGTCGCCCGGTCGGCCTCCTGCTGGACCTTCTCCCGCGCGGTCGTCTGCAGGGCCTTCTCGACCTCCGGCTCGGCCCGGATGGCGACGACGCGGACGTCGACGACGGCCGAGCCGGTCTGCGCGAGGCGGGTGTCCTCCTCGGCGAGCCCGGCGCGGATCCGGTCGCGGACCGCGCTCACGCCGTCGACCAGGGCGGTCGCCAGGTCGGTGCGGGTCAGCACCTCCACGGCGTACTGCTGGACGTTCTCGGTGAGCAGCCCGCTGATCTGGGCGAGGGGATCGCTTCTCCAGCGGCCGGTGTCCGGGTCGATGGAGAAGTCGATGCGCTGCGCGGCCAAGGCCGGGTCCTCGATCCGGAACGTCAGCGCGAGCTGCACGGTGACGTCCTGGAAGTCGGCCGTGCGGGCGTGGAACAGCAGCGGCAGCTCGCGGTCGTCGACGGGGACCTCCGAGACGACCGCCGTCAGCGGCCGGTACCAGAACGACAGCCCGACGCCGTCGTGCGCGAGCTTGCCGCGGCGGTAGTGGCGGATGTGCACGGTGGGTGCGCCACGCAGGTGCCGGAACCCGAAGCGGCGGTCGATGTCGGCCATGAGCCCTCCTCTTATCGTCGAGGTGACGATATGCGGACGGCGGTCTAATCGTCAAGCTGACGATTAGAAGGTAGGGTGGTGGCATGGGTCACCCGCCGTTCGCCGTCACCGTCGACCTCGTCGTGCTCACCCTGACCGGGGACGAGCTGTGCGCCCTGGTCGTGCGCCGGGGAGTCGAGCCGTACCGGGGGGAGTGGGCGCTGCCCGGCGGGTTCGTCCGCGAGGACGAGGACCTCTCGGACGCGGCGCGCCGGGAACTGGCGGAGGAGACCGGGCTGGCGCCGGGGACCGTCCACATCGAACAGCTCGCCGGCTACGGCGCCCCGGACCGCGACCCGCGGATGCGCGTGGTCACCGTCGCCTACCTGGCGCTGGCGCCGGACCTGCCGACGCCGAGCGCGGGCACGGACGCCGCGGAAGCGCGCTGGACGCCGGTGCGGACGCTGACCCGCGAGCACCTGGCGTTCGACCACGACCGGATCCTGGCGGACGGCGTGGAGCGCGCCCGGGCGAAACTGGAGTATTCGCCGCTGGCGACGGCGTTCTGCGCGCCGGAGTTCACGGTCGCGGAGCTGCGGCGGGTGTACGAGCTGGTCTGGGACACGCGGCTGGACCCGCGCAACTTCCACCGCAAGGTAACCGGCGCGGAGGGCCTGCTGGAACCGACCGGCCGCACGACCACCCGCGACGGCGGCCGCCCCGCCCAGCTGTACCGGCGCGGGAAGGCGGAACTGCTGTACCCGCCGATGTTGCGAGCGTGACGCTCAGGCCGCGCGGCCGCACGTCCGGCGGCCGCGCGGCCGCAACGCACTCGGCGGCTGCGCTCCCGACCTCGCGGGTCCGTGCAGCTACGCGGCACGCGTGGGGGCCAGCCGTCGCGCGGCCACGACACACTCGGCGTCCGTGCCCCGGACCTCGCCGGTCCGTGCAGCTAGGCGGCGCGGGCCGTCGCGCGGGCCACAACGCACTCGGCGCCCGCGCCCCCGGACCTCGCGGGCCCGTGCAGGCAGCTACGCGGCGCGGGTGGGCGCGAGCCGTCGCGCGGCCGAGACCAGTGGCAGCAAGCGCGTGCCGAAGTTGCGGACTGCCAGGCCGCCGCGGGTGGCCGGGATCAGCAGCGCCGCCGCCGTGGACACGTTGCGCTGCTTGGGTTCCACCAGCTTCCGGTGGGCCGCCTCGTACCGGCGGAACGCCGCGGCCGCGTCACCCGGCGTGCGGCCCAGCTCCTCCGCCAGCGTGTACGCGCCGGCCATCGCCAGCGTCGATCCGTCGCCGAACAGGGACACACACGACGCCGCGTCCCCGGCCAGCGCGATCCGTCCGGACGCCCAACCGGCCATCCGCACCCGGCTCACCGAGTCCAGGTAGAGGTCGTCGGCCTCGCGTACGCGCTCCAGCAGCTCCGGCACGCGCCAGCCCGCACCCTCGTACGCCTCGGCGAGCATTCGCTTGTGCAGCACCGTGTCCCGGTGGTCGAACCCCGGGACGGCGGCGCCGCGGAACATGAACGCGACGATCCCGTGGCCGCGCGACGGGTGCACGGCCACCGCCCGGCCCGGCGAGTTGTACATCACCAGCTCGGTGCGGTCGGCGGGCGGCTCAGCCAGCGGCATCGTCGCGATGTAGACGCCCATGTGCTCGACGAACGCGTGCTCCGGCCCGAACGCCAGCCGCCGCACGCCCGAGTGCAGGCCGTCGGCGCCGATCGCCAGGTCGAACCGCCGGGGAGCGCCGCGCTCGAACGTCACGTCGACGCCGCCGTCGTCTTGGCGCAGTTCGGTGATCGAATCGTGGAAGACGATCTCGGCGTCCTCGCGCGCGGCTTCGTGCAGGATCGCCGCGAGGTCGGTGCGCGGCAGCTCGATGCCGCCGTCGCCGCCCATCGTGACGCGGCCGGTCCGGCGCCCGGCGTCGTCGACGAACTTCAGCGACGTCACGGCGGTGCTCGCCTCGCGCAGCTTCCCGGTGATGCCCATCCGGTCGGCGACGCGCGCGGCCGGCCCGCGCACGTCGACCGGGCTGCCGCTCGAGCGCAGCCCGGCGGCACGCTCGACGACGGTCGGCCGGAAGCCGGCGCGGGCCAGCCAGTACGCCAGCGTCGGCCCGGCGACGCCCGCGCCGGAAATCAGTACAGTCTGCTCGGCCATGGTGAAACCCCCATCGAAGTCCTGACCATCGGTCAGTCACGACCGTACGCTCCTGTCCAACGGTCAGGCAAGCCGCTAGGCTCGGGCGATGACCGACGACACCCGCGCCCGGATCCTGCGGGCCGCGCTCGAGGAGTTCTCCGAGCGCGGCTTCCACGCGGTGTCGGTCCGGGAGCTGGCCGAACGCGTCGGCGTCACCAAGACCGCGGTGCTGTACCACTTCCTGGGCAAGGCGGACATCGTGACGGCGCTGGCTGAGCCGCTCCTCGACGACCTCGACGCCGCCATGACGAAGGCCGCGGCCGCCGCCGACCCGCGCGCCGCGGCGATCGAGGGGCTGCTCGGCGTGTGGCTGAGCCACCGCTACCTGCTCCGGATGAACCTGCGCGACCTCGGGCTCACCGCGTCGAAGCCGGTGTTCGACCGCTTCCGCGACGGCATGCTCAAGGCGAACCACCTGGTCGCGGGCCCGGACGCGGACCTGGCGGGCCGGGTCCGCGCGGCGCAGGCGATCGCGATGCTCAGCGACCCGGTGGTGCTGTTCGCCGACGCCCCGGTGGACGAGCTGCGCGCCGCGGTCCTCGACGGTGTCGACCGGTTGTACGCGGCTTCGGAACCCGAGCCCAGACCACGTACCCGCCGCGGCCGGCCACCGGTGATGAGCCCGGAGACGATCGAGGCGGCCCGCCGGCTCTACGACGCCGGCCACGCCCCGGCCGACATCGCGACGGCGCTGGGCGTGTCCCGCGCCACGGTCTACCGCCACTTGCCCGGCGTCGAATAATGAGACGCATTAATGAGACTTATTGAGACGCGACTTCGATCTCCGGCAACGCCGCCAGCTGGGCGGACGTCAGCTTCGACGCCGCCGCGAACACCTTCTGCTGGTGTTCCTTGATGCGCTCGTCCACCTGTCGGCTCAGCTCGAAGGTCAGCCGCCCGGTCTGCTTCACCGTGACCTCGTCCACCAGCGGCCGCGGGGACGACGTGATGACCACGCCCGAAGCCTCGCCGGTCGAGGATTGTGAGACGCCGACCGAGTAGGCCTCGCGGGGGTTGACCGGCCCGTCGATCGAGAAGTCGCGGATCCGGCCCAGCAGCGCGTGCCACTCGGCGACCTCGCCCGGCACGCCGGTGGCCTTGACGTCGTCGACCGTCAGGTGCAGGCCGCGGTCGCCGGTGCGGAAGCAGCGGGCGTAGCAGTTGAGCGCGGACACCCACAGCGCCTCGACGAGCACCGCGTCGACGCGCGGGCGGGCCAACTCGGCCACCAGCCGTTCGCAGCACTCGAGGGTGAACTGCAGGTCGTCGAAGAGCGCGACGAGATCGGCGAGGCCCAGCGCGCCCGGGGTGCTGAGCTGCCGGGCGCTCGTGGGGGTCGTCGTGGAAGGGGTCATCCGGGACGCTCCTGTCGGCGGTTGGACCTCAACGAGACCGCATCCGGGCGCGTACCGGGGTCTCAATTTGCGACACCACCCGCCACGGGCCGGAAGGACAGGGTGAACGACGTCTTCCGCGGCATGAGCCGGTACTCCGGCAGCACGCCGGGGCCGCAGGCCGCCGTCCCGAGGCCGTGGTGGGCCGCGTCCAGCGTCACGTGCACCAGCGAACCCGACTCCAGCTCGTCGGTGTGCCGCGCCGCTTCCAGGGCCGCCGAGGTCCAGCGGCGGGCCGTGAAGTCGAACGTCGGGTCGCCGTCGATGCGCAGGCCCGTTCCGTCCGGGTTCGTCAGGCGGGCCCAGCGCACGTCCGTCCGGTTGCCGTTCTCCTGCGGGTAGACGTACGGCGTCTGGAGGCCGTCGACGCTGCTCGAAAACCGCCCGATCCGTGCCGCCTGGCGGCTGTCCGGGTACGCCTCGCCGGGGCCACGCCCGAACCATTCGGCCGAGCCGAACGTGCCCGGGACCGCCATCGCCAGGCCGAGCCGGGGGAGCGTGCCCGGGAGCTCGCCGTCGGGGGTCACGTCGACCCGCAGCCGCAGGCCGCCGTCGAAGGCCGTCCACGTGTAGTCCGCGAACAGGCCGAACGGCTGCGCCGGCGGGGCGACGCGGGTGCGTACCAGCAGCTCGTCGCCGTCGGCGTCCACCGCGATCACCCGGTGCTGCATCCGGTGCAGGCCCGCCGCCAGCCACTGCGACGCCTCGGACGGCCCCGGCGACGAACCGCGGTCGTTGTCCGTCGTGGCGCGCCAGACGTCCAGCCGCGGCCCCCGCACCGGGTGGCCGCCGAGCGTGGTCAGTGTGCCCGTCGCCGGGTCGAACTCGGCGGACCCGAGGATGAGCCCGCCGGACGTGCGGAACACCGGACCCCGCGGCGACGGCAGAGCACGGGCCGGTGCGGGCGAAACCGGCAGCTGGCCCCACCCGACGACGTGCCCGGCAGGCGCCCAGGCCGTCCCGGACGTCAACGAAGCCGAGACCGTCAACCACGACTCGCCGCTCGTGACCGGCAACGACGGCAGCGGAACCGACACACTCTGTCCGGATCGGACGGTCGGTACGTCGAGAACGCCTTGATCGACAGCGATTCCTTCCTCCTCGAGTACCCAGGTGAACCTCAGGTGCCCGGTGTCCGCGAAGTCGTAGTGGTTCGAAACCCGGATACCGGATGAATCCGCGTCGATCCGGACCGGCTCGATGATCTTCGCGAACTCCGTCAGCCCCGGCGACGGCGTGCGGTCCGGGAAGAGCAGGCCGTCGATGACGAAGTTGCCGTCGTGGAGGAGCTCACCGAAGTCGCCGCCGTAGGCGAAGTGGCCCGGCGCGGCCAAGCCGTGGTCGATCCATTCCCAGACGAACCCGCCCTGGCAGTTCGGGTACCGCTCGAACAGCTCGCGGTACTCCAGCAGGCCGCCCGGCCCGTTGCCCATCGCGTGCGCGTACTCGCAGAGGATGAACGGCAGGTCGCGGCGACGCTCGTTGTCGTCGTCGCGGCGGCCGATCCGCTCCACTTCGGACGGTGTCGCGTACATGCGGCTGTGGACGTCCACATAGGAGCAGTCGTGGTCGCCTTCGTAGTGCACCGGACGGCTCGGGTCGCGCTCGCGCACCCACGCCGCCATCCGCGCGAGGTTGTCGCCGGTGTGGCTTTCGTTGCCCAGCGACCAGAGGATCACGCTGGGCCGGTTCTTGTCCCGCTCGACCGTACGGCGCATCCGGTCGAGGTAGGCGTCCGTCCACATCGGCTCGGAGCTCGGGTTGCGGTCCCACCCGAGCGGCCCGAAGCCGTGCGTCTCCAGGTCACATTCATCGATGACCCACAGGCCGTACTCGTCGCACAGCTCGAGGAATACGGGATCCGGCGGATAGTGGCTGGTCCGGACGGCGTTGACGTGGTGCCGCTTCATCAGCAGGACGTCGGCGAGCGCGGTCTCCCGCGACACGACGCGCCCGGTCCGCGGGTCGTGCTCGTGCCGGTTGACCCCGCGCAGCAGGATGCGTCGCCCGTTGACCTTGAGCTGCCCGTCCTCGATGGACACCGTGCGGAACCCGATCCGGACGGGCACGCGTTCGGCCACAGTGGACAGCGTGCCCTCGTACAACCTCGGCGTCTCGGCGCTCCACGGCTCGACGGGCAGCTCCAGGGCCTCTCCGGCCGGGTGCCCGGCGACACCCAGCGACGGGATGTCCAGCACGGCGTCCGGGCCGGTCTCGACCCGGACCGTGCCCAGCCCGGTCGTGTGGTCGTAGCCGGCATGGATCCAGTGGTCGCCGATGCCGCCGTCCGGCCGGGCCAGCAGCGTCACCGCCCGGAAGATCCCGGACAGCCACCACATGTCCTGGTCTTCGAGGTAGCTGCCGGCCGACCACTGGTGCACGCGCACGACGAGGACGTTGCCGCGCGGCTTCAGCAGCGGCCCGACCGCGAACTCCGCCGGCAGCCGGCTGCCCTTCGTGACGCCGAGCTCGGTGCCGTTGAGCCAGATCCGGCCGCACGAGTCGATCCCGTCGAAGCGCAGCAGCGCCGGCCCGGACGGCCAGCCGGCGGGCAGGTCGAACCGCAGCCGGTGGTCGCCGGTCGGGTTCTCCGACGGCACGTGCGGCGGGTCGACCGGGAACGGGTAGTGCACGTTCGTGTAGGCGGGCTTGCCGTGCCCGTGCAGCTGCCACAGCGACGGCACCGGCAGCTCGTCCCACGCGGAGTCGTCGAACCCGGGATCGGCGACGTCCGGGGGAGCGGCGGTGAGGCTCGGCGACAGGCGGAACCGCCAGGTGCCGGCCAACGACAGCGACGGCGCGTCGGAGCCGAAGGCCGCGCGCGGGGCCACCGAACCGTAGCCCGGGCCCGGGTCTTCGACGTACCCCATGACACCTCCCGTGAGCGTTCCCGTGAACGTTCACGGGCGCAGCCGCAGTGTGCTGACCGCCGCCGCGGCGTGTCAAGCGATCAAGCGGATTCGCGCAGGTGGAGCCGGGCGCGGACGACCAGCTCGCCGGGCTCGAGGGGCGCGGCACCGGTCACGAGCCGCGCCGCCTGGTCGACGGCCAGCGCGCCGAGCGCGCGGGTGTCGAGGGCGACGCTGGAGAGCTCCGGATCGACGAGGGTGCCGAGGGCGAGCCCGTCGAAGCCGATCACCGCGAGGTCGGCCGGGACGCGCAGGCCGAACCGGCGGGCTTCGCGCAGGGCGCCGATGGCGATCACGTCGTTGAAGGCGAACACGGCGGTGACGTCGGGGTGGGCGGCGAGCAGGCTCGCGAGGGCCGCACCGCCGCCGTCGACGGTCTGGGCGGCGCGCGCGATCCACCCGGGCGCGACCGCGATGCCGTGCGCGGCGGCGGCCCGCCGGAACCAGAGCTGCCGGACACTGGGTTCGAGCCCGTCGTCGTCGAGCATCGCAATCCGCCGGTGCCCGCGCCCGACGAGGTGGGCGACGGCCTCGCGGACGCCGTCCTCGCCGTCGATCGAGATGCCGCTGAACCGCGGCAGGCGCGGCTCGCGGCCGATCAGCACCACCGGGACGCCGGGGGTGAACCGGTCGAGGTCCTCTTCGGACCGGCTGAAGTAGCCGACGACGGCGTCGACCTGGGCGCCGATGACCCGCAGCGTGGCGAGCTCCTGCTCGGCGTCGCCGGCGGTGTCGTAGACGACGACGTGCCGGCCGCGCGCCCGGGCGGCCGCCAGCGCCCCGGAGGCGACCTCGGTGAAGAAGGGGTTGAGCAGGTCCGGCACGACCAGGCCGATGGTGGTGGTGTCCGGCCGGACCAGGCCGCGGGCGAACCGGCTCGGCCGGTACCCGAGCTCGCGGGCGGCGTCGAGGACGCGCTGCTTGGTCGAGCCGTCGATCTCGGCCTTGTCGTTCAGCGCGCGCGACACGGTCTGTCGCGACACCCCGGCCGAGCGGGCGACGTCGTGGATCGTCACCCGCCGGGGTTCCGTGCTGCTCGAAGACATCCGTCGAGTATGCCCGCCTCGGCCGGGTGCGCCAGCCGCGGAGGCTAGAAGATCGACCAGCCGGTCAGCGTCGTGAACCGGTCCAGCGCCGCCACGCCCGCCACCGAGTTGCCGCGAGCGTCCAGGCCGGGGCTCCACACGCAGACCGCGCACCGGCCGGGGACGATCGCCAGGATGCCGCCGCCGACGCCGCTCTTGCCCGGCAGCCCGACCCGGTAGGCGAACTCGCCCGCCGCGTCGTAGGTGCCGCACGTCAGCATCACCGCGTTGATCCGCTTCGCCGCGCTCAGGTCCAGCAGCCGGGTGCCGTCGTTGCGGATGCCGTGGCGGGCCAGGAACAACGCCGAGCGCGCGACGTCCGCGCAGCTCATCGCGATCGAGCACTGGCGGACGTACTGGTCGAGCACCGACGGCACCGGGTGGCGCATGTTGCCGTAGGACGCCATGAAGTAGGCGAGCGCGCGGTTGCGGTCGGCGTGCCCCGCCTCGGACGCGGCCACTTCGGGGTCGACGTCGATGTCCGGCCGCCCGCTCTCCTCGCGCAGGAAGGCGAGCAGCGCGTCGGCCGCGTCGCCCTGGCGGGCGAGCTCGTCGGTCACCACCAGCGCGCCCGCGTTTATGAACGGGTTGCGGGGGATGCCGTCCTCGTGCTCGAGCTGCACCAGCGAGTTGAACGGGTCGCCGGACGGCTCGCGCCCGACCCGCGTCCACACGCCGTCGCCGCGGGACAGGACCAGCGCGAGGGTGAACACCTTCGACATGCTCTGCACCGAGAACGGCCGCCGCCAGTCGCCGACGCCGTGCAGCCCACCGTCCACTTCGGCCACCGCCATGCCGAACGCGCTCGGCTCGATCCGTGCCAGGGCGGGGATGTAGTCCGCGACGGCGCCGCGGCCGACCTCGGGCGCGACGTCGCCGGCGATCCGGTCCAGCAGCGCCGCGAGGTCCACGGCCGCAGCTTAGAAGCCGCGGCCGGCGGGTCGTGCGGCGGCCCTGTCAAACCAGAACGGGGCAGCACCACCGAAAGCGGGTGGTGATCTCCGGCACACCTTAAGTTTTCCTTAGTGCGCTTGGTGACCTGCCGCACAGCCTCTAGCGTCTGGCAACCATGGATTCCTCGCTCCTCACCGAAAAAGGTGAAAGCTACTCGAAAGCGCTGGGCAACCGCCAAGTGCAGATGATCGCCATCGGCGGCGCGATCGGCGTCGGGCTCTTCCTCGGCGCCGGCGGCAAGCTGCACCAGGTCGGCCCGTCGCTGGTCTTCTCCTACGCGATCTGCGGGGTGGCTGCCTACTTCGTGATGCGCGCGCTCGGCGAGCTCGTCCTGCACGAGCCCAGCTCCGGCAGCTTCGTCACCTACGCGCGGAAGTTCATCGGCCCGTGGGCCGGGTTCGTCTCGGGGTGGATGTACTGGGTCAACTGGGCGATGACCGGGATCGCGGAGATCACCGCGGTCGCGATCTACGTCCACAAGTGGCTGCCGGACGTGCCGCAGTGGTGCACCGCGCTGGTCGCCCTCGGCGTGCTGCTCGCGGTGAACCTGCTGAGCGTCAAGCTGTTCGGGGAGCTGGAGTTCTGGTTCTCGGTGGTCAAGGTGCTGGCCATCGTGGTCTTCCTGGCCACCGCGCTCGGCCTGGTGTTCACCAGCGCGGACATCGGCGGCACACCGGCCGGCGTGCACAACCTGACCGACCACAGTGGATTCTTCCCGGCGGGCATCGGCATCGCGCTGATGACGTTGCAGGCGGTCATCTTCGCCTACTCGGCCATCGAGGTCGTCGGCATCGCGGCGGGCGAGACGAAGGACGCCCGCAAGGTGCTGCCGAAGGCGATCAACGGCGTCGTGTGGCGGATCGGCGTCTTCTACGTCGGCTCGGTGCTGATGCTGGCGATGCTGCTGCCGTGGCCGTTCTACGACGGTGACGAGAGCCCGTTCGTGACGGTGTTCAGCCGCCTCGGCATCCCCGGCATCGGCGACGTCATGAACGCGGTCGTGCTGACCGCGGCGCTCTCCAGCGTCAACTCGGGCCTCTACTCCACCGGCCGGATCCTGCGCTCGCTGGCCGAAAAGGGCGAAGCACCGTCGTTCGTCAGCCGGATGAGCAGCCGCCACGTGCCCTACGGCGGCATCCTGTTCACCTCGGTCGCCTACCTGCTCGGCGTGGTGCTCAACTACCTGGTGCCCAAGGACGCGTTCGACATCGCCATCGCGATCGCCTCCCTCGGCGTGATCACGACGTGGGCGACGCTCGTGTTCTGCCAGCTGCGCCTGCGCCAGGCCGCGCTGCGCGGCGAGCTCGAGCGCCCGTCCTACCGGATGCCGTGGGCGCCGTACTCGGGCTGGGCGACGCTGGCGTTCCTGGCGCTGGTGGTCGTCCTGATGGGCTTCTCCGACGGCGCGGAGAAGATCGCGTTCTACTCGATCCCGGTGCTGGCCGTGGTCCTCGCGGTGGGCTGGCGGTTCGTGGCGAAGCGGCGGGAACCCGCCGCTCAGCGCAGGTAGTTGTAGACGCTGGCCCGGGAGATCCCGAGCAGGTCGGTCAGCGCCGGCACCGCGTTCTTCAGCTCGAGGAACCCGCGGTCCTTGAGCGTCCGGACGAGGTCCTTCTTCGCGGCCGCGGGCAGACCGCGTGGGGTGTGCCCGCGCTCGGTCGCGTAGTCCTCGACCAGCGCGCGCAGCTCGTCGCCGGTGCGGGCCCGCAGCGACTCGGTCAGCGGGGCCGGTTCGTCGGTGCGGGCCAAGCGCGTCAAGGCGCGGGCCGCGGACCCCAGCAGGGAGACGTCGAGGTTGAGGCACAGCGCCGCGACGTACTCCCCGCCGGAGTTGCGGATACCGATCGACGTGCTCTTCGCGGGCCGTCCGTCGGGGAAGCGGTTCGGGTAGCTCTGGAGCACGTCCGGGAACTCCGGGTCGGCGATCCGGGCCAGGCCGAGCTCGGTCGCCGGGTCGCCGACGGCGCGCCCGGACAAGCCGCCCTCGATCGCACGCACGGCGTGAGCCGGGTCGCGCAGGTCGTGCAGCACGACCTCGCACAGCCCCGGGAACATCCGGCCCACGGCGTGGGCGATCTTCTCGGCCTCGCGCAGCAGGAGCTCGTCCTCGGTCATCCGATCAGCTCCCGCAGCCGGCCGGCGGCCTTCAGCCCGGACCCGGTGAGGACGACGACAGTCGTCTCGCCGGGCCGGATGGCGCCCCGCGCGCGGAAGACGTCGACGGCCGCGGCGGCGGTCGCGCTCGTCGGTTCCGCGTACAGGCCGAGGGACGCCAGCCGGCGGGCCGCGGCGGCGATGGCGTCCTCCTCGATCGCGGCGGTGTCGCCGCCCGACCGGCGGATCGCCGTGATGACCTCGGGGAGGCGGACCGGGTGCCGGATGGCGGTCCCCTCGGCGACGGTCGGGGCGAACGGCGGTGGCTGCCGGTCGTGGAAGGCGGCGTCGACGGGGGAGCAGTTGCGCGGCTGGGCGACCAGCAGACGCGGGCGCCGGGTGATCGACCCGGCGGCCAGCAGCTCGCCGAACCCGAGGTCGCAGCCCAGCACGATGCTGCCGGCGCCGGCGACCGTGACGACGGCGTCCGGCGCGCGGAAGCCCAGGTCCTCCCACAGTTCGTACGCCAGCGTCTTCGTGCCCTGCAGGAAGAAGGGGTGCCAGTTGTGGCTGGCGTAGGTCGTGCGCGCCGAGCGGCGGACGGCCTCGGCGGCGGTGTCGTCGCGCGTGCCGGGGACCAGTTCGACGTCCGCGCCGTACGCGCGGGTCTGCAGGACCTTCGCCGGTGATGTCCCCTCGGGGGCGAGCACGGTGGCCGCGATCCCGGCCGCGGCGCTGTAGGCCGCGACCGACGAGCCGCCGTTGCCGGAGCTGTCCTCCAGCAGTTCGGTGACCCCGGCGCCGGCCAGCGCGGAGATCATGACGCTCGACCCGCGGTCCTTGAAGCTGCCGGTCGGGCTGAACCACTCGAGCTTGAACCGCGCGTCGCCGTCGCCCCACGGCCGCGGGACCAGCGGGGTGCAGCCCTCGCCGAGCGAGACCGGGCGCAGGTCGCCGGGCAGGGCGGCCCGGTAGCGCCAGAGTGACCGGACGCCGGTGTCGACGTCGCCCGGGGTGAGGCCGGGCAGCGGGCCGACGGTCAGGGGCGCGCCGTCGTCGCCGCGCCACCGCAGCGGGTCGCCCGGGTAGCGCGTCCCCGACCGCTCGTCGGCGTACCAGTACTCCACGACCACCTCCCCGCTCTGGACAGAAAGTACAAGCCTAGACGATGCGTCCATCGTTACCGGTGAGTATGCGAATCGCTTTCAGCTTCTTCTAAGGAAAATCTGTCACCGGAGAGTGGAAAATTCTTGTCGGCGAGCGTCGGACGGGGGACTGGAGGTACCGATGGTGTCCGGCTGAATACCTGGAGTCGTGCTGGTCGGGGCGGTCTCCCCCGGCTTGCGGGGCGTCCCGAACCGGAGTACGCGAGGTCGCGTGAGCACGACGAACCCGGGACATCCGGGAATCCACAGTGGACTTCCGGGTTCCGGTGCCGCGAATCGGGCCGGCCCTGGGCGCTACTTTCGACTGTGGGTAAAAATGCCGGGAGAATAGCGGCCATTCACTCCGGAATTCCGTGGGTTCCGTATTGCGGTGACGTTCTTTCGTCGTGGCGCTTTTTACCGGCACGGCGCTTTGCGGGCTGCGCGGAATTCGGCAGGACCGCCGGACGTCGTGGTCCGGTGTGGTCAGTCGCACTGCGTCCGCCGGGTGAGAAGGCTTGCCCCATCTGGTGGTGTGTGCCAGACGGGCCGCAGGTCCGGGCCACCCTGCCCGGCTCCGGCGCGCCTTCCCGACCGGCGGAACGTGACGGCGACGTTAAATTCTTGCGTCTTCCGGCTGGTCCATCCCGAATTTTCTGAACCAGCACGACGAAATCGCGGTGGGTTGTTGACGGCGGCGGTGCGAACCCGCTTAAGTACTCCCCGTTGCCATCACCCTTTCGTGCGTAGCGGGAGTTCCCATGCGTGTCCCGAAAGCCGATCGCGGATCGGCCGGCCTGATCGTCGCCGTCTCCCCGGTGCGGTGGCCGTCGGCGCGCGCGGTCGCCGCCGCCGCGCGCGGCGGCGGGTTCGGCGTCCTCGACCTGACCGGCGGCGGGGCCGCCGCGGACGAGCTCGCGCTCCTCGCCGAGTGGGGCGTTCCGGCGTTCGGCGTCCGGCTGACCGGCCCGGTCGCCGAGCTGCCCGAAGCCGTGACCACCATCCTGCTGACCGAAGACTCCCCGTGCACCGCACGGGACTTCCCGGACCGCCGGGTGCTGGCCGAGGTGACCAGCCGGGCGTCGGCCGCGCGAGCCGTCGGCGGCGGAGCGCACGGCCTGGTCGCGCGCGGCCACGAATGCGGTGGCCGGACCGGCGAACTGAGCACGTTCGTGCTGCTCCAGGCCCTTCTCGACCACTTCGACGTCCCGGTCTGGGCCGCGGGCGGGATCGGCCCGCATACGGCGGCCGCCGCGGTCGCGGGCGGTGCCGCCGGGGTCGTCGTCGACACCCAGCTCGCCCTGCTGCCGGAAGCCGAACTGCCGGCGGCGCTCACCCGCGCGCTCACCGGGCTGGACGGCTCCGAAACCACGGTCGTCGACGGCGTCCGCCGCCTTGCGCGGCACGGCGCGGAACCGGTCGAAGCCGGCCAGGACGTCTTCCTCGCCACCCGGTTCCGCGACCGCTGGGGCACCGTGACCGCCGCCGTGCGCGGCTTGGCCGACGCCATCGGCGACGCCCTGCGCGCCGACGTTCCGGTGCTCGGCCCCGGCAGCGCGGGCAGCCGCGCGTTCGGCACGGTGCTGCCGATCGCCCAGGGACCGATGACCCGCGTCAGCGACCAGCCCGCGTTCGCCGCCGAGGTCGCCGCGGGCGGGGCGCTCCCGTTCATCGCGCTGGCCCTGTCCGGTCCGGACCAGACTCGCGATGTCCTGGAACGGACGCGCGAAGCCGTCGGTGACGCGCCCTGGGGCGTCGGCGTCCTCGGCTTCGCCGCGGAGGACGTCAAAGCCGCGCAGCTCGAAGTCATCCGCGAGCTGCGGCCCACGCACGCCATCATCGCCGGCGGCCGCCCCGCGCAGGCCGCGGCCCTGGAAGACGCCGGGATCTCGACGTTCCTGCACGTGCCGTCGCCGGGACTGCTGAAGCAGTTCCTCGAAGCGGGGGCCCGCAAGTTCGTCTTCGAGGGCTCGGAGTGCGGGGGCCACGTCGGGCCGCGCACCAGCTTCCCGTTGTGGGAAGCGCAGCTCGGCGTGCTCGCCGACTTCGTCGCCGCCACCCCGGACGCGGCCGGCGACCTGCAGCTGCTGTTCGCGGGCGGGATCCACGACGAGCGCTCGGCCGCGATGGTCGCCGCCCTCGCCGCGCCGGTGGCCGCGCGCGGCGCCGCGATCGGCGTGCTCATGGGCACCGCCTACCTCTTCACCCGCGAGGCCGTCGACGCCGGCGCCGTGCTCCCGCTGTTCCAGCGCAGCCTGCTCGGCGCCGAGCACACCGACCTCCTGGAGACCGCGCCCGGCCACGCCACCCGCTGCGTCCGCAGCCCGTTCACCGAGGAGTACGCGGCGATCAAGGCCGAGCTCGCCGAGCAAGGCGTGCCCAGCCGGGACGCCTGGGAACGGCTGGAGCAGCTGAACGTCGGCCGGCTTCGCCTGGCCAGCAAGGGTATCGAGCGCGTCGGCGCCGAACTGCGGGACGTCGGCGAAGACCGGCAGCTCGCCGAAGGCATGTTCATGGCGGGCGAGGTCGCCGTGCTGCGCTCGGCCGTCACCACGATCGCCGACCTGCACCACGCCGTCGGCGAAGGCGCGAACGAGGTCCTGCGCGAGCGGGCGGCCGCCTTCGCCGTCGAGACGCCGGAACCCCCGGCGCCCGCGCCGCTCGACATCGCGATCGTCGGGATGGCCTGCATGTTCCCTCAGGCCCCCGACCTGGCGGCGTTCTGGGCGAACGTCCTGGCCGGCGCGGACGCGGTCACCGAGGTGCCGCCGCAGCGCTGGGACACTTCGCTCTACTACGACCCCGAAGGCCAGGGCGAGCGGACGCCGTCACGCTGGGGCGGGTTCCTGCCCGAGATCGGCTTCGACCCGTTGAAGTACGGCATCCCGCCGTCGTCGCTGGCCAGCATCGAACCCGTGCAGCTGCTGGCCTTGGAGGCCGCGCACCGCGCGCTCGTGGACGCCGGGTACGAGGACCGCCCGTTCGACCGGGCCCGGACTTCGGTCGTGTTCGGCGCCGAGGCGGGCAGCGACCTGTCGAACGCGATGTCCCTGCGGACCGTCCTGCCGTCCTATGTGGGCGAACTGCCGTCCGCATTGGACGACCAGCTGCCGCGGATCACCGAGGACTCCTTCCCGGGCGTGCTGGCCAACGTCATCGCGGGCCGGATCGCCAACCGGCTCGACCTGGGCGGCGCGAACTACACCGTGGACGCCGCGTGCGCGTCGTCGCTGACCGCCGTCGACGTCGCCTGCAAGGAGCTGACGGCCGGCACCAGCGACCTCGTGCTGTGCGGTGGCGCGGACCTGCACAACGGCATCAACGACTACCTGCTGTTCGCCTCGGCGCACGCCCTCTCGCCGACCGGCCGCTCGGCGACCTTCGACAGCGCGGCCGACGGCATCGCGCTCGGCGAAGGCGTCGCCTGCGTCGCGCTGAAGCGGCTCGCCGACGCCGAACGCGACGGTGACCGCGTCTACGCCGTGATCAAGGGGGTCGGGGCGGCGTCCGACGGCCGCGCGCTGGGCCTCACGGCGCCCCGGCCGGAAGGCCAGCACACCGCGCTGACCCGCGCGTACCGCAACGCCGGCGTCTCGCCCGCGCGCGTCGGGCTGGTCGAGGCGCACGGCACCGGGACCGTCGTCGGCGACCGGACCGAGCTGGGCACGCTGACGAAGGTGTTCACCGAGGCCGGCGCTACGCCGGGCGGCTGCACGATCGGGTCGGTGAAGTCCCAGATCGGGCACACCAAGTGCGCCGCGGGACTGGCGGGGCTGATCAAGACCGCGCTGGCCCTGCACACCGGCGTCAAACCGCCGACACTGCACCTGTCCGAGCCGAACCCCGCGTGGGACGCCGAGACGAGCCCGTTCGTGTTCCAGACAGCCGCGCAGCCGTGGGCCGCGCCACCCGCCGAGCGGATCGCCGGGGTGAGCGCGTTCGGCTTCGGCGGCACCAACTTCCACGTCGTGCTCGGCGCGCACGACAGCGTTCCGCCGGCGCTCTCCGCGGACGAGTGGCCGGCCGAGCTGTTCGTCTTCGGCAGCGACGCCGCGGTCCGCGACCTGCTGGCGCTGGCTTCGGACGTCCCGGCGGGACAGCAGCCGTGGCGGCTGCGGGACCTCGCGCTTTCGGCGTCGCTGCGCGCTCAGGGCCGGCCGGTCCGGCTCGCGGTCGTGGCGTCCACTGTCGACGAGCTGACCGGGTTGCTGCGGCAGGCGCTCGCGGGCCAGGACGCCCCGGGCGTGCACCGCGCCGACGACGCCGAACCCGGCGAAGTCGCGGTGCTGTTCCCCGGCCAGGGCAGCCAGCGGCCGGGCATGTTCGCCGAGCTCTTCGTCGCCTTCCCGGAGCTGCAGCGGTACCTGCGGCTGGACCCGCCGACCGCCGACGTCGTGTTCGGCCCGGCGGTGTTCGGCGAAGCCGCGCGGCAAGCCCTCGCCGACAGCGTGACCGACACCCGCGTCGCCCAGCCCGCGCTCGGTCTCACCGGCCTGGCCGCGTTCCGGCTGCTGACCCGCGCCGGTGTCCGGCCCGCGATGGTCGGCGGCCACAGCTACGGCGAGTTGACGGCGCTCGCCGCCGCGGGCGCGTTGACGCCGGAGGCATTGCTGCACGCCAGCCACGCACGAGCGGCGGCCATCCTCGGCGCCATCCCGGCGGGCGACCCGGGCGCGATGGCGGCGGTCTCGGCGTCGGCGTCAGCTGTTGGTTCGGTGCTCATCAGCTCCGCTGTGGTGCCGGCCAACCACAACTCGCCCTCGCAGACGGTGATCTCCGGTCCGACCGCGGATGTCGAAGCCGCGGTCGGGCAGCTGCGCGCGGCGGGGTTCGGCGCCAAGCGGCTCCCGGTCGCGTGCGCGTTCCACAGCCCGCTGGTCGCGGCGGCGGGGGAGACGTTCGGCCGCGACCTCGACGCGATCGGCGTCGTGCGGCCCGCCGTCACGGTCTATGCGAACCGGACCGCGGCGCCGTACCCGGAGTCCCCGGACGAGATCCGCGGCGAGCTCGCCGCGCAGGTCGGGTCGCCGGTCCGGTTCGTCGAGCAGATCGAGGCGATGTACGCGGCCGGCGCGCGGGTGTTCGTCGAGGCCGGGCCGGGGGTGGTGCTGGCCAGGCAGGTCGGCGCGATCCTCGGCGACCGGCCGCACCGGACGGTCGGGTTCGAACAGCCGGGCCGCCGCGGCCTGCCGGGCTTCCTGGGCGCGTTGGCGCAGCTGGCGGTGGCCGGCGTCGGCGTCGAGACGGGCTGGCTGTTCCGCGGCCGCGACGCGGTCGACGCGGCGTCCGTGCCGCGTTCGAAGCGTCCCGGGTGGACGGTCGACGGCCACCTCCTCCGCACCGCCGACGGTGCCATCCCGGCGGGAGCTTTGCGTCCGGCTTCGCGCGTCTCGCTCGGGTTGCCGGCCGCCGTGCCGGAGTCGACCGCGGAAGCGATGGTCACCGACTTCCTGCGCACGAGCCGGGAGATGATCGCCGCTCAGCGGGACGTGCTGCTCGGGTACCTCGGCAGTGAGGCGCCGGTTGCCGTGCCGGCGCCGGTGCCGGTCCTCGAGGCACTGCCGGTTCCGGTGGCGGTTCAGGTGCCGGCCGAGCGGCCGGTGCTGGAGACGATCGTCGAGGTGATCGGGGAGCGGACGGGCTATCCGGTGGAGATGATCGAGCCGGACCTCGATCTGGAAGCCGACCTGAGCGTGGACTCGATCAAGCGGGTGGAGATCGCGGGCGAGCTGGCCACCCGGCTGGGCCTGGCCGGCGGCGACATCGAGGAGTTCGCGAAGGCTCGCACGGCGGCGGCGATCGCCGAACTGGTCGGCGCGGCGCGCCCCACTGTGGCGTCTGATGCACCTAGCGCCACATCGGGGCGCTCGGTGCTGGAGACCGTGGTCGAGGTGATCGGCGCCCGGACGGGCTATCCGGTGGAGATGATCGAGCCGGACCTCGACCTGGAAGCCGACCTGAGCATCGACTCGATCAAGCGCGCCGAGATCGCGGGGGAGCTGACGGTTCGCCTCGGCGCGGGAGACGTCGAAGAACTCGCGAAGGCGCGCACGGCCGCGGGGATCGCCGAGATGTTCGGCGCGGGAGGCGAGCCCGCGGCGAACCACGGTGAGCCCGCCGTCGACCGCTCCGAACCGCGGCCGGTGATCGTCGCGCCGAAGCGGTACGTCATGACCGAATTCGACCTCGCCCCGGCCACCACTCCCGACCTCGCCGGGAGCCGGTTCCTCGTGCTCGGCTCCGGCGTCCGAGCCGAAGCCGTCCGCGCGGAACTCACCGCCCACGGCGCCGAAGCCGAAATCGGCGACGACGTCCGCGCCGGCTTCGACGGCTACCTCCACCTCCCCGGCGGCGACGCCGTCCTGCCAGCCGCCTTCCCGCTCTACCAAGCGATTCTCGCGCAAGGGCCTCGATGGCTGCTCACCGCCGGACCCGCCGAAGGGCTCCGCGGCTTCCACCGCAGCATTTCCCGCGAGTACCCAGGCACCCTCGCCCGGGTCGTCGAACACGCCGACGCCGCCCAGCTGGTTGCCGAGTTGTCCACTGTGGACCGCGAACCCGTCGTCATCCGGGACGGCGTGCACCGGCGCGGACTCGAGCCCACCGAGCAGACCCTCGGCCTCCTGGGCAGCAGCGGTGCGGGCCCGGCCGGCGACGGCGCCGCCGAAGCGGCCGCCATCGGCCTGGACCGCGACTCCGTCGTCCTTCTCGTCGGCGGCGCCAAGGGCATCACCGCCCGCTTCGCCACCACCCTCGCCGCGGCGACCCGCTGCCGCGTCGAACTCCTCGGCCGCACCCCCGTCCCGGCCGAGGACGACGAGTTCCCGCACGCCCAGGACGCCAAGGCCCTGCGAGCTGCCCTCATCGAAAAGGGCCTGAAGACCCCCGCCGAAATCGAGAAGACCGTCCGACGCGTCCAGGGCGAACGCGAAGTCCGCACGACGCTCAAGCAGCTCGAAGACCTCGGCAGCCCGGTGCGCTACCAGTCCGTCGACATGCTCGACGCCGAAGCCGTGCACCGGGCCGTCAAGGAGATCCACGCCGAGTACGGCCGGCTCGACGGCATCGTCTACGCCGCCGGCGTCATCGAGGACAAGCTCGTCGCCGAGAAGACGCCCGAGTCGTTCGCCCGCGTCTACGGCACCAAAGTGGACGGTGCCCGGACGCTCCTCGAGGCCACCGCCGACCTGCCCGACGAACCGAAGTTCGTCGTGCTCTTCGGCAGCATCGCCGCGACGCTCGGCAACCGCGGCCAGTCGGACTACGCCGCCGCCAACGACGCCCTCGAAACCCTCGGCCGCCGGTGGCCCGCCGGGCGGGCGGTGACCGTCCACTGGGGACCGTGGGCCCCGACCGGCGACCACGACGGCATGGTGACGCCGGAGCTGATGCGCGACTACGCCCGCCGCGGCATCGAGCTGATCGACCCGGACGAAGGCACCCTCGGCCTGCTGCGGGAGCTCGCTTGGGGCCGCCAGGACGTCGCCGCCGTCGTCCACACCGCTTCCGGGTGGTGACGGTGGTGACGGAGACGCGGGTGGCCATTGTCGGGATGTCGGTGCTGCTGCCCGGCGCCCCGGACCTCGCGGCGTACTGGCGCAACCTCGTCGGCGGCGTCGACGCCATCACCGACGTCCCGCCCGAGAAGTGGGACGACATCCACTACGCCCCCGACGAGCGGCGCGCCGACCGCGTCTACTGCCGCCGCGGCGGGTTCGTCGACGAACTGGCCGAAGTGGACGTCACCGGCTTCGGGATCATGCCGAACTCGGTGCCCGCCACCGAACCCGACCAGCTGATCGCGCTGCGGGTCGCGGCGCAGGCCGTCGCCGACGCCGGCGGCCCGGACCGGCTGCCCGCCGACCGCGCGAAAGTGGGTGTCGTCCTCGGCCGCGGCGGCTACCTGACGCCCGGCCTGGTCCGGCTCGACCAGCGCGTCCGGACGGCGAGCCAGCTCGTCCGGACGCTCGGTGAGCTCTTGCCGGAACTCGGCGCGGACCGGCTCGACGCCGTCCGCCAGGCCTTCACCGACCAGCTCGGCCCGGAGGCACCGGAGTCCGCGATCGGGCTCGTGCCCAACCTCGCCGCGTCCCGGCTGGCCAACCGCCTCGACCTGCGCGGCCCGGCGTACACCGTGGACGCCGCCTGCGCGTCTTCGCTGATCGCCGTCGACCACGCCGTGCGCGAACTCGCGTCCGGCCGCTGCGACGTCGTGCTCGCCGGCGGTGTCCACCACTGCCACGACATCACCTTCTGGAGCGTGTTCACGCAGCTCGGCGCGCTGTCGCCGTCGGAGCGCATCCGCCCGTTCCACCGCGACGCCGACGGCGTGCTCATCGGTGAAGGCACCGGTGTCGTCGTGCTCAAGCGCCTGGCCGACGCCGAGCGGGACGGCGACCGCGTGTACGCCGTGATCACCGGCACCGGCGTCGCCTCCGACGGGCGGACCGCCAGCCTCGCCAACCCGGACTCCGGCGGCCAGGTCCGCGCGGTCCGCCAGGCGTGGGCCGCGGCCGGGCTCGACCCGGCCGACCCGGACTCGATCGGGCTCCTGGAAGCCCACGGGACGGCGACCCCGGCCGGCGACGCGGCCGAACTCGCCACCCTGGAAGAGGTCTTCGGGCCCGCAGGCGCGGCGGTCCTCGGCTCGGTGAAGTCGATGATCGGGCACACGATGCCCGCCGCCGGGATCGCCGGGCTGGTCAAAGCGGCCCTGGCCGTCCACCACGGGGTCCTGCTGCCCACCCTGCACTGCGACGACCCGCACCCCGCGCTGGCGAAGACCCGGTTCTCCACTTTGGACACCGCGAAGGACTGGGATACGCCGGTGCGCCGGGCCGGGGTCAACGCGTTCGGGTTCGGCGGGATCAACGCCCACGTCCTCCTCGAACAGGCGCCCGGGCGCGCCACGCCGGTCGTCGTCCGCGAGCCCGAACGCGTGCTGCGGCTCGCGGCCCGCAGCGTCGACGAGCTGCGCGACCTGCTCGACCGGCCCGGAACGCGGGGGACCGGCGACGGGCCCGTCCGGCTCGGCGTCGTCGACCCGACCGAAAAGCGCCTGGCGCTGGCTCGCAAGGCGGTCGGCCGGGGAAAGCCGTGGCGCGGCCGCAACGACGTCTGGTTCGCCGACCGCCCGCTGCTCGGGCCGGGCGGCGGCAAGCTCGCCTTCGTCTTCCCCGGCCTGGAGTCGGAGCTGGCGCTCAACTGCGCCGACGTCGCCCGCCACTTCGGCCTCCCGTGGGACCACGACGACGTCGAGGTCGGCGACGTCGGCCGCCAGGGCACCGCGGTGTTCGAACTGGGCCGGCTGCTCAGCTCCGCGCTCGGCCGGATGGGCGTCACGCCGGACGCCGTCGCCGGCCACAGCCTGGGCGAGTGGACGGCGATGGCCGTCGCCGGCGTTCACGCCGAAGAAGAGGTCGACGCGTTCCTCGCCGGCTTCGACCCGGACGCGCTCGTCGTCCCCGGCCTCGCGTTCGCCGCGGTCGGCGCGCCCGCGCCCCGCGTGCTCGAGGAGCTGGCCGGGCGTACGGACGTCGTGCTCTCCCACGACAACTCGCCCAACCAGGCCATGATCTGCGGCCCCGCGACGGCGGTGGAAACGCTCGTGACGCGCTTCCGCGACGCCGGGATCGTGGCCCAGGTGCTGCCGTTCCGGTCCGGGTTCCACACGCCGATGCTGCGGCCCTACCTCGGCCCCATCCGCGAGGCGGCGGCCCGCTTCACTCTGCATCCGCCGCGGGTGCCGCTCTGGTCGGCGACCACGGTGTCGGAGTACCCGGCCACCGAGGCGGGGGTCCGCGAGCTGTTTGTGCGGCACCTGCTGGAGCCGGTCCGGTTCCGGCCGCTCGTGCGCGCGCTGCACGCGGCCGGGGTCCGGGCGTTCGTGCAGGTCGGCGCGGGCCAGCTCGGCTCGCTGGTCGGCGACACCCTGCACGGCGAAGACCACCTGGTCGTGGCCGCGCACTCCGCGCACCGGCCCGGCCTCGCCCAGCTGCGCCGCGTCGCGACCGCGTTGTGGGCCGACGGCCTCGGCCTCGACTTCGCGCGGCTGCCCGGCGACCGCCCGGCCCCGCACAAGGCCGTCAAGCTCGACCTCGGCGGCCGGCTGATCTCCCTGGACGACGGCGTCCGCGCGCGGATCGCCTTGCCGGCCGTCGGGAAGTCCACTGTGGACGAACTGGCCGCGAAGGGGCCGCTCGCCGCGGAGTTCGCGGCCCTGCTGGCCGACACCGCCGAGCTGGCCTCCTCGGTGCTCGCCCGGCCCGGCCGCCACCTGCCGGCGCCGAAACCGCTCGACACGACGCTCACCGTGTCGGTCGAGGCGATGCCGTACCTGCTCGACCACTGCTTCTTCAAGCAGCCGCCCCAGGCCGAGCCCGGGGACCGCTGGCCGGTCGTCCCGGCGACCACGGTGATCGACCACCTGATGGGCTTCGCCGAGCAGGCCGCGCCCGGCCGCCGCGCGGTCGCGGTGCACGACGTCCGGCTGACCCAGTGGATCACGGCCGTGCCGGCGGTCACGGTCGGCGTGCGCGTCCGGCCGCTCGGCCCGGACCGCGTCCTCGCGGCCCTCGACGGCTACTCCCAGGCCACCGTCGAACTCGCTCCGGCGTACCCGGCGGGCGCGCCCGCACCCTGGGCGTTCCCGGCGTCGGCGGAGCAGGTCCCCGAGACGACGGCGGCGCAGCTGTACGACGAGCGCTGGATGTTCCACGGCCCGCGCTTCCAAGGCGTCACCGAGCTGACGGCCGTCGGCGAGCGGCACGTCCGGGCCGTCCTGACGACCCCCGCCGCGCCCGGCGCGCTGCTCGACAACGTCGGCCAGGTGCTCGGCTACTGGATCATGTCCCGGCTGCGCGAGCGCACCACCGTCTTCCCGGTCGGCATGCGCGAGATCCGGTTCCACGGCCCGCACCCGGCGCCGGGGGAGCGGCTGGAGTGCCTGGTCAAGATCACCGGGCTGAGCGAGGAGTTCCTCGACGCCGACATGCAGCTCGTCCACGGCGGACAGGTCTGGGCCGAGTTCACCGGCTGGCGCGACCGCCGGTTCGACAGCACCCCGCACATCCGCCAGGCCGACCGGACGCCGGAGCGCTCGACGCTGTCGATCGAGCAGCCGGGCGGCTGGGCGCTGGTGCACGAGCAGTGGCCGGACCTGGCGACCCGCGAGCTGATCATGCGCAACTACCTCGCGGGCGCCGAACGCGACGCCTACGACCGGCGTCCGCCGCGCGGCCGGCGCCAGTGGCTGCTCGGCCGGATCGCGGCGAAGGACGCCGTCCGCCAGTTCCTGTGGGCGCGCGGCGAAGCCGAGATGTTCCCGGCCGAGCTGCGGATCGGCAACGACGAGGCCGGCCGCCCGCACGCGACCGGGGCCTACGGCCGCGTGCTCCCGCCGCTGACGGTTTCGGTGGCCCACCGCGGCGAGGTCGGCGTGGCGATCGCCCGGCACGCGCGGTGCGGCATCGACGTCGAAGAGGTCGCCGCCCGCAAGGAGTCCACTGTGGACGCAGCACTGGGCGCGGGTGAGCAGGCCCTGTTCGCCGGCCTGTCCGGCGACCCGGAGCGCTGGTTCGCCCGGTTCTGGACGGCCAAGGAAGCCGTGGCGAAGCTGCTCGGCACCGGTCTGCGCGGCGAGCCCCGGGACTTCGAGGTCGTCGCGGCGGCGCCGGACGCGCTGACCGTCCACGCGGCCGGCAACGACTTCCTCGTGCACTGCACCGACGTCGAGAGCCTGCCCGGCGCCCCGCCACGGCGCTACGTCGTGGCCTGGACCGAAGAGACGAAGGAGACCGCGGAATGAGCATCGAGACCACGGCGACGGACGAAGCGACCGTGCTCACCCAGCTCGGCGGCATGCTGCGGGAGTTGCTCGAGGAGTACGGCCTCGATGACGCCGAAATCACGATGGACACGACCTTCCACGACGACCTCGAGCTGGAGAGCGTCGACTTGGTGGCGCTGTCCGGGCAGCTCCGGGAGCACTACGGCGAACGCGTCAACTTCGCGACCTTCATCGCCGAGCGCGACCTCGACGAGATCATCGCGCTGACCGTCGGCGAGCTCGTCCGCTACATCGTCGCTTCGCTGCGGGCGACGGCGTGAGCAAGATCCGCGCCGGCGAGCTGGACGTCCACGTCCAGCGGCTCGCCCCAAACGTGCCGCTGGACGGGGACGCCCCGATCGTCGTGTGCGTGCACGGCCTGCTCACCGACAGCCTCGCGAGCTACTACTTCACGCTCGGCCCGGCGTTCGCCGAGCGCGGTCTCGACGTGCTGATGTACGACCTGCGCGGGCACGGCCGCACGACCCGCCCGGAGTCCGGCTACCACCTCGAGGAGTTCGTCGGCGACCTCGTCGCGGTCCTCGACGCGTGCGGGGTGACGCGGCCGGTGCACGTCGTCGGCAACTCCTTCGGCGCGTCGGTCGCGTTCGGGCTCGCGGCGGCCCGGCCGGACCGGGTGGCGAGCGTCGTCGTCATCGAAGGGGAACCGCCGACGGAAGAGTGGACGCGGCACATGGCCGCCGGCCTCGCCGACGCGAAGACCCGGCTGGCGATCGACGAGGTGATCGGCTGGATCGCCGACAACCACGGCGCGCACACCGCGCGGCTGTCGAAGGCGGCGAACAAGATCCTCCAGACCACCACGATCGCCGAGGACATCCCGCGCAGCGCGACGATCGCCGCCGACCTCTCGGCCGTGCGCTGCCCGGTGTTCGCCATCTTCGGCGGCGACTCCGGCCTCGCCGAGCAGGTGTCGCACTTCGAGACGCACCTGGAGCGCTGCCGCTGCGTCGTGCTGCCCGACCAGGGCCACTCGGTGCTGGTCGAGCGGACCGCCGAGGTGATCGACCTGATCTTCGGCTGGGTCCGCGACACCTCGCGCGTCCCGGTGCGGACGCGGTAGTGGCCCGGTTCCTGTTCGTCGTCCCGCCGCTGGTCGGGCACGTCAACCCGGCCGCCGGCGTCGCGGCCGAGCTCGCCGCGCGCGGGCACGAGGTCGCCTGGGCCGGGCACGAAGAACTGCTCTGGCAGCTGGCCGGCCCGGACGCGCTGGTCTTCTCCTGCGGCTTGCCGGCCGGAGCGCCCGCGCGCCCGGCCGGGCTCAAGGGACCGGCCGCGCTGCGGTTCCTCTGGGAGGACTTCCTCGTCCCGCTGGCCGACGCGATGGCCCCCGGCGTCGCGGCGGCGATCGACGCGTTCGCCCCGCACGTCGTGGTCGCCGACCAGCAGGCGCTGGCCGGCGGCCTGCTGGCCGAGGCACGCGGGCTGCCGTGGGTCACGTCGGCGACGACGTCGGCGGAGCTGGTCGACCCCCTCGCGGGCATGCCGAAGGTCGCCGACTGGGTCGGCTCGCTGCTGGGCGAGCTGCGCGCGCGGATCGCCGGCGGCCGCGGTTCGGCCGATCCGCGGTTCTCGCCGCACGGCGTCCTGGCGTTCACGACCCGCGAACTGCTCGGCGCGGCCGCGCTCCCGCCGCGGGTGCGGCTCGTCGGGCCGGCGCTGGGCGAGCGTCCGTCCACAACGGACTTCCCGTGGGAGTGGCTCGACCCGCTCCGGCAGACGGTGCTGGTCTCGCTGGGCACCGCCAACACCGAAGCGGGCGCCCGGTTCCTGGCGACCGCGGCCGAGGCGTTCGCCGGCCTGGACGCGCGCGCGGTGCTCGTCGACCCCGGCGGAGTACTGGGCCCGGTGCCGCCGAACGTCCTGGTGCTGCCGCGGGTTCCGCAGCTGGCGTTGCTGCCTCGGGTGGACGCGGTGTTGTGCCACGCCGGCCACAACACCGTCTGCGAAGCGCTGTGGCACGGCCTGCCGCTGGTCGTCGCCCCGATCCGCGACGACCAGCCGATCGTGGCCGCGCAGGTGGTGGCCGCGGGCGCGGGCATCCGGCTGCGGTTCGGCCGCGCCGACGCCGAGCGCGTCGCGGCGGCGATCGGGGAGGTGCTGACCGAGCCGGCGTACCGGCGGGCGGCGGAGACCGTGGCGGCGTCCTTCCACGCCGCGGGCGGAAGTGCCGCCGCGGCAGGCCATCTGGAACAGCTCGCCTTGGAAAGCCTCGCTCGTCTACAGCCCTGAAAGTTGATATTTACTCCGAAAAATCACGCGGTTACGGTGCTGGGTATGACTGTTTCCGTTTGCGCTCCCGAAGACGTCCCCGAACTCGTCGAGTCGGCCGCCGGATTGTTCGCCGAAGACGCCGGGCAGCACGACCCGCGCATGGACCTGGGCTGGCCGGACCGCGAAGGCGCCGCCTACTACGCGAAGCTGGTCGACGATCCGGACTGCCTGTGCCTGCTGGCCGGCGGCGGGCACCTGATCGGCCGGCTGCGCCCCCCGAACGAGCTGCGGCCCGGCGCGGTGACCGCGGTGCTGGAGAGCATGCGCGTCGGCCCGGCGCACCGCCGGTCGGGGATCGGCGCCGAACTGGTCGCCGCGTTCTTCGCCTGGGCGCGGGAAAAGGGGGCGAACGAAATCCTCGTCACGGCCTACGCCGCGAACGAACCGGCGATCGCCTTCTACCGCGCGCAGGGGTTCGAGCCGTTCGAACTGACCCTGCGTCACCGGAACGAGTGGCTATCCACAGTGGACGGCGCGCACTAGCCTCGGAGGCCGAGCGAGGAGGGTGCGGATGACGGCCACCGCGGAGGTCGCCCGGGAGCCGGGACCCGCGCCGCTGAGCAAGGCCCGGGTCAACGCCGTGTTCGGTGCCGTGCTGCTGGGGATGCTGCTGGCCGCGCTGGACCAGACCATCGTCGGCACCGCGCTGCCCACCATCGTCGGCGACCTCGGCGGCGCCGGGCACCTGTCCTGGGTGGTGACGTCCTACCTGCTGGCCGAGACGATCATGACCGTGGTCGTCGGCAAGCTCGGCGACCTCTTCGGCCGCAAGCTGATGTTCCAGCTGTCGGTCATCGTGTTCGGCGTCGGCTCGTTCTGCGCCGGGTTCGCCGACAGCATGGTCTGGCTGATCGTCTGGCGCGCCGTGCAGGGCCTCGGCGGCGGCGGGCTGATGGTCACCTCGACGGCGTTGATCGCCGACGTCGTCCCGCTGCGCGAGCGCGGCAAGTACCAGGGCGTACTCGGCTCGGTGTTCGGCGTGGTGACCGTGGCCGGGCCGATGCTCGGCGGGTTCTTCGTCGACCACCTGTCCTGGCGCTGGGCGTTCTACGTCAACATCCCGCTGGTCGTCGTCGTGCTGGTGGTGGCGTCGTCGGCGATGCCGAACGCCCGCGCAGCGATCAAGCCGGTGATCGACTACCTGGGCATCCTGCTCATCGGCCTCGCCGCCACCGGCCTCACGCTCGTCACGAGCTGGGGCGGCACGCAGTACGCGTGGGGCTCGCCGACGATCATCGGGATGGCGACCGGGTCGGTGGTGCTGCTGGCCGCGTTCGTCTTCGTGGAGCTGCGGGCGAAGGAACCGATGCTGCCGATGCGGCTGTTCCGCAACCCGGTGTTCACCGTCGGCGGGATCATGAGCTTCGTCGTCGGGTTCGCGATGCTCGGCGCGCTGTCGTACCTGCCGACGTACATGCAGTACGTGCAGGGCACGTCGGCGACGACGTCCGGGGTCCGGCTGCTGCCGATGGTGCTGGCGCTGCTCGTCGCGTCGATCGCGGCGGGCAACGCCGTGAGCCGCACCGGGCGGTACAAGATCTTCCCGCTGGCCGGCGCCGCGGGCATGACGATCGGGCTCTACCTGCTCTCGCGGCTCGACACCGACACCGGGTTCTGGGAGGCGTCGGCGTACATGGCGGTGCTCGGCCTCGGCATCGGGCTCGGCATGCAGGTGCTGACGATCGCCGTGCAGAACACCGTCGACTACGCCGACCTGGGTGTCGCGACGTCCGGGGTGACGTTCCTGCGCTCGATCGGCAGCTCGTTCGGCGCGGCGATCTTCGGCACGGTCTACGCCAACCAGCTGACGCCGAACCTGGCCGCGGCGGTCGCTTCGTTGCCGCCGAGCGTCGATCCTCGGGCTCTGCAAGTACCCACCGCTTTGCACGCGCTGCCGGGCGCGGTGTCCGCGCCGGTGATCAAGGCGTACAGCGACTCCTTGCACGTCGTGTTCCTCGCGGCGGCGCCGGTCGGGCTGGTGGCCCTGGTCCTGGCGTTCTTCCTCAAGGAGGTCCCGCTACGCGACACGGCCCGCGCGGCGGCCCCGGACCTCGGCGACGGCTTCGCGATGCCGGAAGCCCGCACGGACGACCGCGAGCTGGAACGCGCGGTCGCGACGCTGTTCTTCCGGGAACGCCGCAAGGTCGCCCCGGCGATCGTCTCGCGGGCGGGGACCGAGCTGGACGAAGGCGGCATCTGGTGCCTGCTGCAGGTCCACCTGCGCGAACGCCGCGGCGAGCCGGCGACGCTCCGGGCGATCGGCGAGTACTTCGGCGTCCCGGCCCAGGTCCTCGAACCGGCGTTCAACCGCCTGGAGCTGACCGGTCACCTGCGTTACGTCCGCGACGGCTGGGAGCTGACCCAGCCGGGCCGGGAGGAGTTCGCGAAGGTCGTCGGCGCCTGGCACGACTGGCTCGCCGACCGCCTCGGCGACTGGGGAACGGGCAACCGCGCCGACCTGGACGCGGCGATCGGCCGGGTCGCCGCGAGGCTGCTCGACCAGAGCGCCGAGTCCCGCGCCTACGGCCGGCACGCCCTGGCCTGAGCGGTCAGCGGCGCCAGAAGTCGTGCGGCGTGCGGCCCGGGCGGAAGCCGCACGACTCCACCAAGGCCGCCGCCTCCGCGAAGCCGCGGCCGACCAGGCCGGGCTCGTGCGCGTCACTGCCGAACGCGACCGCCTCCCCGCCGGCCTCGAACCACCAGCGCACCACCTCACCCGGCAGCGGCACCTGGGTGTTGACCTCCAGGGCACGGCCACTCGCCTCGAGGGCGCGCAGCACGATCCGGAACTCCTCCTCGAAGTCCTGCGCGACGAATGGCGGCCCTTCGGCCGGCCACGATCTGAGCGCGTAGTCGATGTGCGCGAGTACCGCGAACTCCGCCGTCGACTCGACCAGCGCGAGCACCTCCGACAGGTAGGCCCGCAGGATGTCGCCGGGCGGCCGGCCCGACACGACGGTCAGTTCGTGGTAGTGCCCGTCGTCGCCGGGCAGGGAGTGCACCGAGCCCAGCACCCGGTCGAAGTCGTGGGCCGCGAGGAGCGCGTCGGCGCGCGGGCGGTGCCAGTGCGGCTCGCTCAGCTCGACCCCGGAGAGGATCCGCAGCGACGGGAACCGTTCGCGGCACTCGGCGACGCACGCCAGGTAGCCCGGAACGTCGAGGTCCGGCGGCTCCAGGACACCGTCGGGCCGCAACCGCACCCGGAAGTGGTCCGGCAGCAGCGGCCGGACCGGCTCGGGGATGAGCCACGGCGTGAGGTCGGCGTGCTCGGTGAACGCCACCGACGGCAACCCCAGTTCGAGCGCCCGCTCGCACGACCCGATCATCGACCCGGTGACGGTGTCCCAGGACCACTCGGTGTGGACGTGCCCGTCCGGCGGGAGGCTCACCGGCCCACCGTAACGCGGTTTTTGGGCTACGGTCTGGCCATGGCGCAGAAGTCGGCGGCGATCGAGCTGGAAGTCGGCCCGCACACGGTGCGGATCTCGAACCCGGACCGGGTCTACTTCCCGGCCCGCGGCGAGACGAAGCTCGACCTGGTCAACTACTACCTCTCGGTGGGCGACGGCATCGTCAACGCCCTGCGCGAGCGGCCGTGCATGCTGCACCGGTTCCCGTCCGGCGTGGCGGGGGAGAAGGTCCACCAGAAGCGCGTCCCGAACGGCGCGCCGCCGTGGCTGGAGACCGTCCGGGTGACCTTCCCGCGCTACAACCGGCACGCCGACGAGCTGTGCGTCACCGAGCTGGCGCACGTCGCCTGGGCGGTGCAGATGTCCACTGTGGAGTTCCACCCGTGGAACTCCCGGCGCGCCGACACCGAAAAGCCCGACGAGTGGCGCATCGACCTCGACCCGATGCCCGACTGCGGCTACGACCGCGTCCGGCGGGTCGCGCACGTGGCGCACGAGGTCCTCGACGAGCTCGGCGCGGTCGGCTGGCCCAAGACCTCCGGTGGCCGCGGCCTGCACGTCTACGTCCGCATCGAACCCCGCTGGGGTTTCTCCGACGTCCGCCGCGCGGCGCTGGCCTTCGCCCGCGAGGTCGAACGCCGCGCGCCCGACGACGTCACCACGACCTGGTGGCGCAAGGACCGCGACCCGCGCACCCTCTTCGTCGACTACAACCAGAACGCCCGCGACCACACGATCGCCAGCGCCTACTCGGTCCGCGGCAACCCGGAAGGCACGGTGTCGACGCCGATCCGCTGGGACGAGGTCGACGACGCCGAGCCGGGCGACTTCACCATCGCGACGGTCCCTGCCCGCTTCGCCGAGCTCGGCGACCTCCACGCCGGCATGGACAAAGCCGTGTTTTCGCTGGATCCGCTGCTGGAGTGGGCCGACCGCGACGGCGTCGAAGAGCCACCCGAACCCGACTGACGTATTTTCCGGGCGGGCTCGCCGCTCTGCCCGGGGTGAAAGTCGTGCTGTCGGGATTGGACGCGGACGCGTGGAGCCTGGTCGCGTTGCAGGTGGTCCTCGAACGCGAGGGCCACACCGTGTGCGTGGCGGCCGAGGCGCTCGACGCCTGCCGCCGCGTACGGCCGGACTGCCTGGTGCTGTCCACTGTGCACGGCGCTTCGGGCGCCGACGTGCTGCGCCGCGTGCGCGCCGACCCGGCGCTCGCCCGCCTGCCGGTGGTCCTCGGCGGCCGGCTGAAGAACACGCGCGCGGACCTGCTCGACCTCGGCTTCGACGAGGTGTTCCCGGTCGCCGCCACGGATCCCGGGGGAGCCGTGGCGGCGCTGCGGGCGTACCTGGCCCGTCAGTCCAGGCGCTCGATGATCGTGGCGTTGGCGAGGCCGCCCGCCTCGCACATCGTCTGCAGGCCGTAGCGGCCGCCGGTCTGCTCCAGCACCGACAGCAGCGTCGTCATCAGCCGAGCGCCGCTGCCGCCGAGCGGGTGGCCGAGGGCGATCGCGCCGCCGTTGACGTTGACCTTCGCCAGGTCCGCGCCGATCTCGGCCTGCCACGCGAGCACGACGCTGGCGAACGCCTCGTTGACCTCGAACGCGTCGATGTCGCCCACGGACAGCCCGGCCCGGGCGAGGACCTTGCGGGTGGCGGGGATGACGCCGGTCAGCATGTACAGCGGGTCGTCGCCGGCGACGGCGAAGCTGTGGATCCGCGCGCGCGGCCGCAGCCCGAGCGCCTTCGCCGTCTCGGAGCTGGTGAGCAGCAGCCCCGCGGCGCCGTCGTTGATCGGCGAGGAGTTCCCGGCCGTCACGTGCCAGCCGAGCTCGGGGAACCGCTGCTCCCAGACGTCGGCGCGGAACGCCGGCTTCAGCCCGCCGAGGATCTCCGGGGTCGTCGACGGCCGCACGGTCTCGTCGGTCGTGACGTCGACGAGCACGCCGTCCGGGCCGGGCGCCTTGAGCGGCGCGACCTCGCCGGCGAACTTCCCGTCCGCCCACGCCTTCGCCGCCCGCTGGTGGCTTTCCGCGGAGAACTCGTCCAGTTGCGCCCGGCTGAAGCCCCACTTCGCGGCGATCAGCTCCGCGCTGATGCCCTGCGGCACCAGGCCGTCGGGGTAGCGGGCGGCGACCTGCGTGCCGAACGGGTCGCGCCCGGCCACCTGGCTGCCCATCGGCACCCGGCTCATCGACTCGACGCCGGAGGCGATCACGACGTCGTACGCGCCGGCGATGACGCCCTGCGCGGCGAAGTGGACGGCCTGCTGGCTGCTGCCGCACTGCCGGTCGACGGTCACCGCAGGCACCGACTCCGGCAGGCCCGCGGCGAGCGCGGCCCAGCGGGCGGTGTTCATGCTCTGCTCGCCGATCTGGCCGACGGCCCCGCTGATCACGTCGTCGATCCGGGCCGGGTCGACGCCGGTGCGCTCGACGAGCGAGCGGAGCGCGTGGGCGTGCAGGTCGACCGGGTGCACCCCGGCCAGTGAACCGTTCGGCTTGCCCTTGCCGATCGGGGTCCGTACCGCGTCGACGATCACCGCGTCCGTCATGGCGTCTGCCTCCTCGCAGATCGGGGATGTCTTCGGTATACGCCGAGTAAGTTGGATTACACAACTCACCTGTACGCCAGGTCACACGCGACTGAAGTGCTAGGTTGGATTTTCAACCCCAGGGAGGTGGCATGACCCGGCGTGGTCGCGAATGCTCGGTCGCCGAGGCCCTCGAGGTCGTCGGCGAACGGTGGAGCCTGCTCGCGCTGCGCGAGATCATGCTGGGGGAGCGGCGGTTCAACCAGATCGCCGAAAACACCGGCGCCAGCCGCGACATCCTCGCCGCACGGCTGCGCAAGCTCGTCGACGCCGGCGTGCTCGAGAAGCGCCAGTACGAAGACCACCCGCCGCGCTTCGAGTACTACCCGACCGAAGCCGGCCGCGCGCTGCAGCCGATCCTGCTCGGCCTGATGGCCTGGGGCGACAAGTACGTCCACGAGGGCGAGCCGCCCACGCTCTGGCGCCACGCCTGCGGTGAGGTGCTGGAACCGGCGACCGTCTGCGCGCACTGCGGCGACCCGGTCAACGCCCCGGGCACCCGGGCGATCCGGCTGGGCGCCGTCCACTCCTGACCGAAGCTCCCCAAGGCCTCCTCGCATCCCCCGCGAGGAGGCCTTTTTCGCGGCCGGGCGTTGACTTGAGACCCCCGTCACGGTAACTCTTGAACGAATCAGTGCAAGAACCTGACAACAGCGCGAGAAATCACAGCAGACGTCAGGAAGATCCCGCCCAGCCCTCGACGAAGAGGTGCCCATGACGGCTGTCCCGTGCTGCCCGCGCGCGCCCCCGGGTCCGGTCCGCGCGTGCCCGTTCCCTGGTTCTGCCGTCCCCACGCGTCTCCCCTCCTCCCCGGATCCGAGGACCCCATGAGAACGAAGCGACTCCTGTCGCGCGCGGCGACCTACGCCGCCCTGTCCCTCCTCCTGGCCGCGCCCGCCGTGGCGGCGAGCGCCGCCCCGGCCGCCACCCCCGCGGCCTCCGCCGTCCACCCCGCGGCCCAGGCCGCCTCCGCGACCTACACCGCCAGCAGCCAGCTCGGCGAATATCCGGCGGTGAACGTCGGCGACGGCAACCAGGCCACCTACTGGGAAAGCACGAACAACCAGTTCCCGCAGTGGATCCAGGCGGACCTCGGCACGACGTCGGCCATCGCCCAGCTGGTGCTCAAGCTGCCGTCGAACTGGGAGGCCCGCACCGAGACCTTCAGCGTGCAGGGCAGCACCACCGGCACCGGCTTCAGCGATCTGAAGGCCTCGGCCGGCTACCGCTTCGACCCCGCGACCGGCAACACCGTGACCGTGGACGTCACCGGGAACACCCGGTACGTCCGGCTGAACGTCACGGCCAACACCGGCTGGCCCGCCGCGCAGCTCTCGGAGTTCGAGGTGCACGGGCCGGCCGGCGGGGACACGCAACCGCCGTCCGCGCCCGGCAACCTCGCCTACACCCAGCCGGCGAGCGGCCAGATCCGGCTCACCTGGTCCGCTTCGACCGACAACACCGGCGTCACCGGCTACGACGTCTACGCCAACGGCCAGCTCCGCGGCAGCGTCGCCGGGACCGTCCTGACCTACACCGACACCCAGCCGGACGGCACGACCGTCGCCTACTACGTCCGCGCGAAGGACGCCGCGGGCAACCAGTCGGCGAACAGCAACACCGTGACCCGCACCGGCACGCAGTCCGGGACGAACCTCGCGCTGGGCAAGCCGATCACGGCGTCCTCGGCGCAGTTCACCTTCGTCGCCACGAACGCCAACGACGACTCCCTGACGACGTACTGGGAAGGCGGCGGCGGGACCTACCCGAACCTGCTGACCGTCGCGCTCGGCTCCAACGCCGACGTCGACCACGTCACCGTCAAGCTCAACCCGGACCCCGCGTGGGGCCCGCGGACCCAGACGATCGCCGTCGAAGGCCGCGAGCAGAGTTCGACCGCGTTCACGACGCTGTCCGCCGCGCAGACCTACAGCTTCGACCCGAACAGCGGCAACACCGTCACCATCCCGGTGAGCGGCCGCGTCGCCGACGTCCGCCTGCGCGTCACCGCCAACTCCGGCGCCGGCGGCGGGCAGGCCGCGGAGTTCCAGGTCTTCGGTGTGCCCGCGCCCAACCCGGACCTGACGGTCTCGGGCGTGTCCTGGTCGCCGCAGAACCCGGTCGAGACCGACGCGATCACCGCGTCGGCGACGGTCCGCAACATCGGCACGGCCGCTTCGGGCGCCACGAACGTGAACCTCTACCTGGGCACCACCAAGGTCGGCACCGCGAACGTCGGCGCGCTGGCCGCCGGGGCGTCGACGACCGTGTCGGCGAACATCGGCACCCGGGACGCGGGCAGCTACCAGCTGACCGCGAAGGTCGACGAGGCCAACGCCGTCATCGAGCAGAACGAGGACAACAACTCCTACACGAGCTCGACGGCCCTGGTCGTCAGCCCGGTGCAGAGCTCCGACCTCGTCGCGGCCACGGCGTGGTCGCCGAACAACCCGTCCGCGGGCAACACGGTCACGTTCACCACGACCCTGCGCAACCAGGGCACGATCGCGAGCGCGAGCGGCGCCCACGGCGTCACGGTGACGATCGCCGACCAGAACGGCACCGTCGTCAAGACCCTGACCGGCAGCTACACCGGCACCATCGCCGCGGGAGCCACCGCGGCACCGGTGACCGTCGGCACGTGGACCGCCGCCAACGGCCGGTACACGGTCAAGACCGTCGTCGACGCCGACGCGAACGAGCTGCCGGTCAAGCAGGCCAACAACACGAGCACGCAGGCGCTGTTCGTCGGCCGGGGCGCGAACATGCCTTACGACATGTACGAGGCCGAAGACGGCGTCGTGGCCGGCGGGGCTTCGGTGATCGGGCCGAACCGCACGATCGGCGACCTCGCGGGCGAGGCGTCGGGCCGCAAGGCCGTGACGCTGAACTCGACCGGCTCGTCGGTGGAGTTCACCACCCGCGCGTCCACCAACACGCTCGTCACCCGGTTCTCCATCCCGGACTCGGCGGGCGGCGGCGGGATCGACTCCACGCTGAACGTCTACGTCGACGGCACGTTCCTCAAAGCCATCGACCTGACCTCGCACTACGCGTGGCTCTACGGCGCCGAAACCGGCCCGGGCAACTCGCCGGGCGCCGGGCCGCGGCACATCTACGACGAGGCCAGCACGATGCTCGGCACCACCGTGCCCGCCGGGCACAAGATCAAGCTGCAGAAGGACGCGGCCAACAGCACGAACTACGCGATCGACTTCGTGAACTTCGAGCAGGCCACCGCGGTCGCGAACCCCGACCCGGCGCACTTCGCGGTGCCCGCCGGGTTCACGCAGCAGGACGTGCAGAACGCCCTCGACAAGGTCCGCCAGGACACGACGCTCACCGGCGTCTACCTGCCGGCCGGGGACTACTCGCTGTCGAGCAAGCTGAACGTCTACGGCAAAGCGGTGACGGTCACCGGCGCCGGGCCGTGGTTCACGAAGTTCTCCGCGCCTTCGGGCCAGGAGAACACCGACATCGGCATCGACGTGCAGGCGAGCGCGAACGGGTCGACGTTCAGCGGGTTCGCGGTGTTCGGGAACTACACCTCCCGCATCGACGGCCCCGGCAAGGTGTTCAACCTGACGAACGTCGCCAACCTGACGATCGACAACATCTGGGTCGAGCACCAGGTGGTCATGGTCTGGGGCACGAACGTGGACAACACCACGATCAAGAACTCCCGGATCCGCGACACCTTCGCCGACGGCGTCAACCTCACGAACGGGAGCACCGGCAACCACGTCACCAACAACGAGGCCCGGTCCACCGGCGACGACAGCTTCGCGCTGTTCGCCGCCACGGACATCAACCAGGGCAACCAGTACGACAACGTGTTCGAGAACCTGACCTCGCTCACCCCGTGGCGCGCGGCCGGACTGGCGGTTTACGGCGGGTACAACAACACCTTCCGCAACCTCTACATCGCGGACACGCTGACGTATTCGGCGATCACGATCAGCTCGCTCGACTTCGGCTACCCGTTCCTCGGGTTCGGGCCGCAGCCGACGACGGTCCAGAACGCCTCGCTCGTCCGGGACGGCGGCCACTTCTGGGGCCAGCAGACCTTCCCGGCGATCTGGCTGTTCTCCGCGTCGAAGGAGTTCCGCGGCATCCGGGTGTCCGATGTGGACATCCAGAGCCCGACCTACAGCGGGATCATGTTCCAGACCAAGTACGACGGCACCACGCCGGAGCACCCGGTCGAGGACACCGTGCTGACGAACGTGTCGATCACCGGCGCGCACCGCAGCGGGGACGCCTTCGACGCCAAGTCCGGGATCGGGATCTGGGCCAACGAGCTGCCGGAACCGGGCCAGGGCCCGGCCGTCGGGTCGGCGACCTTCACCGGGCTGACGCTGAGCGACAACGACCAGGACATCCGCAACACGACGTCCACCTTCACCATCGTCCGCAACTGAGCAGAGCGTGCGGTGCCCGCCGGGAAGGCGTTTTCCCGGCGGGCACCGCCGTGCCAGGATGGCGCCGGAGGTGGTCGACGTGCGGATCCTGGTCACCGGCGGCACCGGGCAGCTCGGCTCGGCGGTCGTGGCGCGGCTGCGGGCGGCGGGCGAGGAGGTCCGGGTGCTGAGCAGGCGGGCCGCGCCGGACGTCGTCCGCGGCGACCTGCGGACCGGGCGGGGCATCGACAGCGCGGTGGCCGGCGTCGACGTCGTCGTCCACTGCGCCACCGACTACTTCGGGCGCGAAGCGGAGCTGGCCACGACGCTGGTCGAAGCGGCCCGCTGGGCGGGCGTCACGCACCTGGTCTACGTCTCGATCGTCGGCGTCGACCGCGTCCCGCTCGGCTACTACCGGACCAAGCACGAGACCGAGGAGCTCATCGCCTCTTCCGGTCTGCCTCACACGATCCAGCGGGCGACGCAGTTCCACGGCCTGGTCCGGACGCTCCTCGCGGGCGCGACCCGGCTCCCCGTGGTGCCCGTGCCGCGGGTCTCCTTCCAGCCGGTGGACGTCCGGGACTTCGCTCGCCGGCTGACGTCGCTGGCGCAGGACGACCCGGCGGGCCGGGTGCCGGACTTCGGCGGCCCGGAGATCCTGACGGCGACCGAGCTGGCCCAGGCCGTCGGCGAGGCGAACGGGCGGTTCCGGCGGATCGTGCCGCTGAAGGTGCCGGGGGAGACGTTCCGGGCCTACGCCGACGGTGGTCATCTGGCGCCCGAGCACCGCGACGGCGAGATCACGTTCCAGGAGTACCTCACCGAGCACGCTCATATGTAATCGGATTAATTACGAAGAATCTTGACCTCGGATCCGGATAGGTCATATGTTTGGCGGGCTGCACGCCGGTCCCCGCCTTCAACGCCGAACGGATCCGACATGTCGAACCCTCCCTCTCGCCGTACCTTCTTCAAGCTCGGTGGCGCGGTCGGCGCCGGTCTCGCCTTCAGCGGCATTCCTCCTTTCGTTGCCCATGCGGAGGTCCTGCGTCCGGCCGAGGCGGACCTCGTGCCGGACGGCCGGGCGACGACGCTGTGGTACCCGGCGCCCGCGGCCGAGGACAAGATCATCGAGCAGGGCCTGCCGATCGGCAATGGTCGGATCGGTGCCCTCGTCGGGGGTGACCCGGCCGCCGACTTCCTCTACCTCGCCGACGCGTCGCTGTGGACCGGCGGCGCCAACGACGTCCTCGACGACGACGGCCAGTTCCCCTACGAACGCGAGAAGTTCGGCACCCTCGGCCTGCTGGCGAAGCTGCGGATCTCAGTGCCCGCGCACACCGGCGTCACCGAGTACCGCCGCACGCTCGACCTGAGCAACGGCGTCGTCGTGCTCACCTACCGGCACCAGGGCGTGCGGTACCGCCGCGAGTACTTCGCGAGCCACCCCGACGACGTCGTGGTGATCCGGCTCAGCGGCGGGCCCGTCACCGGCTCGGTCTCGCTGGAGCCCACCCGGGGCGAGACCATGTCCGGCGCGGCGGCGTTCACCGGGACGTTCGCCAACGGCCTGAAGTACGCGTGCACCACGTCCGGAGCGACGTTCAGCGGTAGCCGCGAGGTCGTCATCGTCGTGAGCGGCGGCACCAACTACGTGCCCGACGCGGCCCGGAAGTTCCTCGACGCGTCCCTCGATCCCTTGGCCCTCGCGAAGCAGAAGGCGTCGAAGGCCCAGCGCGCCGGGGGTGGCGCGCTGCTGGCGACGCACGTCGCCGACTACCGGCGGCTCTACGACCGGATGACCGTCGACCTGGGCCAGTCGCCGCCGGCGAAGCGGGCGCTGGACACGTGGTCGCGGCTGCTGGCCCGCCACGACGACCCGGCCACGCCGGACCCGGAACTGGAGGCGAGCTACCTGCAGTTCGGCCGGTACCTGACGATCACGGGCTCGCGCGACGGGCTGCCGATGGGCCTGCAGGGGCTGTGGCAGAACACCAACACGCCCGACTGGATGAGCGACTACCACACCGACATCAACGTCCAGATGAACTACTGGCTGGCCGACCGGGCGGCGCTGCCCGGGAGCTTCACTGCCCTGGCCGACTACTGCCTGGCGCAGCTTCCCGTGTGGACGGACAGCACGCAGCGGCTGTTCAACGACCCGAGGAACCGCTTCCGCAACACCAGCGGCAAGATCGCCGGCTGGGCCGTCGCGTTCTCGACGAACATCTACGGCGGCTCCGGCTGGTGGTGGCACCCCGGCGGCAACGCGTGGCTGTGCAACTCGCTGTGGGACCACTACGCGTTCACCCAGGACAAGGCGTACCTCGCGCGGATCTACCCGCTGCTGAAGGGCGCGGCCGAGTTCTGGGAGGCCCGGCTGGTCCCGATGACGGTCGACGGCCGCGAAGTGCTCGTCGACGACCACGACTGGTCGCCCGAGCACGGCCCGCAGGACGCCCGCGGGAACACCTACTCGCAGGAGATCGTCTGGGACCTGTTCGAGCACTACCGCGAAGCCGTCGCGATCCTGGGGCGCGACCGCGCGTACGGCGACCGGATCGCGGGCCTGCAGCGGAAGCTGTACCTGCCGAAGGTGAGCCCGACGACCGGCTGGCTCGAGGAGTGGATGTCGCCGGACAACCTCGGCGAGACGACGCACCGGCACCTGTCCCCGCTGATCGGCTTCTTCCCAGGCGACCGCATCGCCGCCGACACGGCGCCGCCGGAGCTGCTCGACGGCGTGCGCGCATTGCTCGTCGCGCGCGGGATGGACAGCTACGGCTGGGCGTGCGCGTGGCGGTCGGCGTGCTGGGCGCGGCTCAAGGACGCCGACCGCGCGTACCAGCTGCTGCTCACGGTCCTGCGGCCGTCGGTCGCCCACGGCAACGGCACCGCGCCGAACTTCTTCGACATGTACAGCCAGGGCAGCTACACGATCTTCCAGATCGACGCGAACCTCGGCGCGCCGGCGGCGATGGCCGAGATGCTCGTCTACTCGCGGCCGGGGGTGCTGGAGCTGCTGCCGGCGCTGCCCTCGGCGTGGGCCGGGTCGGGCCGGGTGACCGGCATCGGCGCGCGCGGCGGCTTCGAGGTCGACCTGGCCTGGCGCGCCGGGAAGGTGACGCGGGCGGTGATCACGAGCGTCGGCGGGACCCGGACGGAGGTGCGCGCCGGGCGGTGGCGCCGGGTGATCGGCCTGCGGCCGGGGCAGTCGGTCACGGTCCAGCCAAGTTGAGGAGCAGCCTCCGGAAGAGGTGTAGTGTTCAATCACTTTCTTCGGACCGGAGGTCACCGTGAACGTCGTCCTGTGGGTCGTGGCGGGTCTGCTCGCCGCGCTGTACCTCGCCGCCGGCGGCATGAAGCTCGCGACGCCGCGGAAGAAGCTGCTGGAAAACCCGAACATGGGCTGGACGGCGGACTTCTCCGACGCGGCGGTCAAGGGCATCGGCGCCGTCGAGATCCTCGGCGCGATCGGGCTGATCCTGCCGTGGGCGCTCGGCATCGCGCCGGTGCTGACGCCGCTGGCCGCCACCGGACTGGCGGTGGTCCAGATCGGTGCGATCATCGTGCACGTACGGCGCAAGGAAACGAAGGCGCTGCCGATGAACGTCGTGCTGCTGGTGCTGGCGGCGTTCGTGGCGGTGGGCCGGTTCGCCAGCTGAGACTCCCGGAGGATCGATGACGCTTCCCGGTTACACCGATCACGGCGGCGACGGGCCGGTGGTCGTGCTGCTGCACAGCTTCCTGATGGACGGCGGCATGTTCGCCCCGCAGCTCGCGGCCCTCGACGGCTTCCGGTGCGTCACGGTCGACGAGCGCGGCCACGGCGGTACGCCCGCCACTGAGCCGTTCGACTACTGGGACGTCGCCCGCGATGTCCTCGGCGTACTCGACCACCTCGGCGTTTCGCGCGCGGCGGTGGTCGGGACCAGCCAGGGCGGGTTCGTCGCGCTGCGGATGGCGCTGCTGGCGCCCTCGCGCGTGTCCGCGATCGCGGTGCTCGGCACGTCGGCGGCGGCCGAGGACCCCGCCGTCGCCGCCGGCTACCGGGCGGTGCTCGACGCGTGGGTCAGCGGGGGAGCGCCACCCGAGGTGCTCGACGGCGTCGCCCAGATCTGCTTCGGCGACTTCGACGCCTCGGCGGACAAGAAGCGGTGGGCGTCGGTGCCGCCGTCGCAGCTGAAGCTGACGATGGGGGCGCTCGTCGACCGCGACGAGGTGCTGTCACGGGCGGGTGAGATCACGTGCCCCGCGCTGGTGCTGCACGGCTCGGCGGACCTCGCCTACCCCGTCGAGCGGGCGACCGAGCTGGCGGACGCGCTGCCCGCGGCCGAACCCCTGGTCGTCGTCGACGGCGGTGCCCACTTCCTGAGCTACACCCACGCGGAAGCGGTGAACCCGGAGCTGAGGCGGTTCCTCGACGCGCACGCGTAGCCGGTCACCAGCTAGCCGTGCCGCACCTCGACCCGCCGGGCCGAGAACAGGCCTGCCCACAGCGCCGCCCAGTGGCGCGGTGCTTCCCGCCGGGGCCGGACCGGCTGGGGAGACCCGGCCCGGTACTCCATTTCCACTCGCACCCAGTCGTAGATCCAGTCGCCGCGCATGGCCTTCTCCTCACGTAGGTCTTTCGACGAACTCCACGTTCGTCCTGAGGGGACCGTCGCCGCATGGGGTGAACGCGCACTCTCCGGTGCCGCGATCCCTTACTAGGCTGAGGGGCGTGCCCGCGACCACTTACCTGTTCGTGCCCGGCGACCGGCCCGACCGCTTCGGCAAGGCCGTCGCGAGCGGCGCCGACGTCGTGATCCTGGACCTCGAAGACGCCGTCGCCCCGGCCGACAAGGACGCCGCCCGCGCGGCGGTCGCGGCCTGGCTCGAAACCCACCGCGCCGCGGTCCGGATCAACGCCCCCGGCACGCCGTGGTTCGACGCCGACGCCGCCCTCGTGGCCGCGCGCGGCGTCCCGGTCGTCGTGCCGAAAGCCGAAACCGCCGGCGTGCTGGCCGGGTTCCGCGAGGTCGTGGCGCTCGTCGAGACCGCGCGCGGCGTCGAACGCGCCGGTGAGCTGGCCGCTGTCCCGTCGGTGACGCGGCTGGCGTTCGGCAGCGTCGACCTGGCCGCGGAGCTCGGCGTCGCGCCCGAGGACCCGGAACCGTTCGCCTACGCGCGCTCGCGGCTGGTGGTCGCGTCCGCCGCGGCCGGCCTCGCCCCGCCGGTGGACGGCGTCACCACCGACCTGCGCGACGACGACCGGCTCGCCGCCGACGTCCGGTACGCCCGCCGGATGGGCTTCGGCGGCAAACTCTGCATCCACCCGCGTCAGATCGAACCGGTCCGCACCGGGTTCGCGCCGACCGAAGCCGAACGGGAGTGGGCCCGCCGGGTCGTCACGGCGGGGGAGTCGGCGTCCACTGTGGACGGCTCCATGGTGGACAAGCCGGTGCTCGCCCGGGCCCGGCGGATCCTGGGGGACTAGGGCCGGTCCGGGGAAACGCCTGCGGAGTTGCCGGCCGTGGTGCGAGACTGCTGCGATGGCTTCCGAATACGTCCAGACCGACCAGTTCCGCGGCGCCCGGATCCACCTGTGCGACCTCGCGGGTCTCGAGATCCGCGATTGCGAGGTCACCGGCCTGAAGATCGTCGACTGCTACGGCACCGACGTCTACCTCGGTGGCGACTTCGAGCGCGTCGTCGTCAACGACGTCGACGTCACCGCGTATGTCGAGGCGGAGCTCGACCGGCGGCACCCCGCGCGGGTGCTGGCGCGGAACGCGGTTTCTCCCGAGGACTACCGGACCGCTTGGGACGCCATCGAGAAGGCGTGGACCGCGACGCTCGACCGGGCGAGGCTGCTGCCCGAGGCCAAGCTGCACGAGCGGGTCGACGGCGAGTGGTCGTTCGCCGAGACGCACCGGCACCTGCTGTTCGCCTGCGATGCCTGGCTCGGCAACGCCGTGCTCGAGGAGGAAGCGCCCTACCACCCGCTGGGCTTCCCCGCCGGGGGGACGCCGCCCGAGGAGGCGGCGAAGCTCGGCCTCACCCTCGAAGCCACCCCGACGCTCGACGAGGTGCTCAAGCCGCGCCTAGCCCGCATGGCCGTGATGCGGCGTGTGGTCGACGAACTCACCGAGGCCGAGCTCGACCGGGTGTGCGGCCGCAAGCCGGCCGACCCGTATCCCGAGCAGGAGTACGTCGTGCGCCGCTGCCTCAAGGTGGTGCTGAAGGAAGAAGCCGAGCACCACCGTTACGCCGTGCGCGACCTCGCGGTGCTCGAGGCAGGTACGCTCTAGGGCCGGCGGTCCCGGAAGGTGCGGCGCAGGTCGGCCACCCAGGCGTCCGGGTTCTCCCACGGGATGAAGTGGCCGCCGTGGTCGTGGGCGGCGACGTTGACGTGGTTGAACCACGCGGCCTGCGGGCCGTTCTCGAACGCCCGGACCCGCTCGTCGGCGGTGTGGATGCCCGGCGGGTTCTCGTAGGTGACGAAGGTGAGGCCGGTCGGCGCCTCCACGACCGGCGTGCGGTCGTGCGACGGCGTCCAGGGGTAGCGGTTCGCGTTGGCGTAGTAGCGCATCGAGGTGGCGATCGAGTTGGTCGCCCAGTAGATCGTGGCGTGGGTGAGCAGGTCGTCCTTGGTGAACACCGACTCGACGTCGCCGCCGTTGTCGCTCCACGCTGCCCAGCGCTCCAGCAGCCAGGCGAGCAAACCGGCGGGGGAGTCGCTCAGCCCGTGCGCGAGGGTGGCGCCGTCGAGCATGTGCACGGTCAGGTGGGCTGCCGAACGGTGGTCCAGCTCGATGATCCGGGCCCGGATGTCGGCGGGCTGGTCGTCGGTCAGGGGCCGGTTGCGCGTCAAGCTCCAGGCGCGCGGGCCGGTGAAGAAGTCGAGCGGCAGGCCCGAACCGATGTGGATGCCGTAGAGCTCCTCGGCGTACTTGTGGCCGAGCTGGCTGGTGACGATCCCGCCGATGTCGCAGCCCCCGGCGGCGTACTTTTCGTAGCCCAGGGTCTCGGTCATCAGCGTGTGCCAGAGGTCGGACACCTTCCAGAAGTTGACGTCCGGGAACCCGGTGAGCGGGCCGGGGAACCCGAACCCGGGCAGCGACGGCACGATGACGTCGAACGCGTCGGCGGGGTCGCCGCCGGACGCGGCCGGGTCGGCGAGCGCGTCGATCACCTTCGACCAGTGCCAGAAGGTCCACGGCCAGCCGTGGGTCAGAATCAGCGGGATCGGGCGCGGGCCGCGGCCGGCCTTGCGCATGAAGTGCACCGGGACCCCGGCGACGCGCACTTCGTAGTGCTCGTAGGCGTTGATGGCGGCTTCGGCCTTGCGCCAGTCGAAGCCGTCGCGCCAGTGGGCGACCAGCTCGCCGAGGTAGCCGGCCGGGACGCCGTACGACCAGTCCTCGTTGTCCTCGTCCACCGGCGGCCGGGTCAGCGCCAGCCGGGCGCGCAGGTCGTCGAGGACCGCGTCGGGCACGTGGATCGGCTTGGGCGCCAAGGGAAAGGCGGTCATGACGGTCATTCTCGCAGACGGCCGCCCGCAAGATCACCTGCTTTACAGGACGCCCCGGCGGCGCAGGTACGCCGCGTCGAACCCGAACTCCGCCAGCACCGCGTCGGTGTGCTCGCCCAGTGCCGGCACCGGGTCCATCCGCGGCTCGCGGCCGGCGACGGTGATCGGCGGCAGCGTCGCCCGGACCGGCCCGCGCGGCGTCGCGACCTCCGCGAACCGGTCGCGTGCCGTGAGCTGGGGGTGCGCCAGGACGTCGGGCAGGTCGCGGCGGCGCGCGTGGGCGATCCGGCCCCGGCTCAGCCGCGACTCCAGCTCGGTGCCGGTCAGCCGCGCGAAGATCGCGTCGATCTCGCGTTCCAGTTCCGGCCGGTGGGCGACGCGGGCGCTGCCGGTGGCGTACCGCTCGTCGGTGACCCACTCGGGCCGTTCGACGGCGTGTTCGCAGAACGCCGCCCACTCGCGTTCGTTCTGCACCGCCAGCACGATCTCGGTCCCGTCGCCCGCGGCGAAGGTGCCGTAGGGCGCGATCGCCGGGTGGCTGGTCCCGGTGCGCGGCGGGGGCGTGCCGCCGTAGCCGGCGTAGTAGAGCGGGAACCCCATCCACTCGACCAGCGAGTCGAACAGGCTGACCTCCAGCTCGGTGCCCTGCCCGGTGCGTTCCCGGTCGTAGAGCGCCGACAGGATGCCGGAGAACGCGTACATCCCCGCGCCGATGTCCGCGGCCGGGATGCCGCTCTTCGCCGGCTCGGTCTCCGACCCCGTCACCGAGACCAGGCCGGCTTCGGACTGGATGAGCAGGTCGTACGCCTTCGCGTCGCGGTACGGCCCGCTCGAGCCGTAGCCCGAGACCGAGCACGTGATCAGCCGCGGCCGTGCCGCGCGGATCGCCGCCGCCCCGAGCCCGAGCCGGTCCGCGACGCCGGGGGCGAAGTTCTGCACGAACACGTCGGCCCGGTCGAGCAGCGCCGCCATGACCGGCGCGGCGGCGTCGCTCTTGAGGTCGAGCGTGACGCTTTCCTTGGACCGGTTCAGCCAGACGAAGTGACTGGACTGGCCGTGCACGGTTTCGTCGTAGGCGCGGGCGAAGTCGCCGGTGCCCGGCCGCTCGATCTTGACCACCCGGGCCCCGAGGTCGGCGAGGTGGCGGGTGGCCAGGGGCGCGGCGACCGCCTGTTCGCAGGACACGACGGTGACGCCGTCGAGGGGCAGGGAGCGCATGGCCGCATCCTGCCACCCGGGGTCAGACCGCGCGGGCGATGGCGATGTTCCCGGCGAGCCGCTCGCCGGCCTCGTAGATCATGTACTCGCGACCCTGGTAAGTGCCGAAACTGGGCGCCGCGGACCGCCCGTTGTCCGGCGCGCCGGCGAGCGGGGTGTGGAACGTGCCGAGGTGGTTGCGCTTCGAGAAGTCGTTGCCGACCTCGGTGATCATCAGCTTCCCGCCGTGCGCGATGTCGGTGTTGTAGACGACGTACGTGCTGTTGTTGCGGTACAGCAGGTGCGGGCCGCCGATGTCGTTCGCGCCGACGTCGGTGTGGCGCACGAGGGGAGTCTGCGAGAACGTCCAGTTCAGCGCGTCGGGCGACCAGCCCCAGCCGATGTCGCGGTGGTTCGTGGTGTTGTTGAGCATGAACACCATGACGTACCGGGCGTTCTTCGACGGCAGGTCCTGGCGGAACACCCGCGCGTACGACGTCTCGGTGGTGCCCGCGGGCTGCAGCCGCGTCGACAGGACTTCCTTCTCGTAGGTGAAGTGGATGCCGTCGGCGGAGCTGGCCAGCCGGGTCACGGTGTTCTCGCCGTGGAAGTACAGGTAGATCCGGTTGACGTCGTCGTTCCACAGCGCGTGCGGCGAGGAGACGTGGCTGACGGAGTACTCGCCCGGCCAGGAGTTCTTGATGATCGGGTTGCCGGCGTACTCGGTGAACTCCTCGTCGAGGGAGTTCGCGTAGGCCAGGCAGATGCCGCCCGGGGCGTCGTGCGGCGCGTAGTAGAGGTAGTACGCGGCGAGTGCGTCGGGGATGCGGTCTTTCGTGCCGCGGATGCACGGGAAGATCAGCTCGCCGGTCGGGTTGTAGCGCAGCTTGCTCTTGACGAGGGCGAGCCGCTGGTAGCGGTAGTCCGGGAAGCCGGCGGGTGCGGCGGTGGCGACGGCGGGGATCATCGCGCTCGCGCCGAGCGCGGCGGCGCCGGCCAGCAGGCCGCGTCGGGTGAGGGTCATGACCGCTCCTTCGAGGTCCGGTGTGCGGCGACGGTGTCACGGCCGGCCACGTCGAATCAAGGGAGTAATACGTATTAGTACGGTCGGGACAGGTTTGCTGCAGTTTCGGGCAAAACCGTTGACGGCCTCCGGACGCGCCCGCACGCTGGATCGGATCGGCTGACTCCGAGCGAGGTGGCGATGGGCAGGGTGCGGCAGGCCGACATCGCGCGCGTGGCGGGGGTATCGCAGGCGACGGTGTCGGTGGTGCTGGGCGGCAACCGCACCGGCGTCCGGCTGTCGGAGCGGACGCGGCTGCGCGTGCTGGAAGCGGCCGAGCGGTTGGGGTACGTCCCCGATCCGGTGTCTTCGCGGCTGACGTCGACGCACAACAACCTGCTCGGCGTGTACACGTTCACCCCCGCGTTCCCGGACATCGCCGACGTCTACTACCCGATCCTGGCCGGCGTCGAGGCGGAAGCGGCCGCGCTCGGCAAGGACCTGATCATGTTCGCGGCGTCGAGCGCGGCACCCGACCGGATCCGCCGCACCCGGCTCGCCGACGGCTGCCTGTTCCTCGGCCGGCACGTCCCGGTCGATGCGATCGCCGGTCTCCTGGACGCGGGCTTCCCGATCGTCTACATCGGACGGCGCACCGAGCTGGGCGGCCGCATCCCGCACGTGGGCGCGGACTACGTGTCGGCGTCGGCGGAGGTGATCACGCGGCTGGCGCGCGCGGGCCACCGGCGCGTCCGGTACCTGCGCGAGCCGGACGAGGCGCCGTCGTCGGGCGACCGCGAACGCGGCGTGCGCGGGGCGGCGATCGACGCCGGACTGTCCCTCGCGGTGACCCGCACCGACGGCACGGACCTCGCGCCGGCGACGATCGCGGGCTGGCTGGCCGACGGCGTGACGGCGCTGGTCGTCGAGGAGACCGACACGTTCGCGGTGTTCGACGGGACGCGCCGGGCCTTGCGCGCGGCGGGGGTTTCGGTGCCGGGGGACGTCTCGCTGGCGGTGCTGGGACGGCCCCCGGGCGGCACGGCGGGGCCGGTGGTCAGCGGGTTCGAGGTGCCGAGGCGGGCGCTGGGCCGGGCGGCGGTGCGGCTGCTGGCTTCACTGGTCGAGCCGGGGACGGGGGAGCCGCCGCGGCACCGGCTGCTGACGTGCCCGCCGGTGGCGGGCGAAACGATCGCGACCGTCGCCTGAGCCGGCGGTACCCCGTCCCCGGCCGCTAGCGCGGCACCACCGAAAACCGCCGCAGCTCCAGCGCCGGGTTCTTCGCCCGCACCTCGGCGATCCGCTCGGCGGAGACCTCGCCCACGGCCACTCCGGTCTGTTCGCCGAGCGACGTGACGACCACGCCCATCGGGTCCACGAGCATGCTGGTGCCCGACCCGGTCGGCGCGGCCTGGCCCGCGGCGGCGACGTACAGCGTGTTCTCGATCGCGCGGGCGCGGACCAGCGTGCTCCAGTGGTACTCCTTCAGCGGCCCGGGCACCCACTCGGCCGGCAGCAGCACGACGTCGGCGCCCGCGTCGGCCAGCCGCCGCGTGACCTCGGGAAAGCGCAGGTCGTAGCACGTCTGCAGGCCGAAGCGGAGGCCGTCGGCCTCGAACGTCTCCGGCTCGGTGATCTCCCCGGCGCGCACGACGTCGGACTCGCGGAAGCCGAACGCGTCGTACAGGTGGATCTTGCGGTAGCGGGCTGTCACGCCGTCCGGACCGGCCGCGACCAGGGTGTTGGAGATCCGCGACCCGTCGAGCCGCTCGTTCAGGCCGCCGACGATCGTGACGCCCCGCGCGGCGGCCAGCGAGAGCAGGCCCGTCACGAACTCGCCGTCGAGCGCTTCGGCGGAGTCGACGAACCGGTGGTCCATCGCCGGGACGGTGAACATCGCGTACTCGGGCAGCACGACCACCCGCGCGCCTCGGTCGGCCGCGTCGCCCACCAGCTTCGTGATCAGCGTCAGGTTGGCGGCCTTATCGTCGCCGGGCGCGTACTGCGCCAGTGCCACGTGCGTCATGCGGTTTCCTTCCGGGGAGGGGCGGGCATGCGGTCGAGCTTGCCGAGCACGACCGTGTAGCAGAAGATCCCGGCGAGCAGCACCACGCCGGTGACGAGGAAGGCGCCGGCGAACGAGCCCGTCGCGTCGACGACGGCGCCGGTCACGATCGGCGCGGCGATGCCGATCATGTTGGCGACGAAGTTGACCAGCCCGCCGAGGGTGCCGGAGCAGCCTTCCGGTGCGATGACCGCGACGATGCTGGACCCGGCGGGCACCGATACGGCGAGCCCGGCGGCGCCGATCGACAGGAACACCAGCGCCACCGCGACCGACCCGGCGTAGGCGGCCCCGGCGACCGACAGTGAGACCAGCATGCTCACGACGAGCACGATCCGCCGCGCCTTGGTCTCGTCGCCGCTGCGGGCGATCAGCCGGTCCAGCACGATCCCGCCGACGAGGAACTGCGCGAGCACCGCGACCAGCCACGGGATCATCGTGTAGAAGCCGCCGGCCAGCAGCTTCACGCCGAACTGCTTCTCCAGGTAGCCCGGGAGCCAGGTCAGCAGCACGTAGTAGGCGTAGGTGTAGGACGCATACCCGAGCGCGAGGCCCCAGGTCTTGCGGCGGCGCAGCAGGTGGCCCAGGCCGGTGAGCGAACTCGGCGCCGGCGCGTCTTCGTCGTCCGCGCCGCCCTCGCGCAGGTACGCGAACTCCTCGGGCGACAGCCGCCCGCGTTCGAGGGCCTGCTTCGGCGTCAGGTAGAGCAGCCACCACACGAGGAGGTAGCCGAGGCTGAGGACACCGGTGAAGACGAACGCCGCGTGCCAGCTGAACACCGTCACGAGGAACGCCATCACCGGGATGCCGAGGACGTTGGAGATCTTGGCGCAGCCGTCGAAGATCGCGGTGGCGCGGCCGCGTTCGGACCGCGGGAACCACTGGCCGATCGCCTTCCAGCCCGCCGGGATGGTGGGCGCCTCGCCGAAGCCGAGCACCAGCCGCGAGACCAGGAGCAGGCCGAGCCCGCCCGCCGACGCCGTCAGGAACGACGCGATCGCCCACAGGACGGCGGCGGCGCGGTTGACCCAGCGGACGCCGATCCGGTCGAGGATCGCGCCGATCGGCAGCTGCAGCACCGCGTACGTCCAGAGGAACGCCGAGGCGACGACGCCGAGCTGGGCCGCGCTGAGGTGGAACTCGCGCATCATCTCGGGCCCGGCGATGGACAGGTTGACGCGGTCGACGTAGTTGACGAACGACCCGACGCCGAGCACGCCGGCGATCGTCCAGCGGGTCCTCTTCCGCGTCGCAGCGCGGACCGCGGTCGTCATCGCGCCTGCTTCGCGAGCGACGTGGTCTCTTCGAACGCGGCGGTGAGGCCGGCCACGAGGGCGCCGTGCTGCATCGTCAACGCGAGCTGCCCGGCGCCGTGGGCGAGGGCGAACTCCTTCTCCTCGCGGCTCCACGCCGGCAGGACCCACGGCTTCCCGGCCGCGCGGGCCGCGTCGGCGACGCGCTTCAGATCGGCGAAGTCGCCTTCCTCGCGGCTGTACGCGCCCCGCTCACGCCGCAGCGAGAGGTCGGACGGCCCGACGAAGACACCGTCCACTGTGTCCAGTGCGAGGATCTCGGCGACGTCTTCGAGCGCGCCGGCGTCCTCGATCATCGGCAGGCAGCGGGTGCCGCGGTCCTGCTCGGCGACCCACTCGTCGGTGAAGCCGCGGTAGCCGGTGGTGCGGCCGCCGGCGAAGCTGCGGTCGCCCAGCGGCGGGAACTTCGCGAACGCCGTCACGGCCTTGGCGTGCGCCGCGTTCTCGACGTGCGGGATGACGACGGCGTCGGCGCCGAAGTCGAGGGCCTGCTGGATCGGGCCGCGCTCCGGGCCGAGGACCTTGGCGAGCACCTCCAGGCCCAGCGCGCGCAGGAACGGGACGAACCGCTCGAGGTCGGCCAGGTCGAACGCGCCGTGCTCGATGTCGAGGACGGCGGCGCCGTAGCCGATCCCGCGGGCGATCTCGGCCGCGGCGAACGAGGGATCGGAGAGCCAGACGGCGTAGCGCCGGTCGGCGGGGACTGGGGACATCGGGAACCTCCTGCGCACGGACGACGGTAGCTCCGGTCGTTGTGTGCACCGTGTATACACGATGGATATCTGTGGGTCCAGACGCTAAACTGGCCGCCGGGACAACGAGGGGAGAGGCATGACGACCAGCGCACCGGCCGGGCCGGCGCGGGACCGCGTGTACGCCTGGCTGCGCGACGGGATCATCGCGGGCGAGCTCGAAGGCGGCCGGTTCCTGGACGAGCAGTGGGTGTCCGGCGTGGTCGGGGTGTCCCGGACGCCGGTCCGCGAGGCGTTCCACCGCCTGGAGGCCGAGCGCTTCATCAGCCTGCTGCCCCGCAAGGGCGCGCAGGTCCGCACGGTCACCGCGCGTGAGCTGGAAGAGGTCTACCAGAGCCGCCGGCTGATCGAGGGGCACGCGATCGGCGAGGTCTGCGCGGCGCGGGCGGGAGCGCCCGCGGAGATGGCCGGCCTGATCGAGGAGATGGACCGCGCCGGCAAGGCCCGCGACTGGTTCGCGGTGTCCGGCCTGGACCGCGCGTTCCACCGCGCGATCGTCAACGCGGCGGGCAACTCCGTGCTGACCGAGCTGTACGACACGCTGCGCTCGCGCCAGCAGCGGGTCGCCGTGCGGGCCCTGGAGGCCCGGCCGGAGCGGCTCCCGGTGATCGACGCCGAGCACCGCGCGCTGGTGGCCGCCCTGGACGCCCACGACGCCGAGGAGGCGCTGCGGATCCTCAACCAGCACCTGCGCCCGGTGTCGGAAGTGGTCTCGGCCCTCGACCGCGGCTGATCCGCAAGCATCCCACGTGCGGCGGTACCGGCCACCCGAATGATAGGAATGGCCGGTGACCGAACCGAACCTGATCGAAGCCGCCGCGGCCGAGGCCGTCACGCTGACCAGCGAGCTCATCCGCATCGACACGACCAACACCGGCGACCCCGACACGCTGGTCGGCGAGCGGGCGGCGGCCGAGTACGTCGCGGAGAAGCTGACCGACGCCGGCTACGAGATCACCTACGTCGAGTCGGGCGGGAAGAACCGGCACAACGTGATCGTCCGCCTCGAAGGCGCCGACCGATCCCGCGGCGGGCTGCTCATCCACGGCCACCTCGACGCCGTCCCCGCCGACGCCTCGGAGTGGTCGGTCCACCCGTTCTCCGGCGCGGTCCAGGACGACTACGTCTGGGGCCGCGGCGCGGTCGACATGAAGGACATGTGCGGGATGGCGCTCGCGCTGGCCCGGCACTACAAGATGAACAACGTCGTGCCCCCGCGCGACCTCGTCTTCGCCTTCCTCGCCGACGAAGAAGCCGGCGGCAAGTACGGCGCCCAGTGGCTCGTCGAGAACCGCCCCGAGCTGTTCGAAGGCGTCACCGAGGCGATCAGCGAGGTCGGCGGCTTCTCGATCACGCTCAAGGACGACGTCCGCGCGTACCTGATCGAGACGGCCGAAAAGGGCATCCGCTGGATGAAGCTGCGCGTGCGCGGCACCGCCGGGCACGGCTCGATGATCCACCGCGACAACGCCGTGACGAAGCTGGCCGAGGCCGTCGCGAAGCTCGGCAACCACCGCTTCCCGCTGGTGCTCTCCGACTCCGTGAAGGAGTTCCTCGCCGGCGTCACCGAGATCACCGGCTGGGACTTCCCCGAGGACGACCTCGAAGGCTCGGTCGCCAAGCTGGGCAACATCTCCCGGATGATCGGCGCGACCCTGCGCGACACCGCGAACCCGACGATGCTCACTGCCGGGTACAAGTCGAACGTCATCCCGTCGGTCGCCGAAGCCGCCGTGGACTGCCGGATCCTGCCGGGCCGCCTCGAAGCCTTCGACCGCGAGCTGGACGAGCTGCTCGGCCCGGACATCGAGAAGGAGTGGATGGAGCTCCCGCCGGTCGAGACGACGTTCGACGGCGCCCTCGTCGACGCCATGACCGCCGCGGTGCTCGCCGAAGACCCGGGCGCGAAGACGCTGCCGTACATGCTTTCCGGCGGCACGGACGCGAAGTCGTTCCAGGACCTGGGCATCCGCAACTTCGGCTTCGCGCCGCTCAAGCTGCCCGCGGACCTCGACTTCTCGGCGCTGTTCCACGGCGTCGACGAGCGCGTCCCGGTGGAGGCGCTGAAGTTCGGCACCCGCGTGCTGGACCGGTTCCTGCGCACGTCCTGATGACCGCGTTCGCGCTCGCCGACGGCACGTCCCTGCAGGTGGTGCGCAGGGGCGACCCGAGCGCGCCGGTGACCGTGGTGTTCGTCCACGGCTACGCGCTCGACCAGCGCAGCTGGGGCCGGATCGCGCCGCTGGTGCCGGACGCCGCCGACGGGCCGGTGGCCGTGCTGACCTACGACCAGCGCGGCCACGGCGGCTCGGGGCGGGCGCGGCGTGGCACCGCGACGATGGCGCAGCTCGGCGACGACCTCGCCGAGCTGCTCGAGCACGAGGTCCCGGCCGGCCGGGTGGTGCTGGTCGGACACGACATGGGCGGGCTGGCGATCATGTCGCTGTCCCAGCGGCACCCGGCGTTGTTCGCGGCACGGGTCTCGGGGCTGGTGCTGCTCGCCACGTCGTCGGGGACCCTAGCTACCGAGGTCTCGGCGGCCTGGCCGAACGCCTTGGGCAAGCTGGCCCGCGACCTCGAAGCGGTGCTCGGGTCCAAGCTCTTCGGCGTGGTGCGGGAGCACACGAGCCGGGCGGTCAGCGCGGGCCTGCGGTGGTGGCTCTTCGGCGACGACCCGGACCCGGAGCTGGTCGAGCTGACCGTGAAGATGGTCCGCGGCAACTGGCCGCACACGGTGTCGCTGTTCCGCCCGGCGCTGGACGCCTACGCCCGGGACGCGGCGTTGGCGCAGGTCGCGGGCTTGCCGGTGACGGCGATCGTGGGGGAGCGGGACCGGATCGTCCGCGCGTCCGACGTCGAGCAGTGGGCCGCGGGCCTCGACGACGGGACGGCGGTGGTGCTGCCCGGCGTCGGGCACGTCGTGCCGCTGGAGGCCGCGGCGCAGGTGCTGCCGCGGGTGGTCGCGCTGGTCAACGCCGGTTACCGACAAGACGAGAGTTCTTGACAACATCTTTGTTCGGCTGGATGCTGGGCGCATGTTCTCCGTGGCGGTGATCGAAGACCCGGCCGCGGCCGAGGTGTCGCTGGACCCGATCCGCGCCCGGCTGCTGGCCGAACTGGCCGAGCCGGCGTCGGCGACCATGCTGGCCGTGCGCGTCGACCTGCCGCGCCAGAAGGTCAACTACCACCTGCGGGCCCTGGAAGCGCACGGGCTGGTGGAGCTGGTCGAGGAGCGGCGGAAGGGCAACGTCACCGAGCGGATGATGCGGGCGACGGCGTCGTCGTACGTCATCTCGCCGGCCGCGCTCGCCGCCGTCCAGCCCGACCCGGCCCAGTCGCCGGACCGGCTCTCGGCGCGGTGGCTGCTCGCCGTCGCCGGCCGGCTGGTGCGGGACGTCGGCGTGCTGATCACCGGCGCGGCGAAGGCCGAGCGGCGCGTCGCGACCTTCGCGATCGACGGCGAGATCCGGTTCGCCTCCGCGGCCGACCGGGCCGCGTTCGCCGAGGAGCTCGCCACCGCCGTCACCACCCTGGTCGGGAAGTACCACGACGAAACGGCCGAGAAGGGCCGCCCGCACCGGGTGGTCGTCGCCGTCCACCCGAGCGTCCCGGAGGAGACCGCCAGTGGGGCATGAGTTCGAGGCGACCGACGTCGCCGAGGTCGACGCGACCCCGGAGCAGGTGTGGGACGCCATCGCGACCGGGCCCGGCATCGACTCGTGGTTCATGGGCCGCAACGAGGTCGAGGGCGGCACCGGCGGGGTGGTCCGCGGTGCCTTCGGCGGGTACCAGCCGGAATATCGGATCCGGGAGTGGGATCCGCTCGAAAAGCTCGTCTACGGCAGCGATCCCGCGCCAGACGGGAGGAAGATCGCCTACGAGTTCCTGATTGAAGGCCGCGAGGGCGGCAGTGCGGTGATCCGCTGCGTCACCAGCGGCTTCCTGCCCGGCGACGACTGGGAGGACGAGTTCGAGGCGATGACCGCGGGCAACGCGCTGTTCTTCCGCACGCTGGTCGAGTACGTGACGCACTTCGCCGGCCGCACGGCGGTGCCGGTCACGGCGTTCGGCCCGCCGGTGGGGGACTGGCCCTCCGCGTGGGCTCGGCTGGGCAACGCACTGGGGCTGTCTTCGCGGCCTGCGGTCGGCGACCGGGTCTCCCTCGGCGGTGTCGTCTACGCGGCCAACGACCAGACGGTGGGGATCCGCACGGCGGACGCGATGCTCCGGTTCATGAAGGGCTTCCACGGCCCGATGGTCGCGTCCCACCACCTCTTCGCCTCGGGAGCGGACGCCGAAGCGGAAGAGAAGTCCTGGACCGACTGGCTGAACCGCGTGTTCGGTTAGGTCGGCAGCGCGCCCGGGAGGCTTTCGTTCGTCTTCTTGCGCCGCAGCCAGACCCGGCGCGTGCCGTCGGCGTAGAGCCGGACGTTCCGCAGTTCCCAGCCGGCGAACTCCGCGTGGATGGAGAGCTGGATCGCCGCCGCACGCCGGGACACGCCCGGGGGGAGGTGCAGACGGCGATACTCCCAATCCCCTTCGACCACCGCCTCGCTGACCGCTGTCATGGCTGGATCACCTGGGTCCCTTCTCCGGCGGCCGAGCCGACGAGCACGCGGCCGCTCTTCTCGTCCACCCCGACCGAGTCCGGCTGGCGCACGGTGGGGAACCGGTACTTCTCGACGGGCTCGCCGCCGCGGACGTCGAACCCCACCACCTCGTTGCGTTCGGTGAGCGTCACCCAGGCCAGGCTCCGCTGCGCGTCGTAGGCGATCCCGTACGCGCCCCCGGGCACCGGGTAGCGCTGCCGCATGATCAGCGGCGAAGCCGAGAACGCGATCAGCGCGCCCGCGCGCGCGTCCGTCACCAGCACGCGCCCGAAGGAGTCCGCCACCGCGTTCGCGGCGCCGTCGCCCGCGCGCAGGCCCTCGTTGACCTTCCCGGCGGCGACGTCGACCGAGAACACCGCGGTCCGCAGCCGGTCCAGCACCACGACCCCCTTGCCGGTGTCCACGACGTCGTCGGCGCTGTAGAGCTGCCCGCCGATCGTCCGCGCCGGACCCGTCGCCGGCAGCACCTGGATGTCCTTCGCCGGCCCCATCGCCACCAGCCGGTCGGCGCCGTAGGCGATGCTCGACGCGGGCTGCCCGCCCGTCTTCGTCTCCGTGAGCTTCCGGTCCGGCAACGACAGCTGCTGCACCACACCCTGCGCCGGCTCGGCGATCTCGACCCGCCCCGGCGCCACGGTCAGCTTCTCCGCGTTGCCGTATAACGGCATATTCACCGGAGGTGACGCGAGCGCGTTCAGGTCGTAGAGCTGCAAAGACGGCGGTTGAGCGAGAGCCACGACGAGGGTCCCCTGGGCGACGGCGAGGGCCGACACCGATCCGGTGGGGAGCACCTGACCGGCGGGCCGCACGGTCACGGCGGGGGAGACCGCCGGCTTCGCCGCGACGGGGTTCGCGACGATCTGAAGTTCGTCGCTGTCGGACTTGGCCGACGAGCAGCCCGAGAGCACCAGGACACCGGCGAGCGGGATCGCGATCCACGACACGGCGGCGAACCGACGCACGTTGCTGCCTCCAGGTGTCCCTCGACGGGCGGTCAACACCAGCATCCTCCACGATCGTCTTGCCGTCACGCGCATGTCACCCAACAGACACCTAATGCGGCCAGCGCTCCGGGTAGCCGACCTCGATGGCGCTGACGTCGTCGAGCGCCGAGCGGATCGCCGGCGGCAGGGTGATGTCCTCCGCCGCCAGCGAGCCGGTGAGCTGACCGGTGTCCCGCGCGCCCACGACCGGGGCGACGACGCCGGGCCGGTCGCGGACCCAGGCGAGCGCCACGGCCAGGGGCGACGTGCCGAGCCCGTCGGCGGCGGTGGCGACCGCCTGCACGATCCGGGCGGCGCGGTCGGTGCGGTGGTGCTCGACGTACCCGGCGTACGCGCTGTTCGCGCCGCGGGAGTCGGCGGGCGTGCCGGCGCGGTACTTGCCGGTCAGCACCCCGCGACCCAGGGGCGCCCAGGGCAGCAGCCCGACGCCGTGGTGCTCGGCGGCCGGGACGACCTCGCGGTCCACCCCGCGCTCCAGCAGCGAGTACTCGACCTGGGTGGAGACGATGGGGGCGACCGCGGCGGCACCGGCGGCAGCCGTCGCCAGCTGCCAGCCCGCGTAGTTCGAGACGCCGACGTACCGGGCTTTTCCGCTGTTCACGGCGTACTCGAGGGCGGCGAGGGTCTCGGCGATCGGCACGCAGGTGTCCCAGGCGTGCAGCTGCCACAGGTCGACGTGGTCGGTGCCGAGCCGCTTGAGCGAGCCGTCGAGCGCGGTGAGCAGGGCGCCGCGGGAGGCGCCGCCGCCGAAGGGACCGTCGGTGCGCCGGGCGACCGCCTTGGTCGCGAGGACGACGTCGTCGCGGGGCACGAGGTCGCCGAGCAGCGAGCCGAGCACCCGCTCGCTCTCGCCCTCGCCGTAGATGTCGGCCGTGTCCACCAGGGTGCCGCCGGCGTCCACGAAGGCGACCAGCTGGCTGGCGGCCTCTTCCGCGTCGGTGTCGCCACCCCAGGTCATGGTGCCGAGCGCCATCCGCGAGACACGCAGTCCCGAGCGGCCGAGCAGTCGCTTTTCCACGACCGCCGAGCCTAGTGGGCTCCCCCTTCCGGACCTGACCAAGGTGAGTCGTGTCGCCCCAACGGCCCCCGTTAGGGTCTGGCCCCGTGCGACTCGGACTGAATCTTGGCTACTGGGGAGCGGGGAACGACCCCGCGAACCTGGCCCTGGCGAAACAAGCGGACGACCTGGGCTACGCCGTCGTGTGGGCGGCGGAGGCCTACGGCTCGGACGCTGTGACCGTGCTGACCTGGATCGCGGCGCAGACGTCGCGGATCGACGTCGGCGCCGCCGTGCTGCAGATCCCGGCCCGGACCCCGGCGATGACCGCCATGACCGCCGCGACCCTCGACACGCTCTCGGGCGGCCGGTTCCGGCTCGGCCTGGGCGTCTCGGGCCCGCAGGTGTCCGAGGGCTGGCACGGCGTGCGGTTCGCCTCGCCGCTGGGCCGCACCCGCGAGTACGCCTCGATCGTGCGGTCGGCGCTGCGGCGCGAGCGGCTGAGGTTCGAGGGGGAGCACTTCACGCTGCCGCTGCCGGACGGCCCCGGCAAGGCGCTGCGGCTGACCGTCCGGCCCGCGCGCAAGCACATCCCGCTCTACCTGGCCGCGATCGGCCCGAAGAACCTGGAGCTGACCGGCGAGATCGCCGACGGCTGGCTGCCGGTGTTCTTCTCGCCCGCCCACGCGGGGGAACAGCTGGCGCAGCTGCGGACCGGCGCCGAGCGGGCCGGCCGGACCCTCGACGGCTTCGACGTCGTGCCCACGGTGCCGCTCGTCCCGGGCGACGACTGGCAGGTGTGCGCGGACGCCGTCCGCGGCTACGCGGCGCTCTACCTAGGCGGCATGGGCAGCCGGGAGAAGAACTTCTACAACCGGCTGGCCGGCCGGATGGGCTTCGAAGCCGAAGCCGCCGACGTACAGGAGAAATACCTGGCCGGCGACCGCGCCGGGGCGATGGCGGCGGTGCCGCTGGAGTTCCTCGACGCGACGTCGCTGCTGGGCCCGAAGGAACGGATCGCGGAGAAGATGACCGAATTCGCCGAGGCCGGCGTGACGACCCTGTCGGTGTCGCCGTTCACCCCCGACCCGGCCGGTGCGCTGACCACCGCCGTCGAGGCGCTCGAGCTGGCGGGGGTGGCCTGACGTGGGCTGGTTCGAAGCACTCGTCCTGGGCCTGGTCCAGGGCCTGACCGAGTTCCTCCCGGTCTCCTCGAGCGCGCACCTGCGGATCGTCGCGGCGCTCGTCGGCTGGGACGACCCGGGCGCGGCGTTCACCGCCGTCACCCAGATCGGCACCGAGCTGGCGGTGATCATCTACTTCGGCAAGAAGATCGGGAAGATCCTGCAGGCCTGGTTCTTCTCGCTGTACAAGCGGGAGTGGCGCCAGGACCCGGACGCCCGGCTGGGCTGGCTGATCATCGTCGGCTCGCTGCCGATCGTGGTGCTGGGCCTGCTGCTGCAGGACCAGATCGACAGCGCGTTCCGCGACCTGCGGATCACCGCCACCGTGCTCATCGTGTTCGGCCTGATCCTGCTCTACGCCGACCGGACCGGGAAGCAGGAGCGGACGCTGGACCAGCTGACGGTCCCGCACGGGCTCGGCTTCGGCTTCGCCCAGGCGCTGGCGCTGGTCCCGGGCGTCTCCCGCTCCGGCGGCACGACCAGCGCGGGCCTGCTGCTGGGCTACACCCGCGCCGAGGCGGCGGAGTACTCGTTCCTGCTGGCGCTGCCGGCGGTGTTCGGCTCGGGTGTGTACAAGCTCAAGGACATCGGCTCGGGCGGCGTGCCAGCCCAGTGGGGCCCGACGATCCTGGCGACGCTGGTGGCGTTCGGGGTCGGGTACGTGGTGATCGCGTGGTTGATGTCCTACATCAAGACGCGCAGCTTCGTGCCGTTCGTGGTCTACCGGCTGGTCCTCGGCGCGCTGCTGTTCGTGCTGATCTTCACCGGCGTGCTCGATCCGAACGCGGGCCCGGTCGGCCACTGATCGCGTCCACGTAGGGTGGGGGCCGTGAGTACGGTCATTCTGCTCCGGCACGGCAAGTCGACGGCCAACGGCTCCGGCATCCTCGCCGGGCGGTCCCCGAAGGTCAGCCTCGACGACACCGGCCGCGCCCAGGCGGAGAAGCTCGTCGAACGGCTCGACGGCGTGCCCCTTTCGGGGCTCGTCGTCTCGCCCATGCTGCGGTGCAAGCAGACCGTCGGCCCGCTCGCCTCCGCGCGCGGTCTGGACAAGGTCGTCGAGCCCGGGCTGTCCGAAGTGGACTACGGCGACTGGACCGGCAAGGAGCTCAAGCACCTGGCGAAGGAGCCGCTGTGGCGGGTCGTGCAGGCGCACGCCTCCGCCGCGGTCTTCCCCGGCGGCGAAGGGCTCGCGGCGATGCAGGCGCGGTCGGTGGCCGCCGTCCGCGCGCACGACCGGCGGATCTCCGCCGAGCACGGCGACCACGCGGTCTGGCTCCTGTGCAGCCACGGCGACGTGATCAAGTCCATCCTCGCCGACGCCCTCGGCCAGCACCTGGACGCGTTCCAGCGGATCGTCGTGGACCCGGCGTCCATCTCGGTCGTGCGCTACACCGAGACGCGGCCGTTCGTCATGCGCGTCAACGACCACGGCGGCGACCTGCGCGGGATCGTGCCGCCGGAGCCCAAGCCGAAGCGGGGCAAGAAGGCCGTTTCGGGCAGCGACGCCGTCGTCGGCGGTACCACCGGCCGGTGAGCCTGGCCACCTCCGGAAAGCGCTGACATCGGCACAGGCGGACCACGTAGGGTGGCGGGACCGAGTGTTGTACCCCCACCAGGAGCCTGCCCCGATGATTTCGCCGGACAACCCGTTCGCCGCACCCAGCGAGCTGCCCTACGCCCTGCCGCCGTTCGACCGGATCGCCGACGAGCACTACCGGCCCGCGTTCGAAGCCGGGCTGGCCGAGCACGCGGCGGAGATCGACCAGATCGCGGCGCAGGACGCCGAGCCGACCTTCGAGAACACCATCGTCGCCCTCGAGCGCGCGGGTGAGCTGCTGAGCCGGGTCGCGAGCGTGTTCTACAACCTCTCCGGCTCCAACAGCACCGACGAAATCCAGGCGATCCAGGCGGAGTTCGCGCCGAAGCTCGCCGCCCACCACGACGCGATCCACCTGAACCCGAAGCTGTTCGCCCGCATCGACGCGCTGCACGCGAAGCGGGACGAGCTCGGCCTGGACTCCGAGTCGCGGCGGCTGCTCGAGCGCCGGCACCTCGACTTCAGCCGCGCGGGCGCCGGGCTGGGCGAGGCCGAGCAGGCCCGCTTGCGCGAGCTGAACGCGCAGCTGTCCACGCTGCAGACGAAGTTCCAGCAGAACCTGCTGAAGGACACCAACGAGCTGGCCGTCGTCATCGAAGACCGCGCCGAGCTGGCCGGTTTCGGCGACGGCGCGATCGCCACCGCGGCCGAAGCCGCCTCCGCCCGCGGTGAGGACGGCAAGTACGTCATCCCGCTGACGCTGCCGACGAGCCAGGCGTCGCCGCTGGAGACGTTGACCGACCGCGACGTCCGCGCGCGGATCCACGCCGCGTCGATGGCGCGGGGCAACCGCGGCAACGACTTCGACAACAACGCCCTCGTCGCCGAGATCGCGCACCTGCGGGCGGAACGGGCCGCGCTGCTCGGCTACCCGAACCACGCGGCGTACGTCATCGCCGACGAAACGGCCAAGACCGCCGAGGCCGCGGCCGGCCTGCTGGAGCGGCTGGCGCCCGCCGCCGTCGCGAACGCCCGCACCGAAGCCGCGGAACTGCAGCAGCTGCTGGAAGCCGACGTCCCCGGCGCGACGCTGCGTCCGTCGGACTGGCCGTACTACGCCGCCCAGGTCCGCCGCGAGCGCTTCGACGTCGACACCGAGGCGCTGCGGCCGTACTTCGAAGCCGACCGCGTGTACCTCGACGGCGTCTTCTTCGCCGCCACCAAGCTTTACGGCCTCACCTTCACCGAGCGCACCGACCTGCCGAAGTACCACCCGGAGGTCCGGACCTTCGAGGTGTTCGACGCCGACGGCACGCCGCTCGGGCTGTACCTGCTCGACCTCTACACCCGCGACGCCAAGCGCGGCGGCGCGTGGATGAACACCTTCGTCGACCAGTCGGAACTGCTGGACCGCAAGACCGTCGTGGTCAACGTCCTCAACGTCGGCAAGCCGCCGGCGGGGGAACCGACCCTGCTCACCTTCGACGAGGTCGTCACCGCGTTCCACGAGTTCGGCCACGCGCTGCACGCCCTCGTCTCGGCGGTCCGCTACCCGACGTTCTCCGGCACCAACGTGCCGCGCGACTTCGTCGAATACCCGTCCCAGGTCAACGAGATGTGGATGCTGTGGCCGGAGGTGCTGGCCAACTACGCCAAGCACCACGAGACGGGGGAGGCCCTGCCGCAGGAGCAGGTCGACAAGCTCCTCGCCGCCCAGCAGTACGGCGAAGGCTTCGCCACCACCGAATACCTGGCGGCGTCCCTGCTGGATCAGGCCTGGCACCGCCTCGGCGTCGACGACCGCGTGGAGGAGGTGCAGCGGTTCGAGACGGACGCGCTCGTCAAGGCGGGCGTCGCGGTCGAGGCCATCCCGCCGCGCTACCGCACGACGTACTTCGCCCACGTCTTCAGCGGCGGCTACAGCGCCGGGTACTACTCGTACATCTGGAGCGAAGTCCTCGACGCCGACACGGTTCAGTGGTTCCGGGAGAGCGGGGGACTGACCCGCGAGAACGGCGACCACTTCCGCCGCACCCTGTTGGGCCGGGGCGGCAGCATCGACCCGATGGACGCCTTCCGGGCCTTCCGCGGCCGCGACCCCGAGATCGAACCGCTCCTGGCCCGCCGCGGCCTCAGCGGAGTCTGATCTCCTACTCTTAGTGTATAACGGCCTATACTGCGGGGCTGGGTTCTTCAAAACCCGGCCCCGAGTCGTTATGTCCGCCCGAAAACACAGCTAAGACGGGCGGAGGCGACTTCCCCCGGAACCGCACGTCCGTGACCCCCGCCGGGAGCAGTGCGGAGCTAGTTTTGGTGCTTCGACAACTCCAGGGGAGGGAGATTCGATGAACGGATCACGTCGGGCGCCGATCATCGTGGCCTTGTTCGTTCTCGCGTTGAGCAGCCTGTTCGTCGGGCCGGCGTCGGCCGGGACGCAGACGGCGGCGACCACGGAGGCGACCTGCACGGGCGCGGGTTCCTGCTGGTTCAGCTGGGGCCGCATCACGGCGGGCGACTGCACGATGGACCAGGCGAAGTGGACGCTGAACCGCAACGGCAGCGCGTCCTTCGAGGCGGTGATCGTCAGCAGCGACAGCAACGACGCGTGGCTGATGTGGCCGGTGGCCGTGGACACCAGCGGTTTCGTGCTGGGCCCGATCACGCACGGGGGTGACCCGAAGTTCGTGCGGGGCACGGTGAAGAACCAGTGGACGTGGTGGTTCGACGCGGGGTCGTTCGACCCGGCGTGGTTCGACCGGATCCACAGCATGAGGCTGACGAGTCACTGCTGATCGTCGCGGTCGCTTGCCCCGGTGCCCGTGTGGCATCGGGGCAAGCGACCGCGAGTGCGGCGTGCCCGGTGTTGAGCCGATCGGGGTGCTGGAAGCACCAATGGCCCGCGGCCAGTGCGGGCTAGCAGCAGCGGTCTTCGGGGCGCCAGAGGTCGGTCGCCAGGGGCGTGTCAGGCGCCGGAGACGATGTGGTCGACGAAGCCGTACGAAAGGGCTTCGTCGGCGTCGAACCAGCGGTCGCGGTCGGCGTCGGTGGTGATGCGTTCGACGCTCTGGCCGGTCTGGCGGGCGGTGATTTCGGCGATGCGGCGCTTCATCTTGCCGAAGACCTCGGCCTGGATGGCGATGTCGGTGGCGGCGCCGCCGATGCCGGCCGAGGGCTGGTGCATGACGATGCGGGTGTTGGGCAGCAGGTAGCGCTTTCCGGGGGTGCCGGAGGAGAGCAGGAACTGGCCCATGGAGGCGACGAAGCCGAGGCCGTAGGTGGCGACGTCGGGTTTGACGAGCTGCATGGTGTCGTAGATGGCCATGCCGGCGGTGACGGAGCCGCCGGGGGAGTTGATGTAGAAGGTGATGTCCTTCGCCGGGTCGTCGGCGGCGAGCAGGAGGAGCTGAGCGATGAGGCGGTTGGCGACGTCGTCGTTGACCTCGGAGCCGAGGAAGACGATGCGGTCGCGCAGGAGCTGCTGGTAGACCGAGTCTTCGGGTGGGGTGCTCGGGGCCTGCTGCATGTCGGGTGCGGCGAGAAGCGTCATGGGGGTGACGGTAGGGCCGCGGGGCGGGCCGGAGGTGGCGGTTTCGCTGTGAGCGTGCGGAGTTCGCTGCCGGCGATCACGCGAAAGGGCCGCCGTCCACACCGGACGGCGGCCCTTGGTGACTGCGGAGGCTCAGATGAGGCCGAGCTTCTGCACGGTGTCGCGTTCCTCGATGAGCTCGGCGACGGAGGCGTCGATGCGGGCGCGGGAGAAGTCGTCGATCTCGAGGCCCTGGACGATCTCGTACTTGCCGTTCTTGGCGGTGACGGGGAAGGACGAGATGATGCCCTCGGCGACGCCGTAGGAGCCGTCGGAGACGACGCCGGCGGAGGTCCAGTCGCCGTCCGGGGTGCCGTTGACCCAGGTGTAGACGTGGTCGATGGCGGCCGAGGCGGCCGAGGCGGCGGAGGAGAGGCCGCGGGCTTCGATGATGGCGGCGCCGCGCTTGGCGACGGTGGGGATGAAGTCGCTCTCGAGCCAGGCCTGGTCGACCTCGACGGGCTTACCGCCGACCTCGGCGTGCTGGACCGAGGGGTACTGGGTGGCGGAGTGGTTGCCCCAGATGGCGAGCTTCTTGAGCTCGGTGACGGGGACGCCGAGCTTCTTGGAGAGCTGGGCGAGGGCGCGGTTGTGGTCGAGGCGGGTCATCGCGGTGAAGCGGTCGGCGGGCACGTCGGGGGCGTGCGAGCGGGCGATGAGGGCGTTGGTGTTGGCGGGGTTGCCGACGACGAGGACCTTGATGTCGTCGGCGGCGCCGGCGTTGATGGCTTCGCCCTGGGGCTTGAAGATGCCGCCGTTGGCCTCGAGGAGGTCGCCGCGCTCCATGCCCTTGCTGCGGGGGCGGGCGCCGACGAGGAGGGCGATGTTGGTGCCTTCGAAGGCCTGCTTGGGGTCGTCGAAGATGTCGGTGCCGGCCAGGAGCGGGAACGCGCCGTCGTCGAGCTCCATGGCGGTGCCCTCGGCCGCCTTGACCGCCTGCGGGATCTCGAGGAGCCGCAGCTTCACCGGGACGTCCTGGCCGAGGAGCTGACCGGACGCGATGCGGAAGAGCAGCGCGTAGCCGATCTGGCCGGCGGCGCCGGTGACGGTCACGTTGACAGGGGCTTGGGTCATTGCGGTACTCCAGCTTGAGACGACTTTGGCTAGTGCCTTGGAGCCTATCCCTCCTCGTGGTCGCCGGTCGGGTGCGTCCAGTCACTCTCGCTGGATCGATCAGGTATCGGAGACGTTCGCCGCGAGGCGGTGGAGGAGGTCGGCGAGCTGGGCGATCTCGGCGTCGGACAGGCCTTTTCGCATGCGTTCGTCGTGGGCGATGGCGGCCGAGGCGAGCCGGAGGAAGAGCTGTTCCCCCTCCGGAGTGAGCGTGACCAGGTGGACGCGGCGGTTCTCCGGGTCGCGGCGGCGGGTGACCAGGCCGGCCGTTTCCATGCCGTTGAGGTGGTGGGTGAGGGTCGCACCCTGGATGCCGACGGCGTCGGCGAGTTCGCGCTGGTTGGCGACGGGTCTGGTTTTGAGGGAGATGAGGATCTGCCAGACGGGCTGGGAGCCGCCGGCGGCGGCCAGGGCCTGGTCGAACGCGCGGCCCGCGGTTTTGGCGGTGCGGGCGAGGACGACGCCGATGGGGGCGGTGGCGGGTGCTGGCACGGGGTGAACCTTACCGCAGAGGTCTAAGCGTTTGACATCGAATCATTAGATATCTAACGTTGGTCGCATCGAACCGGAAGGGGGACGCGATGAGCGTCGAGGAAGAGATCCACGAGTTCGGCCGGGTGTGGGCGGCCGCGGAAGAGCGCGGGGACACCGAGGTCCTGGCCGGCCTGGTCAACGACGGCTTCCGTCTGGTCGGCCCGCTCGGCTTCGTCCTGGACCGCGACCAGTGGCTGGGGCGCTACGCCGGCGGCCGGCTGGTCACCGAGAAGCTGGACTGGACCGACGTCGAGGTCCGCGACTTCGGCGGCACGGCCATCGCGATCGGCGTCCACGAGCAGCTCGCGACCCACCAGGGCAACCCGGCGAACGGCAAGTTCCGCGCCACCCACATCCTGATCCGCGACGACGACCGGTGGCGCCTGGCCGGCATCCACCTGAGCTCGATCGGTGGCCCGCTGCCGTTCGCGCCGGGAGGAGACGGGCGATGAGCGTCGCGCTGGACTGCCTGCGGGTGGACCGCGTGACGAGCCGGACGGCGACTCCTCGGCGTTCGAAGGCGGGCACTACCGGCTCGACCGTCCGATCGGGAACCCGCGCCCGGTGCGGCGCCCGCGGGTGCTGATCGGCGGGGCGGGTGAGCGCAGGACCCTGCGACTGGTGGCGCGGTACGCCGGCGCGTGCGACGTGTTCGACTGAGTCGTTCGCGCGGAGTTCGCGGAGTGGGGGATCGAGCACGCGGTGGTGATCACGGCCGGGCCGTGGCGGGCGGCCGACGTGGCGACGCTGGGGCGGGCCGCCGGCTACCTGGCGGAGTGAAACGATCAAGCCCGGACGTCGCGGGGTGATCGCGGACGGCGGGCGGCGGTCCGGAGGCACGAAATCGTTTTCCGGTCCCCTTTATTCGTGGCCGCTAAATGGCGGCTCGAAATTATCGGTATACCGCGTGGCGGGACGGCTACTGCGTGTTGCTCCGTTCAGCGGGGTTTCGGACCATGATCCATTCGCTACCATGGTCGGCGCCCCCGTCCCCTTTGGGAATGTATTGGGAAGGATTCCGATGCTTTCTGCGGTCGTTGCTGCCGTTTTGGCGCTGTCCTCTGTGGTCACCCCGCATTCGTGGAACACTCCTCCGCCGCCCGACAAAATCGTCATCGACGTCGTGAACGCCATCGGCACGGGTTGTCCGCCGAACACGTCCGCGGTGGCGGTTTCGCAGGACAACACGGCGTTCACCGTGACCTACAGCGCCTACACCGCGCTGGTCGGGGTCGGCGCCGGCCCGTTGGACGCGCGGAAGAACTGCCAGATCGGCCTGCGCGTGCACGTTCCGCAGGGGTTCACCTACGGAATCGCGCAGGCCGACTACCGCGGATTCGCGCACCTGGAACGCGGCGCGACCGGCCTGGAAAGAGCCAACTACTATTTTCAGGGCAATTCTCCGACCGCGTACGTCCAGCATCCGCTGGCGGGCCCGTTCGAGGACGACTGGCATTTCACCGATTCGACGGAAGTCGGCGCGATCGTGTTCAAGCCGTGTGGTGAGGAACGCAATCTGAACATCAACACGGAATTGCGTACCGCGGCCGGGACGTCGGATCCGAAGAAGACGACGAGCTACGTCACGATGGACTCGACCGACGGCAGCATCACCACGGTGTACCACTTCGCGTGGCTGCAGTGCCCGTGACCGGGACGCGGTGAACCGGGGCGGCGCGGGCGCGCGCCGCCCCGGTGGTCACTTCTTCGCGGGGGCGCGGGGGTCGGTTGCCTGGAGGTCGAAGACGCGGCCGAGGGAGACGAGTGCTTCGTCGAGGTGGCTGAGGCTGGAGAGGACGGCGCGGGTTTCGGCTTGGTCGACGCGGTCGGACACCGGGGTGCCGTCGTCGCGCACGAGCGTGCCGGGGGTGGGGCCACCCGGTGCGTCGAGTGCTTTGCGGAGGACGTCGATGTTGGCCAGGAGCCGGCCGGTGAACTGGCGGAGGCGGTCGGTGTCGGGGCCGGTGAGCATGCCGGGCTGGGCGCGGGCGGCGACGTGGCGGGCCCGGAAGGCGATGGTCTCGAGGGTGGTGAGGACGTGCCAGCCGTAGTCGCGGCGGGCGCTGCGGAGGTTCACCGGGTGGGTGAGCGGTTCGACGGTGGTGCGGACCTGTTCGACGGCGCGGTCGAGGTCGCGGGAGAGTTCGATGATGTTGACGTTCTCTTCGCCGGCGAGCAGGTCGCGCGCGTGCTCGAGGAACTCTTCCAGTTCGTCCAGGACGGCGCTGATGTCGTCGAGCATGACCGAGCGGGTGCGGACCGGGACGATGACGACGGCGGCGAGGATGCCGGCGGCGGCGCCGACGGCGGTTTCGGCGACGCGGATCCAGAGCACGGCGAGGCTGAAGGTGCCGAGCAGGCTGTAGAGCAGGCCGAGCATGCTGGTGATGAAGAAGGCCATCACGACCTGGGAGACGCGGGCGGTGTAGACCATCCCGAACACGCAGACCAGGATCAGCGAGAGCGTCGCCGGGGTGTTGCCGCCGACCAGCAGCGCGAGCAGGACGCCGCCGACGATGCCGATGAGGGTGCCGCCGAGGCGGCGGACGCCCTTGACGAAGGTGGCGCCGGCGCTGGAGGCGCCGATGAACACGACGAAGACGGTGAGCACGGCCCAGTACCAGCGCTGGTGGGAGACAAGGGTGCCGCCGAGCACGGCGAGCCCGCCGCCGACGACGGCCTGGATGGCGCTGCGGGTGCGGTTGTCGTAGGCGAACGCGGGCGTCGGCTCGTCGTCGTCTTCGTCTTCGTCGTCGTCGTCGAGGGAGTCCACAGTGGACTCCGGGGCGGCGGCGCGCTGGGCGCGGTCGTCGGCCAGGGCGAGCTCGGCGAGGGCCTTGCGGACGCCGTCGCCGGGTGCGGCGTGCTCGTCGATGCGGCTGCCTTCGACGAGCATCCGGCTGTACTCGCCGGTTTGGCTGATCAGCGGGAGCTCGCGCGGGTCGCGTTCCATCAGGGCACGGAAGCGGGCGAGGCGGGCGATGAGGTCGTCGCGGACTTCCGCGGCGAGCTCGTCGGAGCAGGTGCGCTGGACGGTGATGGCCAGCCACTGGACGGCGAGCTCGACCTCGATGGCGCGGCGGCGCAGCCGGTCGGCGGCGCGGGCGTCGACGACGTCGGGGGCGGCGTCCTCGATGAGCAGGACGCACTCGTGGAGCCGGGCCAGCGCGTGGCGGAGCTGTTTGCGGGTGCGCTCACTGCCGTTGACGGCGAGGTGGGCCTCGGCGGCCCGCACGACGGCGGCGAGCCGCGCGCGGAAGGCGCGGCGCACGCGCAGGAACTCCGCCTCGGGCTTGTGGCGCAGCAGGACGAACCGGACCATGGCGTTGGCGAGGACGCCGACCCCGAGCGCCATCACCAGCTGCGGCACCTGCGCGAGGTGGGCCTGCAGGAACATCGGGAAGAAGAACAGGAAGAACCCGATCGACCCGAGCGCGGTGCCGCGGGCGCCGAAGCGCTGGGCGTAGACCGCGACGAAGATCAGCAGGACGAACACGATGCTGTCCATCGGCGGCAACGCGGAGCCGAGGCTGGCGACGGTGATGGACGCGGCCCCGGTGAGGAACGCCAGCACGAGGGTGACGGCCTGGCCGCCGGGGGTGGCGTCGTTGACGGTGAACGCCGTCATCATCGCGGCGATCGCGCCGACCAGCATCACGGTGAGCGGGACGTGCGTGGGCAGCAGCGCGGCCACGGCCAGGACGATGCCGAGCACGGCGGACCCGGCCAGCCGCAGCCGGACCAGGCCGGGGTCGGCCGCGGCCAGCCGGTCGAGTGCGGCGGTGCGGAAGTGGTTCATCGGGCGAGCAGCTCCCACTGGGCGAGGGTGGCGCGGCGGCCGCGGGTGGCGGTGATCCGCAGCCGGTAGCGCGGGTGGGCCGCCGGGGCGGCGAGCGCGAACGGACGGGTCTGGCGGCGCCAGCGGAACAGCTCGTCGTGACGTTCGTCCAGGGTGGTCCAGTGCTCGCCGTCGTCGGAGCCTTCGAGGACCCACGCGCTGGGGTCGCCGCGGCGGGTGCCCGAGGTGAGCGTGTACAGCGTGACCTCGCGGGGTTCGCCGGTGACGGTGAACTCGATCGACGGCTTGGCGCTGCCGAAAGTGACCTGGGTGCGGGTCGTGTCGTCGAAGAGCGCGCCGAGGTTCTTGGCGTCCTCGCTGGTGGCGGTGCCGGTGAGGTCGGAGACCGGGGCCGGGTGGGCGGCGGGTGGCGGCGGCGCACCCCAGCCGGTCGGTTCGGTGGCGAGGTCGAAGATCAGCTCGGCGCCCCCGGCGAGGGTGGCGTGGGCGATGGTCGTCGTGTCGTGCGGTTCGCCGTCGACGGTCAGGCCGCGGACGTAGACGGTCTCGTCGGTGTTGCCGGGCGCGCGGACGACGAGCTTCCGGCCCTCGCCCAGGTGCACGGTCGCCTTCTCGAACAGCGGCGAGCCGATCGCGTAGCGCGGGCTGCCGACGGCCAGCGGGTAGAACCCGAGGGCGCTGAACACCCACCACGCCGACATCTCGCCGTTGTCCTCGTCGCCGGGGTAGCCCTGGCCGAGCTCGCTGCCCAGGTAGAGCCTTCGCAGCACTTCGCGCACGACGCGCTGGGCCTTCGCGGGCGCGCCGGCGAGGTTGTAGACGTACGGGATGTGGTGCGAGGGCTGGTTGGAGTGGCCGTACTGGCCCATGCGGACGTCGCGGGCTTCGGTCATCTCGTGGATCAGGCCGCCGTACGCGCCGGGGCGCTGCCCGGTCTCCGGGGTCGCGAAGAACTCGTCGAGCTTCGCTTCGAGGCCGTCGTTGCCGCCGTGCAGCGCGGCGAGGCCCGGGCCGTCGTGGGGCGCGGTGAACGCCGTGTTCCACGCGTTGGTCTCGACGAAGTCGCCGCCCCACGCGGCCGGGTCGTAGCCTTCGGGACCGAACTTGCGGCGGCCGTCGCGGTGGCGGCCCTGGAAGAAGCCGATCTTCGGGTCGAAGTGGTGGACGTAGTGCTTCGCACGCTCGCGGAAGTAAGCGGCGTAGTCCGCGTACCTCCGCGCCCGCGGCCCGTCGCTTTCCCGCGAAAGCGCCTCGGACAGGTTCGCGAGGCCGAAGTCGTTGATGCAGCCCTCGAGCGCCCAGGACAGTCCTTCGTGGACGGACACCGGGGTGTAGCCGAGGAAGATCGACTGGTCGAGGCCCTTGCGCCCGACCGAGCGGTGCGGCGAGGTGACGGTGGCGTTCTTGAGCGCGGCGTCGTAGGCGGCCTCGACGTCGAAGTTCCGGACGCCCTTGAGGTAGGCGTCGGCGAACGCGACGTCCGAGCTGGTGCCGGTCATCAGGTCCGCGTAGCCCGGTGAGGACCAGCGGGCGATCCAGCCGCCTTCGCGGTACTGCTGAACGAACCCGTCGACCATCCGGCCGCAGTGCTCCGGGGTGAGCAGCGCGTACGCGGGCCAGGTGGTGCGGTAGGTGTCCCAGAAGCCGTTGTTGACGTACAGCTCGCCGTCGACGACCTTCGCGCCGGTGCGGCGCCGGGTGCTCGGCCACCGGCGCCGCACCACCGGGCTGGCGTGCCGGATGCCCTTCGGGGTGTTCTCGTGGGCGACGTTCGGGTACAGGAACAGCCGGTAGAGGTTGGAGTACAGCGTGGTGCGCTGGTCTTCGGTGGCGCCTTCGACCTCGACGCGGCCGAGCTGTTCTCGCCACAGCTCGCGGGCCTGGTCGCGGACCTGCTCGAACGTCGTCCCGGCCGGGATCTCCAGCTCGAGGTTGCGCTTGGCCTGGGCCAGGCTGATCAGCGACGTCGCGATCCGCAGCGTCGCGTCGGGGCCGTCGAACTCGAAGTAGCCCGACACCCGCCGCCACGGCGGGACGCGGACCTTCGCGCCGCGCGTCGCCGGGGCGTCGGTGACGCCGTAGACGAACATCCGGCGCGCGCCGGCGGACAGGCGGCTGCGGACGCGGGTGTAGCCGCTGATCACGCCGGTGTCGGCGTTCAGGCGCAGGCGGCCGCGGTTGCGGACGTTGTCGAACAGCAGCCAGCCGTGCTTGTCCGGGAAGGTGAACCGCAGGATCGCCGCGTGCGACGTCGGTGCGAGGTCGGCGGTCATGCCGTTGGCGAACCGGACGCCGTAGTGGTGCGGCGAGTCGGTCTCGTCGTCGTGGGAGAAGGCCAGCGCGCGCTTGCGGCGGTCGCGTTCCACCGGGCCGGTGCCGGGCATGACGTGGAAGGTGTGCCGGTCGCCCATCCACGGGCTCGGCTGGTGGGACAGCGCGAACGCCTGCAGCGCCGGGCGGTTCTCCTCGTCGTTGTGGCGGTGGTAGGAGTAGATCCAGTTGGTGACGCCGGCGTCGGTGACCGGGGTCCAGAAGTTGAACCCGTGCGGCACCGCCGTGGCGGGGAAGTTGTTGCCGCGGGAGAAGTCGCCGCTGGAGTGCGTGCCGCGGGTGGTGCGGACGCAGTCGACGGGGTCGTGCGGCGGCTCGGGGCGTTCGGCGACGCGGACGTCGTCGAGCCAGCCGGTGATCTCCCCGGGCGCGTCGGTGCGCAGCACGATCCGGCTGATCCGGCGCCCGGCGAACGCCCCGAGCGGGCGGCGGACGGGGTTCCACTGGTCCACCCAGAGCGTCTTGTCGTCCACCGGGTCGAACCCGGCGGTGGTGCCGTCGGCGAATTCGACGTCGAGGGCGACCCGGGTGGCGTGGTAGGCGGGGATCTCGCCGTCGGCCCGGGGGAAGACCACATAGGACAGCTCGGTGCGTTCGGTGACGGGCGCGTCGAGCTCGAACAGGACGCTGCGGGGACGCGCGGTGTAGCGCAGGGCGCGGGCCCCGGTGAAGCCGACGCCGGTCTTGGCCGTGGGGGAGCGGTCCGGTCCGCTGTCGACCGTCAGCGTGGGGTCCGCCGGCTGCGGATCACCGGTTTCGAAAGACGAGAAGAACACGGCGTCGGGCATGCGCCCACCGTATCGGCCGAACGGCGTAGCGTGTGCTCGACGCGGGGGGAGGTCCTGGTGGGGGGACGTCACAGTGGGGGGGGAGGTCACAGTGAGCAGGCACACCGTCCGGAACGAGGGTGCCGAGCTGCGCTGCGAGCTGCGGGGCACCGGGCCGGTCCTGCTGCTGATCCCCGGCCGCGGCGGCTCCGGCGCCGGGTACGCCGGGCTCGCGCGGCGGCTCGCCGGCACGTACGCGGTGCTCACCTACGACCGCCGCGGCCCGGACGCCGACTTCGACCTGGGCCAGCAGGCCCGCGACGCGGCGGCGGTGATCCGCGCGGTGGCCCCGCGGGCGGCGGTGTTCGGCCAGGGCGGCGGCGGTTCGGTGGCGTTCGAGCTGGCGGCGCAGCTCCCGGACGTGGTGACGGAGCTGGTGGTCCACGAGGCCCCGGCGATCACCCTGCTGCCGGACGCGCCGAAGTGGCTGGCGCTGGCGCGTGAGGTCCGTGCGGCCCACGAGCGGGGCGGCCTGGACGCGGCACTGGCGTTGGCGGGGCTGTCGCCCGGCGACTTCCCGGACCGGTCATCGGCGGCGTCGTTCCTGGCGCGCGAGTTCCCGGCGGTGGTCCTGCACACCCCGGACCTCGACGCGGTCCGCCGGACGGGAATCCCGGTGACGACGGCGGCGGGCGAGGCCAGCCGCGACACGTGCTTGGAGCGGTCGGCGCGGATCCAGGCGGAGCATTTGGCGTGCCGGTACGCGCGCTTCCCGGGCGGTCACCGTGGGTTCGAGTCCGACGTGGACGCCTTCGCCCCGGCACTGTGCACGACGCTGGCGAGGTTGCGGCGCTTTTGAGCGGCTGCTGACGCGGGGATGCCCTCCCCACCGAACCGGCGGGGAGGGCATCCATCGAACTACGGGACTAGATCTTCGCGCACTGCCCGGCGGCCGGGCCGCGGACGGTGTTCGGGAGGTCGTAGTCCGTCGGTACCGGCGAGTTGGCCGCGCAGGCCAGCGGGCCGCCGATCGTGCTCGCAGTAAGCACCGGACCGTGGTTGGCCGTCAGCGCGACCGGGCCGCCCACCTGGGTCAGCTCGATCGACACCGTCCCGGTCGTCCCGGTGATCGCCACCGGGCCGTCCACCTTCGTGCGGTTGAGCACGACCTGGGCGGCGCCCGTGGCGGCGAGCGGGCCCTTGATCTCACCGCCCCGCACGATCAGCGACGCGCCGGGTGCGACGGTCACCGGGCCCGAGACCGTCGCGTCCTGCAGGCACACCGTGCCGGACGTGACGGAAAGCGGCCCGGAAGACGCGCCGGTGATCGTGCGAGTGCAGGACGCGTCCGGCTTGCCCAGCAGCTCGAACTCGGCCAGCTGCGCCGGGGCGCCGGTGCTGGTCGCGGTCACTTCGAGCTTGTAGTAGGCGTAGTGCGCCGGGTTGGCGACCTTGAACGCGCGGGTCTGCTGCCGCCAGCTGAACGCCTGGTTCGCCTGCTGGTCGGCCACCGCCCAGGTCTTGCCGTCGTAGGAGCCCTTCAGCGTCCAGCTCTTCGGGTCGCCCGCCCCGGTCTGGGACGTCAGCGTGTAGTGCGTGACGGCCTCGTCGGTGTTGTTCAGCTGGTACTGCAGGGCGCCGGTGACGGCGGCCTGGGTGCGCGAGGTGTTGTCGATCAGCGCCGCGGCGTCGGAACCGTCCGAAGTGGACAGCGTGCCCTTGCCCGCCCCGGTTTCGTCGTGCAGCGGCGTCGGGACCGCGTCGCCCGTGGTGATCGACTTCGGCGCGTCGTTCGGGCCGGTGCCCCAGTTCGAGGGGTTCGGGCCCATGTCGAAGTCGATGACCCCGCCGCGGGCGATGACGTCCTGCGGCAGCGACGTCGAGGAGTACGCCTTGCCGTTGACCTTCACGCCCTGGACGTAGACGTTCTTCGCGCTGTTCTTCGGCGCGTTGATCACCAGGTCCTTGCCACCGGCCAGGTGGATGGTGGCCTTCTTGAACAGCGGCGACCCGATCGCGTAGTTCGGGCTGCCCATCTGCAGCGGGTAGAAGCCCAGCGAGCTGAAGATGTACCACGCGGACATCTCGCCGTTGTCCTCGTCGCCCGGGTAGCCCTGACCGATCTCGGCGCCGTTGTAGAGCCGCGAGAGCGCTTCACGGACCTTCGCCTGGGTCTTCGAGGGCTGACCGGCGTAGTCGTACATGTAGAGCAGGTGGTGCGCCGGCTGGTTGGAGTGACCGTACTGGCCCATCCGCACGTCCCGCGCCTCCCGCATCTCGTGGATCACGCCCCCGTAGGAACCCGGGTAGTTGGCGGTCTCCTGGTCGGCGAAGAACTGGTCCAGCTTGTTCGCCAGGCCCGCCTGGCCGCCGTAGAGGTTGGCCAGGCCCTTGCCGTCCTGCGGCACGGTGAACGCCATGCCCCAGCCGTCGGTCTCGGTGTAGTCCCCGCCCCACGAGCGCGGGTCGTACTGGTCCTTGGTCTTGGTGAACTTGCCGTTCGCGTCCTTGCCCTGGAAGAACCCGACGCTCGGGTCGAACAGGTTCACGTACTGCTGGGCGCGGCTGGTGAAGTACTCGTAGTTCTCCTGGTACTCGGCCTTGCGCGGGTCGTTCGGCGCGGCTTCGTCGGCCAGCTTCTTCGACAGGTTCGCGATGCCGAAGTCGTTGACGTAGCCCTCGATCGCCCACGAGAAGCCCTCGCTGGCGGTGTTGGGCGTGTAGCCGAGGAAGATGCCCTGGTCCAGGCCCTTGCGGCCGACCGCCGAGTTCGGCGGCGTCACCGTGGCGTTCTTCAGCGCCGCGTCGTAGGCCGACTTGACGTCGAAGTTGCGCACGCCCTTGAGGTAGGCGTCGGCGAACGCGACGTCCGAGCTCGTGCCCGTCATGAGGTCCGCGTAGCCGGGGGAGGACCAGCGTGCGATCCAGCCGCCGTCGCGGTACTGCTGCACGAACCCGTCGACCATCTTCCCGGCCATGTCCGGCGTGAGCAGCGAGTACGCCGGCCACGTCGTCCGGTAGGTGTCCCAGAAGCCGTTGTTGACGTACATCTGGCCGTCGACCACCTTCGACCCGGTCTGGGTCGCGGTGTCCGCGCCGGTCTTCGGCGACACCGGGCTCGCGTACTTGTACGCGGGCTTGTCGGCGGTGCCGGTGTTCTCGAACTGCGAGTTCGGGTAGAGGAACAGCCGGTAGAGGTTCGAGTAGAGCGTCGTGAGCTGGTCCTTCGACGCGCCCTCGACCTCGATGACCTTCAGCTGGTCGTCCCACGCCTTCTGCGCCGCGTCGCGCACGGAGTCGAAGGTCGCGGCCGGGGCGATCTCCATCGCCAGGTTCTTCTTCGCCTGCTCGACGCTGATCAGCGACGTCGCGATCCGCATGTTCACCGTCTTGTCGGCGCCCGCGTTGAACCGCAGGTAGCCGGTGACGTTGTCGCGGCCCTGCCCGGTGAGCTTGCCGCCAGCGGTGACCGGCTTGTCGAACGTCGCGTAGACGAACATCCGGCCCGCGCCGGCGTACACGCCGGTCTCGGTGTAGCCCGAGAGCGTGCCGCTCGCCGGGTCGAGCGTGAGCCCCGCGGAGTTGTTGACGCTGTCGAAGATCAGGCTCGAGTCCGCGCCCGGGAAGGAGAACTTCATCATCGCCGCGTGGTCGGTCGGCGCGATCTCGGTCTTGATCCCGTTCTGGAACTGCACGCCGTAGTAGTGCGCCCGCGCGACCTCGTCGCTGTGCTTGAAGGCCAGCGCCCGCGCGTCGCGGTTGGCGTCGGGCACCCCGGCGGCCGCGGACGGCATCACCTGGAACGCCTGCCGGTCACCCATCCACGGGCTGGGCTCGTGGCTCACGCTGAACGCCTGCAGCTGCGGGAGGTTCTGCCCGTTGTTCTGGGTGCTGTAGTTGTAGAGCCAGCTGCCCGAACCGGCGTCGGTGACCGGGGTCCAGAAGTTGAACCCGTGCGGCACCGCGGTGGCCGGGAAGTTGTTGCCACGGGAGAACGTGCTGTTGGCCATCGTCCCCCGCGTCGTGACGACGTTGTCGCTCGGGCGGGTGCTCGCGGGCGGGGTCGGGGTCGCCGACACCTTGACGTCGTCGAGCCAGCCCTGCAGCGAACCCGGGCCGTTCGGGTTGTCGTACCCGACGAGGATCCGGTCGATCGTCTTGCCCTTGGCGACCTGCCCGATCGCCGAGCGCACCAGGTTCCACTGGTTGGCGTAGAGGACCTTCGAGGCACCCTGGCCCTCCGGGGTCAGCGGGAAGCCGTACTGGTCGGTCGCGCCGAGGTTGCGCAGGTAGGTGCCGTCGGTGAAGGCCAGGTCGATCGCGACGTTGGTGCTGGGGTACTTCAGGTCGCCGGTGATGAACTGCGGCTGCACCTTGTACGACAGCTCGGTCGAGGCCACGACCGGGATGTTCACGTCGAAGATCTTGTTGTAGGACCAGCCGTGCCCGGTGGCGGTCTGGCTGCCCGAGTAGCGGAACGCCTTCATGCCGGTGAAGCCGACGCGGTTCTTGTTCGTGTAGCCGCTGGTCGGACCGGAGTCGACGAAGCTGCGCATGTTCGGCAGCGGCGGCGGGGCCGGGTCGTCGTTGGCCAGCAGCAGCTCCGACATCTGCAGGATCGGGCCGCCGTTGTTGCGCGTGACGTCGAGCCGGTAGTACTTGTACGCCGCGCTCGGGGCGGCCAGCTTGTAGTCCTTCTGCTGGAACCGCGCGGTGAACGCCTGGTCGGTCTGCTTGTCCAGGTCGGTCCAGGTGCTCGCGTCGTTCGAGCCCTGCAGCGTCCAGTCCTTGGGGTCGCGCTCGTCGAAGTCGTTGGCCGAGGAGATCGCGTAGTGCGTGATCGAGGTGGCCTCGGACAGGTTGATCTGCGCCCACGCCGTCGGGTCCCAGGACAGCCACTTGGTGTCCGTGGTGCCGTCGACGAGGTTCGCCACCACCTCGCCGCCGTCGGTGTTCTCGCTGCTGGCGCTGGTCTCGGTGACCTTGCCGCGGATGTCACCGGGGATGGCGGTGCCGTTCGCGCCGTTGACGCCGTAGGCGCGCGGCTTGCCCGCCGCGTCGGTGTCGACGGTGTCGGTCCACGTCGGCTGGACGTCACCGGGCTCGAACGACGACGAGAAATCCGCGGGGAGGGCTTCATCGGCGGCGGACGCCGTCGCGGGGAGGGCGACCAGGCCGGCGGCGACCACGGCGGCGGTCACCAGGAAAGCGACCGGCGGTCTGGCGCTTCGGGGCATCGTTGCTCCAAGCTCTGGAGGGTGAACTGGGGACCGACGGACGGGGGGACCGGCGGCGCCCAGAGAGCGAAACGCGCGGGTGACATCGATGTCAAGACCGGTCGGCAAACCTGGCCAGAACTGGACAACCGAGGGAACGGGAACCCGATGAGACCAGTCCGGATCTTCCTCGCACTTACCGCACTCCTGCTCGCCACCACCGGGTTCGCCCCGGTGGCCGCGTCCGCCGCGACGGAGTCCCCCGTCCGGCCGATCACCACCTGCGGCGACCTCGTCCGCGGGTACGCCCTCCCGGGCGCCGCCACGCACGTCACGTCGGCGGCCGTCGTCGCCGCGACCGCCACCGACCCCGAGTACTGCGGCGTCAAGGGTTACGTCGAACCCGCCGTCCGCTTCGAGCTGCGGCTGCCCACCACGACCTACGCCGGGCGCTACCTGCAGTACGGCTGCGGCGGCTTCTGCGGCCTGGTCAACCCGCCGGCCTTCGCCGACTGCGGGCTGCCCCACGGTGGCGACGTCGCGGTCGCGGCCACCGACGACGGGCACGTCGGCACGACCCCCGCCGTCGTCGACGACGGCAGCTGGGGCGCGGACAACCAGGCCGCGCGCGACGACTTCGAGTTCCGCGCGCCCCACGTCGTCTCCCGCGCGTCGAAGGCGATCATCCAGGCGTTCTACGGCTCCCCGCCGCGCAAGTCCTACTTCACCGGCTGCTCCGACGGCGGCCGCGAAGGCCTGCTGCTGGCCCAGCGGTACCCGGCGGACTTCGACGGCATCGACGCCGGCGCCCCCGCGAACTACTGGGGACCGCTGCTCGGGGAGTACCAGACCTGGCTCGCGCGGGCGAACGCCGCCGCCGACGGCAGCCCGATCCTCACCGCCGCCAAGCTGCCCGCGCTGCACGACGCCGTGCTCGCCGCCTGCGACCGCCTCGACGGGCTCGCCGACGGCCAGCTCGACGACCCGCGCGCCTGCCGCTTCGACCCGGCGACGCTGACCTGCGCCGGCGCCGACACGCCGTCCTGCCTCACCCCGGCCCAGGTCGCCGCGACCCGCCGGCTCTACTCGCCGCCCACCGACGCCCACGGGACTCGGCTCTACCCCGGCGGCCAGCTGCCCGGCTCCGAGCTGTCCTGGGCGGGGTGGATCATCCCGACCCCGGAGACCGGCGGCTTCGCCTTCGCCCGCAGCCTCGCCGACAACTACCTGCGCTACCTCGGCTACCCGATCGGCGCACCTGCCTCGACCGTGGACACCTTCGCCTTCACCCGGCGCGAGTTCGACCGGCTCACCCCGGTCGGCGTCCGCTACGACGCGCTGAGCCTCGACCTGTCGGCGTTCCAGCGGCGCGGCGGCAAGCTCGTGCTGTGGCACGGCTGGGCCGACGAGGCCATCCCGCCGGCCGGCACGCTCGACTACTACCAGCGGCTCACCGGCGGCCACTTCCAGGACTGGGTCCGGCTGTTCATGGTCCCGTCGCTCTACCACTGCGGCGGCGGCACGACGCTCACCGAGTTCGACCCGCTCAAGCAGCTGGTCGCCTGGGTCGAACGCGGCACGACGCCGACCGTGGTGACCGCGACCGGCCGTGACGCCGCCGGGAACGTGACCCGGACGCGGCCGGTGTTCGCCTACCCGTGGCGTGCGGTCTACGACGGCACCGGCAGCGTCGACGACGCGGCCAGCTTCCGCCCGGCCCCGCCCACCTCGCCGGTCCGCGACACCGTCCACTGGGCCGGTGAGTACCTGTACGCGATTCCCGGGCCGGTAGCGCGGTAAAACGGCTCCCGCGGGCCCGGCGCCGCCGCTAAGGTCACGCCCATGACGACGCCGGAACCCGCCGACCGAGTGCTCTCCCGCGCCTCCCTCGCCGACGGCAGCCCGACCCGCTGGTTCGACGAGCTCTACACCGCCGCCGCCCGCGGCGAGGCCGAGGTCCCGTGGACCCGCGGCGCGCCGAACGCCGACCTGGCCGACTGGGTGGAGCCCGGCGAGGGCCGCCGGGCTCTGGTGGTGGGCAGCGCCCTGGGCGACGACTCGGAGCTGCTGGCGGCGGCGGGCTGGGCGGTGACGGGCTTCGACGTCGCCCCGGCTGCGGTCGAGGCCGCCCGCGCCCGGTTCCCGGAGTCGGCGGTGGACTACGTGGTGGCCGACCTGCTGAAGCCGCCGGGGGAGTGGCACCACGCGTTCGACCTGGTCGTGGAGATCATCAACATCCAGGCGATGCCCCGCGACTTCCGCGCCGCGGCGATCACGTCCCTGGCCGGCTTCCTCGCCCCGGGCGGGACGATGCTGGTGTCGGAGGTGGCGGAGGAGAACGTGGCACCGGAACCGGGGCCGCCGTGGCCGTTCAGCCGCGCGGAGATCGAGTCGGTGGCCCAGGACGGCGTGAAGCTGGTGGGCCTGGAGACCATCCACGACGGGGCCCGCTACTGGGCCGAGTTCACGCGCTGAGGACCTCCCATGCCCGACGGGAAACGCCGCAAAGTCGCGCGGCAGCTCAAGTACCGGTCCTCCGGGATGCCGCCGGCCGCGGACGGGCGGCCCGATCCCGGGCGGGACGACGACACCGGGGACGACGGCGGCGTCGGGGTCCGCGAGCCGCGCCGCCCGCTTCCGCCGTCCCCGCTCAGCGGCGCCGGTGCGCGGCCACTGCCGGAGCCCACCATCGCCGCGGAGCTGCCCAACCCGCCGGTGCGCTGAGCCGGGCGCGCCTCAGCAGCCGGCCAGGAACCGTGACAGCACGCGGGTCCCGAAGTGCAGGCCCTCCACCGGGACCCGCTCGTCCACCCCGTGCGCCATCGCGCGGTACGGGAAGCCCTTCGGCAGCCACAGCGGCGCGAACCCGTAGTTGGCGATCCCCAGCTGCGCGAACGCCTTCGCGTCCGTCCCGCCGCCCAGGCAGTACGGCACCACCACCGCCTCGGGATCCTCCGCCCGCAAGGCCGACGCCATCGCGGAGAACCACGGCGAGTCCACCGGCGCCTGCACCGGCGGCTGGTGCGCCACGAACTCCCGCGTCACGCCCTCGCCGAGCAGCTCGTCCAGCGCCGCGAACAACGCCTCCTCGGTGCCCGGCAGCACCCGCACGTCCACCTGCGCGGTCGCCGTCGACGGGATCACGTTCACCTTGTAGCCCGCGTCCAGCATCGTCGGGGTCGTGCTGTTGCGGACCGTCGGCAGCACGAGCGAACCCGCCGGCCCCACCGCCGCCACCGCCGCGTCCACGGAGTCCGAAGTGGACAGATCTACCGGCACCCCCAGCGCCGCGCCGGTCCGCTCCAGGAACGCCCGCACCGCCGGGGTCAGTGACACCGGCCAGCGGTGCGCCGCGATCCGGTGCAGCGCGCCCACCAGCCGCGTGACGGCGTTCTCGTCGTTGGGCCGCGACCCGTGCCCCGCCCGGCCGCGCGCGGTCAGCTTCAGGTGCGCCGTGCCGCGCTCGGCCGTCCCGACCGGGTACAGGTGCACGTCACGGCCGTCGGCCGCCGGGACGTGGTAGGTGTAGCCGCCCGACTCGCTGATCGCCGCTTCGCAGCCTTCGAACAACTCGGGATGAGAATCGACCAGCCAGTGCGCGCCCCACTCGCCGCGGTCCTCCTCGTCGGCGACGAACGCCAGCACCAGCTCACGCCGCGGCCGCACCCCGCTCGCGAGCGCCGCGAGGACCATCGCCACGAAGTCCTTCATGTCGGTCGCGCCGCGCCCCCACAGGCAGCCGTCGCGGACCTCGCCGGCGAACGGGTGCACCGACCAGTCCGCCGCGTCCGCCGGGACGACGTCCAGGTGCCCCTGCACCAGCAGCGCCGGCAGCGACGGGTCCGTGCCCGGCACGCGCGCGATCACGCTGGCCCGCCCGGGCGCGGCCTCCAGGATCCGCGACGGGATCCCGAGGCCGTCGAGGAACGCCGCCACGTACTCCGCCGCCGGCCGCTCGGGGGAGGCGTCGTTGTTCCCGCGGTTGGTCGTGTCGAACCGGATCAGGTCCGCGCACAGCTCGACGACGTCAGCCATAGATGCCCTGCACCGCCCCCGCCGCGATCGCCGTGACGACCTTGAAACACTTCATCGCCTCGGTCATGTCCGGCGCGTCGAACCCGACCCGGCGCGTCCCGATCTGCTCCACCGTCGGGATCACCGCCGTCGCCTGGGCCAGGTGGCTCGCGTCGAACTCCACCTCGATCCGGTGCGCCCGCACCCGCCGCTCTTCCCGCCCGGCGCGCGCCATCGCGTCGGCCGCCGCGCCGGTCAGCAGGTCCGCCGTGCGCGCCGGCGGCAGGCAGATCGCCGCGTACCGGCTGACGCACTCCTTCACCTGGACCAGCTCCGCCTCCGGAGCGTAGTCACGGGCGTCGTCACACGTTTTGTCGTCACCCGAAACGAGCAGGACGGGGACGCCGTACTCCGCGGCCATCGCCGCGTTCAGCCGCCCCTCGCTCGCCGGGACGTCGTCCAGCCACACCCCGGTGATCTGGTTCTCCAGGTAGGTGTGCGACAGCACCCCATCGAACCCCGCACCGGCGTGGTAGCCCAGGAACACCACACCGTCCACACCGGAGTCGACGCCCTGCATCATCGACAGCGGCTTGTGCCGCCCGGTCAGCATCCGCGCCCGCGGGTCCAGGTCCTCCAGCAGCAGGTTCCGCTGCGACGAATGCGCCTCGTTGACCAGCACATCCGCGGCCCCGGCCTCGAACAGCCCGGCCAGGACGGCGTTGACGTCACCGGTGAACAGCCGCCGGAAGCGGTCCCACTGCGGCGAACCGGGCACGACGTCGTCGGTCCAGGTGACACCGGTGGCGCCCTCCATGTCCGCCGAGATCATGATGCGCATGCCCGGCACTCTAGCCAGGCCGCCGCGCCTCCGGGCACACCTCCCCGATCACTCAGCGTCACCAAAACCGATCGATAACGATCGGACACCTTCCGCAGCGGCAACATATTGCGCGGTTGTGGCGGTATGTGGTTACTTCTCGTCCTTGGGGAGGCTCACAGCGAGAACGATGGGGTGGTTTTTGGTGCATGTCCAACGCAGAATCGGGCGGCTCGGCCGCGTGGGCGCGGTCGTCGCGGCCGCGGCGCTGGCGGGGATCCCGCTCGCCCTGCCCGCCCAGGCCCAGCAGGGCAAGGTGCTGCGGGTCGCGCTGACCACCGGCATCGACCACCTGAACCCGTTCACCGCCGTGCTCTCGGCGTCGACGCAGATCGGCCGGTTCACCTACGAGTTCCTCACCGTCCCGGACGCGGCGAAGGCCGAGGCCTCGCCCGCGCTCGCCGAGTCCTGGACGCCGTCGGCGGACAAGCTGACCTGGACGTTCAAGATCCGCAGCGGCGTCAAGTGGAGCGACGGGCAGCCGGTCACCGCCAAGGACGCGGCGTACACGTTCAACCGGATGCTGCAAGACGAGAACGCCCGCACCGCCAACGGCAACTACGTGGCCAACTTCGAGACGGTCACCGCGCCCGACGACACCACCCTCGTCATCAAGACCAAGACCGTGCAGGTCAACATGAACCTGCTCGACGTCCCGATCGTGCCGCAGCACATCTGGGAGCCGATCAAGGACCTCAAGGACGCCTCGACCGACGACCTCAAGGTCGCCGGCGTCTCCGACGGGCCGTTCCAGATCACCGAGTACAAGCCGAACGAGTACGTCAAGTTCAAGGCCAACAAGGATTACTGGCGCGGCGCCCCGAAGGTCGACGAACTGCAGCTGCTGCAGTTCAAGGACACCGAGGCCGCGGTCAACGCGCTCAAGCAGGGCGAAGTCGACGTCATCAACCGGCTCAACCCCAACCAGTTCGCCGCGCTGCAGGGCCAGCAGGGCATCACCACCAACGCCGCCCCGGGCCGCCGCTACGACGAGCTGTCGATCAACTTCGGCGTCACCGACAACGCCAACAACCCGATCGGCGACGGCAACCCGGTCCTCAAGGACATCAACGTCCGCAAGGCCATCACCCAGGCCGTGGACACCCAGGCGATCGTCGACAAGGTCCTCAAGGGCCTCGGCCAGGTCGGCGGCGGCGTCGTGCCCGCCGTCTACGCCGACTACCACTGGGCGCCCAGCGACAGCGAGAAGATCAAGTTCGACCTCGCCGCCGCGAACGCCACCCTCGAGCAGGCCGGCTACAAGAAGGGCCCCGACGGCGTCCGCACCGCCCCCGGCGGCGCCAAGCTGGAGCTGCGCCTGACCGGCCACTCCAACCGCAGCTACGACCAGGGCGTCGCCCAGTACGTCACCGGCTGGCTCAAGGACATCGGCATCACCGTCAAGCAGGACCTCGTCTCCGACGACGAGCTGTCCGACCGCACCGCCGTCGGCAAGTACGACCTCGCCATCAGCGGCTACGGCACCAACCCCGACCCGGACTACGCGCTCTCGCTGCACACCTGCGCCGCGCGCCCCGCCCCGGACGGCAAGGGCGGCAGCACCGACACGTTCTTCTGCGACGCCGCCTACGACGACCTCTACAAGAAGCAGCTGACCGAAACCGACGACGCCAAGCGCGCGGACTACGTCAAGCAAGCCCAGGCCCGGCTCTACAGCCAGTTCCCGACGATCGTGCTCGACTACCAGAACGCGCTCGAGGCCTACCGCTCCGACAAGTTCTCCGCCTTCACGACCCAGCCGCAGCCCAAGGGCGCGATCCTCGAGCAGACCGGCTACTGGGGCGTCTACGGCGCCACCCCGGCCGGCACGGAGGCCACGGCCGACTCCGGCAGCAGCGGCACCGTCGTGTGGATCGTCGTCGGCGCGATCGTCGTGGTGATCGTCGTCGCCGGCGGCGTGATCATCAGCCGCCGGAACAAAGCCTCGGAAGACCGCGAGTAGGAATGACCGCCCCCGAACAAGCCGCGGTGCTCGTCGACCCCGACGAGCACCGCGGCGGGACCGGCACCGCCCGGTTCGTGCTCACCAAAATCCTCGAAGCGGTCGTCAGCGTCGTGCTGGTGGTCGTGCTGTTCTTCTTCCTCTTCCGGATGCTGCCGGGCGACCCGGTCGCGGCGATGACCCGCGACCGCGTCACCAGCCCCCAGCAGATCGCCGAGCTCCGCGAGAAGATGGGCGTCGACAAGCCCGTCCTCGTCCAGTTCGGCACCTACTTCTGGAACCTGCTGCACGGCGACCTCGGCGAGTCCCGGCTGCTCAACAACGGCCGCCCGGTCGCCGACATGATCGGCGAACGCCTCTGGCCGACCATCCTGCTCGTCGGCAGCGCGACCGTCCTCGCCGTGCTCATCGGGCTCTGGCTGGGCATCCGCGCCGCCTGGCGCCGCGACAGCTTCTTCGACCGCGCCCAGACCGGGATCGCGCTGACCCTCTGGTCGGTCCCGCAGTTCTGGCTCGGCCTGATGCTGCTCGTCGTCACCAACGGCCTGTTCCCCAGCCGCGGCATGCACTCCCCGGACGCCGCGCCCGACGTCCTCTCCCAGACCCTCGACGTCCTGCACCACCTGGTGCTGCCGTGCGTGACGCTGCTGGCGGTGTTCTACGCCCAGTACATGCTCATCATGCGGTCGTCGCTGCTGGGGGAGATGAACGCCGACTACCTCACCACCGCCCGCGCCAAGGGCCTGCGCGACGACCTCGTCCGCAAGCGGCACGCCGTCCCCAACGCCCTGCTGCCGACCACCACGCTGGTGTTCATGCAGTTCGGCCAGGTCGTCGCCGGCGCGGTCACCGTCGAGGCCGTGTTCAGCTGGCCCGGGCTCGGGCAGCTGACCTACGACGCCCTGCACGGACCCGACCTGCCGGTGCTCCAAGGCGTGTTCACCGTGCTGGCCAGCGCCGTGGTGCTGATGAACCTGCTCGCGGAGCTGCTCTACCGCGTGCTCGACCCGAGGGTGCGTACCTCATGACCACCGCCGAGACACCCCGGCAGATCGCCTGGCACCGCCGGCGCGCGTCGCTCGCCCGGACCTGGCGGGAGTTCGCCGCCCAGCGCGCCGCGCTCATCGGGCTGGTCCTGCTCGGCGCCACCGTCGTCGTCGCGCTGCTGCTGCCGCTGATCAGCGACCAGAGTGGCCTCGACGTCACCAAGGCCACCGGGGCCCCGCTGTCCCCGCCGGACGCCGAGCACTGGCTCGGCACCGACAACTTCGGCCGCTCGGTGCTGCTGATGACCATCTGGGGCACCCGGATCTCCCTGCTCGTCGGGTTCTCCGCCGCGCTGCTGTCGGTCGTCATCGGCACGCTCATCGGCATCGCCGCCGCCCACTTCGGCGGCTGGGTGTCGGCGACGCTGCTGCGCTTCACCGACTTCTTCCTGGTCCTGCCGTCGCTGATCCTCGCGATCGCGCTCTCGGCGGTGCTGCCCAAGGGGGTCGGGACGATCATCGTCGCCATCGGCCTCACCGCCTGGCCCAGCACCGCCCGCCTGGTCCGGGCCCAGACGCTGACCATCGAAAGCCGCCCCTACATCGAGCGCGCCCACGCCCTCGGCGGCGGCCACCTGCACGTCGTCGGCAAGCACGTCCTGCCCGGCGTGATGCCGCTGGTGCTGGCCAACACGACGCTCGTGGTCGGCAACGCCGTCATCGCCGACGCGACCCTGTCGTTCCTCGGCGTCGGCGACCCCAACTCCGTCACCTGGGGCCTGGTGCTCGAAAGCGCGCTCAACAACGGCGCCATCAGCCGCGGCGCCTGGTGGAACGTGCTCCCGCCGGGCATCGCGATCGTGCTCGTCGTCCTCTTCTTCACCCTGGTCGGCCGGGGCCTGGAGACCGTGTTCAACCCGAGGTTGAAGAAGTGACCACCCCGCTGCTGCAGCTCAAGGACCTCAACGTCACCTACGCGGTGGGCGACCAGGAGGTGCCCGCCGTCCGCGGTGTCGACCTGTCCCTCGACCCCGGCGGCACCCTCGGCGTCGCCGGCGAATCCGGCTCGGGCAAGTCCACGGTCGCGATGAGCGTGCTGCGGCTGCTGCCGCGCACGGCGAAGATCACCGGCGAGATCGTCCTCGACGGCGAAGACGTCACCGCCATGAAGTGGGGCCGCCTGCGCGCGGTCCGCTGGGCCGAGGCGTCGGTGGTCTTCCAGGGCGCCATGCACGCCCTCAACCCGGTCCGCAAGATCGGCGAGCAGATCGCCGAACCGCTGCGGTTGCACCCGCCCGCGGCGGGGGCGCTCACCGACGCCCAGGTCGACGCCCGCGTCGCCGAGCTGCTCACCCAGGTCGACCTGCCCCCGAGCCGCGCCGGTGCCTACCCGCACGAGCTGTCGGGCGGGCAGAAGCAGCGCGTCATGATCGCCATGGCCCTGGCCTGCTCGCCCCGGCTGATCATCGCCGACGAGCCGACCACCGCCCTCGACGTCATCGTCCAGGCCCAGGTTCTGGCCCTGCTCTCGCGGCTGGTCGCCGAGCAGGACATCGGCCTGATCATGATCAGCCACGACCTGTCCGTGCTCGCCTCGACCTGCGAGCGCATCGCGGTGATGTACGACGGGCAGATCGTCGAGGAAGGCCCCAGCGCCGAGGTGATGGGAGCCCCGAAGCACGAGCACACCCGGGCGCTGGCCGCGGCGTTCCCGACCGTCGGCGACCCCGTGTCCCGCTTCGCCCCGGCGACCAGCAACCCGCTCCCGCCCGAACCTGCGGACCGCGTGGTGGGCGGCGAGCCGCTGCTGGCCGCAGAGAACCTGCGGGTGTCCTTCCGCGACCGCACCGGCAAGCGCATCGACGCCGTCGCCGGGGTCGACCTCACGGTGTCGCGCGACGAGATCGTCGCCCTGGTCGGCCAGTCCGGCTCCGGCAAGACGACGCTCGCCCGCACGCTGCTCGGCCTGCAGAAACCCGACTCCGGTGTGGTCCGCTACGCCGGCCGGCCGGTCCCGGCCTCCGGCGCGGGCCTCAAGGCCTACCGGCGGCAGGTCCAGCTGGTGCTGCAGGACCCGACGAGCGCGCTCAACCCGGCGCACACGGTGTACGAGGCCGTCGCCGAAGGCCCCCGGATCCACAAGCTGGCCGACGAGCGCGCGGTCGTGCACCGGGCCCTGGAGGCCGCGGAGCTGCGGCCGGCGGAGAAGTACGCCGACCGGCTCCCGCACCAGCTCTCCGGCGGCCAGCGCCAGCGCGTCGTCATCGCCGGCGCCCTGGCGCTCGAGCCGTCGGTGGTGGTGGCCGACGAACCGGTCGCGTCGCTGGACGCGTCCGTGCGCGGCGAGATCCTCGGGCTGCTGCTGCGGCTGCGGCGCGAGCTCGGCCTCGCCGCCCTGGTGATCACCCACGACCTGGGCCTGGCCTGGAACATCGCCGACCGCGTCGCCGTGATGTACCGCGGCGAGCTCGTCGAAACCGGGACGGTGGAACAGGTCCTGCTCGACCCGCGCCACGACTACACGAAGTCCCTGCTGGCCGCCCTCCCCGGCGGCACGGCCCAGCGCCGCACCGTCGAAACCTGACACTGCGGGAACCCCGCGCGAGCGCGGTGTGTAATCTCCGAACGGAAATGGCGACCACCACCGACCCCACACAGACGCCCTCGGCCGGACTGGCCGAGCGGCTCCGCGTGCCTTCGCGATTCCCGTACCGCACGATCGCGATGGGCACGGTCGGCAGCACCCTGCTCATGCTCGCCGCCTTCGGCGCCGGCGGCATCCTGATCAAGGACCCCGTGCTCGGCCACGGCCCGCTCTCCTGGATCCGCTACGGCCACGGGCGCATGCTCGCCAACGCCGTCCTCTACACCGGCTTCGGCCTCGTCGTGTGGGCGTGGGTCCGGCTCGGCCGCTACGTGCTGGCCGGGCGCATCGGCAGCCGCCCGATCCTGGTGGCCGCCGGGTGCTGGATGGCGCCGCTGCTCATCTCGCCGCCGCTGTTCACCCGCGACGTCTTCTCCTACCTCGGCCAGGGCGCCCAGCTGCTCTACGGGCTCGACCCGTACGCCAACGGCCCCGCCGAGCTCGACGTGCTGCCGAACGTCGTGCAGAACGTCCACCCGCTCTGGCAGACCACCCCGGCGCCGTACGGGCCGCTGTTCCTGCTCATCTCCAAGGGAGTCGTCGCCACCACCGGCGACAATATGATCCTCGGCGTCATCCTCATGCGCGTCGTGCTGCTGGCCGGCCTCGCCGGGACGCTGTGGGCGCTCCCGCGGCTGGTCAAGCACCTCGGCGGCAAGCTCCCGGTCGCGCTGTGGCTCGCGGTGGCCAGCCCGATGATGGTCATCCACCTCTTCGGCGGCCCGCACAACGACCTGATGATGCTCGCGTTCCTCACCACCGGCGTCCTGGCCGCCCTGGAACGCAAGCACGTCGTCGCGGTCGTCCTGGTCACGATCGGCATGCTGATCAAGCCGACAGCGGCGATCGCGCTGCCGTTCATCGTCTGGATCTGGGCCAACCACCTGCCCGGTGAGTCCAAGGTCCGCAATTTCCTGCGCGCCGGCGCGGCCTCGGTGGGGCTGTTCCTGCCGGTGTTCGTGGCGGGCACGTGGATCTCGCTGGGCTCGCTGAACATGGGCTGGTGGTCCGGGCTCAAGGCCCCGCAGCTCATCGCGAACTGGCTGAACATCCCCACCGGCATCGGCGAGGTGTTCTACAACCTCGTCCACCTGGTGGTGGACGTCCAGGTGTCGCCGTTCGTGACGGTCGCCCGCGCGGCGGGCATGCTGGTCCTGATCGGCTTCGGCATCCGCCAGTGGTGGCTCGGCCGCGGCGGCGGTACGGAGGCGGTCTACCGGGCGGGCATCTCCCTGCTGGCGGTGGCGATCCTCATGCCGCCCACCCTGCCGTGGTACCTGACCTGGGGTTTCGTGCTCCTGTCGGCGTTCAAGTGGCAGCCCCGCCACCTGGCGCTGGTGGTGGCGGTCTCGGTGTTCGTGACGCTGGTGTACTACCCGACGGGCGAGCAGGCCCTGTACGACTGGTGGTTCATCGCGTTGGTGGTGGTGGCGAGCCTGTACTCGGCGGCGTCGCTGTTGCGCCCGGACCCGCTGGGCATCATCGACGCGTGGCGCCGCCCGGAGAAGTTCCTGCGCGACTGACGCTCACGAGCCCGTCCAGCCACTCCACGTGTGCACCTCCGTGAGCACCACCGCGTGCTCCGGCGGCCGCTCGACGTACTGCTCGTACTTCGCCACCAGCCACGCCACCGGCTCCGCCCCCGGCGCCAGCACCCGCGCCGGGCCGTCCGCGCGGGCCCACCACAGCCGTGACCAGTCCTCGTCGTAGCCGTCGGTCAGAAAACACACCGCCGGGTTCTCCTCGATGTTCCGCAGCCGCCGCAAGGCGACGGAGGACTTCGGCTTGTGGTCCACCGCGAACACCACCTCATCACCCCGCACCGCGAACGTCACCGGCACCAGGTGCGGCACCCCCGCCGCCGACACCGTCGCCAGCCGCGCCACCCGCGCGGCGGCGAACCGCGCGCGGGCCTCCGAAGCCGGGAGCTTCACGTCAGCGCCGGGGCGTCGAACGTCAACGTCCCCAGGTCAGCGTCCAGCGTCACCGGCACCCCGAGCGGCAACGTCGGCGACGACGCCACGTGCCCGAACCCGAACTCCTCCACCATCGGCACCCCCAACGGCCCCAGCCGGTCCAGCAGCAGCGCCCGCACCTCCGCCGGGTCACCGCACGCCGCCCACGAACCCAGCACGATCCCGCGGACCCCGGCGAACCAGCCGCTGCGCAGCAGCTGCGTCAGCATCCGGTCCAGCCGGTACACGCTCTCCGTGACGTCCTCCAGCAGCACCACCGCGTCCCGCGCCGACCCCTGCTCCGGCGTCCCGATCCCGGCCGCCAGCAGCGACAGGTTCCCGCCCGTCAGCACGCCCGACGCCCGGCCCGGCACCAGCACCGAACCGCCGCGCACCACCACGTTCAGCTCGGGCTCGAACAGCGACCGCCGCAGGTGCTCGACCGCGAAGTCGTCGAAGAGCACGCTCGCCGGCATCGGGGAGAACAAAGTGGACAGTCCCAAGTGGACGCCCACGGCCCGGTGCAGCGCCGTGACGTCCGACGACCCGGCCAGCACCTTCGGACCCGCTTCCCGCAACGCCGCCCAGTCCACCAGGTCCAGCATCCGCTGCACGCCGTAGCCGCCGCGCGCCGCGAGCACGCACCGCACCCCGGGGTCCAGCCACGCTTCGGTGAACTCCGCCGCCCGCGCCGCGTCCGAACCCGACAGGTACGGCGGCGTCCCCGGCTCGGCCCGCACGCACGGCCCGACCCGCAGCTCGACCCCCCAGCCGCGCAGCACCGGCACCGCCTTCTCCAGCAGGTCCGCCGGCACCGGGCCGGCCGGCGCCACCAGCGCCACCGTGTCACCCGCCCGCAACCGAGGTGGCCTCATCGCGACAGCTCCAGCTTCGCGACACCCGGCGTCTCGAACCCGAGTACCTGGCCGTAGAACGACAGCTCCGCCTCCAAGGCCGCGATGATCGTCGACGCCTGCCGGAACCCGTGTTGCTCGCCGGGGAATCGCTGGTAGGCGTACGGGATCCCGCGTCCTTCCAGCCCGCCCACGAACCGGTCCGCCTGCTCCGGCGGGCAGATCTTGTCCTCCAGGCCCTGCTGGAAGAGCACCGGCCCGGCCAGCGCCGCCGCGTTCGCCAGCGGCGACCGCTCGACGTACCGCTGCCGCGCCGAGGGCAGCGGGCCGATCAGCCCGTCCAGGTACCGCGACTCGAAGTCGTGCGTGTCGCCCTCGGTGCCGGTCCACCCGGCCAGGTCCAGCACCGGGTACATCACCGTGGCCGCCCGGTAGGTCTTCGTCGTCGTCAGCGACGCCGCCGCGGTGAACCCGCCCGCGCTGCCGCCGCGGATCGCCAGCCGGTCGCGGTCGGCCAGCCCCGCCGACACCAGCGCGTCGGCCACCGCGACGCAGTCGGCGACGTCGACCACACCCCACTGCTCCCGCAGCCGCTCCCGGTAGGCGCGCCCGAAGCCGGTCGACCCGCCGTAGTTCACCGCCGCCACGGCGATGCCCCGGCTGGTGAAGTACGCCAGCTCCAGGTCCACCACCGGCAGGTACTGCCCGGTCGGCCCGCCGTGGACGTGCACCAGCAACGGCGGCCGCTCGCCCTCGGGCGCCGCGAACTCCGCGTTCGCCGGCAGGTACAGCACCACCGGCACGGTCTCGCCGTCGGCGGTGGTGAAGACCCGCTCCTGCGGCACCGGCAGGTACGCCGACGGCAGTTCCGGCTGCGGTGTCAAGTCCGTGACCTCGCCGTCCAGCGAAACGGACACCACCGCGGGCTCCCGCAGGGGACCACCCGCGACCCCGGCGACCTCGTCGCCGAGCACCGCCAGCGAGGTCGACGACCACGCGGTCAGCTCGTCCGCGACTGGGGTCACCGAGCCGTCCGCCTCGTCGAGCACGGCCAGCCGCCCCGACACCAGCACCGCGTGCCGGCCGCCGCCGAGCGGCGCGAACCACCGCGACCCCGCCTTCCACAGCGGCCCGCCCAGCTCCCGCTCCACCGGCGCCAGGTTCACCACCGACCCGTCCAGCCCGACGCGGTGCAGGTTCCACCAGCCGTCCGGGTCCAGCAGCGCCAGCAGCGACGCCGGCGTCTCCCACTCGACCTGGCACACCGCGACGTCGGCGCCGCCGGCCAGCACGCGGTGCGGCCCGAACGACCCGTCTTCGGCGACGGGCGCGACGCACAGCTCGGTCCCGTCCCACGGCATCGCCGGGTGGTCCCAGCCGAACCACGCCGCGTGCCGCCCGTCCGGCGACAGCTTCGGCACGGTCAGGAAGTGGTGGCTCGCCGCCAGCACCCGTTCGCCACCGCCGTCGAGCGCGATCGCCACCAGGTCCCGCGCGACGTCGGTCGGGCGCGGCCCGACACCGCGCTCCCGCACGGCCCACACCTCGCCCGGCCGCCCGGCCCGGAGGTCGCCGTAACGGACGCCCTGGGGCTCCGCGGGCTCGGGTGTCAGCGGCACCACACCGGTTTCGCTGAGCGCGTAAACGCGCTGATCGGCCCAGTGCGTGAAGACCACCACACCATCGGCGACCGCCCACGGCCGCCCGCCGTATTCGTGCAGCCGGTTGCGGACGTTCCACGGTGCCGGCAGCACGTCCTCGGTGCCGCCGGCACCGGCCTTCACCAGGGCGACCCGGCCCTGCTCACCGGGCCGCGCCTCGGCCCACCACACCTCGCCCCCGACGACGTCGAGCCACTGCGGGCCGCCACCGGCGGCGGCCACCTCGGCGGCGGTGATGGGCGAGGACCAGGTTCCGTACGGGGAGATCCGAGACACCCCCAGAGGCTAGCGGCCCGCGAAGGTGGGGCGGCGGATGCCGATCATGCGCCCGTGGCCTAGGGTCGACAGTGCTATGTCTCGCGTAATCCACGTCTTCCGCCAGCCGGATCGGTTCGTCGCCGGCACCGTCGGCGAGCCCGGCGATCGCACGTTCTACCTCCAGGCTTCCGAGGATGTGCGCACCATCAGCGTCACCATCGAAAAGCAGCAGGTCGTCGTCCTCGCCGAACGCCTCAGCTCCCTGCTCGAGGAGGTCGCCAGCCGCTTCGGCGCCGACGTGCCCGACGACGTCCCCGAGGACCTCGTCGACGTCGATCCCCTCACCGTGCCGGTCGAGGAGGAGTTCCGCGTCGGCACCATGGGCCTGGGCTGGGATGCCGACAGCAGCGCCGTCGTCATCGAGCTGCTCGCCATCACCGAGGGCGAGGTCGACGAGACGGTCGTGCTGGACGACACCGAGGAGGGCCCGGACGCCGTCCGCGTCTTCCTCAGCCCGGCCGCCGCCCGCGCCTTCGCCGAGCGCGCCGACCGCGTCGTCAACGCCGGTCGCAAGCCGTGCCCGCTGTGTGGGGAGCCGCTCGACCCGGCCGGGCACATCTGCCCCCGGCAGAACGGCTACCGGCGCGAGACCGAGGCGGACGAAGACTGACCATGGCCACGACCCCCGATCCGGCCGACCCGGCGTCCCGCGAGCTGGTCACCCACGGCCGCATCGACGTCGAAGGCCGCCTGGTCGACGCCTCCAACGTCACGCTCTTCTGCGCCATCGAGCTCGACGGCGTCACCGGCCAGGTCGTGTACAAGCCGGTGTCGGGGGAGCGGCCGCTGTGGGACTTCCCCGACGGCACCCTCGCCGGGCGCGAAGTCGCGACCGCGATCATCAGCGACTCGGCCGGCATCGGCGCGATCCCGCCGACCGTGCTGCGCGAGGGCCCGTTCGGCCCCGGCATGGTCCAGCTGTGGATCGAGACCACCGAAGACGACCTCGTCGAAGTCCTCCCGCCCGACGAGGTCCCCGACGGCTGGCGGCCGGTGCTGCACGCCCACGACCGGCTCGGCGAGCCCGCAGTGCTGGCCCACGCCGACCACGCCGGCCTGCGCGACCTCGCCGTGCTCGACATCGTCGTCAACAACACCGACCGCAAGGGCGGGCACCTGCTGCCCGGCGTCGACGGCCGCGTGTACGGCGTCGACCACGGCATCTGCCTGCACACCGACCCGAAGCTGCGGACCGTGCTGTGGGGCTGGATCGGCGAGCCCGTGCCGCCGGACACCGTCGAGAAGCTGCGCAAGCTGCGGTCGGAGCTGGACGGCGGCCTCGGCAAGACGTTGTCGGAGCACATCACCAAGTTCGAGGTCCGCGCCCTGGCCGAGCGCACCGACCTGCTGCTGACCGAGGGGATCTTCCCCGAACCGGGAGACGACTGGCGCGCCATCCCGTGGCCGCTGTTCTGATCGATCCGCCCGCCCGCGCGCGGCTGGCCGCCCGCTTCGGCGCCGAGCTGGCCGACCCGTGGTGCGACGCGCTCCCCGACCTCGTCGCGCGCCTGACCGCGAAGTGGGGACTCGAAGTCCGCGAAGCACGTCCCGGCAACTCCGGCCGCACGCTGCTGTGCACCGGCCCCGGCGGCGACCTGCAGGTCCTGAAACTCACGCCGGACCCCGAGGTCGCCCACCTGGAGTTCGCCGGGTTGCGGGCGTGGGCCGGGTGCTCCCACGCGGTGCAAGTTCTCGACGCCGACCTCGGCGCCGGCGCCATCCTGCTCGAAGGCCTGGTCCCCGGCACCGAACTGCGCGGCCGGGAGGTCCCGTGGCCGGAGATCGGCGCGCTGCTCACCGAGCTGCACAGCGTCGCGGCCCCGCCCGGCCTGCCGCCGCTGACCGACCGCGTGACCTTCATGTTCGACATCACCGAGCGCACCGTCCCGGGTTCGCCGGCCGCGGAGTACGTGACTCCCGAGCTCCTCGCGAGGGCCCGGAACCGGGCCCTCGCCCTCGCCTCGGACGGGCCGGTCGCGGTCGTGCACGGCGATCTGCACCCGGGCAACGTCCTCGACGCCGGCCCCCGCCGTGGCGCGGTGGCCATCGACCCGCGCCCGAGCGTCGGCGACCCGGCCTTCGACCTCGCCGACTGGCTCTACCTGCCCTTGGCCGCCGGCGGCATGCTCAAGGACGGCATCGACGCACTGCGCCCCCATCTGCCCGGTCTCGACAGCGAACGAGCCCTCGCGTGGTGCGTCGCCCTGGCCCCGCTGGCCGCCCATCCGCCGCTGCGCCGTGGCGAGCACACGCCGTTCACCGATGCCCTGCTGGAGATGGCGCGCTGACCGGCGTGGCATGACCCGTCCGGGTCCCGATGACCACTAGGTTGCCTGGTCGTGCGCTCCCACTCGTATGACGACGTGCTCGCCGGCCCGCGCCGCAAGAAGGTGCCCGAAGTCCCCGCCGAACCCGGCCTGGTCGTCGAGGACCCGGCCAGCGGCTACTGCGGCGCGGTGGTGAAGATCGAGTACGGGAACGTCGTGCTCGAGGACGCCAAGGGCCGCCACCGCGTGTTCCCGCTCGCCCCCGCCGGGTTCCTGCTGGAAGGCAAGCCGGTCACGCTCGTGCCGTACCGGGCCCCGGCCACAGCCCCGGCCCGGCAGGTCTCCGCGTCCGGCTCGGTGAAGGTGCAGGGCCTCAAGGCCCGCGTAGCCCGCGACTCGCGCATCTGGGTGGAGGGCAAGCACGACGCCGAGCTGGTCGAACGCGTCTGGGGCCACGACCTGCGCGTCGAAGGCGTCGTCGTGGAACCGCTCGACGGCGTCGACGTCCTGGCCGACCGGATCGCCGAGTTCGGCACCGGACCCGGCCGCCGCCTCGGCGTCCTGGTCGACCACCTCGTGCCCGGCAGCAAGGAGTCCCGGCTGGTCGAGGCCGTCCGCGACGAGAACGTGCTGGTCACCGGCCACCCCTACATCGACGTCTGGGAAGCCGTGCGGCCCGCGGCCGTCGGGATCGAGGCGTGGCCGAAGATCCCGCGCGGCACCGAGTGGAAGCAGGGGATCTGCGACGCGCTCGGCTGGGGGCAACCTTACGAGGGCTGGCAACGTGTCCTGAGCGGGGTGAGCAGTTTCCGCGACCTCGAGACCCCGCTGATCGGGGCCGTGGAACGGCTCATCGACTTCGTCACCGAGCCGACGGAAGAGGACTGAATGTCCGAATTGTCCAAGGTCACGCGTAGGTCACGTCGAGTCACGGTGCCGGTGCGAACCGGCACGATCTGAGAGCATGAAGCCATGTCCTGGGCACTGGTCTGGTTGATCGTCGGCATCGCCCTGATGATCGCCGAAGTCGTCTCCGGCGACTTCGTGCTGATCATGCTGGGCGTCGGCGCGCTGTTCGGCGCCGGGGCCGACGTGCTCACCGGGAACCTCTTCGTCGACGTCGTCGTGTTCGCCGTCGCCTCCGTCGGCATGCTCGTGCTGGTCCGGCCCGCGCTGAAGCGCCGGTTCCTCGCCGGGCCGATCCACCACACCGGCATCGACGCGCTGATCGGCGCCCGCGCCGTCGTCGTGTCCACAGTGGACTTCGAGGCCGGGCAGGTGAAGCTGGCCGGCGACGTCTGGTCCGCGCGCAGCCTGTCGGAACACCATCCCCCGATCGAGCCCGGCACGCCGGTCACGGTCGTCGAGATCTCCGGCGCCACCGCCGTCGTGTCGGCCGAGCCGTGAGCCTGGGGCTCGTCGTCGTTCCCGAAGGCCGGGCCGCGGTGATCGAACGCGGCGGGCGGTTCCGTGCCGTGCTCGGCCCCGGCCGGCACTTCGTGCTGCCGTTCGCCGACACCGTCCGGGCGCGCGTCGATCTCGGTGACCAGGTCTTGTCGGCGCCACCGCGCGTCATCGAGGCGGGCGACGGGCGGGAGGTCCTCATCGGCTTCGAGGTCGTCTTCGCCGTCACCGATCCGCGGCTGGCGACCTACGGGATCAGCAACCCGGCGATCGCGATCGAACAGCTGACGACCACGGCGCTGCGGCAGGAAGCGAGCCTGACCACGGCCGAGCGCGCCGTCACCGCACCAGGAGACCTGCACCGTACAGTGTGGACGGTCCTGCACGACACCACGGGCCGCTGGGGAATCGAAACCCGGGAGCTGAAGCTCGCGGTGAGCCCGCCCGCGCCGCCCGGAAAACCGTCAACCGCGCAAGAATGGTACTAGGTAAGGGGAAGATCTCTTGACCACCACAGTGATCATCGTGGTCGTCTTATTGGCTCTCTTCGTGATCATCACGGTGGCCAAGGCGATCATGGTCGTGCCGCAGGCGCAGTCGGCGGTGATCGAGCGGCTGGGCCGGTTCCGCACGGTGGCCTCGCCCGGGCTGACCTTCCTGGTGCCGTTCCTGGACAAGGTGCGCGCCCGGATCGACCTGCGCGAGCAGGTCGTCTCGTTCCCGCCGCAGCCGGTGATCACCGAGGACAACCTGACGGTGTCGATCGACACCGTCGTGTACTTCCAGGTGACCGACTCCCGCGCCGCGGTGTACGAGATCTCCAACTACATCGTCGGTGTCGAGCAGCTGACCACCACCACCCTGCGCAACGTGGTCGGTGGCATGAGCCTCGAGCAGACGCTGACCTCGCGCGACTCGATCAACACGCAGCTGCGCGGCGTGCTCGACGAGGCGACCGGCCGCTGGGGCATCCGCGTCGGCCGCGTCGAGCTCAAGGCGATCGACCCGCCGCCCTCCATCCAGGACTCGATGGAGAAGCAGATGCGCGCCGACCGTGAGAAGCGCGCCATGATCCTCACCGCCGAAGGCCAGCGGGAGTCCGCGATCAAGACCGCGGAAGGCCAGAAGCAGAGCCAGATCCTCTCCGCCGAGGGTGCCCGCCAGGCCACCATCCTCGCGGCCGAGGCCGAGCGGCAGTCCCGCATCCTGCGGGCCCAGGGTGAACGCGCCGCGCGGTACCTGCAGGCGCAGGGCCAGGCGAAGGCGATCGAGAAGGTGTTCGCCGCGATCAAGGCCGGCCGCCCGACGCCGGAGGTGCTGGCCTACCAGTACCTGCAGACGCTGCCGCAGATGGCGCAGGGCGACGCGAACAAGGTCTGGATGATCCCGAGCGACTACGGCAAGGCCCTCGAAGGCTTCGCCCGCGCGCTCGGCGCTCCCGGCGACGACGGCGTGTTCCGCTACGAGCCGCCGAAGGACGACACCGTGCCGGACAAGGTCGACCTCGAGGACGAAGAGGTCGCCAGCTGGTTCGAGACGAAGAGCGACCCGAAGGTCGCCGAGGCCGTCGCGGCCGCGGAAGCCGTGGCGCGCCAGGAGGTTCCGGCCCTCGGTACGCCGACGGCCCCGCCCGCGCGGCCGTCGATCCCGCGCCCGGTGCAGCAGCAGCCCGAGCCCGAGGCGGACGACGAGCGTGGCACCGAGGTCGCCCCGGCTCCGCAGCAGCCGCAGCCCCTGCAGAACCCGCCGACCCCGCAGAGCGGCCAGCCGCTCCCGCAGCCGCAGCAGCCGGCCGGGCCGCCCCCGGGTGGTCAGTACCAGGGCCCGCCGCCGCAGTCCCCGCCGCCGGGCCAGTTCGGCGGCCCGCAGAACCCGGGCAGCGGCCCGTTCCCGCAGCAGCCCCCGTTCGGCGGCCCGCGCCGCTGACGCGTCCGTGACAAAAGGGCCCGCCCACCGGAACTCGGTGGGCGGGCCCTTTTGTCACGGGTTCAGCGCTGGTAGACGGTCACGTCGTCGATGTCGGCCTTCGACCGGTCCCGCAGGAAGATCACGCACAGCACCGTGACCACCGCCGACAGGACGATGTAGCCCGAGATCGAGTACGGCGTCCCGGTGGTGTGCAGCAGCCACGTCGCCAGCAGCGGCGCCGGGCCGCCCGCGAACACCGAAGCCAGCTGGTAGCCCAGGCCCGCGCCGCCGTAGCGCAGGTGCGTCGGGAAGCTTTCGCCGATCAGCGCCGCCTGCGGTCCGTACTGCAGCGCGTGCGGGATGAACGACACGACGACCGCGACGAACACCAGCGCGTGGCTGCCGTGCGCCAGGATCGTGAAGTACGGGAACGCGATCACGGCGGTGAACACCGCACCCGTCAGGTACACCCGCTTGCGCCCGACGCGGTCCGACAGCGACGAGAAGAACGGGATCAGCGCGAGCTCGCAGGCGGCGCCGACGAGGACCGCGTTGAGCACGAACGTCTTGCTGAAGTCGTGGCGCGACACGACGTAGATCAGCACGTAGCTGGTGAACAGGTAGAACGGCATCTGCTCGCTGAAGCGCACCCCGGCCGAGAGCAGGATTTCGCGCCAGTGGTGGCGGATCGCGTCGAGCACCGGCGTCCGCGCGGTCTGCCGGCTCTCGATCAGCTTCGCGAACATCGGCGTCTCGAGGATCTTCAGCCGGATCACCAGGCCGACAGCGACCAGGATGAGACTGGCCAGGAACGGCAGCCGCCAGCCCCAGGAGTCGAACGCGGCGGGGGAGAGGGTCGCCGACAGCAGCGTCATCCCGCCCGTGCCGAGCACCAGCCCGACCGGGACGCCGATCTGCGCGAAACTGGCCAGCAGCCCGCGTTTGCGCTGGTCGCCCCACTCCATCGCAAGCAGGACCGACCCGCTCCACTCGCCACCGATGGCGATGCCCTGGACCAGCCGCAGCAGCACCAGCAGCAGCGGCGCGGCGATCCCGATCGCCGACGTCCCGGGCAGCATCCCGACGACGCCGGAGGAGATGCCCATCAGCAGCAGCGTGACGATCAGGGTGGCCTTGCGGCCGATCCGGTCGCCCCAGTGCCCGAAGATCGCGGCGCCGACCGGGCGGGCGGCGAACCCGACCGCGTAGGTCGCGAAGGACTGCATGGCGCCCGCGTAGGCACTCGACGCGGGGAAGAACAGGTGCGGGAAGACCAGCGCCGCCGCGGTGTTGTAGAGGAAGAAGTCGTACCACTCGATGGTCGTGCCGATCGCGCTCGCCAGCGCCGCACGCCGTACTTGCGTCTTCCCGGACTTGGTGTCCGGTTCCACCTTGTGAGTGACGCTGTTGTCGCCCAACACCATCTCGCAACACCTCCGGTGACCGATGTCACACAACAGTGTGACGCCCGTCGACGGTTTCGGCGATCGATGGCCGCCATCTAGTCCGGCCGGTTGAGGAACAAAGTGCAGATTCTGCAACTTTGCAGATTCAGCAAGTTCCGCTACGGTGGAGCCATGGACGCCAGAGGGCTGCGTGAGCGCAAGAAGCACGAGACGCGCATCGCGCTGAGCTGGGCGGCCATCCGGCTGACGGTGGAACGCGGCTACGACAACGTCCGGATCGAAGACATCGCCGCCGAAGCCGGCGTCTCCACCCGGACGTTCAGCAACTACTTCGGCAGCAAGGGCGAAGCCATCGTCGCCCGTCACCACGACCGGGCTCGCGCGATCGCCGAGGCGCTGCGGCAGCGCCCGGCGGGCGAGCCGATCTGGACGGCCATCACCGAAGCCGCGCTGGCCGGGTTCGCCCTCGGCACTCCGGTGACCGAAGGGCGGCCGCCGGAGCAGTCGTGGGTCGAAGGCCTCCGGCTGATGGTCGCGGAACCCGCTCTGCAGGGCGAGTTCCAGAAGGCGGGCGCGGCTGCCGAAACCGAAATCGCGCTCGTCGTCGCCGAACGCACCGGCACCGACGTGGCCACGGACGTCTACCCGCGGCTCGTCGCGGGCGTCGTCGGTGCCGCACTCAACGCCGCCACGCAGCAGTGGCTGCTGGCCGACCGGTCACAGTCGATGGAAGAGGCGCTGCGGGACGTCTTCGGCCGGCTCGCCACCGGTCTGGCCGAACCGCGCTGACCCCGCTCCACCCCACGCCCGGCCGGGGTCGCCGGGCTGGTTCGTCATGCCCTTTTCTCTCCACACCAAGGAGTTCCGTCATGGAAGACGTCATCATCGCGGGCGCCGGGCCCAACGGCCTGATGCTCGCCTGCGAGCTCGCCCTCGCCGGCATCCGCCCGCTCGTGCTGGAGCGGCTGCCCGAGCCGACCGAGGAGAACCGCGCCAACGGCCTGGTCGGCCAGGTCGTGCGCCTGCTCGACCGCCGCGGCCTGCACGAGCGCCTGGCCGGCCCGATCGGGCCGCCCGTCCCCGCGTTCGTCTTCGGCGCGATGCGCCTGGACCTGACGCTGCCCGAGCACAACTCACTGCACATCCTCGGCGTGCCGCAGCGGCGCGTCGCGGCGACGCTCGCCGAACGCGCCACCGAGCTGGGGGTCGAGATCCGCCGGGGGCACGAGGTCACCGGCCTGACCCAGGACGCCGACGCCGTCACGATCGACTTCGCCGGGCCGGAAGGACCGGGCCGGCTGACCACCCGGTACCTCGTCGGCGCCGACGGCGGGCGCAGCGTCACCCGCAAGCTCGCCGGCATCGGCTTCCCCGGTGTTACCGAGGACCGCACGCTCTCCCGCACCGCGAACGCGACCGTGCCGGCGGAGTTCGTCGACCCGGCGTCCGGCGGGCTGACCGTGCCCGGCCACGGCGTGATCCCGCCGTTCTTCCACTACCGCACCGAAACCGGGCTCTTCGTCTACGCGCCGTTCCCCGCCGGGCCGCTCGTCACGACGATGGAGTGGACCGACGACGAAGAGCCCGCCGACGAGCCGGCGATGACGCTCGGGGAGCAGCGCGCGAGCATCGAGCGCGTGCTGGGATTCGACCTGCCGATCGGGCCGCCGCAGGGCGACGGGCCGCACCTGCTGCGGCGGCTGCGCGGGCGCAACACCCGGCTGGCCGACCGGTTCCGCGAGGGCCGCGTCCTGCTGGTCGGCGACGCCGCGCACGTCCACTCCGCGATCGGCGGCCCCGGCCTGAACCTCGGCCTGCAGGACGCCGTCGCCCTCGGCTGGAAGCTCGCCGCCGAGCTGCACGGCTGGGCGCCGGCCGGCCTGCTCGACACCTACGAGAGCGAACGCCGTCCGGTCGCCGAGCGCGTCGTCATGCACACCCAGGCCCAGTCCGCGCTGATCGCGCCCGGTCGCGACGTCACGGCGCTGCGGGAGCTGTTCGGCGAACTGCTGCGGCTGCCGAGCACCGTGCGGCACATCGCCGACCTGATGTCCGGCGCCGACGTCCGCTACGAACCCGGCACCGGGCACCCGCTCGACGGCTGCTGGGCCCCGGACCTCGTGCTGGCCGACGGCACCCGGCTGGCCGAGCTGACCCGGACGGCCCGGCCGTTGCTGCTGGACTTCACCGGCGCGCTGGGCGGGGAGCTGCGCGGCTGGACCGATCGCGTCGACCTCGTCAGCGGTCAGGCGGACGCGGACGCGACCGCGTTGCTGATCCGTCCCGACGGCTACGTCGCCTGGGCGACCAGCGCGGCCGAGCCCGACGACACCGAGCGCAAGGCGCTGCGGACGGCCCTCGAGCGGTGGTTCGGCAAGCCCGTTGACATGTAGGAGATCTCCTACGTATTGTCGGCGGCATGACGATCACCCACGTGCAGTTCTTGACCCTGCCGGTCGCCGACCACGCCCGCGCGCGCGACTTCTACGTCGGCAAGCTCGGCTTCGAGGCGCTCGTCGACCGGCGGACACCGGAGGGCGGGCGGTTCGTGATGGTCGCCCCGAAGGGCGCGCAGACGGGCGTGGTGCTGACCGACCAGCAGGTCACCGGGGTCGAGCCCGGCCCGCGGCACTTCCAGCTGCAGACCACCGACCTCGACGCCGACGTCGCCGCGTTGCGGGCGGCCGGCGTCGAGGTCGCCGACCCGGACGACCGGCCGTGGGGGCGGGCGACGTCCTTCAAGGACCTCGACGGCCACACGCTCGGCCTGCTCCAGCCGTCGGACTTCGGCAACGTCCCGAACTGATGCCGGTCAACGACGACGTCTTCGCCGCCCTCGCCAGCCCGGCGCGGCGGGAAGTCCTGCGGCTGCTGCTCGACGGTCCGATGGCCGCCGGCGCGATCGCCGAACGCTTCGAGATGGCCCGGCCCAGCCTCTCGGAACACCTTCGGGTGCTTCGGGAGGCGGGCCTGGTCAGCGAACAGCGGCAGGGCCGCAACCGCGTCTACCGGCTGGACGCGGCCCCGCTCGAAGAAGTCGCCGACTGGCTCACGCCCTACGAGCGGTTCTGGCGGAGCAAGCTCGCCAACCTGCGTGACCTGCTCGACGAGGAGGACCTGTGACCGAGGACGACCCGACCGCGATCCACGTCGACCAGTTCCTCGCCCACCCGGCCCGCAAGGTCTGGCGCGCGCTGACCGAACCGGACCTGCTGGAGCGCTGGATCAACATGCCCAACGACATCAAACCGGTGGTGGGACACCGGTTCCAGCTCTTGGCCGAACCGGTGCCCGCGGCCGGGTTCGCCGGCGGGCCGGTGGCGTGCGAGGTCCTGGAAGTCGAGCCCGAGCGCAAGCTGAGCATCCGCTGGGGTCCGCAGTGGACGGTCACCTGGCGGCTGGAACCGGAAGGCACCGGCACCCGGCTCTTCCTCAGCCACGAGGGCTTCGACCCCGACGACGAGTTCCAGCGCTTCTCCCGGCGCATCATGGGCGGCGGCTGGCGCTCTCACGTGCCGCGCGCACTGGCCCGGTTGCTGGACACCCTCGACGACCCCACCCCGTTACGATCGGGAGGTGACCCCCGCCGCCGCTGAGCCCACCGAGTCCAAACCCCTGCGCGCCGACGCCCGGCGTAACCGGGCGCGCGTGCTGGAAGCGGCCGAGAGCGTGTTCGCCGCCAAGGGCACCGGGGCGCCCACCGAAGAGGTCGCCCGCGCGGCCGGCGTCGGCATCGGCACGGTGTTCCGGCACTTCCCGACGAAGGAAGCCCTGCTCGAAGCCGTGCTCATCGCCCGGCTGCACCGCTTCGCCGACGAGGCTGAAGCCGTCGTGGCGGCCGACTCCGCCGACCCGGGGGCGGCGTTCTTCACCTTCCTCGCCGGCTGGATCGAGATGTCCAGCGCGAAGAACGCCTACTTCGAGGCGCTCACCGCCGCCGGGGTCACCGTGCCGAAGGCGAAGTCCGAGATCGGCGGCCGGCTGCTCGGCGCGCTCGGGGTGCTGCTGTCGCGGGCCCAGGCCGCGGGCGCGGTCCGCGAAGACCTCGTCCCGGGCGAGCTGATCACGATCATCATCGGCGTGGCGAAGGCCGCCGAGTACGCCGGCCCGGACGCTCAGTTGCGCGACCGGGCCGTCACGATCCTCTTCGACGGCCTCCGCCCGCGCGTGTCAGCGGGGCAGCGCGGCTGAGCCGACCGGCTCCAGCGTCGGGCGCTTCGGGGCCATGGTGTCCCCGGAGGACTCGCCCCGCACGCGTCGCCGCACCCACGGCAGCGCGTGCTCCCGCGCCCACTGCAGGTTCTGGCTGCGGCGCGCGGCCGGGCTGAGCGTCTCACGCGGTGCGAGCTCCGGGCTGGCCAGCGGGTGCTCGACGCCGAGCACGCGCAGGACCTCGATGGCGACCTCGGTGTGGCCGAGCGCGTTGAGGTGCAGCCGGTCCGGCGCCCAGAAGCGGCGGTCGCACAGCTGCCGCATCGACCACAGATCGACCAGCAGCGCACCGTGCCGGGCGGCGATCCCGCGCACGAGCTCGTTGTAGATCGCCACCCGGCCGCGGATCGTGCGGAACAGCGGGTCCTCGACGCCGTCGACCCCGGTGAACAGGATCAGCCGCGCACCGGTGGCGCGGACCCGGGCGACGGCGGTTTCGTAGCCGACGAGCAGGGCGTCGATGTCGACCTTGGGCCGCATCAGGTCGTTGCCGCCGGCGTAGAGGGAGACGAGGTCGGGCTCCATGGCCAGCCCCGCGTCGAGCTGTTCGGCGAGCACCTGCGGCAGCAGCTTGCCCCGGATGGCGAGGTTGGCGTACCGGAAGTCCGGCTCCCGCGAGGCGAGCTGTTCGGCGACGCGGTCGGCCCAGCCGCGCACGCCGTTCGGGGAAGCCGGATCGTCGTCGCCGACGCCTTCGGTGAACGAGTCCCCCATGACCACTAAGCGCTTGCTCATGTCGCCAGTTTAGGCAGCGGGCCGCCGGGTGCCGTCCGGGGCCGGTACCCGGGAAAGATGACGGCCCACGGCTCCGGACTGCGCCACGAGTTCGGCCGCGACACCGGCGCCCACCCAACCGGTGGGTGCGTCCACATCGGAGTGCGTCCCGGCGTCTGCGGCGAATTCACCGACCGGTCCGACGAGCAGGCCGTCGTGGACCGACCGCGGCCTGCGGGACAAGGTCGGCGCCACCCACCGGCCGCTGCCCGAGCTGCTCCACGCCGTCCTCGACGCGGGGCTGGTGTTCGAGCGGTTCGCCGAGGGCGGCGCACCCACGCCGACCGTGCTGGGCTGGCGGGCCGTCAAGCGGTGACCTGCCGGGCCCGGTGGTCGGCGACGTGCACCCGGGTCGCGCAGCGGGTCGAGCAGAAGCGCCGGCGGCCGTTGCGGGACGTGTCGACGTACGCCGTTTCGCACCCCTCCCGGCCGCAGATGCCCAGGCGGTCCGGCGCTTCGCACACCAGGTGGGCCAGGCCGCCCGCGGTGTAGGCGCGGACGCGGCCGACCGGCCCGGCGTCCTCGGCCGAGTAGTGCAGGTGGGGCGGTTTGCCGTCGTGGGTGGTGATGTACGGGCGGCACGCCGCTTCGGCCAGCAGGTCGTTGACCAGCTCCGGGCGGTCGGCGGCGTCCGCGGCGAACACCGGCCGCAGCCGGGCGGCCCACCCCGCGATCCGCGTCGCCTCGTCGTCGGTCAGCGCCGGGATGGACATGCCGTTGCGGACCATCCCGGCCAGCAGCTCGCCCGCCGACCCCGCGTTCACCACGTCGGCGGCCACGAGCGCGGCCGCGCCGCCGTAAGGGTTGAAGTGCACAAAGCCATTACAGCACGATCGGGGAATGGACGTACACCGCTGCCCCCGCTGCGGCTGGCCGCTCGCCGAACTGCCGGCGACCGCGGCCCGGCCCGCCACCCACCGGCTCGACTATGTGCGCTGCGTCTGCGGCAGCTGGCTCGCCCGCCTCGACGGCGAGGTCGTGGGCGCCACGCGCACGCCGTGACTCACAGGTCGAGCGCGCCCGCGGCGTTGTCGTTCCACTGGTCGACGCGGCGGATGTACTCGTACAGCGCGCGGCTGCCGCGGACCCACCGGCCCTGGTCGGCGATCGCGAGGTCGTCGGCCCCGGCTCGCCGCGCCTCGGTGGCGAACCCGGACCGCAGCGAGTGCCCGGTCACCGGGTACGGCAGGCCCGCGCGGACGCCCGCGCGGGTGAGGATCTGGTTGACGCCGGTGGTGCTCAGCGCCGGCTCGCCGACGTTGCCGTGCCGGTCGACGCGGCGGAACGCGGGCCCCCCGGTGATCCCGGCGCCCGAGCGCCACGCGTGCCACGCCCGCACGGGATCGGTGTCGGGGCTCTCGCGCCGCGGGACGACCATGTCACCGGTGCTCTTGCCGTGCCGCACGGTCACCGCCAGCCCCCGGTCGTCGACCGGCTCGACGTCGGTGACCAGCAGGTTCGCCAGATCGGAACACCGGGCGGCGATCGGGAACCCGATCAGCAGCATCGCCCGGTCGCGGGCGCCGGCCAGAGTGTCCGGGCAGGCCCGCGACATCGCCCGCAGGTCGGTGAGGGTGACCATGGTGGCCTTGCCGCGGCCGCGCTGGATCCCCTCGCGGGCCAGCCGCTGCCGGTAGCCCTTCAGCGCCCGCCACGCGGCGCGGCTGGCCTCGGGGTCGACGACGACCTTGTGGTGGCGCAGCCCGGCGAGCGCTCCGGTGAGCCGCCGTTCGATCGTCGAGGGCGCCGCCGGAGCGGCCCGCTCCGGAACCTCGGGCACGGCGCGCTCGTCAGGCCGCAGGGTCCGCCCGCGTTCGAGCCAGACAACGAACCCGGTGAGCGCGCCGATCGACGCCGACAGCGGCGGGATCCCGGCTTCGGCGGTGTAGTCCTGCCAGACCTGCCAGTCCTGGGCGTAAGCCTTGAGCGTGTTGGGCGGCCGTTGCCCATCGACGTGCCGGGCGGCAGCCTCGTCCAGCAGGGCGAGCCGGTCCTGCGGGCTCAGGGCGGCGGTCACCGGTTCCAGCTCGGGCACGCGCCGAGGTTACGGGATGTCGCTGTCTTGATCCTTCCGGCGGTGTCCACGCAGAATTCGTCCGCCGAGGTTGTCGATCCGGCCGGGCGGCGTTCGTATGAGGGGCGAGCCAGCGAAAGGAGCCGACGTGAAGCAGTACCTGCTCAGCATCTACCAGCCCGACGGGCCGACCCCGCCGCCGGACGTGCTCGACGGCGTCGTGAAGAAGCTTGGCGCCCTCAACGCCGACCTCAAGGCGGCCGGGGCCTGGGTGTTCGCGGGCGGGCTGCACCCGCCGTCCACCGCCACCGTGCTGCGCGCCGACGACGGGGACACCCTCATCACCGATGGCCCCTTCGCCGAAGGCAAGGAACACCTCGGCGGGTTCACCATCATCACCGCGCCCGACCTCGACGCGGCGCTCGCCTGGGGCAGCCGGCTCGCCGACGCCGTCGCGCCGCTGCCGGTCGAGGTGCGGCCGTTCGCCGGATGAGCGTCGAAGACGTCTTCGCCGCCGAGTACGGCCGCGCCGTGTCGGTGCTGGTGCGCGTCTTCGGGAGCATCGACGTCGCCGAGGAAGCCGTGCAGGACGCGTTCACCGAGGCGGTGCGGCGGTGGCCGGACGCCGGGATCCCGCCCAGCCCGGCGGGCTGGATCATCACCACGGCCCGCAACCGCGCGATCGACCGGCTGCGCCGCGAGGCCGCCGGCGCGGACAAGCACGCCCAAGCGGCGTTGCTGCACGCCGAGGAAGAGCCCGTGGAGGAGGGCGCCGTGCCCGACGACCGGCTCCGGCTGATCTTCACCTGCTGCCACCCCGCCCTCGCCCGCCCCACGCAGGTCGCGTTGACGCTGCGGCTGCTCGGCGGCCTGACCACCGCCGAGATCGCCGGCGCGTTCCTGGTCGCCGAACCCACGATGGCCCAGCGGATCGTCCGCGCGAAGGGCAAGATCCGCGACGCGGGCATCCCGTACCGCGTCCCGCAGGACGCCGACCTGCCCGCGCGGCTGTCGGCGGTGCTCGCCGTGCTGTACCTGATCTTCAACGAGGGTTACACGGCGAGCGCGGGGGAGGACCTGGTCCGCGACGACCTGTGCCGCGAGGCGATCCGCCTCGCCCGCGTCCTGGCCGGCCTGATGCCCGACGAGCCGGAGGTCTGGGGCCTGCTCGCGCTGATGCTGCTGATCGACGCCCGCCGCGCGACCCGCACGACCGCCTCCGGTGAAGTGGTGCTGCTGGCCGACCAGGACCGGTCGCGCTGGGACGCGGACCTGATCGCCGAGGGCCAGGGCATCGTCCGCCGGTGCCTGCGCCGCAACCAGCCCGGGCCGTACCAGATCCAGGCGGCGATCCAGGCCGTCCACAGCGACGCGCCGACGGACTGGTCCCAGGTCAAGGCGTTGTACGACCAGCTGCTGGGGATCACGCCGACGCCGGTGGTGGCGTTGAACCGGGCGGTCGCGGTCGCCGAGGTCGACGGCCCCGGCGAGGCGTTGGCGTTGGTGGAGGACCTGGATCTGGCTCGGTTCCCGCTGTTCCACGCCATCCGCGCGGACCTGCTGAGCCGCCTGGGCCGAACCGCGGAAGCGACGGCGGCCTACACCGTGGCCATCGACCTCACTCGCAACGCCGCCGAGCGAGCGCTGCTGGAGCGCAAGCGCGCCTCAGCGACGGCGTAGGAGACGCCCTCGACTGTCTGGAGCGAGACCACCACATCTGAGTTCGGATATGTGACCTTATCCAAACCCAGACAGCCATCCAGATTACTTCTGATTTTGAATAGCTCTTTCTAGTTCTGATTAGAAGCTTTGATAAAGTCTCGATCATGACGGAAGATGCTGGTCAGCCACGGGTTTGCGAGTACCGGCGCTGTGGAGCCCCACTGCCGCCGGCGGTGGGACGGGGGAGCCGGGCTCGGTTCTGCCAGGACGGGAAGATCTGGGGGCGGCGGAACCTGTCCTGCCGCGACGCCGAGGCCGTCCTGTCCGACGCCGAGTCGCTGCGGGAAAGCGATACCGAGCTGGACGACACCGCCGTCACCGCGCTCGCCGGGCAGGTCGACCGGGTGCTCGAGCCCGCGCGCGGGCTCGTCGAGACGCTCACGACGCTGCGCCACCAGCTGGAAGCCACCACGGCGACCGCGCTCGCCGAACGCGATGCCGCGCTGGCCGAGGCCGACGAACACCGCCGTCAGCGCGGGCTGGCCGAAGCCGACGCCGGGCAAGCGCGGGAGATTGCGCAGGAAGCCTCCGCTGCCGCGACGGCGGCGGAGAAGGAGAAGGCCGCGGCGATCCGGGAGCGGGACGCGGCCCGCGGCGCCCAGCGGGAGGCACTGCAGGAGCAGCAGCGCGCCGAAGGCCAGTTGGCCGCCGTGCGGGACGAACTGGCCCGGGTCGCCGAGCGAGCCGACGCCGCCGCCGCGGTGGCCGGTGAACGCGCCGGGACGATCGCGACGCTGACCGCCGAACTCGCCGCCACCCGCGCCGCCCTCGATGAGGAACGCGGTCGCAGCCAAGCCGCGGAGAGCCGCGCCGAAACGACGGCCCTCCGTCTCGAAGCGGCCGAATCGCGTGCTGATGCCGCCACCGCACGCCTCGACGCGGCACACGAAGAGCTGACCAAGGCAGCTACTGCCCACCAAACCGCCCAGGACCAGGCACGAATGGAGACGGATCGCCTGCGCGCCCGGTTCGACGAGCGCCTGGCCGAGCTGCAGGCGGCCCACGAGCAGACCGTGCGGTCGATGCACGAGACCACTACGAACCTCGGTGCCGAACTGCGGGCCAGCGCCGGCCGGGCGGACAACGCGGAACGTGCCCTGACCAGGGCGTTGGCGGTCCTGAGGGAGGCGCCGGGCCTGGAGCTGCCCGAGGACGTCACGGCAATGCTCAAGTAGTTACTTGACTATCACGCCCGATGGTCATAACTTAAGTACATGCTTGACCATGAGCTGGACCTGGTGTTCCGCGCCCTGGGCGACCGGACGCGGCGGGCGCTGGTGGAGCGGCTCGTGCGCGGGCCAGCGTCGGTCAGCGAGCTCGCCGAGCCGTTGACGATGTCGCTCGCCGCCGTCGTGCAGCACCTCCAGGTGCTCGAATCCGCCGGGATCGTGCGGTCGGAGAAGGTCGGCCGCGTGCGGACCTGCCGGATCGAGCCGGAGATGCTGCGCGCCGGCGAGCACTGGCTGGGTCGGCAGCGCACCGCGTGGGAAAGCAGGCTCGACCGGCTCGGTGACTTCCTCGCCGAGCCGCCCGACACGTCGGAAGGGACCACGTCATGACCGTCACGCACAGCACGTTCACGCTGGAACGCACCTACGCCGTCCCGCCGGCGCGGGTGTTCGCCGCCTGGGCGGACCCGGCCGCCAAAGCACGCTGGTTCGTCCCCGATGGGACCCACGAGCTGGACTTCCGCGTCGGCGGCGTGGAGACCGTCGGCGCCACCGGCCCGGACGGCATCGCGCTCGCCGTCACCTCGACCTACCACGACATAGTGCCGGAGCAGCGCATCGTCTACTCGACGACGCTCAGCGGCGGCAAGGCGCTCGCCACGGTGTCGATCACCACGGTCGAACTGGCCGCCGACGGCGACGGCACCCGCCTGACCCTCACCGAGCAGGGAACCTTCCTCGACGGCGCCGAAGAACCGGCGTGGCGCGAGCAAGGCACGGGCGACTGGCTGGACCGCCTGGGCGAGGCCCTCCGATGACCGCTGCGCTGGCCACCCTCGTCGAATCCCGGACCGGGGCCGTGGCGGCGAAGGACGTCGAGACGCTGGTGGCCCAGTACGCCGAGGACGTCACGCTGTTCGACGCGCTCGGCCCACTGCGCGACACCGGCCGGGACGTCGAACGGAACCGGCTGCGGGAGTGGTTCGGCGGCTACCGGTCCACGATCGACCTGACCATCAAGGACCTCGAGGTGGTCGCCGACGGCGATGTCGGCTTCGCGCACTACCTGTTCCGGGTCCGCGGCACCATGACCGACGGCACCGAGGTGGACATGTGGGTCCGCGCCACCGTCGGGTTCCGCCGCGGCGAGGACGGCTGGAAGATCGTCCACGAGCACAGTTCCGTGCCGTTCACGCCGTCCGGTACTGCTGCGGGCTGACGCCGAACTCGCGTTTGAACGCCGCGCTCAGCGCGAACGCGCTGCCGTAGCCGACCTGGCGGGCGACCGACGCGATCGTCGACTCCGGGTGCTGGCGCAGCAGATCCGCCGCCAAGGCCAGCCGCCAGCCGGTCAGGTACGCCATCGGGGTCTCACCGACCGTCGTGGCGAAGCGGCGGGCCAGCGAGGCCCGGGAAACTCCGGTGTTGGCGGCGAGCTTCGCGACCGTCCACGGCTCGTCCGGCTGGTGCTGCAGCAACCGCAGTGCCTGCCCGACGACGGGGTCTTCGTGGGCGCGGTACCAGGCGGGCGCGCTGGTGTCGGGCCGGTCGAACCACGCCCTCAGCGCGGCGATCAGCAGCACGTCGAGCAGCCGGTCGAGGACGGCTTCCTGCCCGGGCACGTCCCGGCCGATCTCGCCGGCCAGCAGCCCCACCAGTGGCGTGGGCCAGTCGGCCGCCCGCAGCACGATCAACGCCGGCAGTGCCGCGAGGAGCTTCTTGCTGATCTCCCCTTCCATCCCGTAGGTGCCGGTCAGCAGCACGACCGGGCCGCCGGTGCCCCACGTGCGGACCCCCAGGTCGGCGTAGTCGGTGAGGTGACCGCCGTCGGGGGTGCGGCACTCCTGGCCGGGCAGGATCAGCGCCTGCGGTGGCGTCGACGGGTGGTCGGCGACCAGGTACGGGTCCGGGCCACGGGCGATCGCGACGTCGGCTTCGCCCAGCAGAACGGCCTCGCCGGCGTCCGGGACGATCCACGCCTCGCCGCGCACGACCGACACCACGGTCAGCGGTGCCCGGTCCTCGATGCGCAGCGACCACGGCGGGGTCAGCACCGAGCGGAGCAGGAACGCGCCGTGGGCGCGGGGACCGTCGAGGAGCGCGGCAAGCGGGTCCATGCGCTGAGTGTAGACGCTGGAATATGCGATCGAGCCTGTGAACTATGGAGAGTCTCACCGGCGGCCGGTTGACTCAGAGCCATGACAACGAACTTCCTGGTGGTGGGCGGCACGGGCAAGACCGGGCGCCGCGTGGCGGACCGGCTGCGGGAGCACGGCCTGCCGGTGCGGATCACGTCGCGGCGCGGGGCGCCGCCGTTCGACTGGAGCGATCGCGAGACCTGGGCGCCGGCGCTGAAGGACGTCGACGCCGTCTACCTGACCTACTACCCCGATCTGGTGGTGCCCGGTGCGGCCGCCGACATCCGGGCGTTCGCCGAGCTGGCGGTGGCGCACGGCGTCGGGCACCTGGTGCTGCTGTCGGGCCGCGGCGAGGAAGAGGCCGAGGCGTGCGAGCGGATCGTGGCCGAGGCGGGGACCGGCTGGACGGTCCTGCGGTGCAGCTGGTTCGCGCAGAACTTCAGCGAGCACTTCCTGCTCGACGCGGTGCGCGGCGGTGAGATCGCATTGCCGGCGGGCGCGGTGACCGAACCGTTCATCGACGTCCGCGACATCGCCGACGTCGCGGTGAAAGTGCTCACCGAACCCGGGCACACCGGAAAGCTCTACGAGCTGACCGGGCCACGGCTGCTGAGCTTCGCCGATGCGGCCGCGGAAATCACGGCCGCGTCCGGGCGGGATGTCCGCTATGTTCCGGTTTCCGCCGAGGAGTACGCGGCCGCGGCGCTCGAGTACGGCGTGCCGGAGGACGAGATCGGCGCGTTGACCGAGCTGTTCGCACGCGTGCTCGACGGCCGCAACGAGTCGGTGACCGCCGACGTCGAACGGGTGCTGGGGCGCCCGGCGACGGACTTCACGGACTTCGCGCGGGACGCGGCGGCGACCGGGGTCTGGGCCCGGTGAAGGGGAAGGTGACACCGATGTCCACTGTGGTGCTGGTGGCCGCGCTGGTCGCGGCCGGGTTGATCGCCGGGTTGTTCTACGCCTACGCGTGCTCGGTGATGCCGGGGATCGGCCGCGGCGACGACAAGACGTTCGTGGAGGCGATGCGCGGGATCAACGTCGCGATCGTCAACCCGGTCTTCCTGCTGACTTTCCTGGGGGCGCCGCTGCTGGCGGGCGTGGCGATCTTCCTCGACCCGGGGCCGCGGCCGTGGGTGATCGCCGGGTTCGCGTGCCTGGCGGCGATGGTCGTGATCACCGCCGTGGTGAACATCCCGCTCAACAACGCGCTGGACTCCGGCGGCGACGACTACGCGGCGGTGCGCGCGAACTTCGAGGCGGTGTGGGTGCGCTGGAACGTCCTGCGCGCGGTGGTGAGCACGGCCGGCTTCGGCTGCCTGGTCGCCGCCGTGCTCACCAGGCGGTGACTCAGTCCGCGAGGCGGAAGAGCAGGTCGGTGACCCACTCTTTCGGGTCGGGCACTTCCAAGGGGTTGGTGCGCAGGACTTCCAGGCGGCCACCCCATTCCTCGCCGTCCGGGCCCTCCGTGACGTCCCAGGTGAGGCCCTCGGCGGCGCCCCAGGCCAGGACCGCTCCGGTCGCGGCGGCCAGGCCGTCGGGGGCGCCGACGTAGGTGTCGAGCACATACTTCCCGGCCGGGACTTCGCCGAGGAACGCCGGTTCTTCGGGGTCGAAGCCGCCTTCGATGGGGACGCCGGCTTCGACGGTGAACCGCATGCCGGGGTGCAGGACGCGGTAGCGGAAGAAGGGCGCGCCGGCCGGGACGATCCCGTGCCCGGCGAGAGTGCCGATCAGCGGGGGCAGCCGGTCGGCGATGCGCGGGAACTCCTCGATGCCGAGGGTCGCGCGCTCGGCGACGTAGGGCTGGGCCGGCCGGTCCACGATGGACGGCATCAGGGCTCCTCCGGGACGAAGACGGGACGGACCTCGATACTGCCGTACGTCGCGGCGGGGTGCTTGGCCGCGATCTCCAAGGCTTCGTCGAGGTCGTCGCACTCGATGACGACGTAGCCGCCGATCTGTTCCTTGGCTTCGGCGAAGGGCCCGTCGGTGAGCAGCACTTCACCGTCGCGGACGCGGATGGTGGTGGCTTCCGACGGCGGGCGCAGGCCGCCTCCGCCGTGGATCTTGCCGCGGCGGGCGAGGTCTTCACCCCAGCCGTCGCAGCCGTCGTACTGGTGTTCTTCGGCGGTTTCGTCGCCGGCGATCAGCAGCAGGTACCGCACTTCAGCGTCCTTCCAGTACTTCGCGCAGGCGCGCGGCGAAAGCTTCCGGTTCGGTGGCGAACCCGCCGTGGTCGCCCGGGAACTCCACGGCGGTCAGGCCGAGGCCGTCGGCGAGCCCGAGGCCGGTTTCGTGGGCCGTCGACCCGGCGGACTTCTCCCCGACGGCGACGACCAGCCGTGCGGACGTCGCCCGGAGCGCGTCGAGATCGGGTTCGTAGGCGCCGGTGGCGGCCATCAGGTGGCGGAAGAAGTAGGTGAAGTTGCCTTCGCCACGCGGGTCTAGCGGCGGCGCGGGGTCGACACCGACGAGCGCCATGAACGCGGGGAAGGCCGCACCGATGCCCTGGTCGCGGAACAGCGCGGGGATGTCGGGCCCGTCGAGCGCGCCGGCGGGCAGGTAACGGCTGACCGGTGGCTCGTGCAGCACGACGGTGCGGACGTCGCCGGGGTGGCGGACGACGTTCTCGAGCATCGTGATGGCGCCGCCGCTGCTGGCGAAGACGTCCGCGGGCCCGACCTCGGTGAGCAGGCGGTGCACGTCGTCGGCGTGCTCACCGACGATGTCGTCCCCCGGTTCGCCGTCGAGGGGGCTGCGGCCGAGGCCGCGCGGGTCGTAGGTGACGACGGTGTGGTCCTCGGCCAGCACCGGCCGGATGTGCGTGAACACCGCGGCGTCGGCGGGGCCGCCGGGAACCAGCAGCAGCACCGGACCGCGGCCGGTGACGTCGTAGGTGAGCGTGGCGCCGGGGACGGCGAGGGTGGTCATGAGATTTCCTCCGGTGGTCGGGTTTCGCCCGACCGACGAACGGGCTCGCCCGGGACCGACACCACCTCCGAAATTCTTCGCGTCAGGTAGGCGCGTTCGGCGTCGGTGGGCGCGAGGTCGCGAGCGACGGCGTACCACTCGGCGGCTTCGGCGGTCCGGCCCAGGCGGCGGAGGAAGTCGGCGCGGGTGGCGGGCAGCAGGTGGTAGCCGTCCATGTCCAGCTCGTCGAGCAGGGCGAGACCGGCGAGCGGGCCGTCGGCCATGCCGACCGCGACGGCCCGGTTGAGCTCCACGACGGCGCTGGGGACGAACTTGCGCAGCTCGCCGTAGAGGCCCGCGATCTGGGCCCAGTCGGTGTCGGCGGGTGTCTCGGCGGTGGCGTGGCAGGCGGCGATGGCGGCCTGGATCTGGTACGACCCCGGGCGCCGCCGGCGCAACGCCGTCTCCAGGACCTGGGTGCCTTCGGCGATTTCGCCCGCGTCCCACCGGGTGCGGTCCTGTTCCTCGAGCGGGACGAGCTCGCCGTCGGGGCCGGTGCGGGTGGCGCGGCGGGCGTGCTGCAGCAGCATCAATGCGAGCAGGCCGAGGACCTCGGGTTCGTCGGGCATGAGCCGGGCCAGGACGCGGGCGAGGCGGACGGCTTCGGCGGCGAGGTCGGGGCGCAGCAGGTCGGGTCCGGCGCTGGCGGAGTAGCCCTCGTTGAACGTCAGGTACAGCACGCCGAGGACGGCGGCGGTGCGTTCGGGCAGCAGGTGCGCGGGCGGGACGCGGTAGGGGATGCCGGCGCCCTTGATCTTGCGCTTCACCCGCACGAGCCGCTGGGACATGGTGGCTTCGGGGACGAGGAACGCGCGGGCGATCTCGGCGGTGGAGAGCCCGGCGAGGGTACGCAGGGCGAGGGCGACCTGGGCTTCGGTGGCCAGGGCCGGGTGGCAGCAGGTGAAGATCAGCCGTAGCCGGTCGTCGGCTACACCGGAGCCGTCCGGGTCTGGGGCGTCGGGGACGTCCATCAGCGCGGCCTCCCGCAGCTTGGCGGCGCCGACGGTGTCGCGGCGGAGCCGGTCGGTGGCGCGGTTGCGGGCGGCGGTGGTCAGCCAGGCACCGGGTCGTTTCGGGACGCCGTCGCGGGGCCAGGTGCGCAGGGCGAGGGCAAACGCCTCCTGGGCGCACTCCTCGGCGAGGTCCCAGTCGCCGGTGATCCGGATGAGCGTGGCCACGACCTGGCCCCACTCTTCGCGGAACGCTTCCGCGACCGCGGTCTCGACGTCCACCGTGCCTCCTTCGCGCCGGGTCACCCACCCGACGAACGGCTCGGGCCGGAACCGACAGCGGCCGCGTGGCAGGCGCCGAACCCTTCGGCGCGCGCGACGATCCGGCCGTCTTCGACGCGGACGGCGGTCTCGGTGGCGTCGCTGACCGCGGTGACGCCGGCGGCCGCGGCGAGCTCGCCGGTCGCGTCGCAGATCAGCCGCAGCCGAGGCCGGGCCGGGGGCGCAACGGCCTGGTCGAGGCAGCCGCGCAGGTCGGCGACGGCGAGCCGGGCCAGCGGGGCGAGTTCGCCGGGGTCGCTGGTGACGAGCACGGCGGTGACGTCGGCGCCGGCGCGCACGGCTTCTTCGAAGGCGGCGGCGCGGTGCAGGCCGAGGACGGTGACGACGCCGTCGCCGGGCCGGACCGGCTCGCCGGTCAGCAGGTCGGTCACCGTCGGCGGTGCCCAGGGCTCGTCGGCGGGCCGGGCCTGGGCGGCGAGGGGCGGGGTCGCCGGCCAGTCGTCGTCGAGGCCCAGGTCGAGCAGCGCGGCGCAGGCGGTGACGATGTGGAACGGTTCGCCGAAGCCGGGTGCGGCCGCGGCGAGCTGGCTCGCGCCGTGCAACGTCGTCAACGCGGCTTCGGCGACGCGGACGAGGCGCCGGCCGGGGCGGAGCCGTTCCAGGGCGAGCCCGAGCAGGATCGCGTCGACGCGCATGAGCTGCGCGAACGGCCGGCGGGTGTGCTCGTCGGCGAGGATCTCCGGGAGCAGGTCGCGGCCGAGGCGGGCTTCGCCGCTGTCGGCGTCGGTGGCCAGGGGCAGACGGGCGACCCAGGCGCGGGCGAACGCGGCCAGGGCGTCGGCGGCGGTGGGGTCCGCCGGCGGGGTGGCGGGCCGGGGCGCGCGTTCGGCGAGGTCGGCCAGGACGGCGAAGTACAGGGCTCGTTTGCCGGGGAAGTTGGAGTAGACCGCGCCGCGGGTCAGCTCGGCGCGTTCGGCGATGACGTCGATCTTCGCCTCGCGGAAGCCGCGCCGGGCGAACTCGTCGCGGGCGGCGGCGAGGACCTTCGCGCGGTTGCGTTCCTGGGTTTCCGCCCTGCTGAGCCTGACCATCGTCCTCCTTGCCGTGCCGGTGCGAGCCAAGATACCGTGACCACTGAGATGATAAGAACATCTGATTACAACATCTGGAGTGGTGGATGACCCCCGAGATCGACCTGACCGACTTCAAGGTCCTGACCGACCCCTTCACCGCCTACGACCAGGCGCGCGAAGTGAGCGCGGTGGCGCGGCTGGTGATCCCCGGCTTCGGCCCGTTCTGGGCGCTCACCCGCTATCGCGAGGCCCGCGCGATGCTGGCCGACTCGCGGTTCGAGGTCCGCTCCGAGAGCTTCATGCGCCCGCCCGGCATCCCCGAGCACTGCCTCGAGTACCTGCGGACCATGGCCGAGCAGGACGGCCCCGAGCACCTGCGGCTGCGGCGGCTGGTCGCGCCGGCGTTCACCCCGAAACGCGCCGCGCAGCTGCGGCCACGGCTGGCGGAGCTGACCGGACGGCTGCTCGACGAGCTGCCCGGCCACGCCGAGGACGGCGTCGTGGACCTGGTGCCGCACTTCGCCCGGCCGCTGCCGATGGACGTCATCTGCGAGCTGGCGGGCATCGCCGAGGCCGACCGGCCGCGCTGGCGGGAGTACGGCGCCGCGGTCGCGGGCGGAGCCGGTCCGGACTTCGCCGCCGCGATCCCGGCGATCATCGAGGGCGCGAAGGAGGCGGTGGCGCGCAGCCGGGCCGAACCGGGTGACGACCTCATCGGCGACCTCGTCCACGCCCAGGACGGTGACCGGCTCACCGACACCGAGCTGGTCACCCTCGTCTGGCACCTGGTCCTGGCCGGGCAGACGCCGGTGAACCTGATCGCCAACGCCGTCGAAGTGCTGCTGCGGCACCCGGACCAGCTGGACCTGCTGCGGGCGGACCCGGAGTTGTGGCCGGGTGCGGTCGAGGAGCTGATGCGCTTCTGCAGCCCGCAGCTGCTGACCACGCCGCGCTTCGCCCGCGAGGACGTCGAGATCGACGGGCAGCTGATCCGCGAAGGCGAGCGGGTGACCGCGGCGATGGTGGCCGCCGACCGCGATCCGCGCGTGTTCGGCGACGCGGACCGCCTCGACGTCACGCGTACCGGGCCCGCGCAGCTCGGCTTCTCGCACGGCCCGCACTTCTGCCTGGGCGCGTCGATCGCGCGGGTGGAGACGGAAGTGGCGCTCTCGACGCTGTTCCGGCGCTTCCCGAACCTGGAGCTGGCCGGCGACGTCCCCCGCGCTCCGGACGGCGGGACGTGGCGGCCGGCGAAGCTACTTCTGACGCTCTGACACGAGCGCCTGGATGCCGTCGAGGACGCGGGCGAGGCCGAAGCGGAAGGTGTAGGCCGGGTCTTCGGCGGCGTTGTGGGCTTCGCCCGCGGCCTGGCCGACGCGCGAGGCCAGGGGGTAGTGCTCGGCGGCGGCCGCCGGGATGCCGGCGAGCACCGGCGCGGCGCGCTCCCACCACTGCGCGTCGGTCAGGCCGCTGGTGCGGACCAGGCGGGCGGCGTCGAGCGAGCTGCGCGCGGTGGTCCGCACCAGGCCGGTGACGAGGCCGACGGCGGCGTCCATCTCGACGTCGTCGAGGCCGATGCCCTCGACCGCGCGCAGCTCGTGCTCGTACTTGGCGAAGCTGTGCGGGCCCAGCGCCGAGCGGCTGCTGGTGATCTGCAGCAGCCACGGGTGGCGGTGGAACAGCGCCCACTGGTCTTCGGCGATCGCGGTCAGCGCGTCGCGCCAGCCGAGGGCCGGGTCGGGGACGGGCAGCTCGCCGTGGGCGTGGTCGATCATCAGGTCCAGCAGCTCGGCGCGGCCCGGCACGTAGGTGTAGAGCGACATGGGGGAGACGCCGAGCTGCTCGGCGACGCGGCGGATGGTGACGGCCTCGATGGTGTCGGCGTCGGCCAGCGCGATGGCCGCGCGGACGACGTCGGCCGTGGCCAGCTTGGGTTTCGGGCCGCGTCGCGGGGGCGCGGAGACGCCCCAGAGCAGCTCGATCGCCCGTCGCGGGTCGCCGTCGCCGTTGTCCTCGGTGCGCACGCCGCTCATTCTGCCCACCGGATTCTCGTACGTCGTACAGAGTTGTGCTAACCTCTTCTTCGTACATAGTACAGAGTTAAGGGGCCTTGATGACTCCGCAGATCCACGCCGAGGGACTTCGCAAGCGCTACGGCGACGCGTACGCTCTCGATGGGTTCGACCTCTCCGTCCCCGCCGGGTCGCTGCACGGCCTGCTGGGCCCCAACGGTGCGGGCAAGACCACGGCCGTGCGCGTGCTCTCCACCCTCTTGGGGCACGACGGTGGTGGCGCGCGCGTGGCCGGGTTCGACGTCGCCACCGAACCGGCGAAAGTGCGCTCGGCGATCGGGCTGGTCGGCCAGCAGGCCGCGGTCGACGAAATCCTGTCCGGCCGCCAGAACCTGGTGCTGTTCGGCCGGCTGCACCACTTGGGCCGGCGCGAAGCCACGCGCCGCGCCGACGACCTGCTCGAACGCTTCGGCCTGGCCGACACCGGCTCGAAGCCGGTCTCGGCGTATTCGGGCGGCATGCGGCGACGGCTGGACCTGGCCGCGTCACTGCTGGCCACCCCGCGGGTGCTCTTCCTCGACGAGCCGACGACCGGCCTCGACCCACGCAGCCGCACCGAAGTGTGGCGCGCGGTGCGGTCCCTGGTCGCCGACGGCACCACCGTCCTGCTCACCACGCAGTACCTGGAGGAAGCCGACCGCCTGGCCGACCGGATCTCGCTGGTCGAGCACGGCCGCGTGATCGCCGAAGGCACCCCGGACGAGCTGAAGGGCTCGCTCGGCGCGACCCGGATCGAGCTGGCGCTGACCGATCCGGACGTCGTGGGTGCGGCGACGGCGTTGCTGGCCCGGGTCACCGGCGCCGAGCCGGTCACCGAGGAGCTGCGCGTGAGCGCGCCGGCCGAGCCGTCGATGCTGACCGACCTCGTCCGCGAGCTGGCCGCGACCGAACTGGCCGTCGCCGACGTGGCGCTGCGGCACCCGACGCTGGACGAAGTGTTCCTGGAGCTGACCGGAAAGGCGTCGCGATGAGGTGGGCTCTCGAAGACGGCTGGACGCTGACCGGGCGTTACCTCGCGCAGCTGGCCCGGCGCCCGGCGCGGCTGGCCACGGTGGTGGCGTTCCCGATCCTGATGGTAGATGCCGGCGGTGCGGCCGGGGCCAGGTGCATGACGGTTTCGCCGTCGCCGAGGCCGGAGGTGCCGGGCAGGGACAGCACGGCCAGTTAGGCGCCGATGAACTTCGTCAGCCCGGCCTCCTCGCCGAAGGTCAGGCGCCGGACGTTCGAGTGCAGCCCGTCGGCGCCGACGACGAGGTCGAACCTCCGCGGCGCGGCGTGCTCGAAGGTGACGTCGCCGTCGGGGGAGAGGGCCGTGATCGAGTCGCCGAAGAGGTACTCGACGTCGTCGCGGCCGGCGTCGTAGTAGATCTCGCTGAGGTCGTCGCGCATGATCTCGACGTGCCGGTCGGAGGTGGCGCGGTAGATCTTCGACAGGTCCACGGGCGGCGCACGCCCATCCGTTCGGTGATGTCCATGGCGGGCCGGAAGAGGTCGACGGCGTGGCCGCCGGTCTTGCGCAGCGCCGGGGCGCGCTCGACGACGGTGACGTCGAAGCCGTGGCGGGTGAGCCAATAGGCGAGCACAGGGCCGGCGATGCTGGCGCCCGAGACGAGGATCCGCATCAGCACCTCCCTGACTTAACGATAGGTAAGCTGCATTACAGGCCCTTACCTATCGTTAAGTCAGTTATGCTGGGCGCGTGCCGAAACCCTCCGACACCAAACAGCGCATCCTCGACGTCGCCCGCGACCTCTTCACGACGCAAGGGGTACAGCGCACCAGCCTGCAGGACATCGCCGACCGGCTGGGCATCACCAAACCCGCGCTCTACTACCACTTCCCGTCGCGCGACGACCTCGTCCGCAGCATCGTCGCCCCGATGCTCGACGACGGCGAGCAGTTCCTCCTCGCCCAGGAAGCCCGCGGCGACGCCCCGGTCCGCCAGCTGGTCGAAGGGTTCTTCGACTTCAACTACCGGCACCGCGCCGACGTGATCATGCTGCTGGCCGAGATGCCGACGCTGGCCGACCTCGGCCTCATCGACAAGGCACTGGGTTGGCGCACCCGGCTCACCGCGCTGATCTGCGGCCCGTCGCCGACCCTCGAGCGGCAGGCCAGGGCCATCCTCGCGCTCGGCGGCCTGCAGGACGTCTGCATGCAGTTCCCCGACGCCCCCGTCGAGGAACTCAAAGCCGCCGCGGTCGCCGGCGCCCTCGACGCCCTCGGGAGCTAACGCACCGCCGCACGCTCGATGATCGCGCCCGTGTCCACCCCGACCGGCAGCGTGCCGAACGCGATACCCCAGTCGCCGCCGAAGCGGGACGCGCAGAACGCGTCCGCGACCGCCGGGTGACCGTGGCGCACCAGCAGCGACCCCTGCAGCACCAGCGCCATCGCCTCGACCACCCGCCGGGCCCGGTACTCGATGCCGTCGAGGTCGGTCAGCTCCTTGCGGACGCGGCCCACGGCGTCGTCGAGCCGCGCGTCGCCGCCCGCTGCCTGCTCGACCTCGGTGAAGAACGCCGCGACCGACTCCGGCTGCTTGCCCATGGCGCGCAACGCGTCCAGCGCGGCGACGTTGCCCGAGCCCTCCCAGATCGACGACAGCGGCGCCTCGCGGTAGAGCCGCGGCATGCCCGACTCCTCGACGTACCCGTTGCCGCCGAAGCACTCCAGCGCCTCGGCCGCGTGCATCGGCGCCCGCTTGCACACCCAGTACTTCGACACCGCCAGGCCCAGCCGCCGGAACGCCTGCTCCTGCGCGTCCTCGCGCCGGTCGCCCGCCGCGGCCAGCCGCATCGCCACCGTCGTCGCCGCTTCCGACTCGACCACGAGATCCGCGAGCACGTTGGCCATCAGCGGCTGGTCGACCAGCGCCTTGCCGAACGCGTGCCGGTGCGTCGCGTGGTGCACCGCGCGGACCGCGCCCAGCCGCATGCCGGACGCGCTGCCCAGCGTGCAGTCCAGCCGGGTGTTGTTGACCATCTCGATGATCGTGCGGACCCCGCGGCCCTCCTCGCCGACCAGCCAGCCCACCGCGTTGTCGTACTCGATCTCCGACGACGCGTTCGACCGGTTGCCCAGCTTGTCCTTCAGCCGCTGCAACCGGATCGGGTTGCGCGAGCCGTCGGGCAGGACGCGGGGGAGCAGGAAGCACGAGAGCCCGCCGGGCGCCTGGGCCAGCGTCAGGAACATGTCCGACATCGGCGCCGAGGTGAACCACTTGTGCCCGACGAGGGTGTAGCTGCCGTCCGCGCTCGGCGTCGCCGTCGTCGTGTTGGCCCGGACGTCGGAGCCTCCCTGCTTCTCCGTCATCGACATGCCCGCGATCAGGCCGCGCTTGCCGCTCGGCTCCCGCAGCCCGAAGTCGTACTCGGTCGCCGCCAGCAGCGGCTCGTACCGCGCGGCCAGCTCCGGGTTGGCCCGCAGCGCCGGAACCGCCGCGTACGTCATCGAAATCGGGCAGCTGTGCCCCGCCTCGACCTGGCCCCAGACGTAGAACTTCGCCGCCCGCGCCGCGTGCGCACCCTCGCGCCGGTCCTGCCACGGCGTGCCGTGCAAGCCGTGCGACACCGCGACGGTCATCAGGTCGTGCCAGTGCGGGTGGAACTCGACTTCGTCGATGCGGTTCCCGTACCGGTCGTGGGTGCGCAGCACCGGCTCGTTCTCGTTGACCAGCCGGCCCCACTCCTGGGCCTGCTCGCTCCCGGCCAGCCGGCCCAGCTCGTGCACCTCGCCCGCCGCCCAGCCCGCGCCCGCCCGCTCCAGGCCTTCCAGCAACGCCGGGTCGGCACCGACGTCGTGGCCGGTCAGCGGCGGGACCTGGTTGGTGACCTCATGCGTGGCGGGCATCGGAACCTCCTAGAGCGCGGACGACGAACGTGCGGAGCTCGGCGACGTCACCGGCGTTGCCGCTGGTCAACGGGCCGATGAGGACTTCGGCGGCCGCGCCGACCAGCGCGGCGGCGGTGAGCCGGTCGTCCTGCGGCGGCAGGGTGCCGTCCTTGACGCCGGCCGCGACGTGCTCGGCGACGACCTCGGTGAACGCGCGCCGGAACTCCAGCCGCTCGGCGTCGATCAGCGCGTTGACCGGCTCGGCGAGCAGCGCGTAGGCCTGCCTCGGGGCTTTCAGGGCGCGCTGGGCGAAGGTCTCGAACACCGCCAGGACCCGCTCGGCGGGCGCACCGGGCTGCGCGGACACCGCCCGGACGGCTTCGACCTCCCGCGTCACGACCTGCCGGAACACGTGCACGACCAGGTCGGCCTTGGTGGGGAAGTGCTGGTAGACGCTGCCGACGGCGACTCCGGCGCGTTCGGCCACCGCGGCGACTGAGCAGCCGCCATAGCCGTGTTCGGCCAGCTGCTCGGTCGCGGCGGCGACGATCGTCGCGCGCTGGGCGTCCAGGCGTTCCTGCACCTTCGGGGTGCGGCGGTAGGGCACGTCAAGAAGTGAAGCACTGATTCATTGCTTCAGTCAACGCTCGAGCGGCGGACGCAGGAACGCCAGCACCCGCCGCACCCCCGGCAGATACCGCCACCCCGCAGACCTGCAACACGAACGCGTACTCGTCACCCCGGATCACCTGGTCAGGGGGCCCGCTTCACCAGCGCCACCAGGTAGCGGCAGGGGAGCGGCCCCGGGTTCGCGAACACGCAGTCCGCCGCCGGCCCCAGCTGCAAGCAGTCCCCAGCGTCCAGTTCGTGCACCTCCGCGTCCTCGTGGAACCGCAGGTGTCCCTCCAGCACCCAGATCTGCTGGTGCAGGAACGCGTACGTCCCCGCCGCCAACGGGACCCGCGCCCCCGGCGGCAGCTCGACCTCCACCAGCTCCAGCGGACGCCCGCCCGCGGGGGAGACCGCCCGCCGCCGGTACCCGGAGTCCGGGTCCACCCACACCGGCTGCTCCGCCGCGCGCACCAGCCGCCGCTCGTCGCCCTCGGCCCGCGCGATCAGCTCCGACAACGTCATGCCCAGCGCGGCGGACAGCTTCGCCAGCAACGCGGCCGTCGGCTGCACGTGACCCCGCTCGATCTTGCCGATCATCGCGCGCGACACTCCGGACTGCTCCGCGAGCGCAGCGGCCGACAGACCTCGGGACGTGCGAGCCGCGTGGACGGTGGCCGCCAGACGCGCGGTCAGGGGATCGGTCATAACTCGGGATACTATACGAGCCAGTTTAGCTACCATATGAGCCATGATTCGAGACGCCCTTCCCGCCGACGCCGCCGCATGCGCCGCCGTCTACGCGCCCTACGTCACCGACACCGCCATCTCCTTCGAAACCGAACCGCCCTCCGCCACCGAAATGGCCCACCGCATCACCCACGCGCACGCCTGGTTCGTCCTCGAGGACGACGGCCACATCGCCGGCTTCGCCTACGCCCACCCCTTCGCCGAACGCGCCGCCTACCAGTGGTCCTGCGAAACCAGCATCTACCTCGAACGCGGCCGCCACCGCACCGGCGCCGGCCGCGCCCTCTACGAGACCCTCTTCGAACGCCTGCGGGACAAGGGTTTCTGCCGCGCCTTCGCCGGGATGACCCTCCCGAACGACGCCAGCGCCGGCCTGCACCGCGCGCTCGGCTTCGAGCCCGCCGGCGTCTACCGCCGCGTCGGCTGGAAACACGACGCGTGGCACGACGTCGCCTGGGTCCAGAAAGACCTTCAAGCAACCGATGGTTGCGCATCACCGCCACCGCGGCTACCGTAACGAGCAACCAAACGTTGCACGAGGAGCCGACATGGACCACGGAACACTCGAACGCGAAATCCACATCGAAGCGACCCCCGACGTCGTCTTCGACGTCGTCAGCAACCCCGAACACGTCCGCGAATGGTGGCCCGACGAAGCCGAATACCCCGTCGAACCCGGGGGAGAAGGCCGCATCGCCTTCGGCGGTAACTGGGTCGGGTTCACCGTCGTCGACGCCATCCCGCCCAAACACTTCTCCTTCCGCTGGACCCACGCCGAGGGGGAGACCGCCGCCGAGGGCAACTCGTTCCTCGTCGTCTTCGAGCTCGAGCCCACCGCCACCGGCACCCGCCTGCGGATGACCGAAACCGGCTTCCGCGAGCGCGGCTGGGACGAAGCCAAGATCGCCGCCGAATACGCCGACCACGTCAGCGGCTGGGACCACTTCCTGCCCCGCATCCCCGCCTGCGCCGCCAAGGCGGGAGCCCGCCGGTGAGCACCGCCGTGGACGATGACCTCTGGTCCGCCATCGGCGACCCCACCCGCCGCCGCATGCTCGACCTACTGCTCAGCAAAGGCGGGGGAACGGCCACCAGCCTCAGCGAACACCTCCCGGTCACCCGCCAAGCCGTCGCCAAGCACCTCACCGTCCTCGACCGCGTCGGCCTCGTCCACGCCCGGCCCGAAGGACGCGAAAAGCAGTTCCACGTCGACGAAACCCAGCTCGCCCGCGCCGCCGCCCAGCTCGCCGACGTCGGCAAGACCTGGGACGCCCGACTCCAGCGCATCAAGCGCATCGCCGAAACCATCGAACGAAAGAAGAAGTAAATGGACATCCTGCACCGCGTCGGCATCCAGAAGTCCACACCGGACCAGGTCTACGACGCACTCACCACCCTCGACGGCCTCTCCGGCTGGTGGACCGAGAAGACCGAGGGGGACACCGACCTCGGCGGCGTCATCGCGTTCCGGTTCATCCCCGGCGGCTTCGACATGAAGGTCATCGAGCTCGACCCGGGCCGGCTCGTCCGTTGGGAGGTCGTCGACGGCCCGCCCGAGTGGATCGGCACGACGATCCGCTGGGACGTCGAGCAGCGCGCCGACCACACGATCGTGCTGTTCAAGCACGAAGGCTGGCGCGAGGCCGGCGAGTTCATGCACCACTGCAGCACGAAGTGGGCCATCTACCTGATGAGCCTCAAGCAGCTCCTGGAGACCGGGGAGGGCGCCCCGGCACCGCGGGACGTCATGATCAGCGACTGGCACTGACATTACTTGACATAATGTACATTATCGGCACTTGAGGACGCCCTGCGGCGACGAGCCGGGAGGGTGCCGAAGGCGGGAATCCCGGGAGACGCGTTCAGTTCGTCAGGACGGCTTCTCCTGAGGTTTCCGGCTGAGCCTCACGTCGCCTCGCACCGCCAGGACATCTGGGGGTGCCTCCAGGGGTCGCAGGAGCATCCCCTGGAGGCGCGCTACCAATGTCCCGCCACTCGACCTCAAAACGTCACGGTGACGAAACTACGTTGACCGATCCGGCGTCAAGAGGTCGATTGGCGACGCTGACGCGTCAGGCTCACGAGATGCTCCGTCAGCCTGACGCCCCAGGCCGATCCTGCGGCCGACCAGGCCCTCGAACATACGTGCGCATCCCCGCCGCGTGCACCGAGGGGCGATTCGGGGTCGAAATCGTCCCAGAGAGAGTCTGGGATCCCCCGGGAGGCCCTTCCGGGCTAAACCGACATTTCATGCATAATGGCAATTATGCATGAAATCGGGAGAGTGACCCGGCGTCCGAAATTGTCGGTGGTCTGCGGTACAAGATCCACATGAAGGTTTCCGAGGCCCAGCAAGCCTTCTTCGCGGCCCGCCGGCCCCGCAAGGACTCTCCGCACACCACCGACGCCTACCGCCGCGACCTCGCGGGGATCACCACTCTCCTGGTTTCCGAGCTCGGGCGCCCGGCCGAGGACCTGGACGTCGCCGACCTGACCGGGCCGGCGCTGCGGGCGGTGTTCGGCGTGTTCGCTGACGGGCACGCGAAGAGCTCGGTGCTGCGCGCGTGGTCGACGTGGAACCAGTTCCTGACGTTCTGCGTGGCGGACGGGCTCCTGGAGGGCAACCCGATGGGTGCCGTGGCGCGGCCGCGGACGCCGGCGTTGACGCCGAAGCCGTTGCGGGGTGAGGAAACCCCGGAGCAGCTGCTGTCGGCGGCGGCCGCGGGTTCGCGGCGCGCGCGGGATCCGTGGCCGGAGCGGGACGTGCTGGTGATCGCGCTGGGGCTGGTGGCGGGGTTGCGGGCGGCGGAGATGCGGGCGTTGACGGCGCGGTCGCTGGTGGGGCGCGCGGGTGAGCTGCGGTTGCACGTGACGGGGAAGGGCAGCCGGGACCGGTCGATCCCGGTGCAGCCGGTGCTGGCGGAGCTGATCGAGCGGTACCGGGAGTCGTGCCGGGCGCGGTTCCCGAGTGTGCGGTTCTCCCCTGGTTCGCCGTTGCTGCTGGATCGGTCGGGTGAGCCGATCGGGCGGGGTGCGCTGGAGTACCTGGTGAAGTCGTGTTACCGGGGTGCGGGGTTGCACGATCGGGTGCCGGTGGGGGCGAATCTGCACGCGTTGCGGCACACGTTCGCGACGCGGTTGGCGGAGGACGGTGCGTCGGCTTCGGAGATCATGGCGTTGCTGGGGCACGCGAGCTTGGCGACGAGCCAGAACTACATCGAGGCGACGGGCCGGGAGCAGCGGGCGGCGGCGGCGAGCAACCGGACGTACCGGGCCTTGGATGGGCTGGGGTGAGGCCGGTCAGCGGAGCTGTTCGAGGTCCTTGGCGGCGCGGGCGATCTCTTCGGCGAGGCCGCGCAGTTCCCGGGGGTCGGCGCCGTCGTCGGCGGCGGTGACGATGTCCTCGGCCGCGCAGCGGAGCTGGAAGAGCCGGTCCTGGAGGGCGGCGATCTCGGTGTCGGAGAGGACGACGGCGTCTTCGGGCAGTCCGCTTCGCTGCAGCGCCGTGCGGCGTTCGTAGGCGCGCTGGCGGCAGGATTGGCCGCAGTAGCGGCGGCGCCGGCCGACGTTGCCGGCTTCGGGCAGGCGGCGGCCGCACCAGCCGCAGTGCTTCGGGGCGCCGCGGCGGGCGGGGGCGGTTTCGAGCTGTGTCAGTTCGGCGGCTTCCCTCACCCGGGAGACCCTAGCTGGCCACCGGTTGCTCATGCCGGGGTCATGGCGGAAGGGCACACTTGGGGGATGCAGGCGTCGTTTCCGTACCTGGCCGATCCGATCCCCCGTGCGTTCGCCCACCGGGGGTGGCACCTCGGCGAGCTCGAGGGGCTGGAGAACTCGCTGCCGGCGTTCCGGCGGGCGTGCGAGGAGGGGTACCGGTACCTGGAGACCGACGTGCACGCGACGGCGGACGGGGTGGTGGTCGTGCACCACGACCCGAATCTGGACCGGACGACGGACGGGTCGGGGCCGATCGCGGCGCAGACGTGGGCGCAGCTGAAGGGCGTCAAGGTCGGGGGGAAGGCTCCGCTGTCGCGGTTGGAGGACGTGCTGGAGGAGCTGCCGAACGCGCGGTTCAACGTCGATGTGAAGGTCGATCGGGCGGTGGAGCCGTTCGTGGAGGTGCTGGAGCGGACGCAGGCGCACGATCGGGTGGCGGCGGCGGCGTTTTCGGACGCGCGGCTGGTGCGGTTGCGGAAGCTGGCGGGGCCGAAGCTGGTGACGGCGATGGGGCCGCGGTCGGCGTTCGCGTTGTGGGTGCGGGGCAGGCTGCCGCTGCTCCCCCTCGGGCGGCTGGTGCTGGGGGCGATGGCGCAGGTGCCGGTGCGCCAGGGTGCGTTGCGAGTGGTGGACAAGGCGTTCGTGTCGATCGCGGGGCGTTCGGGGATCGAGGTGCACACGTGGACCATCGACGATCCGGCGGAGATGCGGATGCTGCTGGACCTCGGGGTGCACGGGATCGTGACGGACCGGCCGGACCTGCTGCGCGAGGTGCTGATCGAGCGGGGTGCGTGGCAGCGGTCGCAGGAGGCGTGAGCGGTCAGCGGGGTGCTTTGCCGTTCCAGGCGGCGTCCCAGGTCTTGGGGCCGAGCAGGCCGCTGTCCTTGATGCCGTTGGCGCGTTGGAGGTCGAGGACGGCGGTGCGGGTCTTTTCGTAGTAGCAGCCGGTGCCGGTGAAGCCGTAGCCGTAGGCGTTCATGCGCAGCTGGAAGGCTTTGAGCGGGTCGGCACAGTCGCCGTACTGGTAGACGACGCCGGGCCAGGCGGGCTTGGGACCGCCGGGTCCCGGGGGCGGGGTGGGCAGTCCTCCCCCGCCGATGTAGGCGGATTCGGCGTAGGTGGGGACGCGTTTGCTGCGGGCGTCGGCGTCGCCGGCGAGCTTGAGCATGCCGGCGCACTGCCAGGGCTGCCAGCCGCGCATGCGGTAGAGGTAGAGGGCGCGGTAGTCCTGTTCGGCGGGGGCGGCCTGGTCGGGGCGGCCGGCGCCGCCGACGCTGCGCCAGGTGGGCAGGTCGAACTGGTAGGCGCCGTAGTAGCCGTTGCCGGTGTTGGTGGCGTAGCGGCCGCTGGATTCGCACATGCGGAGCTTGGCCCAGGTGTTCGACGCGGGGTCCGCGGACGCGGCGGCGGGGACGGTGAGCTGCAGACCCATGGCGGCGAAGGCGAGGAGCAGGACTCTCGCGGCGGTGCGTCTCCGGTTTTGGATCATGCGTGCACAGTAGGAGCGTGTCCCACTGACCACAAGGGACACACTGAGCACCTCAGTCTCACACGAAACACCGTTCACTTCTGTTCGCGACACGCCGGACCGGGTGGAATGTGATTGCCCCGGAAGTGGCGGATGGGGACGAAGCGACAAAGCTGACACGGTTGGGGCGGGCGGGGTCCTTCGCGTTGCGAACGACCAGTAGTCTCCGCGCTGACCTGGAAGTTCTCGACCTCGAGGAGCCGTGGATGACGCTGGCCGGGACGCGCTCGACCAAGCGCGAGCGCTGGGGCTGGTATTTCTACGACTGGGCGAATTCGCCGTTCTATTCGTCGTCGACGACGGTGTTCGGCGCGCTCTCGATGAGCGGGATCGCGGCGGCGGACGCGAAGACGAACTTCACCCTTAATGGGGACCGTCCGTGCGTCGACGCGGCGGGCAAGACGGACACGCTGCACAACTGCGACGTGTCGTTGTTCGGGCTGCACTTCCCCGCCGGTTCGGTGTGGGGGTACCTGCTGTCGGTGGCGACGGTGGTGCAGGTGCTGGTGCTGCCGATCGCGGGTGCGGTGGCCGACCGGAGCCACAACAAGCGGCGGATCCTGGGCGGGTTCGCGTTCCTGGGGGCGGCCGCGGCGGCGGCGATGTTCTTCCTCGCGGGGTCGGACTGGCAGCTGGGGGTGGCGCTGTTCGTCGTCGCGAACATCGGGTACGGCGGCTCGCTGGTCGTCTACTACTCGTTCCTGGTGGACATCGGCGGGCCGGACGAACGGGACGACATCTCGGCGAAGGGCTGGGCGTTCGGGTACCTGGGCGGTGGGCTGGCGCTGGCGTTGCAGCTGGGGTTCTACCTCGGGCACGACACGTTCGGGGTGAGCGAGGGCATGGCGGTGCAGATCTGCTTCCTGACCTCGGGGTTGTGGTGGGCGGCGTTCACGGTCCCGGCGGTGCGGGCGCTCCCCCGGCGGCACACGCCGGTGGACGTGGTGCCGGGGAAGTCGGTGTTGCGGGCGGGGTTCGCGGAGCTGCGGCAGACGATCGTGTCGGCGAAGGCGTTCCCGTTGACGCTGGCCTTCCTGGGCAGCTACCTGGTCTTCACCGACGGCATCAACACGGTGGTGACGGTGTCGGCGCAGTACGGGAAGGACGAGCTGGGCTTCGGCAACAGCGTGCTGATCGTGACGATCCTGGTGATCCAGTTCGTGGCGTACCTGGGCGGGACGCTGCACGGGCTGGTGGCGCGGCGGATCGGGGCGAAGCGGACGATCCTGGGCAGCCTGGTGGTGTGGGTGGCGGTGCTGGCCGGGGCGTACTTCGTGCAGCCGAAGCAGCTGGTGCAGTTCCTGGCGGTGGCGGTGGGGATCGGGCTGGTGCTGGGCGGCACGAACGCGTTGTCGCGGTCGTTGTTCAGCCAGATGATCCCGGCGGGCAAGGACGCGCAGTACTACTCGCTCTACGTCGTGGGTGAGCGCGGGACGTCGTGGCTCGGGCCGCTGGTGTTCGCCGGGGTCGGGCAGGCGACGGGGTCGTTCCGGCTGGCTATCGTCGCGCTGGTGATCTTCTTCGCGGCGGGGCTGGTGCTGGTGTGGCTGGTGCCGGTGCGGCGGGCGATCGTGGCGGCGGGCAACACCCCGCCGGAGGTCCTGTGACGGGGTCGCGGCGGTTGTCACGCGGCGTGCTGTGACAGTTTCGGGGGGTGTTGTACCGGCCTGTCCTGGACGAGTGTCCAGGGACCGCTAGGGTCGGGTGTCGTGACCTTGTTGAACGACCGGGCCGGCGGCCCCGATCCGACCGACGCCCTCTCGTCGGTTCCCGCGGCCGGTTCGCGGCGCGGGACGCCGCCGGTGGGCAGGCTGAAGTTCTGCTACGGGCCGATGGACTGCGGAAAGTCGACCCTGGCGCTGCAGATCGACCACAACCACGCGCGGCAGGGCAGGCGGGGGCTGGTGCTGGTGCGCCACGACCGGTCGGGGGCGCCGCAGATCTCGAGCCGGATCGGGTTGAGCCGGCAGGCGGTGGAGGTCGGCGAGGACACCGACGTGCGGGACCTGGTGCGGCAGGAGTGGGCGCGCGGGCAGCACGTGGACTACGTGGTGGTGGACGAGGCGCAGTTCCTCTCCCCCGGGCAGGTCGACCAGCTGGCGGAGCTGGCCGACGAGGTCGAGATCGACGTGTACTGCTTCGGGATCGCGACGGACTTCCGGAGCCGGTTGTTCCCGGGGGCCGCTCGTCTGTTCGAACTGGCGGACGAGCTGCAGCCGGTTCAGGTGGAGGTGTTGTGCTGGTGCGGGCTGCCGGGGCGGTTCAACGCGCGGGTGCTCGAGGGCGAGGTTGTGCGCGAGGGCGACACCGTTGTGGTGGCAGATACCGAACAATCCGTAGTTGAATCTTCAGCTTTGGCGGGTTTTGAGGCCGAAAACGCTACTGTGCGTTATCAGGTATTGTGTCGCCGCCACTTCCGATCGGGTGACTTGGGGCCCGTTACTGGTCGTCACGGTCAGTTACGGTTGACCTGACATGGGCGTCAGTAGCCCATCCGGGGGATATCAGCACTAAGAAGGCCGTATTGACGTCACGCCGGAGCGCGAAACGCCTCCTACTAGAGGAAGCTGATGCCGTTGGGTGACGCAGCTCATCGTGAGCAACGACATGGTGTCCCGGGAATCCTCGGGGCCCCCAGGTCGTTGCATAGGGTGAGCATCACCCTGGCTCCACCCGGAGCTGACTGAAAGGACCCATCATGGCCGACCGTGTTCTTCGTGGAAGCCGGCTGGGAGCGGTCAGCTACGAGACCGACCGCAACCACGACCTCGCCCCACGCCGCACCGTGCGCTACGCCTGCCCGAAGAACCACGAGTTCGAGGTGCCGTTCTCCGACGACGCCGAGATCCCGACGGTCTGGGAATGCCGGCTGCACGGCAGCGAATCGGAGATCGTGGACGGCGGGCAGCCCGAGCAGAAGAAGGTCAAGCCGCCGCGCACCCACTGGGACATGCTGCTCGAGCGGCGCACGATCCCCGAGCTCGAGGACCTGTTGAACGAACGTCTCGCCGAGCTGAAGGGCCGGCGGACCTCCCGGTCCGCGTAACGCCCGTATCCAGCGTCGGCCCGTAGCCACCGCTCCCACCACAACGGAAAGGCCCCCGCCACCTCCCCCGGCGGGGGCCTTTCGCTTGCCCGGAGGGCGGCGTCACCGATCAGGAATCCGCCGCCGCGTCGTCAGTACTGCCGACCCCTGGCACCGGTGGAAGGATCGATGACCATGACCGACGCGGCCCGGTTCGCGCTTCTCGTCGAGCCGCACCGGCGTGAGCTGCAGGTGCACTGCTACCGGATGCTCGCGAACTTCGAGGACGCCCAGGACCTGACGCAGGAGACGTTCCTGCGGGCGTGGCACAAGCGGGAGTCGTTCCGGGGCCACGCCGCCCTGCGGACCTGGCTGTACCGCATCGCGACGAACGCCTGCCTCGACTTCCTGGACAAGCGCAAACCCGAGCTGCCTGGCGAGGACCTCGAGCTGCCGTACCTGCAGCCCTTCCCCGACGGGATGCTCCCCGAGGACCCGCAGGAGTCGGTGGTCGCGCGGGAGACGATCGAGCTGGCGTTCATCGTCGCCGTCCAGAACCTGCCGCCGCGGCAGCGGGCGGTGTTCATCCTGCGTGACGTCGTCGGCTGGCCGGCGTCGAAGGCCGCCGACGCCCTCGAGCTGACCGTCGCCTCGGTGACCAGCGCTCTGCAGCGGTCGCGCGTGACGATGCGCGAGCAGCTGCCGGACCGCCGCCTGGACTGGCGCAGCCCCGCCACCCACGAGCTGTCGACCGACGAGCGCGGCGTGGTGAAGGCCTACATCGACGCCCATGAGCGCAACGACCTCGCCGCGCTGACGGCCCTGCTGCGCGACGACCTGCGCTTCGCGATGATGCCCGACCCGGGCACCGTGACCACTACGGCCGAGGAAGCGGTGGACGGCTGGGTCTCCGGCGGGCTCTTCCGGCCCGGCCACGACGACTGGCGCGGGATCACGACGACGGTCAACCGCATGCCTGCCGCCGCGCTGTACGTCCGCACCGCCGACGCCCCGGAGCACCGGCTGTTCGCCGTCGCGCTCCTGCACGTCGTCGACGGGAAGATCGCCGAGCTCACCGGGTTCGACGTCAGCGGCAAACCGTGGCTGGGCCTGCCGCCGACGCTGTGATCACCTCGTCTCGTACCGGGTCAGCACCGCGCCGCCGGGGAATGTCCGCGTCTCGACCAGGTTCAGGTTCACCCAGCTGTCCAGCGCCGTGAAGAACGGCGTGCCGTCGCCCACCAGGACCGGGTGGGTGACCAGTAGGTACTCGTCGACCAGTCCGGCTCGCACGGCGGCCGCGGCGAGCGTCGCGCCGCCGATGCTCATCGGGCCGTCGTCTTCGGCTTTGAGCCGGGTGATCTCGGCGACCGCGTCGCCGGTGACCAGGCGGGTGTTCCAGTCGACCTTGTCGACCGTCGAGGAGAACACGACCTTCGGCGTGTCGCGCCAGTTCCGCGCGAAATCGATCTGCGCCGGCGTCGCGTCCGGCTGCTGGTCGCCGGTCGGCCAGGAGGAGCTCATCGTCTCCCACAGCTTCCGCCCGTACAGCGACAGGGTGATCGCCCGCTCCCGGTCGAGCCACCACTCGAACAGCTCGTCGCTGCGCCCGTTGCTCCAGCCGATGTCGTCGCCGGCCGCGGCGATGTAGCCGTCCAGGGTGAGGTTCATGCCGAAGGTCAGTTTCCGCATCGTGCCAGCCTTCCGTGGGTCGGTCTCCCCCGTACAGACGGGCGCGGCGCGGAAACCTAATCGGTGCGGAACGGACCTCGCAGGGCTGCCCACTGCAGGAGCATGATGGTCTTGGCGTCGGCGATCTCGCCCGTCTCGATCATCTTCAGCGCGTCCTCGAAGCGCAGCTCCAGCACCTCGATGTCCTCCCCCTCCTCCGCGAGCCCGCCGCCCTCCCCTCGGTCCGCCGGGTCGTAGGGCGCCGCGTAGCAGTGGAGGCGCTCGGTCACCGAACCCGGGCTCGTGTACACGTCGAACACGTGCTCCAGCGCGCCGATCCGCACACCCGTCTCCTCTTGCGCCTCCCGGCGGATCGCCGTCTCCGGGTCGTCGGTGTCCAGCAGGCCCGCCGCCGTCTCCAGGAACATGCCGTCCGGGTGGTCGTTGACGTACACCGGGTAGCGGAACTGGCGCGTCAGCAGGACCGTGCCGCCCGCGGTGTCGTACAGCAGGACCGTCGCCCCGTTGCCGCGGTCGTAGGTCTCGCGCTGCTCGGTCGTCCAGCGGCCGTCGCGGTGCTGGTAGTCGAACGTCGTGCGGCGCAGGACGTACCAGGCCGACGACAGCAGTTCCACGTCTCGCACCCGGACACGCGGATTGCGGGACAGGCTTGTCGAAGAGGTCATACCGCGACCATAATGTGCAGGACTCGGCAGAAACAAGGAGGATCGTGCATGTTGGTCGGGGAACGCCGTGACCTGCTGCTCGCCCGGCTCGCGACCGAGGGCAAGGTGCTGGCCAAGGACGTCGCGGCCGAGCTGGGCGTCTCGGAAGACAGCATCCGCCGGGACCTGCGCGACCTCGCCGCCGCCGGGCTCTGCCAGCGCGTCTACGGCGGGGCGCTGCCCGTCTCCCCCGCCGTCGCCGACTACGCGAGCCGGACGGCCATCGCCGTCGACGGCAAGGACCGGGTCGCCCACGTCGCCGCCACGCTGGTCCGGCCCGGCTCGACCGTCATCCTCGACGGCGGCACCACCACCCTCGCCGTCGCGAAAGCCCTGCCCAGGGACCTCCAGGCCACCGTCGTCACGCACAGCCCGACCATCGCCGTCGCCCTGCTCGACCACCCCGGCATCGACGTCTTCCTGCTCGGCGGCCGCCTGTTCCGGCACTCCGCGGTCACCTGCGGCGCCGCCGCGGCCGAGGCCGCCCAGGCGATCAGCGCCGACGTCTTCCTCCTCGGCGTCACCGGCGTCCACCCCGACGCCGGCCTCACCACCGGCGACGCCGAGGAAGCCGCCATGAAACGCACCCTCGCCCGGCGGGCGGCCGACACCTACGTGCTGGCCAGCGCCGAGAAGATCGGCGCCGCCTCACGCTTCACCGTCCTGCCCCTCGCCGACGTCGCCGGCGTGATCACCGACGCCGAGAACGTGCAGGAACTTGCAGAGCGGGTGCCGATCCTGCCGGCGTGACCTCGACGTACCACTCCCGGCCCGCCACCACCGCGAACAGCGGTGCCGGCAGCCACACCAGCAGGCGCAGCACCGCCGCGAGCCGCCCGCTGCCGCGGACGTCGGACACGTGCGCCGCCAGCGCGGCCTGCTTGCGCCCGGCGAAGCGCCGCACGTCGAACCGGTGCGTGACCGACGCGGCCGGGCTGTAGGCGCGCTTGAGCGCTTCGGCGTCGTAGTCGAACGGGATCCGCAGCGCCCGCAGGACCCGGACGAACCGCTGCGCGAAGTCGCGGGGCAGCGTGGCCTCCAGCAGCCGCGTCCCGGTCAGCCGCGCCGCCCGCCGGGCGACCTGGTGCACCTTGACGTGGTCGCGGTGCCCGTAGCCGCCGTTGGCGTCGTAGCCGAGCAGCAGGTCGGCGCGTTCCTCGTGCAGGATCGCGGCGAGCCGGTGCGCGGCTTCCTCGGTGTCGGCGCGGGCGAAGCGCTGCCGGCCGGGCGGGTCCGCGTACAGCTCCGGTCCGTGCCCGCTGTCGGCGTACCCGAGGTGGACGACGCGCCGGACGCCGAGGATGGCCGCGCTCGCCTCCAGTTCGGCCCAGCGCGGGGTCGGGTGTTCGGCGGCCATGCCGTCGGTGGCCACGACGACCACCACCCGGTGCCCGTCGGCCGCCGCGCGGGCCAGGGTGCCGCCGCTGAGCAGCACGGGGTCGTCGGCGTGCGCGTGGAAGGCCACGATGGTCGTCATCCGCCCCATGATGGCCGAGAACGGGAGAAGACGACGTGAGTGAACACCGGGTCCGGTTCGCGGCGCTGTTCGACGCCGAGGTGCGCCCGCACAACGAGCGCTTCGCCGCGGCCGCCGCGGTCAAGCCGGGCGAGGACGTCCTCGACGTCGGCTGCGGCACCGGCGAGTCCACGCGCGAAGCCGCGCGGGCGGGCGCGACCGCGCTGGGCGTCGACGTCTCCGAGCAGGCGATCGGCAAGGCCCGCGAACTCGGCGGGGCGAGCTTCGAGGTCGCCGACGTGCAGACCCACGAGTTCCCGCCGGCCGCGTTCGACGTCGTGCTCAGCCGGTTCGGCGCGATGTTCTTCGCCGACCCGCCCGCCGCGTTCGCCAACCTCGCCCGCGCCCTGCGCCCGGACGGGCGCCTGGTGCTGCTGGTGTGGCAGGAGCGGGACCGCAACGAGTGGTACTCGGTGCTGCACGACGCCGTCGCGCCCGGCACCACCCCGCCACCCGCCGGGCCGCACTTCTCCCTCGGCGACCCCGGCCGCACCCGCGCGCTGCTGGAAGGGGCCGGGTTCGGCGACGTCGAGTTCACCGAGCTGCGCGAGCCCGTCTGCTACGGGCGCGACGCGGCGACGGCGTGCGAGTTCGCGCTCGGTCTCAAGGACGTCCAGGAGCTGCGGCCCACCGAGCAGGCCGCGAGCCGGCTCAAAGCCGCCTTCGCCGCCCACGAGACCCCGGACGGCGTGCTGCTGGGCGCCCGGACGTGGATCGTTACCGCGCGGCTCAACCGCGCTTGACCAGGCGGCGCAGCTGCTGCCAGCGCCGCTCGGCGCCCCACGTGGCCACCCGCAGGAAGGCCTCGCGGATGATCGAGCCGTCCATCTTCGACTCGCCGATCTCGCGCTCGGTGAAGGTGATCGGCACCTCGACGATCTCGAACCCGGCGTCGGCCGTGCGGATGGTCAGGTCGATCTGGAAGCAGTAGCCGTGCGAGTTGACCTCGTCCAGCGCCAGCTTCTCCAGCACCGGACGGCGGTAGGCGCGGAACCCCGCGGTGATGTCGCGGGTGCGCATGCCCAGCGCGACCTGCGAGTAAATGTTCGCGCCGCGCGAGAGGACCTGGCGCTTCAGCGGCCAGTTCACCACCGCGCCGCCCGGCACGTACCGCGACCCGATCGCCAGGTCGGCGTCGCCGACGGCGTCCAGCAGGCGCGGCAGGTCCTCCGGCGCGTGCGAGCCGTCGGCGTCCATCTCGACGATCGTGTTGTACTCCCGCGCCAGGCCCCAGCGGAACCCGGCGATGTAGGCGGCGCCGAGGCCCGCCTTCTCCGTGCGGTGCAGCACGTGGACGTGGTCGTTGGCGGCCGCGCGTTCGTCGGCCAGCTCACCGGTGCCGTCCGGGCTCCCGTCGTCCACCACGAGCACGTGCACGTCCGGGAGTACCTTGTGCAGGCGATCCAGGATCGGGCCGAGGTTCTCCCGCTCGTTGTACGTCGGGATCACCACCAGCACCGGCTCGATTCCCCGGGCCCCCCGCGGCGCCTGCGACATCCGTGCTCCTCCGATATCCGCGGCGGTCAGTCCGCCGCTTCCCCTGCCGTGCCGGCGCTGGTGCGCCGGGTGCGAAAACGGAGCACGAGCCCGCCGGCCACCCCGGCGATCGCCAGTGCCAGCAGCCCGTACTCCGTCCACGCACCGAGTCGATCCGACAGCGTAGTCTGCGTCCGCAGCGGGACGCGCCCGACCAGGGAATCCGCGGTGAAAAGGCCCGTTGAGCTGGTAACCGTCCCGTCCGGGGCCACGATCGCGCTCACTCCTGAGACGGCGGACACCACGACCGCACGGCCGTGTTCGACCGCCCGCAGCCGCGACATGGCCAGCTGCTGGACGCTCATCTCGCTCTCGCCGTACCAGGCGTTGTTGGTCGGCACCACGAGCAGCTCGGCGCCGTCGCGGACCGCGTCGCGGCCCGGGTAGTCGAACGCCACCTCGTAGCAGACGAACGTGCCGACCTTCGTCCCCGCGACGGCCATGGCCTGGTTGGCGCCGTCGCCGGGGACCATGTCGACGGTCTCCTGGTCGAGGAACGGCGTGACGACCTCGGCGACCTTGCGGGCGGGTACGTACTCGCCGAAGGGCACCAGCTGCTGCTTCGCGTAGCGCTGTCCCGGCCCGGTGCGCGGGTCCCAGGCGATGACGGAGTTCTGCAGGTGCCCGTCGGGCAGCTCGTAGAGCGCGCCGATCAGGGCGGGCACGCCGAAGCTCGCCACGAGCTGGTCGACCTGGGGGTCGGGCCCGGTGATGGTCGTCGCGCTCTCCGGCCACAGCAGCAGGTCCGGCTTCGGGACCCGGCCGGCGCGGACGGCGTCGAGCAGCCGCCGGCTCTCGGCGATCGTGTTGCGGCGCAGCACCACGCGCTCGCCCTGCAGCGCCAGCCCGATGTTCGGGGCGTTGCCCTGCACGGTCGCGACGGTCAGTTCGCCGTCCTGCGCGCCGGTGCCGACGGCCGGCCACAGCGCCGCGCCGGCCACGACGGGCAGCAGCGTGCCCACCGCGGCGAAGACGGCCGGGCGGGTGAGCTTGCGCGTCTCCCACAGCCGTGCGGCGAGCGCGGCGAGGCAGAAGCCGCTGAGGACGACGGCGAGGCCGACCAGGGGTGCGCCGCCGATGGAGGCCAGGGGCAGGAACGCGCCTTCGGGCTGGCTGAAGGCGACCCGGCCCCACGGGAAGCCGCCGAAGGGGAACCACGCGCGCGGGGTCTCCAGCGCGATGAACACCAGCGCGGCCCACAGCGGCGCGAGGGGCAGGCGGGACACCCACGTGATGAGACCGCCGGCGAGGCCGTAGTAGAGCGCCAGCGCGAACGACAGGCCCAGCCACGGCCACGGCCCGAAGTCGGGGCCCAGGAAGTCCAGCAGCCACGTCAGCAGCGGCAGGAAGAACACGAACCCGAACGCGAAGCCGTAGCCGAACGCGCCGCGGAAGGTGCGCCCGCGCAGCACGAGCGCGAACCCGGCGAAGGCCAGCGGCGCGAGCCACCACAGCGGGCGCGGCGCGAAGCTCAGGTAGTAGGCGAAGCCGGACGCCAGCGCGGCGGCCAGGCGCACCAGCCAGGCACGCGGGAACCGCCGGGTTCGCGAAGGTTGGTGCGGGGCGCCCGGTTCGGGGTCGGCCACGGTGACTGCCACGGTGCCAACTCTAGGAGATCGCGTCGTGGAGGACGGCACCCGCGCGGACCGTGCGCAGGCAGCGCGGCAGGACGGCGTCCGGTTCCAGGCGCGGCAGGGGCGGCACGCCGGCGCGTGGGTCGGTGGACCAGCGCTGCACGCGGCTGTCCGGCGTCGCGACCACGAGGTCGGTCGCGTCCCAGATCGCGTAGTGCGCCGGGGCACCGGGAACGAGGCTGCCGGTGACGCCGTCGTTGACCCCGGCCGCGCGGTGCCCGGCCCGGGTGTGGGCGGTGAACGCCGCGCGCGGGGACAGGCCGGCGCCCGACGTCCGGTGGTAGGCGGCGGCGCGGACGCTCGCCCACGGGTCCAGTGGCGTGACGGGCGCGTCGGAGCCGAAGGCCAGCAGGACGCCTTCCGCGGCGAGCGTGGCGAACGGGTTGAGCCCGGCCGCGCGGTCCGCGCCGAGCCGTTCGGCGTACATGCCGTCTTCGCCGCCCCAGAGGGCGTCGAACAGCGGCTGCATCGAGGCGACGGCGCCCCAGCCCGCCAGCTGCTTGGCCTGCTCGGCGGTGACCATCTCCAGGTGCTCGAGGCGGTGGTGGCGCGCGGCGAGGGCCCGCTGCCCGACTTCCTTTTCGGCGAGCCGGAAGCCTTCGACGACCTCGGCGACGGCGGCGTCGCCGATGACGTGGAACCCGGCCTGCAGCCCTGCTTCGGTGCAGGCGGCCAGGTGCTCGCCGATGCGGTGCGCGTCGAGGTAGAGCGTCCCTTCGCCCACGTGATCGGCGTAGGGGGCGCTCAAGGCGGCGGTGTGGGAGCCGAGGGCGCCGTCGACGAACAGGTCGCCGGCCAGGCCGCGGGCGCCGAGCGTCTTGGCGGTGTCCACCGCGCCGAGTTCGCCCCAGTAGCCGACGACCTCGGGCGTGCCGGGGCCGGCGAGGGCGAGCAGGGCGGCGAGGTCGTCGCGGCCGGAGATGTCCGGTCCGGCGCATTCGTGGACGCTGACGATGCCCTGCTTCGCGGCTTCGGCGAGGAACGCCCGCTGGGCGCGTTCACGCTGGTCCGGGGTGATCGCGGCGCGCACGGCCGCGCGGACGGCGTGGTGGGCGGTGCGGGTCAGCGGGCCGTCGGGCGACCAGCCGTCGGCGTCCCGGGCGGCCGGGGCCAGCTCGACGAGGGCGGTGGAGACCAGCGCGGAGTGGACGTCGACGCGGCTGAGGTAGACGGGCGTCCCGCCGGCGGCGTCGTCGAGCTCGGCGCGGCTGGGCAGCCGCGGGTCGGTCCAGGCGCTTTCGTCCCAGCCGTGGGCGAGCAGAACCTGGCCGGGGACGACGGCGTCGCGCACGCGGCCCAGCAGCTCGGCGCCGCCGCGGACGCCGGTCAGGTCGAGACCGGTCAGGTGCAGGCCGGTGGCGGTGGCGTGGACGTGCGCGTCGACGAAGGCCGGGGCGACGAAGGCGCCGTCGAGGTCGACGATCTCGGCGTCCTGGTGCAGGGCGCGGGCCGGGGCGTCCTGGCCGACCCAGACCACGGTGCCGCCGGTGACCGCCATCGCCGTGGCGTCCGGGCCGGCGGGGGTGTAGACGCGCCCGCCGAGCAGGAGCGTCGTGTGTTCGTCCGTCACACCCCTGAGTCTGCCCCGGTCGGGCGGGCCTACTGCACCTGGGGGAACCCACCCCAGCAAGCAGGAAGATTTACGTCGTGAGAGCGTTGTGGCAGGATATTTTAACGTGTTCCCGACGACTAGGAGTACAAGTGACTGCGATCCAGGAACCTGTGACGCCTGCCGCCGCCTTTGACCAGCCCTACGAGTACGCCCGCGCCGAGCTGGTGGAACCCGACTGGCGCCGCTTCCCCGGCTGGCACGACGTGACCGAGGCCGAGTGGCGCGACGCGCAGTGGCAGCGCGTGCACTGCGTCCGCAACGTCAAGCAGCTGCGCGCCCTGATGGGCGACCTGCTGGAGGAGCGCTTCTACGACGACCTGCTCGCCGACCAGCGCGAGCTGGCGACGATGTCGATGCTGCTGCCGCCGCAGATGCTCAACACGATGGCGCCGACGGCCGGCACCGACCCGGCGAAGGTCACCGAGGCGTTCTACGCCGACCCGATCCGCCGCTACATGCTCCCGGTTCGCAGTGATCGTGACGCCACCTGGCCGAGCCACCCCCACTCCGAGCGGGACTCCCTGCACGAGGCCGAGATGTGGGTCGTGGAGGGCCTGACCCACCGCTACCCGACCAAGGTGCTGGCCGAGATGATCTCGACTTGCCCGCAGTACTGCGGGCACTGCACCCGGATGGACCTCGTCGGCAACTCCACGGAGACGGTCGAGAAGCACAAGCTGACGCTCAAGCCGGTCGACCGCCAGGACGCGATGATCGCGTACCTGAAGAAGACCCCGGGTGTGCGCGACGTCGTGGTCTCCGGCGGCGACGTCGCCAACGTGCCGTGGCCGCAGCTGGAGTCGTTCCTGATGCGGCTGATGGACATCGACACCGTCCGCGACATCCGCCTGGCGACCAAGGCCCTGGCGGCGCTGCCGCAGCACTGGCTCCAGCCGAAGGTCGTCGAAGGCCTCGAGCGCGTCGCCGTGACCGCCCAGCGCCGCGGCGTCAACCTGGCGATCCACACCCACGTCAACCACGCGCAGTCGGTGACGCCACTGGTGGCCGAGGCCGCCCAGACGGCGCTCAACGTCGGCGTCCGCGACGTCCGCAACCAGGGCGTGCTGATGCGCGGGGTGAACGCGACCCCGGCGGCGCTGCTGGACCTTTGCTTTGCGCTGCAAGGGGAAGCGAACATCCTGCCGTACTACTTCTACATGTGCGACATGATCCCGAACGCGGAGCACTGGCGGGTTTCGGTGTGGGAGGCCCAGGAGCTGCAGCACGCGATCATGGGCTACCTGCCGGGCTACGCGACGCCGCGCATCGTGTGCGACGTGCCTTACGTCGGGAAGCGGTGGGTGCACCAGCTGGCCGAGTACGACCGGGAGCTGGGGATTTCCTACTGGACCAAGAACTACCGGACCGGGATCGAGCTGGAGGACCCGGAGGCGTTGCAGCGCCGGTACCCGTACTACGACCCGATCTCGACGCTGCCCGAGGCCGGCCAGACCTGGTGGGCCAGCCAAGGCAGCTGAGGCGAGTCTCCACCGGTGCCGCCGGATCCGAGCCGATCGGACCCGGCGGCACCGTTTTACGTCGGATTCCGACCAGGTCGCGGCGCAGTTCATGAATCGATTTCCGCGCGCCCGGTTTTCTGCGCCACTCGGCCGCTCCCGTTACTCGCACCCCCATATCGAAACAGTTCCGTGACCTTGGCCGGGCGTCTGGGGTGAAACGCCGGAACCGGATGCGACGACTAGTACAACGGGTAACCACCCTGCTACGCGAAACAGCGCAACGCCGGTTGGGCCGCCCGCACGAGCCGGCTCTCCGCCTTGCGCCCGGGAGCTCGGTCCGTTCCGCCGGACGGGGGTGGAAATGCGCCGGACGTTCGTCGTCGCCGACTTCGTTGCTCCTGCCGGGTATGAAGACCGGCTCAAACGGGTGCTCACCGATCTGCACGACGGCCTCGGGCCGACGCTCGCCGTCGCCGTGCTCGGGCTGCGTGCCGCCCGGGACCTGCTCGCCCGGGACCGCGTGGCCGCCGGGGATCTGCTGGCGCGGCTCGAAGACGAGCTCTACCGCGCCATCACCGACCTGCGCCGCATCGTCGCCGACGCGCGGCCGCCGGCGCTCGACGACGCCGGGCTCGTCCTGGCCGTGCGCCGGTACGCCGAAGCGCTCACCGACCGGGTGCCCGCCGAACACGGCCCGCTGCGCGTCGACCTCGAGGTCCACGCCGAACTGCCGCCGCTGCCGGCGGAAGTCGAAGTCACCGCGTACCGGATCATCCGGGAGGCCCTGGTGAACGTCGCCCGCCACTCCGGTGCCCGCCAGTGCACCGTCCACCTGTGGCCGCGCGACGGCGACCTGCACGTGGAGATCGTCGACGACGGGGTCGGCACCGACGGCGAGGCGCTGCCCACGGTCGGCGGGACCGGGCTGCGGTCGATGCGGGAACGCGCCGGCGACCTCGGCGGCGGCTGCCGGGTCGAGCCGGTTCCCTCGGGCGGCACGCGGATCGCCGCCTGGCTCCCGCTCGCCAAGGCGTGACGCCGTGTTCGGCACCCTGCGCGTCCTCGTCGTCGACGACCACCCCGTCTTCCGGGCGGCGCTGCACGCGCTGCTCGACGGCACCGACGGCATGGAGGTCGCCGGGGAAGCCGCCGACGGCCACACCGCCGTCGCGCTGGCGCACCGGCTGGAACCCGACGTCGTCCTGATGGACCTGAACCTGCCGGACCTCGACGGCGTCGAAGCGACCCGGCGGATCGTGGCCGCCGCGCCGCACACCGGCGTGCTCATGCTGACCATGTTCGAAAACGAAGCCGCGGTGTTCGCCGCCATGCGCGCGGGCGCCCGCGGCTACCTGCTCAAGGGCGCCCGCAACGAGCAGATCATCCGCGCCGTCCGGGTGATCGGCGACGGGGAAGCCATCTTCAGCCCGGCGATCGCCACCCGGGTGCTGTCCCTGCTGGGCACCGCGACCCCGCGCGACGAGTCGTTCCCGCGGCTCACCGCGCGCGAAAAGGAAATCATGCTGCTCATCGCGCGCGGCATGGGCAACGCCTCGATCGCCGACCAGCTGGTGCTGAGCCAGAAAACCGTGCGCAACCACGTCTCCCACATCTTCCGCAAGCTCCGGGTCACCGACCGCGCCCAGGCCATCGCCAAGGCCAGAGAAGCAGGCATTGCCCGATCGGAGTAAGGAAAGCGGGACAGGTCGGGACTCCTCCTCCCTGTTCGGCGGGACCCCGCACCCCCGATCCTGGGAACCGACATCGTCCGAGGGAGGGCTTCACCGATGATCACCGACCAGGTTCCGGTGCTGCTGCACGCCACCGACACCATCACCCGCGCGGGCGTCACCGCCGCGCTGCGGTCACGCCCCGAAATCCGCTTCGCCGACGAGGGCGGCGGCGACCACGCCGTGGTGCTGGTCATCGTCGAACGCCTCGACGAGGAAGCCCGGCAGCTGCTGCGCAGCCTCCAGTGCGCCGGCCACGCGGGCATCGTCCTGGTCGCCGGGGAAGTGGAGGACTCGGAACTGCTCGACGTCGTCGGCAACGGCGTGTCGGCGATCATCCGCCGGGCCGACGCCACGCCCGACACCCTCGTCCGGCTCGTCAAGACCGCCGCGGCCGGCGACGGCGCGCTGCCGCCCGACCTGCTCGGCCGCCTGCTGTCCCGGGTGTCCCGGCTGCAACGGGACGTGCTGCACCCGAACGGGTGGGACCTCGCCGGGATGTCCCAGCGCGAGACCCGGGTGCTGCGGCTGGTCGCCGACGGCTTCGAGACCAAGGAGATCGCCGACCAGCTGAGCTACTCCGAGCGGACGGTGAAGTCGATCCTGCACGACATCACCAACCGCTTCCAGCTGCGCAACCGCGCCCACGCGGTGGCGTTCGCCATGCGCGAAGGCCTGATCTGACACCGCCTACTCGACCCGGCCGGAGAAGGAGACCGACGGCGTGCAGTGGCCGCGGTCGCCGGGGTTCTGGCAGCTGACCGCGAGGACGATCTTCTCCCCCGGCTGGAACCGCCAGGCCTGCAGCCAGTGGTGGTCGAGGTCGCGGAAGTTGGCGAGGCCGACCTCCAGCAGGACGCTCTTGGTGCCACCGGAGTCCCGCAGCAGCCGCAGGGTTCCGGTGTCCCCGCGCGGGTTCTGCAGGATCAGGTCGGTGATCACGAGCGTCTTGTTCGGGTCGGGCATCGTGTAGGGGAACTCGGCGAACCGGTTGACGTTCGAGTCGATGTTCGCGTCCGCGGCCACCCGGAAGTCCGTCGGTGTTCCGGCGGCGGCGTTGACGCGGCTCGGGGTGGTGCCGTCGTTGGCGGTACCACCGCCGGTGTTCTCACCCGGCGGGGTCAGGCCGACGGCCTTCATCGCCTGCTCGGAGTTCTGCTTGGCCTGGTCGGCGTTCTTCTTCGCCTGATCGGCCCCGGCGCCGGCGTCCTGCGCGGCCTTCACGACCTGTTGGTTCTGCTCCTGGGCGGCTTCCCGGGCGGCGGACTTCACCGCCGGCCGCAGCACGGTGAACCACAGCGTCACCAGGGCCAGCAGGAGCACCAGCAGCGCGGCGAGCGCGGGTAGCAGCCACTTGGGCAGCAGCTGGCGCTGCACCATGGTGCCTTCGGTCTTGAGCGGCTCGCCGCCGTCGGCGGTGACGAACACCTGGAAGCGGTGCCGCACGGGTTGCCCGCGCAGGAACCGTTTCCGGGGCTTCGCGCGCATCCGCAGGAACGCGGCCGTGCCGGGCGCCAAGTCGGCCCGCTCGCGTTCGAGCCGGAACTCCAGCTCGTCTTCCGGGTCGAGCGGGCTCAGCTCCACCGCCACCGGCCGGTTGCCCCGGTTGTCGACGGCGACCTCGAAGTCGGCCTTGGAAGCGGCTTCCACCTTGGCCGGCACGATCTCGGCGGTCACGTCGGCGAACGCGCCGAGCTGGACGGTGCCCTCCTCGACGACCGAGCCGGCGGGGTCCTCGGTCGAGAACACCCGGACCCCGAACGGGATCGTCCCGGCGGGGACGTCGGAGGACCGCGGCGGGGCGAAGCGCACGGTGACCGTGCCCGTCTCCCCCGGCATCAGGTTGACCGTCGCCGGTTCCGCGGTGGCCCAGCCACTCGCGTCGCCCACGACGTCGACCGCGAACTGGTCGACGACCTGCCCGGCGTTGCGGATGGTCACCGAGCAGGTCGTCTCCTCGCCCGGTTCCGCGACCAGGCCGGCTTCGGACAGCGTCGCCGTTGCTCCCATGCGGGGAAGTCTCCGCGCCCGCCACCCGGTGCGGCACCGGCGGACGGGTGTGCGGCCGTGCGCCGGTGGTTGCCCGTACGGGCAGCGGTTCGCCGGAGCCCGCGGTTCAGCCGCGGGTGATGAACGGCGGCTGTTCCGTGCGCAGCACGACCAGGATCGGATTCGACTGCACCGCCTGGAACTTCGGCCCGATCACCGGAGCCACCGAGACCGTGCGCGGCCCGATGAGGTCGTGGTGGAAGATCAGGAACTGGGTCTGGAACTTCCCGTCCGCGCCCACCGTCACCAGCCCCGGGGTCGCCGAGATGCCGGCCGACCACGCCAGCCGGACCGTCGCGCCCGGCGGGAAGTCCGTGCCCGTCACGCGCGGCACGAAGCCGAGCGGGCCGATCCCCGGGTCCACCGCGACCACCGGCTGCCGGATCACCACGCGCGCGCTCGCCGTGTTGTCGGCGGCGGTGGTGTCCGGCCCGGTCGTGGCGACCGTCGCCGACACCGGCGCGTCCACGGCCGCCTTCGCCGCCAGCGCGACCCGGACCTCGGCCGTCTGCCCGGGCGCGAGCGTCCCGAGCGCGCAGCTGACGCCGCTCGGCGCGCACCCCGGCGTCACCGACGTCGCGGGCAGCGGCGGCGGCAGCTGGACAGCCAGGCCGACGTCCGGCATCGGGGCACCGGAACCGTTGTGCACCAGGAAGGTCAGCACGACGTCGTCGCCGCCGACGAACAGCGGCACCGCCGACACCGCCATCCCCAGCGACAGCGACCCCGGCGTGACCGGCGGCGCCGGCTTCTCGGCGACGGTGACGACCGCGGTGGCGGAGTTGTCCCGCGCGTCGGCGTCCCCACCGGCGGTGGTGACCGTGCCGGTCGCGGCCTGCGGCCCGGCCACCACGCCGGCGGCGCTGAACCGCACCCGCGCGCTCGCACCCGGCGCGAGCGAGCCGAACGCGCAGACCAGCTCGGGCGTGCAGGTGCCCGCGGTGGTGAGGGGCGCCTGCGGGCGCAACCCGGCGGTCAGCCGGACGAACAGCCCGGTCCCGGACGTGGCCGCGGCGCCGTGGTTGGTGACCACGAACTCGAACGTCGTGAGGCCGCCGAAGGCGATCGCGGCCGGGACGGCGGTCGCGCTCACCCCGACGTCGGCGATCCGCTGGAACACCGGCTGCGACGCCCCGCCGGGTCCGTCGATCAGGAGCGTGGACGCGCCCCCGGCCGCCGGCACGACCCGGATGCTCGACGGGGCTTCACTGGGCGCGCTGTCGAACGCGACGAGCGTGCCGTCCGGCGACCACGCGGGGTTGTCGACGAAGTCGGCGTTCTGCACCAGGACCCGCGCGGGTCCACCGCCCGCGGGGGCGGCGCAGATCAGCCGGCTGTCGTTCTGGAACACGATCGTGGCACCGTTCGGCGACACGTCGGCCGAGCCCTGCCGTCCGGTGCCGCACGGCCCTCCGAACGACGGCGAGAGGTCCCGCTGGGTCCCGGTGACGACGCTGTCGGGCGCCGGGGCAACCTCGGCCTGCCACAGCTCCTGCCGTTGGCCGCCCGGGTCGACCGCCATGACGGCGGTCTCGGTGGCGGTGCCGTTCCGCCCGGTCGCCGTGCAGGTGACGGTGGTGGCCCCGACGGGGAACAGGCTGCCGGAGGACGGGGTGCAGAAGGGCGTGATCGCCGTTTCGCGGTCGGCGTCGACCGCGGTCGCGGGGTAGTCGATGACGGTCGGTGCGGTCCCGGGCACGGTCTTGTCGTGCACGGTGATCAGCGGGAGCCGGGGATCCTTGACCCGCACGGTGATGTCTTCGGTGTAGCCGGGGCGCACGAAGTCCTCGCCGTCGATCCGGAATTCCACCCGGCAGTGCAGCCGGGCGCCGAGCGGCGCGGAATCCGAGACGGTGGCGGTCTCGGCGAACTTTGCGGGCGTGCCACCCGGAACCCGCTGCCCCCCTTCGGGGGTGAAGGACAGCGTCAGGCCCGGGTCGCAGAAGGGCATCGGCTGCACGGCCACCGGCAGGTCGCCGATGCCCTTGATGATCGCCTCGGTGATCCCGCCCGCCTCGGTGCCCGCCGTGAGCACGCCGTTGGTCCCGTTCGCGACAGCGGTCGCCTGCCCCCGGTAGTCGAGGGTCGAGTCCGGGCCCTCTCCGCCGGTGACGGCGGGCACGGCCACCACGCTGATCTTCGCCGCGTTCAGCGCCGCGATCACCGCGGCCTTGACCGCCGATCCCTTGTCGGGAGGGTCTTCGTGGCTGGCCGCGTCGCCGACCAGCACGATGATCCGGCTGCTGTCGGGGCGGAACGTGATCGCTCCCGTCGCGACCTTCTGCAGGGCCAGTAGCCAGTCCTCGGCGGTGTCGCCGCCCCCGTCCGCCCGGATCCGGTCGAACGCCTCGGCCAGCAGCGTCCGCCCGGGGTCGTTCGGGGCCGGGCCCACCGCGGTCAGCGGCTGCTGCACGTAGAACGAGCGGGGGATGTGCGTTTCGCCCACCACGTCGTCCTTGTCGGCCACGTCGCCGAACGCCGCGACGGCGAACTGGACGTCGGCTTCCCGGGTCCGCACGGCGTCGATGACCTGCCCGAGGTTCTGCTTCACCTGGCCGAGCACGCCGGGGTCGCCCTCCACCCCGCCCATGGACGCGGTCTGGTCCACGAGCAGGACGATGTCCGGCTTCGTGCGGATCCGGTCGGTCTGCACGGTCTTGGCGATCGACTCCGAGGTGCCGCGGCCGACGGGGATGTCCACCACCGCCGGGTCCACTCTGGACGGTCCCGGCGGCGTCACCCGCGTCGCCGCGCGGGTCAGGGTGATCTTCGTTCCGTCGGCCGACCACACCGGCTGCGAATCGTCGCCGCGCAAGTACGGCGGCAGCGGGATCTCGCCCAGGAGCCTGCCGTCGGCGACGCGGGCGATGCGGATGAGGTCGCGGGGGCTCTCGTTCTCGAACACCGTGTCGGTGAACGCGATCATCGTCGCGTCCGGGGACCATGCCGGGTGCCGCTCGCGCTTGGTCCCCTCGGTTGGGGCGGTCAACGCGCGGGGTGCGCTGCCGTCGGCGTTCGCCACCACGACCGCGGTCTCCCGGGCCTCGCCGGTGCCGGCCTCGGTGTAGGCCAGGAGCGTGCCGTCGGTGGAGAACGCCGGGTCGAACTCGTCGGCGTCCGGGCGCTGGGTGAGGTCCCGGCGGTCGCCGCCGGTCGCGTCCGCGCTCCAGATGTCGGTGCTGCCGCCCGCGCGCAGCTCGGTGAACACCGGCTGCCCGTTCGCGCGGAACGTCGGCTCGGACTCCCCGATGCCGGGCTCCGCCGAAATGACCGAAACGCGCCCACCGGCGACCTGCTTGACGTCGCCGAGCGGGTCCGGGGTGTGGGTCGTGAACGCCAGGCGCGTGCCGTCGGGCGACCACGCCGGCTCGGCCGAGTCGCCGGGGTCGGGCACCGCGCGGGTGACCGCGCCGCCGGTGTCGGCCATCAGCACGACGTCGCCCGCCGGGTGGAAGCGCGTGGTGGTGAACGCGATCCGCGCCGGCCCCCACGCGGGCTGGGTGTCCGCGGCCGGGTCCGCGGTCAGCCGCGTCGGCGCCCCACCGGCGGCCGGGACGGTGTAGATGTCCCCGGCCGGGTCGTCGCGCGTGCTGCTGAACGCCAGCCGGGTGCCGTCGGGTGACCAGCTCGGGGAGTCGTCGGCGGCCGGGCCCGACGTCACCTGGCGCAGGCCGCGGCCGTCCACGCCGATCACGAACAGGTTCCGGCTGCCGGTGCGGTCCGAAGCGAACGCGACCGTGCGGCCGTCGGGCGACAGCGCGGGGTGGGTGTCGACGGTCTCGCCGGCGGTGAGCTGCACCGGGACCCGCCCGCCGTCGGCGAGGTAGAAGATCTCGCCGTCCCGCTCGGCGCCCCCGGGCGAAGCGGCGCGGTGGCTCACCCACACGATGCCCCCGGTGCCGGCGGACGCGTCGGCGTCGACGCTCCCGATCCCGCGGGGCAACGCCGCCTGCGCGCCGTCACCGGTCGCCTGGAACAGGCCCGTGGTGGCGTCGCTGACGTACCCGACGCGGTAGGGCGCCGCCGGTGGCGGTGCCTGCGCCGCGGTCGGCGAGAGCGCTCCGCTGATCGCCCAGCCGCCGAGCACCGCGACGACCGCGACACCCGCCACCGCTCGGTTCGCGCGCATGGTCGGTCCTCCCCAAGCTGTCGATCGCTCACCCGGCTTCGAACAGCTCGATCTCGGAGATCGCGACGTCCGTGCCGTTGAGCGAGCGGTGCAGCCCGACCACGTGCAGCTCGACGCTGGTCGCGCCTTCGCTGTTCTCGATCGGGACTTCCTGGGCGTCCGGCGTGTCGGCCAGCGCCATGTCGTAGGTCTTGCCGGTGGAGAACACCAGGTGCAGCTTCTGCGGCCGGTGCTCGGCCTGGAAGTTCGCGGCGTCGCCGGAGTAGACGATCGCCTTCCGCAGGTCCGCCGGGTGGTCGAAGGTGAACACCAGCGCGGGTTCCCGGTCGGTCGGGGCCGCCCAGAAAGTGTTCTTGGCGTTGTCGGTGACCAGCGGTGCCGCGTGCCCGGCGATCTGCGCGGTCGCGGTCACCTTGACCGGGTGGACCGGGTTCAGCTTGGCCTCGAAGATGCCGGTGACCTGGCTCCACAGTCCGGTCGCGGCGGTGTTGATCGCCCCGCGGAACGGCTGGTAGAGCGCGTAGACGAGCGCCGAAAGCACCAGTGCCACCGCGACCGCCCGGCGGATGACCTTGCCGACGGTCCGGCGCGCGGCCCCGGCCCGGCCGGTCCGGCGGCGGACGCCGTCCTTGCCCGGTCGCTCGCCCGCCTTGTGCTGCTTCGGTTCGCGGCCGAACAGCCGTCGCCACCACGACGTCTTGACGACCTCGGACTCGGCCAGCGACGCCCCGCACCGGCCGCAGAAGTTGCGGGTGGGCGCGTTGCCCTTGCCGCACCGGCCGCAGATCAGGTCGCCGGGGTGGAGGACCTCGTCCTCGACGGTCTGGTGCACCGGCTGCCGGACCGGGGCGAGCGGCTCGGCGGGCTGCACGACCTGCTGCTGCACCACCGGCTGCGCCCGCACCGCGACCGGGCCGTCGTCGTCCCACTTCAGGTACCGGCCGCACTCGCCGCAGAACTCGACGTCGGCGGGACCCTGGTGCCCGCACTCCGCGTAGATGACCATCCGCTACCCCTCCAACACTTCCACCGCGACCCGCACGTGGGCGGGCACCGCCTCCACGACCGCCGCCGTCAGCCGCCGCCGGTCCGCCCGGGCCGCGTCGGGCACCCGGACCCGCACCTGCACCCAGGCCGGTCCCGGGTCCGGCAGTGGCGCGCCGGGCGTCGGCGAGCCGACGACGCCGCCGCTGTCGGTCACCTCGACCGCGCCGCCGGTCAGCAGCCCCACGTGCTCGGCCAGGCCACGCCGGGTGCCGCGCCACCGGTGCAGCTCGACCGAGCGCGTCACCAGCTGCCGCAGCTGCGCGGGGCTCCAGCTCTCGTCGACGCGCAGCGCGACCCAGTGCGCCAGCCAGCCGACGAAGTCCTCGGGCGCCACCCCCGGGTCCAGGTAGCCGGCGAAGTTGTCCAATGTGGACAGGACCGGGGCGAGGACTTCGTCGAGCGCGCTGGTGAAACCCCGCACGAACTGGTCGTCGGCGTAGACGGCGGGCAGCTGCTCGCCGAGCGGGTGCGCACTGGGCAGCCCCGGGATCCCCGTCCTCATGCGCCGGCCTCCCGCACGCGCACCTGGTGCCCGAACGAGAACGCGAGCGCCTGGGGCGGCAGGTCGAGCCGGTCGACCTGGTCGCCGCGTTCGCGCGTGATCGGGTTCGCGGCGAACAGGCGCACGTCCTCGACCAGTTCGACGCCGGGCAGCCGTTGCAGCACCGCGAAGACCTCGCCCGACTGCACCGGCCGCCCGAACGGCCAGCCGTCGCCGTCCGGGCCGCCGCGCAGCGGGTTGAAGTAGTCGTAGAGGGCCTGGGTCGCCCGCGCGCCGAGGGTGCCGGCCGTCGTCCGGCGCCGGGCCCGCAGCCGCGCGACCACGGTGACGCCCTGGTAGAACGGCGGCTCCACGGACACCAGCGCGCCCACGCAGCGCCGTTCGTCGAGGTGGCGCTCGATCCGGGCGCGCATGCCGGCGTCCAGCATCAGGGTGCCGAACGCGAGCTCGCCGGTGTCGGGCACCGCCGGCACCACCAGGACCCGGATCGCGCCGGTTTCGCGGCCGTCGGAGCCGTGCGCCGGGATGCACCGCACCCGCGCTGCCTCCGGTGCCGCCTCCCGCGCGAGCTGCTCGTAGTCCTCGGCCGTGACCGCGCGGTCGCGCGTGCGCAGCAGCAGCGGACCGCGGACCTGCGCGTCCTGCACGGACTCGCCGTCCACCCCGCCGATCGCCGGACGGCGGTTCACCACGCTGCTCACGAACGGGATCGGGTCCCGCTGCACCTCGAGGACCTCGCGGGCGACGTTGCCGCGCCGCCCGCCGCCGGAGCGGTATTCGGGGACGCGGATCGCGGCGGACTTGGCCGGGAACGCGCCGTAGTAGCGCAGGCCGCCCTCGGGCTCGCGCACCGCGGGACCGAACACGACCTCCCCGCCGATCCGGTCGAGCACGACGTGCCGGTCGTCAGGGCCGGAACCGGCGAACGAGCGGACCTCGGTCCACTGCTGCCAGCCGTCCGGGCCCGAGACCTCCACGATCAGCTCGCCGTCCCCGGCGACCACCGGCGGGCGGCCGAGCGGGAACCGCTGGCCAGGGGTGCCGTCGGAGGTCCCGACGATCTCGTTGCGGATGATCTCGGCGTGCACGGCAGTGGCCGTGCCGCCGATGGTCGAGGCCTCGACCGCGTGCAGCCGCGGCGAACGCTGGTAGAACGGCTGGTTCTCCTTGGCCTCCACCAGCCGGCACCGCAGCCACCCCGCGCGCCGGCGCGCGAGCACCGACATCGTGTGCCCGGGCGGGACGTGCACCACGATGTCCCCGGCGCGGTTGAACGCGCCGGTGCTGTCCCGGTCGACCTCGCACGCCACCCAGCCGTTGCCGTCCCAGGCCTCCCACAGCCACGGCGGGTCGCGCGGGTCGACGCCCTGGCCCTCGACCTCGCAGTCCATCCGCAGCAGCACCGCGCAGCCGGGAACGGCGTCCGACAGCCCGAAGCAGACCGCGTCGCCGGGGGCGGGCGTCTCGGCGAACACCGCGGGACCGCCGCCGACGAGCAGCTCGTCGGTGCGGTCGACCGGCGGCAGGCCGGTGTCGGACGTGCTGGTCGCCAGGTGCGCGAACGAGCACGGCACGATGGTCAGCGTCCGCTCGACGGTGAACACCACGGGGTCCTCGACCTCGGTGCGCACGCTCGCAACCTGCTTGCCGCCCGCGACGACCACCGGGACGTCCCGGGCGGCCGAGAGCCAGAACGTCACGTCGGCTCGCGCCGCGGCCGGCGGGAACAGCCGGACCCCGATCAGGTCGAGGAACCGCAGGTAGTGCCGGTCGGGCACCCGGTTGAGCCGGTAGAGCAGCTGGTCGACCATCTGCGCGAACGTCTCGATCAGCGTGACGCCGGGGTCGGAGACGTTGTGGTCGGTCCACTCCGGACAGTTGCGCTGGACCAGGTACTTGGCTTCGTCGACCAAGTCCTGGAACCGGCGGTCGTCGAGGTTGGGCAGCGGCAGGGACATCACGCACCGTCCGGTTGGGAATCGAGCGCTGTGGACTCGTGCGGCGGGATGACGTAGAAGGGGAAGACGAGGTTGCGCGGGTCGTTCGTGCCGCGCAGGCGGTAGCGGATGTCGATCAGCAGGGTCCCCTGGTCGGCCGCGTCGAAGCTGACGACGACGTCGTCGAGGGTGATCCGCGGCTCCCAGCGCTCCAGCGACGTGCGGACCTCGTAGGCGATCTGCCCGGCGGTCGCCGCGTCGGCGGGCGCGAACACGAGGTCGTGCACCGCGCAGCCGAACTCCGGGCGCATCGGGCGTTCCCCCGGCGAGGTCGCCAGGATCAGCCGGATGCTCTCGACGACCTCGCGCTCGCCGCCGACCAGCGCGATCGAGCCGGTCGCGTCGGTGTGCAGCGGGAACGCCAGTCCCCGGCCGAGGAAGTCCATTTCACCCTCCGATCAGGACGGTCGGGCAGCCCATGACGATCGGCGCGCCGCAGGCGGCGAGGTCGCCCATCCGGGCCGCCGGCATGCCGCCGATCAGGACCGTCGGGCAGCCCGGCGGCGCGATCGGCGTCGGCGGGTGCACCGCGGGCGGCGGGAACGAGCACGTGTGCAGCGTGCCGACGTTCGCGGCGGGCATCCCCCCGATGAGCACGGTCGGCACCCCCGGCCCGGCGATGACGCCCGGGTGCCCGGTCGGGTCGCCGACCCTCGCGGCTGGTGGCATGTCGCTCCCCCGTCAGTTGATCTTGACCACGCTGCCGCGCACGGTGACGACACCGCTCGCGGTCAGCTCCGTCTGGCCCTGGCCCGCGACGGACACGGTCGCGCCCTCGACCTTCACCCCGGCCGTCCCGGTCAGCTTCAGCTGCGCTCCCGCCTCGACGCTGGCGTCGGTCTGGGACTTCACGGTGACCTTCTGGCCCTTGAGCTCCAGTGGCCCGGTGCCGGCGTCGATGCTCACGCCGTTCTGCGCCTTCACCGTGACGCTCTTGCCGCTGGTCACCTCGATGACCTGGTTCTTCTGGTCGATCTTGACGACGAACTTCGCGTCGCCGGAGGACAGCGTGATCCCGTCCTCCTCGGCGAACTCCAGCTTGTGGCCCTTGCGCGAGACGAACCCGCGGACGGCGACCTCGCCGCTGGTGCCGTCGACGACCTCCTTGGCGAACTTCGGCGTGGTGTCCTTGCCGTTGTGCAGCCCGCCCAGCACGTAGGGCGCCTCGAAGTCGCCGTGTTCGAACCCGACCAGGACCTCGTCACCGACCTCGGGCAGCACGAACGCGCCGCGGCCCTTGCCCGCGCCCGGCTGGAGGGTGCGGGCCCACGTACTGGTGAAGTCCTTGTCCAGCCAGGGGAACGTGAGCTTGACGCGGCCGAGCTTCGCCGGGTCCTTCAGGTCGCTGACCTGCGCCGGGACGACTCCCGGCCACGACGAGCCGTGCGTCCCGCCCGCGACCAGCCCGTAGAGCGAACGTTCCTGGCGCCCGGACACGGTGAACTCGGTGGTGTAGCCGACTTCGGCGTTGAACAGGTGCCGCGTGCTGGTCAGCGTGTACTTGCCCGAAAACGGCTGGCCGACGCCGGTGAGGGTGACCGCCGTGCCCGCGCGCAGTTTCGGGTTGCCTTTGGCGACGCCGTCGAGTTCGGTGCAGGCGCTGCCGAAGCGGTCGGCCAGCGCCTTCGCGGTCGCGTCCGCCTCACCCTGCGCCCGCCGGGGCGAGGCGGCGTCGAGGAACGGCGGGCTCGCGAACTTGCCCGCCAGCGCCACCGGGTCCACCCCCGGCACGTCCGTGCCCGCGTTCTTCGGGACCGCGGTGGCGGAGATCGGCTGCTTGCTCTCGTAGTCCCACCCGGTGACCCGCACCTCGGGGACCTGCTCGGCCGCGGTGACGCTGGCGCGCAGGCTGACCAGCGTCCCGTGCGCCTCGAGGACGAGCGGGTCGGCCGTCGCCTTCGTGGTGGTCGACGGCGCGCCGGAGGGCTTCTCGGGCAGCTCGAAGTTCAGCTTCCCGTCGCGCACGGCGATCTGCGCGCCCACCGCGTCGGCCAGCCGGCTCAGGAACTCCCAGTCGCTCACGTTGTCTTGGCCCAGCTGGGTGTTCGGCCGGCCGCCGAAGCCCTTGACGTTGTCGATCTTCCCGGCCGGGATCTTCGCGCGCTGCGTCACCTTGCGCACGACGTCGGCGATCGTCATGTTCGGGTAGGCCGCGACGCGGCGGCCGCGGAACAGCCGGTGCGCGTGGTCGTACCCGCGGACCTCGGTGAACGTGCCGTGCGGGTCCAGGTCGATCGCGACCGCGGTGACCTCGCCGGACAGCAGGTCCTGCGGGCCTTCGGGGTCGGACGTCTGGACCTTGAGCTTGATCTTCGCCCCGACCTTGAACTTCCCCTTCTCCAGCACGACGTACCCCGGGTCGCGGAAGCGCAGCACGAACGTGTCCGGCAGGTTCCGGCTGTCGTCGACGTAGGCGTAGCTGAGCATCACCTTGACGTCGTCGGGCAGCGGCGTGCCCTCGACCTCGACGACCAGGGTGTTCGTGAAGGTCTCGTTAGCCATTGAGCTCCTCCAGCGCCGGCACCAGCAACGGGGTGCCGGGCCGCAGCCGCATCGGGTCGTCGATGTCGTTGGCGTCGGCGATCTCGCGCCACTTCCCGGCGTCGCCGTAGGCGCGGAACGCCACCGACTGCAGCGAGTCCCCGGCGACGAGCACGTGCGTGTCCCGCGCCGCGAGCGCCCCCGACGTCGGGTTCTGGCCGCCCAGCTCGCCCGAGATCTCCTCCAGGTTGACCGTGCAGACCGCGCGCACCGGCGTCCCCGACGGCGTGAACAGCGTGTACTTCGCGGTGACGGAGGCGACGTAGGCGGGGAAGCCGGTCATGCCACCCCACTTGAAGATCACCCACGGCGGTGAGGGCTTCTTGTGCTGACGGCTGTCCTCGGTGGCCACGCAGCAGGTGAACAGCTGCTCGACCTTCTTGACGACGGCGTCGTTCATCTTGTCGGTGGCGTCGATGAACATCTCCAGCGCGAGCTTGGCCGGATCGGACCCCTTGAACTGCGGCGGCGCGCTCTTCTTGGCGTTGGGCTGGGCGTCCCGGCCCCATTTGGCGTTCTTGCTGACCGAGAACTCCTTGGGGTTGAACTGGAACTCGATGTCGAACATCCAGTCGCCGGGCGGCTGCCCGGTCCCGCCGGACTGCGGCGGGTTGTGGACTTTCAGCACCGCGCGCTGGAGGTTGCTGGGCGCGCCTGAGCTGTAGGCCGCCGTGGACTGGGAGCCGGCCGAGGTGAAGGTGACGGGCGAGGGCATCTGTCAGCCCTTCTTCGCCGGGCTGAGGAACCCGTGGTGGGCCAGTTCGAGGGTCTCGGTGGCGACCTTGGGCGAGTCGGGCGAGAGCTGCGGCCCGCTCCAGCGCACCGGCACGACGCCTTCGAGGGCCCAGCTGGCGATCACCTTGCCTTCGAGGGTGCGCGCCTCGATGGTGGCGGTCTTGCGTTCGATGCCGCTCGCCAGGCTGGCGAACCACTTGGTGATCTGCGCGCTGGCCTGCGTGACGGGGCGGGAGAGCTTGATGTTCGAGTACTTGATCCGGGTCGGCAGCTGCCAGACCATGCCGTTGTTGCCGCCCTCTTCCCGCTGTTCCATCACGAACTCGCAGCCCAGCCCGTCGCAGCTGGAGAACGCGCCGAGGTTGCCGAGGTTCTTGTCGTCCAGCTTGACGACGTAACACACGGCGACGGCCTCTTCGGTGTCCGGCATCGGCATCTCCTTCAGTGCGGGCGATCGGTGAGCGCACCCCGGCGCTCACGGTCGAGTCGGAGTTCGGTCTTGAGGCGGCGCAGGAGGGGGTCGAAGAGTTTCTTGACGAGCTCTTCGGTTTCCGGCTGCGGCGCGGCCGGGGTAGCTGCGGGTGCCGGTTCTGGGGCGCGCTGGATGGCTGGGGCGTCGGTTTGCGGGACGGTCGTCGGCTGGGTGGGCTCGTCGTGGGTTGTGGTGGGCGGTGGGGTCTCGATCGTGCGAGCCACGGGGAGGGGCAGCGGGGTGTCGAGGTTCTGGGTTGCTCGGGCCATGGGGATTTCGGGCGGGAGCGGAAGGTCTTGGACCGCTCGGGTGACCGAGAAGGGCGGCAGCAGTCTCGCTGGGAGGCTGGGGGTCTCGATCGCTCGTGCTATCGGGAGCTGCGGGTCGTGCTGCTGTTGTTCTGCTGGGATCGTGCGTGCCGCAGCGAGCAGTGGGTCAGGTGTCGGGCGTTTCGCTGCGAGGGTGGGGGCTTCGGTCGCGCGGGCTACCGGGAGCAGTGGCCCTTGAGCCTGCCGTTCCACCGGGAGGACGGGAGTTTCAATTGCTCGTGCCACTGGGAGCCGTGGCCCTTGCGCTTGCCGTTCCGTCGGGAGGGCGGACGTTTCGGTTGCTCGTGCCATTGGGAGCAGTGGCTCATGGGGCTGCCGTTCCGTCGGGAGGGCGGGCGCTTTGATTGCTCGCGCCACCGGGAGCAATGGCTCATGGGCCTGTTCCGCTGGGAGCGTGGGAACATCGATCGCGTGGGCGGCCGGGAGGTGCTTCGCTGCTAGGGCGGGCGTTTCGATTGCTCGTGCCACCGGAAGCAGCGGTTCATGGGCCGCCCGTTCCGCTGGGAGCGTGGGAACGTGGATCGCATGGGCCGCTGGCAGCTGTTTCGCCGCGAGGGTTGGAGCTTCCATTGCTCGTGCCACCGGTAACGGCGGCTCGTAGGCTTGCCCTTCCGCTGGGCCCGTCGCACGGGTTACCGGGAGCGGCGGCTCGTGGGCTGCCCGTTCCGTTGCGGGGGTGGGAGCTTCGGTCGCTCGCGCCACCGGGAGCAGTGGCTCGTGCGCCAGCCGTTCCGTTGCGGGGGTTTCGATCGCGCGGGCCACCGGGAGCGTCGGCTCCTCTGGGCGGAGCGGCGACTCATGCGCCGCCTGCTCCCCTGGGAGAGCCGCTCGTGCTACCGGGAGCACGGATTCGTGGGTCGCTCGGCTGGCCACGAGCGCCGGGGTCTCAGCAATGCGAGCAACCGGAAGCGGTGGGTCCTGCACCGCCTTTTTCACCTGTAGAGCGGGAGTGGAGAGCGGGGAATCCTGCACCGCGCGCGCCACCGAAACGACCGTGGTCTCGAGCGGCCTGGCTGGGAGGGACGGCTCCCGCAGGGTCCGCGCCACCGGAAGGGCCGCAGCCTCGATCGCTCTCACCGGCGAGTCTTGAGCCGCCGGAACGGGCGCGTCCTGGACGGTTTGCGCCACTGGCAGGGGCGAGTCCCGCACCGGTCGCGCGGCCGGAGCGACCGCGGTCTCGGTCGCCGTCGAGTCCCGCAAGGTCTGTGCCACCGGGAGGGCAGGAGTCGCCGACGGGGATGAGTCCTGCGCCGCCGGAGGCGGTGTCGGGTCAACGGCCCGCGCCACCGGCAACGGTGCCTCCGGTGGCGGGGGCTCGGACTGGTTCTCCGACGTGTCGAGCGGGCGGAACGAGTTGACCGGCGGCACCTCGGCCGCCCGCGATACCGGCAGCTCAGCAACCGGTATCGGCGCACCGAGACCGAGCCGCCGGGGCGTCGCCTGCTCGATCCGCTGCACGACCGGCAGCGCTGGCTCGGGCGGGGAGGCCACCGGAACGTCCACAGGGGACGGCTCCACAGGGGACAGTTCCACGATCGCCTGCACGGTCCGCATCGGCGGAACGACCGTCGCATGAGCGGACGTCAACGGCTGCACGACCTCCCGCGCCGCCACCGGCAACACCAGCGGCGACTCCGAAGCAGACTCCGGCGCGAAAACCGGCTCCGAAGGCACCTCCGGCGAGACGTCACGCTGCACCGGCGCACCCCACAGCCGGGACAGCCCGCTCCGCTTGCGGACCGCCCGCTGCACCACCGGCATGGCCGGCGTCGGCGTCTCGAGTGGCCGCGGCCGGGCGAGGTCGCCGATGACGCCGGCCGGCTCGTCCGCGCCGACCTGGTGCCCGAGCGGCTCGAGGTAGGCCGGGCTCCGCCACGACGTCAACGACGCGCTGAACCGCTGCACCGGGTTGACCAGCGGATGCTCGTCGAGCACCCGCTGGATCGGTGGCACACCGCGCCACTCCGCGCGTGTCACCGGCAACGCGGCCGGGGGCGCCTCCTTCCTGTTCCACCACATCGCCGTGTCACCGTCCCTGGCTCATCCGGGTGTTGATCCGGGCGATCTCGGCGACGTAGGTCAACCGGTCGGGGTGTTCGAGGTCGAGGATGTCGTCGAGCGACCAGTGCAGGTGGTAGGCGACGTACGCGACTTCCTCGTGCAGCCGGCCGGCCGCGTACGTCACGATTCCCCCAGGCGGCCACCGGCGACGTCGACGACGAAGCTGTGGCCGCACTCGGGGCACGCGACGCCCGCCCGGGTGTGGCCTTCGCTGTTGATCCGGCGGTACATGTCCTGCAGGAACGCCAGGTCCGAGGCGAACAGGTTCTCGATGACCCCGGCGTGCACGTCGGTGATGTCGCCGATCCGGGTGACGACGCGGGCCAGCAGCACCACCGTGAGGAACGCCGAGTTCTCGCGCACCCGGTCGTCGCGCAGCGGGATCAGCTCGTCCCGCGCGGTCGCCAGCCGCATCACCCCGGAGTGGTGGACCTTGCCCTCGTCGTCGACGTACCCGCGCGGGAGCTCGAACGCGAACTCCGTCCGCAGCTTCGGCCGCTCCGCCCGAGGCTCCTCCGAGGGAGCTTCCTCGACCGGCGCCGACGCCATCACCCTGCGCATCGGCTCACTCGACTTCCATCTGCTCGTAGGTGATGACGAGCTTCTCGGTGAGCACGCTCGTGTCGCCGGCCTTCAGCGCGCCGATCTCCAGGCTCTTCGGCCAGGCATTGGTGAGCTTGTAGCGCTTGAGCGCGGTGCCCTCGTAGTCGTAGACGATGATGGCGCCGCCCTTGCGCGCCGTCGTCATCTTGCCGAAGTGGGCGTCCTTGACCCACTTCTCGAAGCTGTTGTCCTCGGTGAGGCCGCGGGTCAGCGTGACCTCGCCCGCCTTGGGGCGGCCGGGCAGCTTCTTGATGACGTACTTGCCGTCGACGGTGTTCTGCTTGAGCTCGATGACGTCCTGCTCCATCTTGAGGCCGGAGACCTCGGAGATCTGCTTGATCTGGACGCCGTCGATCTCGAGCCCGAAGGAGTGGCCTACCGCCTTGTCAAGATCGGGAAGTGCCATTGCGAAGCCCTTTCATCACTCGTTGACGAGGCTGGTGCCGCCCGACATCTGGGCCAGCCGGAAGATCACGAACTCCGCCGGTTTCACCGGGGCGATGCCGACTTCGCAGATCACCTGGCCGAGGTCGATCCCCTCAGCCGGGTTGGTCTCGCGGTCGCACTTGACGAAGAAGGCCTCGTCCGGGGTGAGCCCGAACAACGCGCCCTTGCGCCACTCCATGACCAGGAACGCGCTGATCGTGCGCCGGATCCGCGCCCACAGCGCGTCGTCGTTCGGCTCGAACACGACCCACTGCGTGCCGCCGAGGATCGACTCCTCAAGGTAGTTGAACAGCCGCCGGACGTTGAGGTAGCGCCACGCCGGGTCGCTCGAGAGCGTCCGCGCGCCCCACACCCGGATGCCCTTGCCCGAGAACGAGCGCACGCAGTTGACGCCGATCGGGTTGAGCAGCTCCTGCTCGGCCTTCGTCAGGTGCGTCTCGAGGGCGAGCGCGCCGCGGACGACCTCGTTGGCCGGTGCCTTGTGGACGCCGCGGGTGGCGTCGGTGCGGGCCCACACACCGGCCATGTGCCCGCTCGGCGGAATGAACGTGTTGGTTCCCGTGGCGGGGTCGAGCACCTGGACCCAGGGGTAGTACAGCGCGGCGTACTTCGAGTCGTAGCCGGCCGCGTCCATCCGCCAGCCGCGGATCTCCTGCGGGTTGAGCGACGGCGGCGGGTCGATGATCGCCATCCGGTCGCCCATGAGCTCGCAGTGGGCGATCATCGCCAGCTGCACGGCCTTGACGGTGTCGAGGTCCAGCAGCTCGCGCTGGTAGGCGGCCATCAGGTCCGGCGCCGCGACCATGGTGATCTCGTCGATCGCTTCGAGGCCGCCGAACCCGGTGCGGTCGGCGACGTCGCCGACGTAGTCGCCGGCCCCGACCCGGCGCGGCACCGGCGGCTCCTGCGGTTCCTTCGGCGGCTCGGTGAGCGTCGCGGTGCCCTTCTCGGGCTTGGTGAGCGTGCCGCCTGCCGCCGCCTCTTCGACGGTGATGAAGCTGGACTTCTCCCGCACCGCCGTGACGACGTTCTCCTTGGTGCGCTTGGTCGTCACGTTGTGGGTTTCGACGACCTTGCCGTCCTGCTTGACGAGCACGGTGAACCGGTCGTCGGCGGGGTTTTCGCCGGTCGGCTCGGCCACCTCGACGGTGATCTCGCCGGCCTGCTTGCCCTCCGGCAGCTCCTTGGCGACGAAGCGGTAGCCGCCGAGCACGGCCTGGCGCGCGGTGAGCTGCTTCGGTGTGGAGCCTTTGTCCTGGGCGCGCGAGCCGCCGACGCGGACGATGTAGCAGTTGGTGCCGCCGTTGAGGAAGTAGCCGTAGACGGACTGGGCCAGGTAGCAGCCTTCGACGAAGTCGCCGAAGGTCTGGGTGAACTGGCCCCAGTTGGAGACCAGCGTCGGGGTGTTGAAGGGACCGTCCGCCGCGAAGCCGACGAAGGCGGCGACGGCGGTGCCCACGCCCTCGATCGGCCGTGCGCCCGCCTCGATCTCCTCGACGTACACCCCCGGCGTGAGATAGGTGGGCATGCGGGCCTCCCTGGTCGACGCACAAGTCTTGACATCGGCGATCGTGCTGCCCGCGCGCCCGCGGCGGTACGACCGCACGGATAGGCCCGCGGGAACCGATCTCTGCCCTTAAAGGCAGCTGCCCGTTCGGGCAGGCCGGGCCGCCCGTCCGGCCGTTGGCAACCCGCCGCCGCGGGCCGAGAGTGGAGTCATGTCAACGCGGCGGGACAACGCGCCACGGGAACCGTCCGCGCAGCCTGCGCGGGCGGCCGGGCCCGCGCGCCGGGCGTCGCCACCGGCGTTGCTGCGCCTGCAGGCCTCGGCCGGCAACGCCGCGGTGACGGGGCTGGTCGCGCTGCAGCGGCAAGGCTGTCCCGCTCCCCCGGTCGCGCCCCCGGGTGTCACACCCGCGGCCGACCCGAAGTTCCAGTCGCTGAGGAAGGACGTCGGCGCGCAGGGCAAGGCGGCGAAGGCGCACCCGCCCGCCGGCGCGGAGGTCAAGAAGGCGCAGGACGCCGCCGTCGCGCCCGCCGACGACAAGGACGCGCAGGCCAAGGCCGCCCAGGCGGACAAGATGGCGGCGGCGAAACCGGCAGGGTTCGACAAGGCGGCGTTCATCGCCGCGGTGAACGCCGCCATCGCCAAGCAAGCGCCGAAGAACCTCGACGAGGCCGACAAGTTCGCCTCCTCCGGCAAGGCCGACCAGGTCAAGACCGAGGTGCTGGGCAAGGTCACCGGCGGCAAGGACGCTTCGGCCAAGGACGTCACCGACCGGACGAAGGAGGCGCCGGACCCCAGCCGTGCGGTGGAAAAGCCGGTCACCCCGCTGCCGCCGGCCCCGGCGCCACCCGCGCTGGCGCCGCCGGACCCGCGCAAGGCCACCCCGGACAAGGCGCCACCCGAGCAGACGGACTTGCGTGCCGACCAGTGCGAGACGCACGGGGCGATGGCCGCCGCGGGCGTCACCGACGAGCAGCTGGCGCAGTCCAACGAGCCGGAGTTCACCGGCGCGCTGGCGGCGAAGCAGGAAGGTGAGCAGCACACGGCGTCGGCGCCGGCGGCGGTCCGCTCATCGGAGGCCGGGCAGCTGGCGGCCGTCACCGGTGCGGCGCAGGCGTCCGGGCAGACCGCGATGGCGGGCATGACGGGCGCGCGTTCGTCGTCGGCCCAGCGCGGGCAGGCGGCCAAGTCGGCGACGAAGACGAAGGACGAGCAGGACCGGGCGCGGATCACCGGGGAGATCAAGGCGATCTTCGACGAGACCAAGACAAAGGTCGAGGGCGTCCTGGGCGCGCTGGACGACCAGGTGGCCAAGAAGTTCGAGGCAGGTGAGGCGCAGGCCAAGGCGGCGTTCACCGCCGACCACCAGGCCCGCATGAAGCGCTACAAGGACGAGCGCTACGACGGCATCAGCGGCGCGGCGCGCTGGGCGTACGACCTGTTCGCCGATTTGCCCGCCGAAGCGAACAACCTGTTCCTCGAGGCCAAGAAGGTCTACGAGGTCAAGATGCAGGGGGTCATCGGCGAGATCGCGGACTTCGTCGGTGAGAAGCTGGGTGAGGCGAAACAGCTGATTCTCGACGGCCGTTCGAGGGTGAAGCAGAAGGTCGAGTCGCAGTCGCCGGCGTTGCGCAAGATCGCGGGCGAGGCGGCCAAGGAGTTCGGCGGGCAGTTCGACGACCTGGAGAAGTCGGTCGACGAGAAGCAGCAGTCGCTGGTCGAAGACCTGGCGCAGAAGTACACCGAAGCCCGCACCGCCGTCGACGAGGAGATCAAGACGCTGCAGGCGGAGAACAAGGGCCTGTGGAGCAAGGCGAAGGAGGCAGTCGGCGGCGCGATCGAGACGATCCTCTCGCTGAAAAACCTGCTGCTCGGCGTGCTGTCCCGCGCCGCGAACGCGGTCGAGCTGATCATCAGGAAGCCGATCGAGTTCCTCGGCAACCTGGTCAACGCGGTCAAGACCGGCGTGATGAACTTCGGCGCCAACATCGTTCAGCACCTCAAGGAGGGCCTGAAGGGCTGGCTGCTGGGCAACCTGGCGAGCGCGGGCATCGAGATCCCGGAAGCGCTGGACGCGAAGGGCATCTTGAAGATGGTCCTGTCGATCCTGGGCCTGACGTGGGCGAGCGTCCGGGCGCGAATCCTGCGGTTCATCCCGGAGCCGGTACTGGCCAAGCTCGAGCAGACGTTCGAGGTGGTCAAGATCCTGATCACCGAGGGCGTGCCGGGACTGTGGCGGTGGGTCGTTTCCAAGCTCGGTGACCTCAAGGAGATGGTGCTCGGCCAGATCAAGGAATTCGTCATCGAGAAGATCGTCAAGGCGGGGATCACGTGGATCATTTCCCTCCTCAACCCCGCGGCGGCGTTCATCAAGGCCTGCAAGGCGATCTACGACATCGTGATGTTCTTCGTGGAAAAGGCTTCGCAGATCAAGGAGTTCGTGGATTCGGTTTTGGACTCGGTGGAGTCGATCGCCCGCGGTGGGGCTGGGGCCGTGGCCGGGTTGATCGAGCGGACGCTGGGCAAGGCGTTGCCGATGGTCTTGGGGTTCTTGGCGAGTTTGCTCGGGTTGGGTGGGATTTCGGAGAAGATCAAGTCGGTTTTGGAGAAGGTCCAGGCTCCGGTGGGCAAGGTGATCGACTCCGTCGTGGGGACGGTCGTCAAGGCGGGGAAGAAAGTCTGGTCGAAGCTCAAACGCGGCGGTGCCGCTGCCGCTGAAGGCGTGAAGGGCCTCAAGGACGCGTTCCTGAAGAAGCTGAGGGCGAAGACACCCATCAGCATGAAGGGCAACGCCCACACGATCTACCTCGACAACAGGGGCGGCCGCCCGGCTCTCATGATGGCAAGCCACCCGGACCCGCTGATCGACAAGATCGACCGGGCGCTTGGGCATGACGCCGTGAAGAGCAAGCCCGCGGTCGCCGGGCAGCTCTCCACCATGCGGGGCATGGTCGTGGCACACGAGAGCAAACTCAAGGACGCTCTCGCCACGAGCGCCAAGGAAGAAATCCAGAAGGCGGAGCTCGAGATCTGGGACCAGCGCCGGCTCATCGCCTCCACCCTCCAGGCGGTCGGCCAGGAGATCGACCTCGACCTGCTCAAAGAGTCGACCTACGTCCTGGGCGGCGAAATCCGCTCCGAGTTCCGGAAAGACGGGAAGTTCAGGCCGACGTTCTACGGCGGTTTCAACGGCGCTGCCGATGCGAAGCGGGCGAGCGAGCTCAGCCGGTTGATGAGCCTCAAGTTCAAAAATGCCGCGAGGTGGCAGAGCGATCCGCTGTACTCGACGAGCTCCTCTTACATCTGCCCGGGAAAGGACTACAATTCACCGCACCTCGTGCCGGGCATCGGGAATACCGCGATCAACCTCGACCACAAAGACCCGAGTGTCATCAAGCACTGGAACAGCACCGGCCGCAAGTCGGACCAGGTCGCTCGCAACACGTTCCTCAACCAGCTCGACAATCTGCACGGCATGTGCGGAACGTGCAACAAGTCCAATGGTGCGGCCGAGCGTGGCAGCGGGATCTGGATCGTCGAACCGGGATTCAAAGGGCCGGACGGCACCTAGCGCGGTGGGCGGCCGTGCAGCGACGCCCAACGCTGCGTGCTATGCCTCTTCCTCGGTCTCTTCCGCACGCTGCACAAACGTCTGAGCCATCTTCTCCTCTTCGCCCTCTTCGGCGGCAGGAGCCTCTTCCTCACGTTGGACGGTCATCCGCTGCACCGGCTCCTCGTGCGCGCCACCGTCTTCACACCGCTGGACCGCCGGTGCAGTCATCAGCCGGTCCGCGTTGGCCACAGCCTCGCGCTCAAACCGGTCCGACGGGTCCGAAACCTTCACGCCGCCCCCGGCATCCGTCCCCTCGACCGGACCACTCCGCTGCTGAACCACATGCGTCAACTCATGCGCCAGCATGTGCTGGCCACCAGCCGACGACGGGTCGTACTTGTCCCGCTGGAAGACGATGTTCGACCCCACCGTGTAAGCCTGCGCGTTCACCGACTTCGCCGACTCGTGCGCCGCCCCATCGGTATGGACCCGGACATCGGAGAAGTCCGCACCGAAGCGAGACTCCATGTCCGCCCGCGTCGAGGTGTCCAAAGGCGAGCCACCACCCGACGAGACGACGTCGTGAACCGGCGAACGCTCCTCCTCCACCAGCGACGCGGTCCCGGCGTTGCCGACCGCGCGCTGCAAGCCCAGCATCCCCTCCGGGCCCAGGACGTCGCACCGGCCGGCGGCCGCGGCGCGGCCGAGGATGTCCGAATCCTGCGAAACCCGGTCACCCCGGGGTCGCGCACTCGGTTCGACGTCGTTTTCGTGACTGTGCCCGCGCATGGCCGCTCCCTCCGCCGCCCGTTCAGCTTGCCGCGAGCACGACCGCCGCACCAGATTGGCGTGCGCGGCCACAAGGGCGGGAAACGCTGCCCGAACGGGCAGCTCAGCCCTCCGTCACCAGCGCCAGGTACGGCCCGAACTCGCGGTCCAGGCACAGCCGGCCGAGCTTGCGGTACTCGCGGGCGACCGCGCCGACCAGGTCGCTCATCGCCACCGGGCGGCCCGCCTCGGCGGCGAGGTACGCGCCCGTCACCGCGGCCGAGCGGATGTGCCCGCCCGCCAGCTCGAACGCCCTCGCCAGGAACCCGAGGTCCAGGTCCGACGCGCGTGGCAGCCGCGTGCCCAGGCAGCGGTCCCACAGCCGGTGGCGGAGCTCGACGTCCGGCAGCGGGAAGTCCACGATCACGTCGAGCCGCCGGGTGAACGCCTCGTCGAGGTTCGCCCGCAGGTTCGTCGCCAGCACCGCGATGCCGTCGAACGTCTCCATCCGCTGCAACAGGTACGCGCTTTCGATGTTGGCGTAGCGGTCGTGCGCGTCGCGGACTTCCGACCGCTTGCCGAAGATCGCGTCCGCCTCGTCGAACAGCAGCACCGCGTTGACCCCGGACGCCTCGGTGAAGATCCGCTCCAGGTTCTTCTCCGTCTCCCCGACGTACTTGTCCACCACCGTCGCCAGGTTCACCGTGTACAGGTCCAGCCCCAGCGACGCGGCCACGACTTCGGCCGACATCGTCTTGCCGGTCCCCGAATCCCCCGCGAACAGCCCCGTCACGCCCCGGCCGCGCCCGCCGCCCGGCCGCATCCGCCACTCGTCGAGCACCTGGTCGCGGTAGCGCGCCCGCGCGGCCAGCTCGTCCAGCAGCGACAGCACCCCCGCCGGCAGCACCAGGTCCGGCCAGCCGACCGCCGGTTCGATCCGCCGGGCGAGCCGCTGCAGCCCGGCGGCGTTCTGGCTGCGCGCGCCCGCGCGCAGGTGCGCCGTCCGGACCAGCCCGCCGTCGGCCAGCGCGGTCACCGACGCGGCCTTCGCCGCGCGCGCGATCTGCCCGGGCCCCAGCACGAAGTGCGCGGTGGCTTCTCCGGGGTCGACGTCCGGGGCGAGCTTGCCCTCGAGCCTGCTGCGCCAGAGTTCCGCGCGCCGGGCGGCGGGCAGCGGCGACGCGTCGAGCTGCAACGGCGCGGTCGCGCTCCACCGCGGGTCCCACGCCCCCGTGCCGTGCACGACCAGCGGGACCGCCGGGTGCGCCAGGTCCTCCAGCCGCGGGTCCTCCACCGGGCCGAGCACGATCCCGGCGCCGCGCAGCAACGCCTCCCGCCGCAACGACGAGGTCAGCTCGAGCTCGGCCTGCCAGCGCGCCGCGTCCACCACCAGCGCCGGGAACCCGGCCGCGGCCAGCGCGCCGACGCCGAGTTCTTCCGCGCCGCCCCCGGGGAGCTCCTTCAGGTAGACCAGCCCGACGCGGTCACCGATCGCGCGGGCGAGCCGGTCGCGGCCGGGCACTTCGACGAGCTCGGTGCCCAGGTGCGCGCAACCGGCGAGCTCGGGTGCGAGGCGGTCGTCGCCGAGCAGGTGGTTCACCACCCGGTCGGGGACGCGCAGCGTGCGGGAGAGGAACGGCCGGTCGTCGTCGCCGATGGTGAGCAGGCCGCAGGTGAGCAGCGGGGAGTCGGCGTCGAGCCGGGCGCGGCCGGCGGCCGAGGCCTCCGGGATCCCGCACAGGCGCAGCGCCAGCCCGGCGGTGGCGCGGCGTCGGGTCACGTCGTCGTTGAGGTAGCCGTAGAACTGCTCGAACCGGCTGTCCAGGTCGGGGGCCAGCGCGACCAGCAGCAGTTCGACGTCGACGCCGGTGAGGCCCGCGCGGTCGGCGAGCGGGCGCAGCCTGCCGTCCGGCACGGAGTCGGCGAACGGGGTGAACGGCTCCCGGTGGCTGTCCAGCAGCGCGTCGATCGCCTCGTGCGACAGGTACAGGCCGCGGAACGGGTCGTCGGGGTTCGGGTCGGCCGCGCGGCGGCTGTCGACCGCGTCGCGGATGCGCTGTTCGAGCCGGGCCACGCGCTCGAACAGGTACCCCTGGTTCACCGGGACTTCCGGTGGTCCCGCGCCATCGCGACGCGGCGCTGGCCGTCGACCGCGCCGGCGTCGGACACGTGGTGCCCGACGCGGTCGCCGCCGGTGTCGAGCTGGAGGCCTTCCTTGGCCGGCGGTCCGGCGGGGTAGACGCGTCCACTGTGGATCGGCGCGGAGACGACGACGTCGAGCGACGGTTTGAGCTCGCCACCGAGCGCGGTCCAGACGTCGGCGAACGCGCGGTCTTCCGGCGGCGGCAGCGCGACGGTCATCGGTACCGGCAGTCCCATTTCGGCCAGTGAGCCGGAGAGCACCTCGGCCGGGACGGCTTCGTGGCGCAGGAGGCCGAGCAGCAGGTCCGACAGCACGCGGTGTTCGTCTTCGGGGCGCTGGGTCCAGGCGGTGACCAGGTAGGACAGCTTGACGTGCTTGGGCGGCAGGTGCCGCGCGGCGATCTGGCCGCGCTGGTCGTACTCGCTGAGCAGCCCCCGCGAGCGGCGGCGCATGTCCTCGCGGACGTCGTAGAGGTAGATGTTGACGGTGGGCGCGTTGCGCCGGGCGGCCCAGTCCTTGGTGGGGGCCTCGAAGGCGATGTCGACCTCGCTGCCGCGCAGCGCCTCGTCCTTCACCAGCCGCCGCAGCGCCTCGTCGACCTCGTGGATCACCGGCGGACCTCCTCGGGCTGGCGGTCTTTCCACGATGAGCGCTGCGCGGCCGGCGGGACACCCGCGCAGCGGCAGACCTTCGGGTACGCCGGGCTGCCCGTACGGGCAGGGCGGTCGCTGGACGGGCAGGTAGGCGGCGACGACCATGCCGTGGCCGTCGGCGCGGGGCTGGTAGTGGAGACCGTCCGCGTTCGTCATCGAGGTGATTGCCGCGGTGCGGCTTTCGCTCACGCGGAGCGGAGCAGACCCAGCACCGCGGCCGACTTCGCGTCATCCAGGAACCGCAGACCCATGAAGTTGTCGCCGACATTGAACCCGGGCAACGCCCAGATCTCTTCGTACGGCATCCCGATCCGCTCGTAGCGCCGGAGGCTGTAGACGTTGCTGAACAAGCACTTCCCCGGATCCGGGTTCCACAGCCGGCGCGCGAAGGCGGGGTTGCGGAAGCCGTGGCCGATTTCGGCGGTGGCCTGGATGTGCTTGCGGCCGGTGAACAGCACGACGTCGCCGGTGGACACCGTGTCCATGCGGCGGTCGTACTTGTCCTTGGCGCCCCAGAACCGGGCGCGCCCACCCGGGTGCAGTGCGGTCAGGCGGGCGAGGTCGGCCGGCTCGATCAGGTCGGCGTGCGCGCGGAAGTCGACGGTCTTCTCGAGCGACTCGGCCCCGTACCGGCGGGCGTCGGAGGTGCCGTAGGCGGGCTGGATGAAGACCTGGACCACGGCCCCACGGTAGTTCAGCCGCCGTGGGTGGCGTCGCTCTGGTAGTCCGTGTACATGTACGGGTTATCCAGGATCTTGGTCTCCGGGACGTCCGGGTTCATTCCCTGCTGCCAGGCCTCCTCCCCCAGCTGCCCGCGCAGGTACTCCACCGTCTCCTCGACGCGCTGCCGCACCGCGGGGAGGTCCACGTCGACCAGGCGGCCGTCGCGTTTGACGATGCGGCCGTTGACCAGCACCGTGTGGACGTCGCCGCGCTGAGCCTGGAACGCCACGTGGCCGTACGGGTTCAGCAGCGGGAACGACACCGGTGAGTGGTCGTTCTTCAGCAGCACCACGTCGGCCTTCTTGCCCACCTCGAGGGAGCCGATGTCCGTGCGCCCCAGCGCGGCCGCGCCGCCGCGGGTCGCCCACTCGACGACCTGCTCCGCGCGCAACGCCGCGTGCGTCACCGTTTCGCCCTTCGCGTGCGCTTCCAGGTGCTCGCGGGAGCGGTCCGCGCCCAGTGTCGTGCGCATCGCCGTGAACAGGTCGCCGCTCCACCACACCGAGGTGTCCATCGACAGCGACACCGGGATCCCGTACTGCCGCAGCGCCCAGGTGGACGGGTAGCCCTGGCCCGCGCTCTGCTCGCTTTCGGTCGACACCGACGCCGAGCCGCCGGTCGCGGCGATCCGGTGGTAGGAGTCGGCCGACAGCGACGCGCTGTGGACGTAGATCGTCTCCGGGGTCATGAACCCGTGGTCGTGCATCAGGCGGATGCCGTCGTCGCCGGTCGCGCCCCAGACCCCGGCGTGCGTGGTGACCGGCACGCCCAGCTCGCGCGCCACCTCGAACGCCGGCTTCTCCGGGAACGCCGGGTCGCCGGTGACGTCGAAGGCGAGCTGGAAGCCGAGGTCGCCGCCGGTGCGGCGGGAGACGAAGTCGCGGAACTCCGGCGTGGCCGTCCAGTTCGCCGGGGAGTCCTGGATGTTGCCGTAGGCCAGCATGAACCGGCCGGGGACGGCTTCGAGCGCGTCGGCCGCGGCGTCGGCGTGCTGGGTCGTCTGCAGGCCGTGGGACCAGTCGACGGTGGTCGTGACGCCGGCTTCGAGGGCTTCCCACGCGCCGAGCAGGTTGCCCGCGTAGATGTCCTCGGGGCGGAACACCTTGCCCCATTCGAGGTAGTACCAGACGAAGTACTGGGTCAGCGTCCAGTCGGCCCCGTAGCCGCGCATGGCCGTCTGCCACAGATGCCGGTGGGTGTCGATCATGCCCGGCATGACGATGCCGCCGGTGGCGTCGATCTCCTCCGTGCCTTCCGGCACTTCGAGGGACGGCCCGATGGCGGCGATCGCGCCGCCGGTGACCAGGACGTCCGCGCCGGGCAGGACGCGGTGGGCGTCGTCGAGGGTCAGCACCGTGCCGCCCCGCAGGACGATCGATCCGGACATGGCTGCCTCCGGTTGCGTACACTCGTCCGCTCTACGGACACTGAAGGGGTGACGTCACCTTCGCCCAGCGCCGGGCCGGTGTCAATCCCCGCCGCTACGCTGCGGGGCAGGACTGCAGAGGGAGGTCGTGCATGCCACGCGAGGGAACGGGTCCCGACTTCATCGAAGCGCTGGCGCGCGGGCTCGAAGTGATCACGGCGTTCGGCCCGCACCACGCGGAGATGACGCTGGCCGAGGTGGCCACCGCCGCCGGCCTGGCCCGCCCGACCGCGCGCCGGATCCTGCTCACCCTGGAGGAGCTCGGGTACGTCCGCGCCGGCGGGCGCGGCTACGCGCTGACCCCGCGCGTGCTCGACCTCGGCGTCGCCTACGTGCGGTCGATGGGGCTGTGGGACGTCGCCCGCCCGCACCTGGAACGCCTGGTCGCGCGCACGAACGAGTCGTGTTCGATCGCCCAGCTCGACGGCTCCGACATCGTCTACGTCGCCCGGGTCGCGGTGCCGAAGATCGTCGCGCTGGCCGTGCAGATCGGCACCCGCTTCCCCGCCCTGCCGACGTCGCTGGGCAAGGTCCAGCTCGCCGCGCTGACCCCGGACGACCTGGACGCGGTGCTGGCCCAGCCGACCCGCTCCGGGCTCGTCCCGCGCTGGCAGCCCGGCCGCGCCGAGCGCGACGCCGAGCTGCGCGAGGTCCGCGCCCGCGGCTGGGCCTTGACCGACGAGCAGCTGGCCCTGGGCATCCGGTCGGTCGCCGCGCCGCTGCGCGACGGCTCCGGGCGGGTCATCGCCGGGGTCAACGTCAACTGCCACGCCGCCGAGACGTCCGTGGACCGGCTCCTGGAGCACCACCTGCCGCTGCTGCTGCAGACCGCCGGGGAGATCAGCGCCGACTTCGCCCGGCTCGACGACGTCCCGCACGTCACCGTGCCCGCCGTGTCTTGACCACCGGGGCCCGCGGAGGCAAACTGCGGACAGGCGTCCGTTGGACGGACAGGAAGTGAGGAACCGGGTGGACACCAGCGCTGCCGGCCCGCTGACCGGGCTGCTGGTCGCGGACTTCTCCCGGGTGCTCGCCGGCCCCTACGCCACGATGCTGCTGGCGGACCTCGGCGCCGAAGTCGTCAAGGTCGAAGGCCCGCAGGGCGACGAGACGCGCACGTGGATGCCGCCGGTGCGCGGCGACGTCTCGACCTACTACCTCGGCGTGAACCGCGGGAAGCGCTCGATCGCGCTCGACCTGCGCGAAGAGGCCGACGCCGCCGTCGCCCGCGAGCTGGCGGCGCGGGCGGACGTGGTGATCGAGAACTTCAAGCCCGGCGGCCTGGCCAAGTACGGCTTGGACTACGACTCCGTGAAGACGACCAACCCGGGCAGCGTCTACGCCTCCATCAGCGGCTTCGGCTCGGGTGCAGGCCGGCATGTGCCCGGCTACGACCTGATGGTGCAGGCGATCTCGGGGCTGATGAGCCTGACCGGCGACCCGGACGGCCCGCCGTACCGGGCCGGGATCTCGGTGTTCGACGTGATGGCGGGCAACCACGCGGTGATCGGCATCCTCGCCGCGCTGCGCCACCGCGACGCGACCGGCGAGGGCCAGCACGTGGAGGTCAACCTGCTGTCCTCGGCGCTGACCGGGCTGGTCAACCACAGCTCGGCCTACGCCGCCGGCGGGGTGGTCCCCTACCGGATGGGCAACGCCCACCCCAGCGTCTTCCCCTACGAGCCGCTGCCGACGGCCGACGCCGACCTGATCGTCGCCGCGGCCAACGACGGGCAGTTCCGGCGGCTGTGCGAAGTCCTCGGCCTGCCGGACGTCCCCGACGACCCGCGGTTCGCCCGCAACGCCGACCGCACGAAGAACCGCGAGGAGCTGCGGCCGATCCTGGTCGAGCGCCTGAAGGAGCGCACCGCGGTGGAGTGGTTCGACGCGCTGACGAAGGTCGGTGTCCCGTGTGGACCGATCAACACCATCGACGGCGGGTTCGCGATGGCCGAGCGCTTCGGCCTCGACCCGATCGTCGACGTCGGCGAAGGCGACCGCACCGTCCCCACGACCCGGCACCCGATCCGGTTCTCCGCGACCCCGGCCGCCTACCGGCTGCCGCCGCCGGAGCTCGACGAACACGGCGCCGAGCTGCGCGCCTGGCTCACGGAGACCCCGCATGACTGACCGCGTCTACGAGACCGCGCTCGGATCGTCCACGAAGGACAAGATCACCCTGCTCGGCCAGGACCTCGCCGAGGACGTCATGGGCAAGGTCGGCTTCGGAGAGCTGGCGTTCTGGCTGGCCACGCAGCGGCGTCCGTCCACAGGGGAGACTCGGGTCTTCGAAGCGGTGCTGGCGGCGTTGGCCGACCACGGCTTCACGCCGACCGCGATCGTCACGCGGCTCACTTACCTGTCCGCTCCGGACTCGGTGCAGGGCGCGCTGGCGGCCGGGCTGCTCGGTGGCGGGTCGCGGTTCCTCGGCGTCACCGAGGACTGCGGCCGGTTCCTGCACGACGTCCTCGCCACCGCCGGAACCCCTGCCGACGAGGCGGGGTGGGACGCCCTGGCCCTGAAGACCGTCGAAAAGTCCCGTGCCGAGAAGAAGTTCATCCCCGGGCTCGGGCACCACGTCCACAAGGACGGCGACCCGCGCACCCCCCGGCTGTTCCGGATCGCCGACGAAGAAGGTCTGCGCGGCCCGCACCTGGAACTGTTCGCCGCCATCGGCCGCGTCCACCCGCAGGTGCTCGGGAAGACGTTGCCGCTCAATGGCGCCGGTGTCTGCGGCGCGGCGCTGGCCGACCTCGGGCTGCCGCTGGAGCTGCTGCGCGGGTTCGCGCTGCTGGCCCGGACCGCCGGGCTCGTCGGGCAGCTGGCCGAAGAGCTGCGTCACCCGGTCGCCAACGACGTCTTCCTGTCGGTCGACCTGAACAACCGGCCGGTCCCGCCGGACCCGCAACGCTGAGAGGAACGCCGATGCAGCTCGTCACCGAGGACAACATCACCGAGCTCGCCGCCCAGCGCTGGTCGAGCGCGCATGACCCGCGCACGGCGCAGGTCATGGCGGCCCTCGTCCGGCACCTGCACGCCTTCGCCCGCGAGGTGCGGCTCACCGAGCCCGAGTGGATGGCCGCGATGCGGTGGCTGACCGAGACCGGGCAGATCAGCGACGAGAAGCGCGAAGAGTTCATCCTCGCCTCCGACGTGCTCGGCCTGAGCATGCTGGTGGTCCAGATGAACCACGCCTTCGACGCCAAGGCGACCCCGGCCACCGTGCTCGGCCCGTTCCACATCGACGGCTCGCCGGAGAAGGAGTTCGGCGGAGACATGTCCGACGGGCTGGCCGGCACGCCGCTCTACATCACCGGCACCGTCCGCGGCCTCGACGGCTCGCCCGTAGCCGGCGCGATCCTCGACGTCTGGCAGGCCGACGAAGAAGGCGCCTACGAGTCGCAGATCCCGGACATCGACGAGGCCCGGCTGCGCGCGAAGTACGCGACACGCCCCGACGGGACCTACTGCCTGCGCACGATCGCGCCGAAGGGCTATTCGATCCCGATGGACGGCCCGGTCGGCGAGCTCATCGGCGGCACCGACATCAGCCACTTCCGGCCCGCCCACGTGCACTTCCTGATCAACGCCGCCGGCTACGAGCCGCTGATCACGCACCTGTTCCAGGAAGGCGCGCAGTACCTCGACAGCGACGTCGTGTTCGGCACCAAGCAGGAGCTGGTCGTGACCTTCGAGCCCCGGGAGCCCGGCCCGACCCCGGACGGCGGCGAATCGGCCGAGCCGTGGCTCGAGGCCCGTTACGACTTCGTCCTCCAGCCCGTCTGACGCCGTGCGCGCGGCGGAGATCCGGGCGGCGGGCGCGCCGCCGGTGGTGACCGACCGGACGGCCCCCGAACCGGGGCCGGGCCAGGTCGCGGTGAGCGTCACCGCCGCGCCGGTCAGTCCGCTCGACCTGCTGTGCGCGTCCGGCACGTCCTACTTCGGGCTGCCGGAGCTGCCGTACGTGCCGGGCGTGCAGGGGGTCGGCGTGCTCACGCGGCCGACGCCGACCGAGCCGGCCGGGACGCCGATCTGGTTCGCCACGACCGCGGGCATGCGCCCCGGGGACGGCAGCATGGCCGAGCACGCGGTCGTCGCGCCCGCCGACCTGGTGGTCCTGCCGCCCGGGGCGGACCACGCGCTGGTCGCGGCGCTCGGGCTGTCGGCGGTCGCGGCGTGGATGTGCTTGACCTGGAAGGGAAACCTCGTTCCCGGCGAGACCGTGCTGGTGCTCGGCGCCGGCGGGGTCGTCGGGCAGTCGGCCGTGCAGCTGGCGCGCGTGGCCGGGGCCGGGCACGTCATCGCGTGCGCGCGGTCGGACGCCGCGCTCGAGCGGGCCCGGCGGCTCGGCGCGGACGACGTCGTGCCGCTGGCCGACGGCGACGACGTCGATTCGCTGGCCCGGCGGCTCCGGGACGTCCCGGTGGACCTGGTCATCGATCCGGTGTCCGGGATCCCGGCCGCAGCGGCGCTGCGCACCCTGCGCCCGGGCGGGCGGCTGGTCAACCTCGGCAGCGCGGCCGGCGACGAGTGCCCGGTGTCCTCGGCGGTGCTGCGCAGCCGGTCGCTGCACATCCACGGCTACACGAACAACGAGCTCGACGCCGACCGTCGCCGCGAAGCGCTGCTGACGGTGGTGGGATACGCGATCGCCGGCGACCTCACCGTCGACCACGAGCGGGTTCCGCTGGCCGAAGCCGCTACCGCGTGGACCCGCCCGGGCCGGATCGTGCTGGTGCCCTAGCGGGCGTAGCCGCCCACGGCCAGCTGCTTGCCGATCTGGTCGTAGACCGCCTGGTCGTCCGGCGCGACCGTGGCCAGGCCGTCGACGTACCGGTTGAACAGGCAGAACGACGCCGCGATCAGGACGGTGTCGTGCAGCTCGGTGTCGGTCGCCCCTTCGGCGCGGGCGGCGGCGACCAGCTCGCCGGTGACCGCGCGGCCCGTTTCGCGCACCGCGAGCGCGATCCGCAGCAGTGCCTTGAGCTTCGCCGACACGGGGGCGTCGTCGATCCCGCCGCACGCGGCGTCGACGACCGCGCGGCCGCCTTCGATGGTCTCGGCCGCCGCCGCGGCGTGGCTGCCGGTGCAGAAGCGGCATTCGTTGCCGTTGGAGACGACGGTCGCGATCAGCTCGCGCTCCCCGACCGTCAAGGTGCTGGGGCCGCGCAGCAGGACCTGGGCCAGCTGCCCGAGCGGCGCCGCGGTCTCCGGCCGGTACGCGAAGAGCGCGGTGATGCCGGGCATCTGCGGGTCGAGCGGGATGTGCGGCATCGGGGTCCTCCTCGCGGGCGAAAGATCGTCCCCGTGAGTCTTTCGGCCAGGGGCGGCCCGGCCAACCTCCGCGTTGCGCAACCGGGCCGCCGCCGAAAGGATCAGCCGATGGTGAAGTCGTCGGCGTAGAGGGCACTTTGGCCGTACCAGCCGTGGACGTACACCGTCACCGCGCCGGACGCGCCGGTGGTGAACGGCACCGACAGCTGCGTCCAGCCGCTGCTCGAGGTCCACGTGCTGGCGGTCGCGCCACCGCGGACGCCGACGTAGGCGTAGTTGCCCTGCACCCAGGCCTTGAGCGTGTAGGCGTGGTTCGGAGCGAGGGTGACGTTCTGCGCCGCCTCGCCGGTGGCCGAGGCCGTGGGCACCACCTGCAGCGCGTGGGTCCCGGAGTGGGCCGGGGACGCGACGACCGCGTCACCGGCGGCGCTCCACGGGCTCAGCGCGCCGGTCTCGAACCCGCCGTTGACGACCCCGCCCGCGGGTGGGGTGCCCTTGACGGTGAGGGTGAAGGTGGCGCTGTGGCTCGCCGACGGCGAGGTGCCGGTGACGGTCAGCGGGTAGACCCCGGGGACCGCGGCCGCGGTGGTGCTCACCGACAGCGTCGCGCTGCCGCCCGCGGTCACCGAGCCCGGGCTGACCGACGCCGTGACGCCGGAAGGCGCGCCGGCGACCGAGAGCGTCACCTGCTGGGCCGAGCCGGACGTGACGGCGGTGCCGACGGTCGCGGTGGCCGAGCCACCCGGGTCGACCGAGGCGGACGCCGGGTTGGTGGTGAGGGAGAAGTCGTTGCCGGGCACGGTGGTGCCGCCGGTGAACGGCTCGAAGGCGTGGCTGAAGAACCACGGGTCCTGGGCGATGCCCGAGCAGTTGTCCGCGGCCGCGCCGCCGGGGCAGCCGCCGTTGTCGCGCTGCAGCGCCCAGAACGACAGCTCGTTGATGCCCTTGGACACCGCCCAGTTGTAGACGGTGGCGGCGTCGGCGGTGGTGAACGTCTCGGCCGGGCCGAAGTCGTCGACGCCGATCATCTCGGTGATCCCGACCATGCCCCACAGCTGCGCCTGCGTCTTGCCCGGGTACAGCGCGCCGAGCTGGCTCACCAGGCCGGTCGCCGAGGTCTGGGTGTCGGTGGCCATCTCGTGGGCGGCGTTGTCGTAGTAGTCGAAGGTCATCATGTTGACCACGTCGACGCGGGTGCCGTTGGAGACGGCGTTGCGCAGCACGGCCAGGCCGCTGTCGGCGAGGCCGCTGGTGGTGGTGGGCAGCGTGTAGGAGATCTGCAGCGACCTCCCGGCCGCAGCGGCCCAGTCCTGGACCTTTTTGATGGCCTTGTTGCGGCGGTCGATCCCGGCGGAGTTGGTGAGCGAGTTGTCCTCGATGTCCATGTCGAGGCGGGGGACGTCGTAGGTGGTGATCACCGACTCGTAGGCGGCGGCGATCGAGTCGACGTTGGTGCAGCTGTCGGCTATTTCGGTGCCGGTGTTGTCGGCGGTGTAGCCGCCGAAGGAGGGGATGACGTCGCCGCCGCGGGAGCGGATCGTGCTGATGTCGGAGCCGAAGACGCCGGTGGAGATGGGCATCCCGGTGTCGCCGTTCCAGTAGACCGTGCAGGAACCCTTGGTGGCGGCCTGGATGAACGCCATGGTGAGGTGCTTGGCCCCGGACTGCTGCGCGAACGTGGCGGGGCTTTCGCCCGTCCAGGCTTCGAAGTAGGGCGCGAAGACGTGCGCGGGCAGCGGGGTGGCGGCCTGGGCGGTTCCGGCGGCGGCGACCAGCGAACCGGCCGAAAGTGATCCTGCGAAAAGTGCTGACAAGGCCAGGGAAACGGACATTCGAGAGAAAGGTCTGCGTCGACGCATCTGCGCTCCAGTGCCGGGGCGGAAGCCGTGCCGCGGCGTAACACGGCGGGAACGTCTTCAGGATTGGATCAGACCAATATCGGCGTCAAGGTCTAGACCACTAAACCGGCCGGATGGCGGTAGCCGTTGCTCGCTGCGCATTCCGCGGCCGATGACCGCCAGTGAGCAACGATCGGATACAAAACCGTGCCAACTCCGGCGATCTGCCGGTAGCGTGCGCGTCCATGCGGGTGAAGTGGGGGAAGAATGGACTGCGCAGAGTGACCAAGCCGTGGCGTGCGGCCCCCAAAGCCGCCCTCACCAGCCCGCTCACCCTGATCGTGGCCGCCGTGACCGCGCTGCTGGCCTGCTTCCTCGGCACCGCCGCGGTCCTGCAGGCCTCCGCCGCCGGCGGCGCGACGATCGCCTACCAGACCGGGATCACCTGCCCCGACAGCTACGGTCCGGTGTTCGGCAAGGGCAACATCCCCGTCCAGGACATCCCGGCCCTCACGAGCGCGGTGCAGCGCCACGCGCCCGCGCACGGCTTCGGCGCACCGGTCGTCGGCCAGTACACGAACGTGCTGCCCGGCACGCAGTTCAACGGCGACCCGCACTACAAGGTCCGCCTCGCCTACCGCGACCAGGCCGGTCTGGACAACCTCACGCTGCAGCAGGGCACCCGCGCCCCCGGCCTGTGGCTGGGCAACGTCGTCGCCGACGCCGAGCACATCGGTGTCGGCGCCAAGCCCGGCATCCGGGGCATCGCGCTGCCGCCGGTCACCGGCGTCTACCGCGACCTGCTCGACCCGCCGCCGCGGTGGTGGTGCTCGCAGCAGTCCGGCGCCGTCGTCGACCGGCTCGCCAACGACCCCATCGACTCGATCGTCTTCGCCACCGACCGCAAGACCTTCGACACCGCGGTCGCGGCGATCGGCCTGTCGAAGATGCAGTACCTCCACATCTCCTTCTACGAACCGGCCCCGGTCACCCTCAGCGCGGCCGAAGACCTCCTGCAGCGCTCCCGCGACCTCGTCGCCGACGTCCGCGCCGATCTCACCGCCCAAGGACTCGGCAGCCTCGTCGCCGCCGACGTCCCGACGTTCGAACGCTCGGTCCAGATCGCCCGGCAGGCCCAGGACAACGTGTTCATCTCGATCCTGCCGCTCGCCCTGATCAGCGTCCTGGTCGGCTGCGCCGGCCTCGGCACCGTCGCCCTGCAGTGGTACCAGCGCCGGCACGCCCAGCTGCGGCTGCTGTCCGCCCGCGGCAGCGGACCGGGCGCCCTCGGCGGCCTCGCCATCGCCGAGCTCGGCCTGCCGATCCTGCTCGGCGGCGTCCTCGGCGCGGCCGCCGCCCGCCTGCTGCTCGGCGTCTACGGCCCACCCGGCGTGCCCGACCCCGAGGCGGAGCTGCAGGCCGGCCTCGTCGCGGCCGGCGTGCTGGTGGTGTCCCTGGCGCTGCTGGCCCTGGTCGTCGCCGTCCGAGCCCACCTCGAGTTCGAACTCGGCCGCGTCCGCCGCGGCGGCAACCGGATGCGGCTGCTGGGCTACTTCCCGTGGGAGCTCGCGACGGCGGGGATGGCGTGGCTCGGCTGGACCCGCCTCGCCCACTACAGCACCGGCTCACGCCTGGGAAATCCATTACCCCAGGTCGACCCGCTGGCACTGACCTACCCGGTGTTCGTCGTGCTGACCGTCGGGCTGCTGACCGCGCGGCTGGCGTGGCTGGCCCTGCACGCCTCCCACCGCGCCCGCTTCTGGTCCCGCCCGGCACTGCAGCTGGCCATCCGCCGCCTCGCCGGCGCCCGCGCCCCGGTCACCGGCGTCCTGGTCATCGGCACCCTCGCCATCGGCACGCTGGCCACCGGCATCGGCATCGCCAACGGCCAGGAGGCCGCCCTCGACACGAAGTCGGCGATCTTCGTCGGCAGCAACGCCCGCCTCGACACCGACAGCCCCATCGGCATGGGCACCGTCCCGATGCCCGCCCCGCTCGCCGGCACCAGCACCGTCGTCGGCGAGCTGACCGGCACCGGCAGCGTCGTCCTCGTCGTCGACCCCGACACCTTCACCCAGGGCGCCGCCACCGCCGACGTCCCCACCGACAACCTCGCCGGGCTCCTGCGCGAGATCGCGCGACCGGACTCCCGCGGCACCCCCGTGCTGCGCATCGGCCACACCGGCAAGCAGACCGCCCAGCTGCCCGACGGCCTGCGCGACGCCGTCACCGTCGCCGACCTCCCGGTGTTCCCGATGATCGGCACTTCCCCCGGCTACGTCGTCTCCCGCACCGCCCTCGACCACGGCCAGCTCGACCGCGTCCCCAAGTGGAGCGTGCTGACCACCGCGCCGATGGCCGACGCCACCGCCGCCCTGCGCGCCGCCGGCGTGTTCATCCCCAACCGGATCGGCCGCGAAACCGCCCTCGACAGCCTGCCCTTCTTCGTCGTGTCATGGACGTTCTCCTTCGTCGCCCTGCTCGGCGCCGTGCTCGGCATCGTGGCCATCCTCGCCCTGCTCGTCGCCGTCGAAGTCCGCCGCCGGCAGAACGCCCTCGCCGGCGCGCTCGTGCTGCGGATGGGCATGCGCCCCCGCACCCTGCTCGCCAGCCACCTCATGGAGCTCGGCGCGCTCAGCGGGCTCGCCATCGCCGTCGGCGTGGTCTGCGGTGTCTCCGTCGCCGGGCTGTCGGTACCCCGGTTCGACCCGGCGACGTTCCTCGCACCCCGCTCGGAACTGCCCGACCCGCTGCCCTTCGTCCTCACCGTGCTGCTCATCGGCGTCCTGGTCGTGGGCCTCGCCGGCTGGATCGCGGTGCGCTCGGTGCGCACCGCCCGGACCGCGGAGCTGATCCGTGCCTGACAAACCGATCTTCACCCTGCGCGGCATCGGCGTCGACTACCCCACCCCGGCCGGCCTCGTCACCGGCGTCGACGACGTCAGCTTCGACGTCCCCGCCCGCGGCATGACCGTCTTCGCCGGCCCCTCCGGTTCCGGCAAATCCACCCTGCTGCGCGTCCTGGGCCTGTTCGAGCAACCGGTCCGCGGCACCCTGACCTTCCAAGGCGCCGACGTCCACCGGCTCAAGCACCGCGAACGACGCGCCCTGCGCCGTCACCACCTCGGCCTGGTCTTCCAGAACCCCTCCGACAACCTGCTCGGCTACCTCTCGGTGGCCGACAACCTGCGTGCCGCGGCCGAAGCCGCCGGCACCGGATGCCGCCCCGACGACATCCTCGGCCAGCTCGGCCTGCACGGCACCGGTGACTGGAAGATCTCCGCGCTCTCCGGCGGCCAGCAGCAACGCCTGGCGTTCGGGTGCGTGCTCGCCGCGCGCTCGACCGTCATCCTCGCCGACGAACCCACGTCCCAGCTGGACGAGGCTTCCGCCGACCTGGTGCTCGACACCCTGCACTACCTGGTGGACCAGGACTTCGCCGTCCTGGTCGCCTCGCACGACGACCGCCTGATCGACCTCGGCGCGCGCGTGGCCCGGCTGCACAAGGGCACGCTCGAACGCGTCGAAGAACGGGAGCCGCAACGATGACCGTCGTGGAAGCCGTCGGCCTGCGCCGCAGCTTCGCCCACCCCAGCGGCGACATCGAAGCCCTGCGCGGCCTCGAACTGCGCGTCGGCGCCGGCGAGCTCGTCACCGTGTCCGGCCGCTCCGGCTCCGGCAAGAGCGCGCTGCTGGCCCTGCTGTGCGGGTTCGACTCCCCCGACTCCGGCTGCGTCCTGCTCGACGGCGTCCCGATCAGCGGCGCACCCCCCTGGCACACCTGCGCCGTGCTGCCCCAAGCCCTCGGCCTGGCCAACGAGCTCACCATCGCCGAAAACGTCGCTCTGCCGCTGCGCCTGCGTTCCGATGTCCCCCGTCCCTCCCGCGCCGCGATCCACGACCGCGTCACCGGGCTGCTCGACGAACTCGGCATCGGCGACCTCGGCGACCGCTACCCCCTCGAAGTCTCCTTCGGGCAGCAGCAACGCGTCGCCCTCGCCCGGGCCGTCGCCGGCCGCCCCCGCGTCCTGCTCACCGACGAACCCACCGCCCACCTCGACGCCGGCAGCACCCCCCGCGTCCTGCGGCTGCTGCGCCGCTGCGCCGAAGAAGGCGCCGCGGTCATCGTCGCGACCCACGACGACGAGGTCCACCGCATCGCCGACCGTCGCGTCCGCCTCCTCGACGGCGTCCTCACCGCCCTGCTCGACTGACCGATCCAACCGATCAGGAATCGAGAAGCGCTGGTCAACGGCCCGGCAATAGCGTCATAGCCGTACCGCAGACCACGACTTCAGGAGCACCGATGAGCACCCAGGGGATCAAGACCGTCCTGCACCCCGTCACCGACCTGGCCGCCGCCAAGGCCGTCTACACCGCCCTGCTCGGCACCGAACCGCAGGCCGACGCGCCCTACTACGTCGGCTACGACGCCGAAGGCCAGCACATCGGCCTCGTCCCGAACGGCGCCCAGCAGGGCATGACCGGCCCGGTCACCTACTGGCACGTCGGCGACATCGCGGCAAAGCTCGCCGAAGTGACCGCCGCCGGCGGCAAGGTCAAGGACGAGCCGAAGGACGTCGGCAACGGCCGCCTGGTCGCGACCTTCACCGACCCCGACGGCAACGTCCTCGGCGTCCTGCAGGACGCCTAGTCCAACGCGGTGGCCCGGCTGACCTCTTCCCAGGCCGCCAGGTCCGCCGCGAGCGCCCGGTGCTGGGCGCGGATCGCCTCCACGGCATCCGCGCCCAGAGCCAGGTGCAACGGGGCGTCTTCACTGCCCACCGCGCGCACGATCGCCGCGGCCGCCTTCGCCGGATCGCCGGGCTGCGTGCCGTCCATGTTCTCGACCGCGTCCCGCGTACCCGACGTCGACACCGCGTAGGCGCCGATCGTGCGGGAACGGTGCATGCGGCCGCCCCCGAACTCCGTCCGGAACGCCCCCGGCTCGACGATCAGTACGCGCACCCCGAACGGCCGCACCTCCTCGGCCAGCGCTTCCGAAATCCCTTCCAGCGCGTACTTCGCCGCGCAGTACGCGCCGAACCCCGGCGGCGCCACCTGCCCGCCCATCGAACTGATCTGCACCACCGTCCCGCTGCCCTGCGCCCGCAGGTGCGGCACCACCGCCTTCGTCACGGTGACCGCGCCGAAGAACATCACCTCCAGCAACGCCCGCAGCTCGTCCACGGTCAGCTCCTCCACCGCGCCGACCGAACCGTTGCCCGCGTTGTTCACCACGACGTCGATCCGGCCGAACTCCTCGAGCGCCGTCTTCACCGCCGCGTCGACCTGCCCGGCATCGGTCACGTCCAGCGCCGCGGTCCGGACCCGGTCACCACCACGATCCCGCAACCCCGCCAAGGTCTCCGGCCGCCGCGCCGTCGCCAGCACCCGGTCACCCGCCGCCAGCGCCGCCAGCGCGATCTCCCGGCCGAACCCGGCCGAGCAGCCGGTGATCAGCCACACGCGGCCGTCGGTGTTCGCCATCTTCGTTTCCTCCCAGTGGATTCCTGCCCCCATCCTGAGGACGAGCACCACCGCACCGCCAACACCGATCCCCTGCCACGGCTACAGTCGGAGCCTGTGACCCCCGAGCTGCGCCAGCTGCGCTACTTCGTCGCCGTCGCCGACGAAACCAGCTTCACCCGCGCCGCCGCCGGCCTCCACATCGCCCAGCAATCCCTCTCCCAGCAGATCACCGTCCTCGAACGCGGCCTCGGCACCCGCCTGTTCGACCGCGACCCCCGCGGCACCCGCCTCACCGCCGTCGGCAAGCTCTTCCTCCCCGAAGCCCGCGCCGTCCTGGCCCGCGCCGACGAAGCCCTCACCACCCTCGGCCGCGCCCTGCGCGGCGAAATCGGCAGCATCCGGCTCGCCTTCCTCACCACCACCGCGAACTACCTGCTGCCCCCGATCCTGCGCGCCGTCCGCGAGCGCTACCCCGACCTCGACGTGACGACCGCCGAAGCGTCGATCTCCGAACTCGTCGACGGCCTGCGCGACGGCCGCTTCGACCTCGCCTTCACCCGCCCGCCCCTCGTCGACAGCCTCGCCTCCCGCACCCTGCTCACCGAAGAGGTCTGCGCCGTCGTCCCGGCCGACCACCCCCTCGCCACCCGCACGTCGCTCGAACTGGCCGACCTCGCCGGCGAACCCTGGGTGCTCACCCCACGCAGCAGCTGGGAACCCTGGCACCGCAGCTACGACGCCGACTTCGCCGCCGCCGGCTACACCCCGCGCGTCGTCCAGCGCGCCGCCACCGTGCAAGGCCTGCTCGGCCTCGTCGCCGCCGGCGTCGGCGTCACCCGGCTGACCCGCTCGTCCCACAGCCTCCGCCGCACCGGCGTCGCCTTCGTCCCCCTCACCGGCGACGTCGCCCGCACCGAACTCCTGTGGGTACCCGGCCACGACAACCCCGCCATCCCGGTGCTCACCGACCTCGCCGTCGAACTCGCCGCGACCACCGACCTGACCGAAGCCGGCTGAATCGTCCCGTTGTCACCCAAAGTTGATCGGCAAGCCCATTTCGTCGACGAAAACGATCACCTTTTTTCGTTGCCGATCAACCGAAAATCGCCATAACCTGTTCGAAGCCGACGAGTCATCGATTCCGGCCGGAGAAATCGGTTTCAGCAAAGGAGTCCCGGGATGACCTCGCCCCCAGTCCGCCCCCCTTCCCTGGCGGACGGCGGAACCGCGCTCTTCCGCTGGGTCGACGACATGCGCGAGAACACCCCGGTCATCGCCGACGAACACGACACCTGGCACGTGTTCCGCCACGCCGACGTCCGCCGGATCTTCACCGATCACCAAACCTTTTCCTCCGACCCCGGACTGCTCCTGCCCGACACCGCCGAAGCCGTCCGCGGCAACATGGCCGCCGTCGACCCACCGGTTCACCACCGCCTGCGGAAACTGGTCAGCAAAGCGTTCACCCCGAAAGTCATCGCCGATCTGGAACCGCGGATCATCACCGCCACCGACACCCTGATCACCGCGATGGCCGACCGCGACGACCCCGACCTCATCCGCGACCTCGCCTACGCACTCCCCGTCGTCGTCATCGGCGACCTCATCGGCATCCCACCCGAAGACCGGACCCTCTACCGCGGCTGGGCCGACGCCCTCCTCGCCGGCGGCGCACCCCGCGAAGACGGCACCTCCCTCACCGAAGTCATGGAGGACTACCTCGCCGACCTGCTCTCCCAACGCCGCCGCCACCCCGAAGACGACCTCTTCAGCGGCCTCGCCCACGCCGAAGTCGACGGCGAACGGCTCGCCGACCACGAAGTCCTCAACTTCGCCTCACTGCTGCTCGCCGCCGGCCACATCACCACCACCATGATGCTCGGCAACACCGTCCTGTCCCTGCACGACTTCCCCGACGCCGCCGCCGCGGTCCGCCGCGACCCCACCCTCATCCCCAGCCTGCTCGACGAAGTCGTCCGCCACCGCCCGCCGATCATGCGGCTGCTGCGCATCACCACCACCGACGCCCACCTCGGCGGCGTCACCATCCCCGCCAAAACGATGGTCACCCCCTGGGTCCTCGGCGCCAACCGCGACCCCCGCCACCACCCCGACCCCACCGCGTTCGACCCCCGCCCCCGCAAGGAAACCAACCTCGCCTTCGGCGGCGGCGTCCACTTCTGCCTCGGCGCCCCGCTCGCCCGCCTCGAAGGCCGCATCGTCTTCGAACAGCTCCTCGACCGCTTCGCCGACATCCGCGTCCGCGACGGCGTCCAGGTCGGTTACCCCTCACCGATGATCTTCGGCGTCCGCGAACTCCCCGTCGAGCTCATCCCGCGCCGAACCACCGCCCGCACGGCGTGATCGGCAACGCACCCCCGCCCCGGGCACCCCATCCGTAGAATCGACGACGATGCGACGTCTCAAGTGGTACTGGGGGGCCTTGGTCCTCGCCTGCGTGGCCCTGCTGGCCGGCTTCTTCGTCTTCTTCGGCTCCGAAAGCCAACCCGGACGCCCCCAACCCCGCCAAGGCCCACCCGGCACCGGCCCCCTCACCGTCGTCGCGATGGGCGACAGCACCGTCTCCGGCGAAGGCGCCGGCCAGTACACCGCCACCACCAACGGCCAAGGCGGCAACTGGTGCCACCGGTCCCCCAACGCCTTCGTCGACAAGATCGCCGTCCCCGGCATCACCGCCCACGTCAACCTCGGCTGCTCCGGCGCCCCCGCCGAACAGGTCGCGCTCGGCGACGTCAAGCAGTGGACCGAACCCTCGCAAGCCCAGCAGCTGGCCACCCTCGTCAAGGACCACCGCGTCGCCGCCGTCGTGATCGCCGTCGGCGCCAACGACGAACCCAAGTTCTCCAACCAGGTCACCGAGTGCTTCAAAGCGTGGTTCAACCCCGGCGGCCCGCCGTGCAGCACCGCGCTCAAGCAAACCTGGCAGTCCAAAGTGGACGCGATGGTCCCGAAGGTCGCCACCGCCGTCGCCGACGTCAAGAAAGTGCTGGCCGCCGCCGGGTACGTGCCCGCGGACTACCAGCTCATCGTGCAGTCCTACGCCGCCCCGATCGGCCCGGACCTGCCGGAGGACCTGCGCACCCTCAACGGCTGCCCGTTCCGGGTCGAAGACCTCCGCTGGATCTCCCAGACCGGCATCGGCGTCCTGTCCTCCGGCCTCAAGGCCGCCGCCCAGCAGACCGGCGCCCGGTTCCTCGACCTCGCCAAGGCCGGCGTCAAGCACGAGGCGTGCAGCGGCGGCGCGAACCCGGCGACGGAGTGGTTCACCCGCCTGACGCTCCAGCTGGCCGACCTCGGCCAGGCCGAGCGAGCGGGCCACGCGCTGCAGGAGTCGTTCCACCCCAACGCGGCCGGCCACGCGGCGATCGCGAACTGCATCACGGAGTTCATCGCGGCCCGCGAAGGCAACGCCTCCTGTCTGGCGGGCGCCGACGGCAAGCTCCACCCGGCCCCGGAGGTCGTGGCCCGCTGAGGCTCCGGCCGCTTCTCTGCTTTTGTCGGATGCTTGCCGACGTGGTTTTCAAGCCTGCTGAGTAGTATAGGGCGTTATACAGTTAAAGATCGAGGGCGGCCCGCAGAGCGATGTCGATGCGTTCCTGGACGTCCTGGTCGATCTCGGCGAGGCGCTCGTCGAACCACGGCCTGTAGAGCCGGGTGAGGTTGAGCGTCGACACCCAGTAGCGGGCGTCGATCGCCACGCCGAGGATGTCCATCGGGTCGCGTTCGAGGAGCTCCGTGCCGAGCAGCCAGGGGCGCTCGGACTCGTTCACCCCGTCCGAGGACAGCAGCACGACGGTGCGCTGCCGGGCCGGTTCGGTCGGGGGGTGGTACGTCCAGACTTCACCCCTGCGCACGCAGATCCTTCTCGGCCGCGCTCAGTTCGGCCTCGTCCGATTCCGCGACGGCCGGCTCCGGCCTCTGCGGGGTGTAACCCGTGCGCACCGCCTCGCGCCTGGCCGCCTTCGACAGCCAGGACGAGACCGAGATTCCGTGGGCTTTCGCGGCGCGCTCGGCGAATTCCAGAGCCCCGCTGTCCAGCGAAAGAGTCACCTTACGTGTTGCCATACCTTTTACCGTACCAGTGCCCCGGCCGCCGGGCGGAGCACTGGTGTCAGAACGTCGGCGAACGTCCCTCGAACGGCGTAGAGAGCACCACCGTCGTCCGGGTCGACACCTTCGCGGCCTCGCGGATCCGGCGCAGCAGGTCCTCCAGCCCCAGCGGCGACGGGACGCGCACCAGCAGGATGTAGGACTCGTCGCCGGCCACCGAGTAGCAGGACTCGATCTCCTTGATGTGCTGGATCCGCTGCGGGTAGTCGTCCGGCGCGGCCGGGTCGTTGGGCGTCAGCGAGATCAGGGCCGTCAACGGCAGGCCGATCTGCTCGCCGTCGAGCCGCGCGGTGTAGCCGAGGATGACCCCGCGCTGCTCGAGGCGGCGCACCCGCTGGTGCACCGCCGACACCGACAGCCCGACCCGCTCCGCGAGGTCGGTGAAGCTGCGCCGCCCGTCGGCCGCGAGCTCCTGGACGATCGCCTGGTCCAGCGGCTCCAGGCCGCCGGCCGTCATGCGTCCAGCACGACGAGCTCGTGCGGCTGGTTGTTGACCGGCTCGACGCCGTCCTCGGTGACGATCACGATGTCCTCGATCCGGGCGCCCCACCGGCCCGGCTGGTAGATGCCCGGCTCGACGCTGAAGGCCATGCCCGGCTCCAGCGGCAGCGCGTTGCCGGCGATGATGTAGGGCTCCTCGTGCACGTCCAGGCCGATGCCGTGGCCGGTGCGGTGGATGAAGTACTCGCCGAACCCGGCCTCGGCGATGACGTCGCGCGCGGCCGCGTCCACGGCCTCGGCGGTCACGCCCGGCTTCACCGCGGCCACCGCGGCGGCCTGAGCGCGCTGCAGCACCGCGTAGGTCTCGGCTACGTCGGCGTCACGCGGCGCCCCGACCGCGTAGGTGCGGGTGGAGTCGGAGTTGTAGCCGGCCGGCAGCGGGCCGCCGATGTCGACGACCACGACGTCACCCCGCTCGATGACGCGGTCGGAGACGTCGTGGTGCGGGCTGGCACCGTTCGGGCCGGAGCCGACGATCACGAAGTCGGCCTGGGTGTGGCCCTCCTCGACGATGGCCGCGGCGATGTCGGCGCCGACCTCGGCCTCGGTGCGGCCCGGCCGCAGCCACTCGTGGACGCGGGCGTGCACCCGGTCGATGGCCGCGCCGGCGTCCCGCAGCGACGCGATCTCGGCGGCGTCCTTGCGCATCCGCAGCTCCCGCACGACCGGGCCCGCCAGGGTCTGCTCCGCGGTCCCGAGCGCGGCGCGCAGGGCCAGGACGTGCAGGGCCGGGGTGAAGTCGCTGACCGCGACGCGGCCGGGCTTGCCGAGCCGGTCCGCGACGAGCTTGTACGGGTCGTCGCCGTCCACCCAGGTCAGCAGTTCGACGCCGAGCTCGTCGGTGGGGACGTCGGCGTAACCGGGGGCCTCCAGCTTCGGCACGACGAGCGCGGGCGTGCCGTCGGCCGGCACGACGAGGGTGGTGAGCCGCTCGAACGACCCGCCGGCCTGGCCGAGGAGGTACCGCAGGTCGGACCCGGGCGCGATCAGCAGGGCATCGGTGTCCGCGGCGGCCGCGGCGGTGCGGGCGCGGTCCAGGCGGGCCCGGAGGGCGGCGGCGTCGGGGGCGGGCGTGTGGAGGGAACGGCGCGACATGAGGCGAGCCTAGTGGGGCGGGCGACGCGGCCGGCCGGCGTGGGGCCACGACATGCCGGGCCGGGTGACGCACCTCCCCCACCGGCGCTGCGACTCGGCGGCGAGCGACGCCCCGCAGCCGCTCCCCTCCCCCGCCGATGCGTGGCGCCCCCTCCGGCGCCGCCCGGCGTGGCAGGCTGTGCGGGTGACCGGACCACTTGCCCTGCTCGACTCCGCGAGCCTGTACTTCCGTTCGTTCTTCGCCCTGCCCGACTCGATGCGCGCCGCCGACGGGACGCAGGTCAACGCCGTGCGCGGGTTCGCCGACACGATCGCGCGGATCCTCACCGACCGGCACCCCTCGCGGCTCGTGTGCTGCCTCGACGCCGACTGGCGGCCGAAGTTCCGCACCGACCTGCTGCCCAGCTACAAGGCGCACCGGGTGGCCGAGGAGACCGGCGGCGGCAGCCCCGACGTCGAAGAGGTCCCCGACACGCTCACCCCACAGGTCCCGATCATCCTCGACCTCCTCGAGGCCTTCGGGTTCGCGACCGCGGAAGCCGCCGGCTACGAGGCCGACGACGTCATCGGCGCGCTGGCCACCAAGGAGAAGAACGACCCCGTCGAAGTGATCACCGGCGACCGGGACCTCTTCCAGCTCGTCCGCACCGAACCCACGCCCACCTCGGTCATCTACGTCGGCAAGGGCTGGGCCAAGGCCGAGGTGCTCGGGCCCGCCGAGATCGCCGAGCGCTACAGCCTCCCCCGCGAGACCGCGGGCCCCGCCTACGCGGACATGTCGATGATGCGCGGCGACCCCTCCGACGGCCTGCCCGGCGTCGCCGGCATCGGCGAGAAGACCGCGGCGAAGCTGATCACGCAGTTCGGGTCGCTCGACGCGCTCCTGAAGGCTTCCGCTGCCAGTGACAACCGCGTCCCCCTGAAGACGCGGTTGCGGCTCTCCGAAGCCGCCGACTACCTGGCCGTCGCGCCGACCGTGGTCCGGGTCGCCGTCGACGCGCCGGTCGAGCAGTCCCGCCCCGACACCGTGCCCGCCACCCCCGCCGACCCGGACCGCGTCGCCGAGCTGGCCGAGCGGTGGAACCTCGGCAACTCGGTCGAACGCCTCCTCAAGGCCCTGCCCGGCGCCTAGAAGTACGTGCCGCACCACGGCGCGGCGATCGTGGTGAACAGCTCGTCGGCACGCGCCGCCGCACCGGGGTCCACGACCTCGACGCGGCCGGCATGCGCCAAGGCCGTCGCGCTCCACTGCCCGAGGTAGAGCATGCCGAGGGTGTCGACGTCGAGGGCCAGGTCCGCGGCGGCGTCCGTGCGGCGGGCGCCGGCCGGGCCGACCTCGTAGTGCCCGGCGTTGGCCGGCAGCATCCGGTCGCGCACCGCGAGCACCACCGGGTCCGCCGCGCGGTAGGTGCGGGCCGCGAGCGCCGCGGCGACGTCGACCGGACGCAGCCACAGGTCGTCCTCGACGTCCGCGGTGACCGCGTGGCGGTGGTCGGTCAGCGTCGGGGCCAGCGGCTCGTCGACCGGGCGGTAGCGGCCGCGGATCCCGGAGACGAGGTCCACCGACAGCAGGAACCGCCAGAGCGCGGCGTGCGCGGCCGGGTTCGCGGCGGTCAGCTCGCGGATCTTCAGCACGGGCCCGGCGTCCGGCGAATCCAGCGTGCGGCGGTCCACGGTGTCGTACACGACGTACCCGTCGTCTCCGTCCGGTCCACTGTGGACGGCGACGACGTGGCTGCCCTCCGGCCCGGCGAGCCGGTCGTGCGCGATCGGCCACCACTGGGCCGGCCGCCCGATCATCCCGGGCCGGTACAGCCCGATCTTCCGGTACAGCACGGGGATCTCCCGCACGGCCTCCTCGGGCGTGAGCATCCGGACGTCCCCGCTCACCGGCACGCGGTCGTGGAGCCGGGCCGCGGGCCGCGGCACCCACAAGGTCTTGCCGAGCGTGGCCGAGCCGTAGCCGAACCGGCCGTAGATGGTGGGCTCACTGGCGTGCAGGGCGGCCAGCGGAACCCCGCGCGCGGCGAAGTCCTCCAGCTGCGCGGCCATCATCGCGGTGAGCACCCCGCGCCGGGTGCGGTCGGCGCGGACGCCGACGCCGTCGACCGCCCCGAGCGCCAGGACACCGCCGCCGGGCACCGCGATCTCCGTGTCGTAGGAACTGGCGATCCCGATCGGGGTGGCACCGTCGAACGCGCCGAACTTGTGCGCCGCGGGCCAGGATTCCCCGTACCGGGCCCAGGACTCGTCGCTGACCCGGTTGGTGTGCAGCGAGCGGCCCAGCAGGTCGAACGTGGCGCGGCGCTCGTCCTCGGCCACGGGGCGGACGTCGAAGTCGGTCATGCCGCCGATCCTGCCGCCCGGCCCCGCCCGCGGCATCTCCATTTCCGCCCGCGGCGTCAGTAGTGCGTGCCGCTCCAAGCCGCCACCCGGGTGCCGAACAGCAGGTCGGCGGCGGCCGGCGCGGCCGGGTCCCGGACCTCGATCCGGCCCGCCTCCGCCAGCGCCGACACCCGCCACGTCCCGAGGTACACCATCGCGAGGGTGGTGACGTCCAGGCGCAGCGCCGCGGGCTCCTCGGTGCGCTCGGCGCCGTCCGGGGTGATCCGGTAGGTCCCGCTGTTGGCCGGCAGCAGCGGGTCGGTCACCTCGACGACGACCGGTTCGGCGTGCCCGTACTCCCGCGCGGACAGCGCCGCCGGGACGTCGACCAGGCGGACCCAGTGCTCGTCCCCGATCCGGTCGACCGTGCTCCGGCGGTGGTCGGCGAGGATCAGCTCGATCGGCTCGTCCAGCGGCCGGGCCTCGGCGACGATCGTGTCCACGAGGTCCACACCCAGCAGGAACCGCCACAGCCCGGCGAACGCCGCCGGCGTGCCCGGGAACAGGTCCACCAGGCGCAGGCTCTTCGTCCACGGGTGCGCCTGCAGCCCGTCGACGAAGTAGGTGGCGAAGCCGTCGGGGCCGTCCGGCCCGTGGTGCACCAGCGCCTTCACCGGCTGCGGGCTGCGCCGCGCCTGGCCCTCGTACAGCCGCCACAGCACCTCCGGCCGGGACATCGCCCCGGGACGCCGCGCCAGGCCCTCGTAGACGCCGGGAAGCACCTCCAACGCCTTGTCCAGCTCCAGCAGCTCCAGTTCGCCGGTCGCCGGCGCGGCGGGGTCCAGCCGCGCGCGGTTCCGGTCGACGGTGTAGGTGCGGTACCGGGTGGCCAGGCCGTAGCCGAACCGGCCGTAGATCGGCGCCTCGGACGCGAGCAGGCTCGCGAACACGACCCCACGCCCGGCGAAGTCCTCGAGCTGCGCGGTCATCAGCGCCCGCAGCACGCCCCGGCGGGTCCGGTCGGCCCGGACCCCGACCCCGGTGACCCCCGCCATCGGCCGCCGCGCGCCCCCGGGCGCCGTCAGCTCGGCGTCGAACGAACGGGCCGTGCCGATCAGGTCCGGGTCGAACGCGCCGATCGTCCCGCCGGGCTGGAACGCCCGGGACGCGCGCTCCCAGTCCTGGTCGTCACTCGGCGGCACGTGCAGGCTCGCGCGGAAGAGGTTGCTCGCCGCGCGGTGCTCACCGGGGTCCAGCGTCCGGATCTCGAAGTCGCTCATCCCCGGATCATCTCCGGAAACGACGGAATCCGGCCACCGCAATTCCGCGGCGACCGGATCCCGTGGTGGAGCTACTTCGTGGCGGGCGGGGAAACCTCGTAGTTCCCGCCGTCACCCTTGACCGTGATCGGGATCTGCGTCGGCTTGCCCGCGATGGTCGCGGTGCACTCGAACTTCGTGCCGTCCTGGACCTTCTGCTCGGCCGGGCAGGTCACGCCGGTGACCCCGTCGATCTTGTACGTCTCGGTGAGCAGCTTCTGCACGTCGGTCTGCATCTGCGTGTTGTTGAAGACCTGCGTCTTGAAGAAGCCGGGTGTCACGAAGCCGAGGACGCCGACCACCGCGACGACCACGACCAGCACGATGACGCCGATCAGCAGGCCCTTCTTCGACTTCGCCGGCTGCTCGCCCTCCGGCGCGCCCTGGCCGGGGTACTGCTGCTGGCCGTAGTCGTACTGGCCCGGCTGCTGCTGGCCGTACTGCGGCTGCTGCTGGGGCCCGCTCTGCGGGTACGCCCCGCCCGGCTGCTGCCCGTACTGCGGCTGGGCCTGCGGGCCGCTCTGCGGGTAACCACCCCCGGGCTGCTGCCCGTAGGGGGGCGGCTGCTGACCCCACTGCGGTTGCTGCGGCGGCGTGTACCCCCCGGGCTGCTGGCCCCACTGCTGCGGTTGCTGGGGCTGCTGCGGCTGGCCCCACGGCTGCTGCTGGTTCGGGTCGTACGAAGGCGGCTGCTGCTGACCCCACTGCGGCTGCTCCTGCGGGCCGCTCGGGGGGTACGCGCCGCCCGGCTGCTGCCCGTACTGGGGCTGCTGTGGGTCGTTGCCGCCATACGGCGTGCTCATCGTCTGCCTCCGCCTGCTTCGCTCATCTCACTGTCCACCCCGAAACCGCCGTAAAGCCGCGTACGCACGGTGTTGCAGGCGATCCAACCACAGGTCGGAGCCGAGCACACGTGTCCACGCTCGATGCGCTGCCCCGTCCGGAGCAGGGCTAACACAGAGTTCACGCGGCGCCCGCGGCCACGACACCCCGGCGCAGCGCCTTCACCGCGTCCGCCGCCGCCGCGCCCACCGGGTCGGCCTTGCCGAGCACGTCCCGGATCTGGTCGAGCAGGTCGATCACCTGACGCGACCAGCGCACGAAGTCTCCCGCCGACAGCTCCTGCCCGTTGGCCTCGGCCGCCGTGAGCACCTTCTCCAGCGACTCCCCGCGCGCCCAGCGGTAGACCGGCCACGCGAACCCCGCGTCGGGCTCGCGGGTGCGGTCGAGCCGGTGGCGCCGCTCGTCCTCGGTGAGGTCCACCCACAGCTTCACCGTCTCCTGCCACGCCTCCGGCACCGCACCACCCGGCAGCCGCGGCTCACCCGCGGTGTCACGCCGGGCTTCGAACACCAGCGTCGAGACGACCGCCGCCAGCTCGGCCGCCCCGAGACCGCGCCACACGCCGTGGCGGATGCACTCCGCGGCCAGCAGGTCCGACTCGCTGTAGAGCCGGGTCAGCCGGCGCCCGTGCTCGGTGACGCGGTCCTCGCCGTCCCCGGCCGACTCGGGCCCCAGGTACCCGCGCTCCCCCAGCAAAGCCAGGATCCGGTCGAACGACCGAGCCAGCGAGTGCGTCGTCGCGGCGACCTTCCGTTCCAGCTGCTGGGTTTCCGCCGCGAGCCGCTGGTACCGCTCGACCCAGCGGAGGTTCGCCTCGCGCTCGGCCAGCCCGTGGCACGGGTGCGCCCGCAACGCCCGCCGCAACGCCGCCAGCTCGCCGTCCTCGTTCGCCCCCGACCGCCGCTTCTGCCTGCCCGGCAAGGAAATCCCGGCGTTGCGCAGCGTCGAGGCGATGTCCCGGCGCGTCTTCGGCGACCGCAGCTCGATGTGCTTGGGCAGCTTGATCCGCCCCAGCGCCTCGACCGGTGCCGGGAAGTCGGCCACCGACAACGGCCCCGACCACCGGTCCTCGGTCACCACCACCGGACGCGGCTCCCGGATCGGGTCCAGCCCCGGGTCGACGACCACGGCCAGCCCGGCCCGCCGGCCCGCGGGCACCGCGATGACGTCGCCCTTGCGCAGCTTCTCCAGCGACTCCGCCGTCCCCGCCCGGCGCACCGCGGTGTTCTGCCGCGACAGCGCCTTCTCCCGCGTCGAGATCTTCGCGCGCAGCTCGACGTACTCGAGCATCTCGTCGAAGTCGCCGGTGATGGCGGCCGCGTAGCCCTTCAGGGCCTCCTTGTTCCGCTCGATCCGCCGGGCCGTGCCGACCACCGACCGGTCGGCCTGGAACTGCGCGAACGACTGTTCCAGCAGCTCCCGCGCCTCCGCCGCACCGACCTGGGCGACCAGGTTGACGGCCATGTTGTAGCCGGGCCGGAACGACGACCGCAGCGGGTAGGTCCGCGTCGAGGCCAGCCCGGCGACCTGCTTCGGGTCGACCCCCGGCTGCCACGCCACGACGGCGTGCCCTTCGACGTCGATCCCCCGCCGCCCGGCCCGGCCGGTCAGCTGCGTGTACTCCCCCGGCGTCAGGTCGACGTGCGCCTCACCGTTGTACTTGACCAGCCGCTCCAGCACGACCGTGCGGGCCGGCATGTTGATCCCGAGCGCGAGCGTCTCGGTCGCGAACACGACCTTCACCAAGCCGCGGACGAACAGCTCCTCGACGGTCTCCTTGAACGCCGGCAGCAGCCCGGCGTGGTGCCCGGCGATCCCGCGCTCCAGCGCCTCCCGCCACTCCCAGTAACCGAGCACGCCGAGGTCGCCCTCGGGCAGGTCCGCCGTCCGCTCCTCGATGACCTGGCGGATCTCCTCGACCTCGCCCGGTCCGTTGAGCCGCAGCCCCGACCGGACGCACTGGGCCACCGCGGCGTCACACCCGGCCCGGGAGAAGATGAACACGATCGCCGGCAGCAGCCCGGCCCGGTCCAGCTGCTCCACGACGTCGACCCGAGACGGCGGCCGGAACCGCGGCATCCGCGACTGCGGGCCCCGGCGCCCGCGCGGCCCGCCGCGGAACCCGGCGGGCGCGTACTGGCGGCCGATCTCCTCGGTGCGCCGCAGCAGGGTCGGGTTGATCCGCAGCTCCGCCCCGGGCGCGTGGACGTCGTCCCCGGCGAACAGGTCGAGCAGCCGGTTCCCGACCAGCATGTGCTGCCACAGCGGCACCGGCCGGTGCTCGTCGACGACGACGGTCGTGTCGCCGCGGACCTCGACCAGCCACTCGCCGAACTCCTCGGCGTTGCTGACCGTCGCCGACAGCCCGACCACCCGGACGTGCTCGGGCAGGTGCAGGATCACCTCTTCCCACACCGCCCCGCGGAACCGGTCGGCGAGGTAGTGCACCTCGTCCATGACGACGTAGCCGAGGTCGGTGATCGTCGAGGAACCCGAATAGAGCATGTTCCGCAGCACCTCGGTGGTCATCACGACCACCTGGGCGTTGCCGTTGATCGAGGTGTCGCCGGTCAGCAGGCCGACCGCGTCCGCGCCGTAGCGGGCGACGAGGTCGCCGTACTTCTGGTTCGACAGCGCCTTGATGGGCGTGGTGTAGAAGCACTTGCGCCCCTCGGCGAGCGCCAGGTGCACGGCGAACTCCCCGACGACGGTCTTGCCGGCCCCGGTCGGCGCGCAGACGAGCACGCCGTGGCCGCCCTCGAGGGCCTCGCACCCGCGAATCTGGAACTCGTCGAATTCGAAGGACGCCTCCGCGGCGAAGCGGGTCAACTGGGGGTACCGGCCCCGGCGCGAGGAGGCCGCATAGGCCTCGGCCGGGGAGGGAGAAGGGCTACTGGCCACCTCGTCAGGGTTCCACATCCCCCCGCCGGTCCGCACGCCGCGTGACCGTCGGCGGTCCTTGCTTCTTTTTTGTGTGAGCACCGCGCGGCGGTGCTCACACTTACCGGCCGCCGTATAGGTCGTTATACACAGGGAACCGGTGCGGATGCGGCGGCGTCGGAGGCTGCATGACCGAACCGTGTCCGAGCTGCGGGCAGCTGGACCAGGTGCAGCACGTGCCCGCCGTCTACCAGGGCGGACATGAGTTCTTCCGGGGGCAGGGGCCGACGGTGGCGGTACCCACCGGGGACGGGCTGGTCTACACGAGCAGCCAGGTCAGCGGGGTTTCGGTGTCGGCGGTGGCCCGGTCGCTGGATCCCTTCCCTCCCCCGCGCCGGAGCGGCGGCCTGGTGGCGGCGGTCATCGCGCTGGTGCTGGTCGGGAGCTGCTTCCTGGCGTTGCCGCTCTCGTCGCTGGACGACCCGCCGCCGGGCGGGGCGCTGGGCATCGCGGTGATCTCGTTGCCCGCGTTGTGCGTGTACGTCGCCGCGGGTGTGGTGATCTGGCTGTACGTCCGGCGGGTGCGGGCCCACCGGCGTCAGCGCCGCGGGGTGCCGGCGGCGCGGCAGGTGTGGGAGCAGGGCTGGTTCTGCCACCGCTGCGGCGGGGTGTACTTCGCCGACGCCGGGCGGCTGCTGACGCCGGCGCACTTCCGGCAGCTCGTGGCCCGCGCCGGCGGTTACGAGCGTTAGGCCAGGACGGTCAGGGCACCCGGGACGCAGCTGACCGTCACCGGGACGCTCCCCTGCGGCTCGCCGTCGGCGTAGGCCGGCCAGCTGTTGCCCGCCAGGGAGACCGACCGGGCGCGCAGCGTCCGGACCGCCGGGTGCGTGAGGTGCTTGCCCGTGCGCAGGCCGGGCAGCATGCGGATCAGGCCGCGGCGGGTCAGGTCCCCCACGACCGTCACGTCGAAGACGCCGTCCTCGGGGTCGGCCGTCGGGCAGATCGGGACGCCGCCGCCGTAGAAGCGGGTGTTGCCGACCGCCACCAGGGTCGCGTCGAGCTCCAGGCGTTCGGTGCCGGTGTCGACGACGACCGGGCGGGAGCGGAACGCGGCCAGTTCGGCGAGGATCGCGACGTCGTAGCGGCGCGGTCCGGACGGCCAGCGCATCCGGTTGGCGCGCTCGTTGACGCCGGCGTCGAACCCGGCGCACAGCACCGTCGCGAACCAGGTGTCGCCGAGACGGCCGAGGTCGATGCGCCGCCGGGCGCCCGATTTCAGGGCCGCCACCAGCGCCTCGACCGCGGGCAGCGGCTCGCCGGGGACGCCAAGGGCGCGGGCGAAGTCGTTGCCGGTACCTGCCGGGACCAGGCCGAGCGCGACGTTGTGGTTCGCGCAGAACTGGACGCCCTGGTGGGCGGCGCCGTCACCGCCCAGGACGACCAGGACGTCGAGGCCGGCGTCGTGGGAGGTCCGCATCAGCTCGCGGGACTCCTCGACCGTGTTGGCGACCAGCACGTCGAGGCGGTCGACGGCGGTGCGCAGCCGGTCGGCGACGGTGTCGGCGATCCGGGCGGCCGCGCCGTGTCCCGAAGCGGGGTGCACGGCGAGCGCGGCGTGGAGCCCCACTACGTGATGTCGTCGGTGCCGGAGGACCGGCCGCCGGACGCGGTCGGGGCGGACGGCTCGTCGTCGATCGTGCTCGGCGTGTAGTTGAACGGAGCGGCCTCGTCGTCGTCGAGCTGGTCCCAGCCCTCGTCCGCGCGTTCCCGGTCCTTCTTGCGGTCGTGGATGCGCGCGAGCTGGATGGACAGCTCGAACAGCACGGTCAGCGCGCCGGCCAGGCCGAGCATCGAGAACGGGTCGGAACCCGGGGTCGCGAACGCGGCGAAGACGAACAGCCCGAACACGATCCCGCGGCGCCACTTCTTCAGCTGCCGGTACTTGACCACGCCGACGCGGTTGAGCATGACCACCAGCAGCGGCAGCTCGAAGCTGATCCCGAAGATGATCAGCAGCGACAGCATGAACGAGATGTACTTGTCCGCCGTCAGCGCCGTGATGAACTCGCCCTGGCCGAAGCCCATGAGCAGCTGCAGCGCGTGCGGGAACAGGATGTAGGCGAGCACCGCGCCCGCGGCGAACAGCACCGACGCGAACCCGACGAACGTCAGCGCGTACTTGCGTTCCTTCGTGTACAGGCCCGGCGCGATGAAGGCCCAGATCTGGTACAGCCAGATCGGCGAGAACAGCACCGCACCGGCGGCGAGGCCGACCTTCAGCTGGATCATGAACGCTTCGAACGGCACGGTCTGCAGCAGCTGGCAGCCCTGGGCGCCGTTGAGCCGCCGGTCCGGCGGGATGGCGCAGTACGGGTCCTTGATGATCTCGCCGAGCGACGGGATCACGCCGACCTTGGTGCTGAACCAGAAGAACCCGATGATGCCGCCGATGACGACGGCGAGCATCGCGAAGCCGAGACGGCGGCGGAACTCGTAGATGTGCTCGATGAGCGTCATCGTGCCGTCGGGGTTGGTGCGACGGCTACGCTTGCGCCGCTTCGACCGGCGGCTGGTGCCGTTTCCGGAGGCGGGTTCCGCCACGGGGTGTTCCGTTCTCGTCGGAGTCCGCCGGAGCGCGCCGGGCCGGCGCGCTCCGTGGACCAGGGACCGGGTGTGGCCCAGCCGTCAGCTGGCGTTCTTCTGCGGCTGGTCGGCCGCCTGCTGCTGCTTCTTCAGCTCGTCGAGCTGCCGCTGCAGGTCGGCGACCTGCTGGTCGGTCGCGCCGGCGGGGGCGGGCGTGGCCGGGATCTGCTTCGTCTCGACCGGCTCGGCGTCCTCGTGCGAGGTGCTCTTGTCGCCCGCGAGGTCCCTGGTCTCGGCCTTGAAGATCTTCATGGACTTGCCGATCGACCGCGCCGCATCGGGAAGCCGCTTGGCCCCGAACAGCAGCACGACGAGCAGCACCAAGATGATCAAATGCCATCCTTGCAATCCGTTGGCGAACAAGATGGCCTCCTATCTGCGTCTGGTAGGGATGTTACTGGTTTTCCGGTTTCCGGCGGCGCTCCGCGAAGGCGACGCGCAGCGCGGCCGACCGGGCGCGGAGCAAACCGGCCCGGTCCTGGGTGTTCGTAGCCACCATGCTTGCGGTCTGCCGGAAACCACGCAAGACCTTGCCGGTCCGCACCAGCAGGACCACGAGCAGCAGCAGGCCGAGCGCGGCGAGCGCGACGGTGGGCAGGTACGGCACGTCGATCACCCTAGTGGTCGCAGGTTGACGGAAGGTGACGGGCTCGGGCCACGGCGTCGGCCGCGCGGCGTCCGACGTCCGACGCGAGGTCGGCCGGGCTCTCCACCAGCACTTCTCCGCCCAACCCCAGCACGAGGCGCACCATCCAGGACTGGTCGGCGTAGCGCATCCGGATCCGCAGCCGGCCGCCGTCGAGCTCGTCGAGCTCCTCGCACGGGTAGTACTCGGCTACCCAGCGTGCGTCCGGGTCGAGGACGAGCACCGCCTCCCGCTGGTCGGGACGCTCGCGGAAGACGCCTTCCGAAATGTCGGTCGGGTGCGCGTGCGCGGGCGGGCGCGAGGGCTCGTCGAGGATCGTCAGGTCGTCGATCCGGTCGAGCCGGAACAGCCGGACGCCTTCCGCGCGGCGGCACCAGGCCTCGAGGTAGCCGACCGCCTGGACGATCAGCAGCCGCATCGGGTCGACCGTGCGCTCGGTGATCTGGTCCTTGGACGCGGTGTAGTAGCGCATCCGCACCGCCCGCCGGTCCTGCAGCGCGCGGGCGACCTCCTCGCGGGTCCGCGCGGTCTTCTTGCCCTCGCGCACCCCGCCGCCGACGACCACGCCGGCCGGCTGGGCCTGCCCGGCGGCGGCCTCGATCTTGGCGATGGAACGGCGGACGGCGTCGCCGTCGAGCACCCCCGGCGTCTCGGCCAGCGCCCGCAGCGCGACCAGCAGCGCGGTGGCCTCGCCGCCGGTGAGCCGCAGCGGGCGGTTCATCCCGGCGTCGTGGGTGACGACGATCGTGTCGCCCTCGAAGGACAGGTCGATCAGGTCGCCGGGCCCGTAGCCCGGCAGCCCGCACATCCACAGCAGCTCGAGGTCCTTGCGCAGCTGCCTCGGCGTGACGTCGAAGTCCTGCGCGGCTTCGTCGACGCGGATGCCCGGGCGCGCCAGCAGGTACGGGACGAGCGCGAGCAGTCTCGGCATCCGGTCGGTGGACCCGCTCACCGGCCGCTCCCCTGCCGGGCCACGACGGCTTCGAGCCGGTCCTGGACGGTCTTGGCCAGCACGTCGGGTTCGAGCACGACGACGTCCGGGCCCTGCGCGGTGATCCAGTCGGCCGCCGACTCCGGGAAGTAGAGCCCGACCTCGACGAGGTCGCCCTCTTCGCCGTCGATGGTGGACCGGCCGACGACGGTGCCGCGGCGGCGGACCCCGGCGGCGCGGCCGTCGGCGACCCACAGCCGCGCGATGGTCACCGGCGCCGGTTCGGACTCCCCCGTCACCGAGACGAGCTTGAGCAGGTTGACGCCCTCGGGGCGCTGCACCTCGCCGGGCTTGCCGACCGTCCGGACCTGGCCGGTGACGCGCGAAAGGCGGAAGCAGCGGGTGGCGCCTCGGTCGCGGTCGTGCCCGACGACGTACCAGCGGGCCCGCCACGACACCACACCCCAGGGTTCGAGCGTGCGCATGATGCGTTCGGGCGAGCCGCTGCGGCGGTACTCGAAGCGGACGGCCTGGCCGTTCTGCACCGCGGCCAGCAGGGGGCCGAACGCCGGCTCGGCCCGCACGCGCGGCTCGACGACGGTGGGGGCCTGGTCGTCGACCTCCAGCCCGGCGGCGCGCAGCTTCACGAGGGCGCCCTGGGCCTGCCCGGTCAGCTCCGGCGAGTCCCACAGCCGGGACGCGAGCGCGACGGCGGCGGCTTCGTCGGGGGCCAGGTCGATCTCGCCGAGCTCGTAGTCGCGGCGGGCGATGCGGTAGCCCTCGATGGCGTCGAAGGCGGAGTTGCGGCCGGTCTCGAGGGGGATGCCTAGCTCGCGGAGCTCGGTCTTGTCGCGCTCGAACGTCCGGAAGAAGGCGTCGTCGCTGGCCGCGTCGCCGTACCCGGGCACGATGCCGCGGATCCGCTCGGCAGTGAGGTACTGCCGGGTGGACAAGAGGGCCAGTACCAGATTGACCAGCCGTTCGGCGCGTGCGGTGGACACCCGGTAGAGCCTAGCCCGCGCCGCCCGGCCCGATCGTGAGGTCCAGGGTGCGCGCGTCGTAATCGGCGCGGGCGGTGCTGACGGCGTCGAAGTTCGCCTCGGCCCAGTCCTTGAACCCGGCCATCAGCGCGCGCAGGCTTTCCCCCAGCGGCGTAAGGGAATAGTCGACGCGGACGGGCACCGACGCGGTCACCTCGCGGCGGATGAGCCCGTCGCGTTCGAGCACCCGCAGGGTCTGGGTGAGCATCTTCTGGCTGACCCCGGCGATGCGCCGCGAAAGGTCGCTGTAGCGCCGCGGCCCGTCACCGAGCGCGACGAGGACCAGGCTGACCCACTTGCCGGCGATCTCGTCGAGCAGCTTCCGGGTGGGGCAGGCGGCGAGGTAGGCGTCGTAGGCGGCCTTTTCGGCCAGCCGCCGCTGTTCCGCCGTGCGCGTGGGCACCGGGCGAACCTCCTGGTACGTGGGGAACCTGTGGGCGCGTACTTCCCGATGGAGAGTAGCTCCCCATAGGTTCGCGGGGAAGGTTTCCGGTGGGTGAGGAGTGTTCGATGCGGGCGATCGTGGTCCGGCGGTTCGGGGGTCCCGAGGTGCTGGAGTCGGTGGAGGTGCCGGTGCCGGAGCCCGGTCCGGGGCAGGTCCGGATCCGGGTGGCGGCGGCCGCGGTGAACCCGGTGGATCTCGCGACCCGCGCCGGGATCCTGACCGGGGCCGGGGTGATCCCGCCGCGGGAGGTGCTCGGACTGGGGTGGGATGTGGCGGGAGTGGTCGACGCGGTCGGCGGCCCGGCCGAGCAGCGCCCGCCTTTCCAGGTCGGCGACGCCGTCATCGGACTGCGTGACCGGATCGCCACTCCCCTGGGCGCGTACGCCGAGCAGATCGTGCTGGACGCGTCGGCTGTCGCCCTCACGCCCACCGGCATATCCGCTGTCGAAGCGGCCACCCTCCCGCTCAACGCCCTCACCGCCGCCCAGGCGCTCGACCTCGTCGAAACCGACGGGACCGTCCTGGTCACCGGCGCGGCGGGCGCGGTCGGCGGGTACGCCGTCGCGCTGGCCCACGCCCGGAAGCTGCGGGTCGTCGCCGTCGCGTCCGAGGCCGACGAAGCCCTCGTCCGCGGCTTCGGCGCGGACGAATTCCTCCCCCGCGGCCCCGCACTCGGCGACCGCGTGCGCGGGCCCGTGCCGGGCGGGGTGGACGCCGTCCTCGACACCGCCCTGCTCGGCCTGGACGCGCTCGACGCGGTCCGCGGCGGCGGCGAGTTCGTCGCCTTCGCCGCCGGAGCCGCCCCGATCACCCTGCGCGGGATCCGCGTGCGGAACGTCTGGATCCGCGCCGACGGCGAACGGCTGGCCGAGCTGGCCGAAACCCTTCCCCCGCGCGTCGCCGGCGTGCTGCCGCTGACGCGGGCCGCCGAAGCCCACGAACGGCTGGCCGCGGGCGGCCTGCGCGGCCGGCTCGTGCTGACCCCGTGAATTCTCCCTAGCCTGGGCGGCATGGATGATCGCGTTCTTCTCATCACGGGTGCCTCACGCGGACTTGGGGCCGCCAGCGCGCGCCTCGCCGCCGCCTCCGGGTTCAAGGTCGCTCTCGTCGCCCGCAAGGCCGAGTCCGTCACGTCCCTCGCCGCCGAGCTCGGCGAGGACAACGCCCTCGCCCTCGGCGCCGACGTCGGCGACTGGCCGGCCATCTCCGGTGCCGTCGCCGCGACCGTCGAGCGGTTCGGCCGGCTCGACGCGGCCTTCGCCAACGCCGGGATCGGCGTCGGCACGTCGTTCTTCGGCGACGACGACCCCGACCCGCGGGCCTGGGAGCCGATGGTGCGCACCAACGTCCTCGGCGCGGCCTACACCGCCCGCGCCGTGCTGCCCGCGCTGCGGGAGTCGGCCGGGCACCTGCTCATCACCGGCTCGGTCGCCGGGCGCTACATCCGCAACGCCAGCCTGTACTCGGTGACGAAGTGGGCCGTGACCGGGCTGGCCGGCGCGATCCGGGAGGAGGCCGTCGGCACCGGCGTGCGCGTCACGCTGATCAACCCCGGCATGACCGACACCGACATCCTCAGCGACGAGCAGCGCAAGAAACCCAACCTGCACGCGGACGACATCGCCCGCGCGGCGCTGTACGCGCTGTCGCAGCCGCCGTCGGTCGACGTCAACGAGATCATGGTCCGCCCGACCGGCCAGGTGCTCTAGCGGAGCCGGGCCACGCGCCCCTGGACGCCGCTGGCCCAGCAGCTCGACCCGGTGCAGTCGACGGTGTCGAAGCTGCCGGTGTCGAACGACGTCCAGTGCCGTCCGCCGTCCGGGCTGTAGTCGCTGCCGCCCGGGCCGACGGCCAGGAGCGTGCCGCCGCGCCAGGCGACCCCGGAGCGGTACCCCGCCGGGTACTGCGCCGGGGTGCGCCAGGTCCGGCCGGCGTCCCCGGTCAGGGCGACGGCGGGGCCGGGCGCGGTCGGGTTCGCGAAGTCGCCGCCGATCGCGACGCCCTGGCGCGGGTTCCGGAACGCGAGGGCGAACACGCCGGCCGACGCGCTGCTCGGCAACGGCGTGTCGGAGGCGCTCCAGTGGCGGCCGCCGTCGCCGGAGTGCAGGACGCGGGCGGTCGCGCCGCCGCCGGTGGCGAGCCAGGCGTCGAACGGCCCCGACGTGGTGATGCACTGGCCGCTGGCCGCGAACCCGGCCTCACCGGGCAACGCGGGCGGGAAGCCGCTGTCGGGGACCTGCCGCCAGCTGCGGCCGCCGTCGAAGGTGGCCTGGACGCGGAACCGCCCGTCGACCGGGTCGCTCATCGCGAGCCCGCGCCACGGGTCGAAGAAGGCGAGGCAGTCGTAGAACGCCGCGGTGTCGGTGTTCTGGAACGTCTGCCGCCAGTGCGCGCCACCGTCGTCGGTCCGGTAGACGCGGGAGTCGGTTCCGGGCCCGATCGACAGCACCACGGCGTGGTCGGCGTCGAAGGCTTCGATGTCGCGGAACTGGAGGGCTTCGGTGCCCGGCGGACCCACGGACTTCCAGGTGGCGCCGCCGTCGGTGGTGCGCAGGACGGTCCCCTGGGTGCCGCTGACCCACGCCACCCGCGCGCTGACGGCGGACAGGCCGCGGAACTGGGCGGTCACCCCGGTCGCCTTGAGGTCCCAAGCCGGCCGGTGCTCACCCGCCGACGCCGGGGCGGACAGCGAAACCAGCAGGGCGCACACGAGCAGCACGACACGCATGCCGGAGATCCTGCCGCACCCGCCCGGCGACTTTCGTAGGGAACACCGGGCGGGCAGGCCGGGCTAGAGCGAGCTGATCAGGCGTTCGACGCGCTCGTCGACCGAGCGGAACGGGTCCTTGCACAGGACCGTGCGCTGGGCCTGGTCGTTCAGCTTCAGGTGCACCCAGTCGACCGTGAAGTCGCGGCCCGCGGCCTGGGCGGCGGCGATGAAGTCGCCGCGCAGCTTCGCGCGGGTCGTCTGGGGCGGGGTGTCCTTGGCGGCCTCGATCTCGCCGTCGTCGGTGACCCGGCGGACCAGGCCCTTGCGCTGGAGCAGGTCGAAGATGCCCCGGCCCCGGCGGATGTCGTGGTAGGCCAGGTCGAGCTGCGCGATGCGCGGGCTGGACAGGTCCAGGTCGTGCTTGTGCCGGTAGCGCTCGACCAGCCGGTGCTTGATCGCCCAGTCGATCTCGGTGTCGATCTTGCCGAAGTCCTGCTGCTCGACCGCGTCCAGCGCGCGGCCCCACAGCTCGACGACGCGCTCGTTCGCCGCGGTCGAGCCGTTTTCCTTGATGTGCTGGACGGCGCGAGCGTGGTACTCGCGCTGGATGTCCAGCGCCGAGGCCTCGCGCCCGCCGGCGAGACGCACCTGGCGGCGGCCGGTGAGGTCGTGGCTGATCTCGCGGATCGCCCGGATCGGGTTGTCCAGGGTGAAGTCGCGGAACTGGACGCCGGCCTCGATCATCTCGAGCACCAGATTCGCCGAGCCGACCTTGAGCATGGTCGTCGGCTCGGCCATGTTCGAGTCGCCCACGATGACGTGCAGGCGCCGGTAGCGCTCGGCGTCGGCGTGCGGCTCGTCGCGGGTGTTGATGATGGGCCGCGACCTCGTGGTCGCGCTGGAGACGCCCTCCCAGATGTGCTCCGCACGCTGGGAGAGGCAGTAGACCGCCCCGCGCGGGGTCTGCAGCACCTTGCCGGCGCCGCAGATGAGCTGCCGGGTCACCAGGAACGGCAGCAGCACGTCCGCGATCCGCGAGAACTCACCCGCGCGGGTCACCAGGTAGTTCTCGTGGCAGCCGTAGGAGTTGCCCGCGGAGTCGGTGTTGTTCTTGAACAGGAAGATGTCGCCGCCGATGCCCTCGTCGGCGAGCCGTCGTTCGGCGTCGACCAGCAGGTCCTCGAGGATGCGCTCCCCGGCCTTGTCGTGGGTGACCAGCTGGACGAGGTCGTCGCACTCGGCCGTCGCGTACTCGGGGTGCGAGCCGACGTCCAGGTAGAGCCGGGAGCCGTTCGACAGGAAGACGTTCGATGAGCGTCCCCACGAGACGACCCGCCGGAAGAGGTAGCGCGCCACCTCGTCGGGCGAGAGCCTGCGCTGTCCGTGGAAGGTGCACGTGACCCCGAACTCGGTCTCGATGCCAAAGATCCGCCGCTGCATCCCACCAGAGTAGGCGCTGCACCCCCTCCGACGGTGCGCCGTTCGGGCGTCGACACGCCCCCGGTCTGCCACAGACGGTGAAAACTCCCCGATTCAGGCACGATTGGAGCACTGCTCTTGACGACTTCGGGAAGGCGACTCCTTGACACACCAGCTGATCCAGGCCTTCCGGCGGGTCGGGCGCACCGACCGCGCCCTGATGCGGCGCAGCGCCGCCCTCCCGGCCACGAAAGCCGACGACGCGCTGATGGCGCTGTCCAGATCGGCGAACAAGTCCCGCCTCTGGTGGGGCGTCGCGGCGCTGCTCGCGGCGCGCAAGGGCCCCACGCGGCGCGCGGCGCTGCGCGGGGTCGTCGCGATCGCCGGGGCCAGCGCCGCCGCCAACCTGATCGGCAAGCCGCTCTTCCCGCGCCGCCGCCCGGCCGAGGAGGAGACACCCGTGCGCCGCCGCCTGCGGAAACGCCCGACGTCGTCGTCGTTCCCGTCGGGTCACTCCGCCTCCGCGGCCGCCTTCGCGACGGCGGTGGCGATGGAGTCGCCGCGCGCCGGCCTCGCCGTGGCGCCGCTCGCGCTGGCCGTGGCCTACTCGCGGGTCCACACCGGCGTCCACTGGCCCTCCGACGTGGGCGTCGGCCTGGGCATCGGCGTCGGCGTCGGCCTGGCCACCCGGCACTGGTGGCCGCTGCACGACGACGTCCCGGCCCGCACCGCCCACGACGCGGACGCGCCGGAGATGGTCGACGGCGACGACATGCTCGTGCTGGTCAACCCGAAGTCCGGGCTCGACGGCCAGGACCCGACCGACGAGGCCCGGTACGCCTGGCCCAAGGCCGAGATCCTCTACCCGGACCCCGACCGGGACCTGCGCGCCCAGCTCGAAGCCGAGATCGACGCCCGCGGGACGGTGCGCGCGCTCGGCGTAGCAGGTGGCGACGGCACGGTCGCGGCGGTCGCCTCGGTCGCCGCCGAACGCGACCTGCCGCTCGCACTGATCCCGGCGGGGACGCTCAACCACTTCGCGCGCGACATCGGCGTCAGCTCGATGCCCGACGCCGACGCGGCGACCGAGCTCGGCAACGCCGTCGGCATCGACCTCGGCGAGGTCGAGATCGAGGGCGGTGACGGCACCGCGCACCGCTGGTTCGTCAACACCGCGAGCCTCGGCGGCTACCCGGAGATGGTCCGGCTGCGCGAGAAGCTCCAGGAGAAGCACCCCAAGTGGCCCTCGGCCGCGATCGCGCTGGCCCGCACGCTGCGCCACGCCCGGCCACTGACCGTGCGGCTCAACGGCAAGCGCACGCAGGTCTGGCTGCTGTTCGTCGGCAACGGCACGTACGCGCCGAAGGGCTTCGCGCCCAGCCGGCGGCCCGCGCTCGACACCGGACTGCTCGACGTCCGGTACCTGCGCGCCGACCTGCCCTACTCGCGGGCCCGGTTCCTGCTGGCGATGGTCACCCGCACCCTGGCGGCGAGCCACGTCTACCAGGAGCTCGACGTCGCCGAGCTGGACGTCGAGCTCCTGGACGGCCACCGCCGCGTCGCCACCGACGGCGAGGTCGGGCCGCTGGGCAACCGGTTCCGCTTCCGCTCCCGCCCGAGCGCGCTGACCATCTACCGTCTTTAATAATGCTTTACCTTTTCTCAACGAACCCTCAGCGTCCCCTGGCTAGCGTCTTGATCGAGTTGCGGGCAACCCTGCCCGCGGCCGGGGGACGAACGGGGTGTGGATGGACTGGTACGGCCTGGCGAGCGGCATCCACCGGGCCGGCACCGATCCGGTGCTGCCCGGCGACATCACCGCCCGCGCCCGTGACCTGGGCCCATTCGAGTCGCCGCTGATCTGGCTGACCTTCGCCTCCGCCGCCGTCGCGGTCCTCGCCGCCGTCATCGCGCTGTGGCGCCGGCGCCGGATCCGCCGCTGGGGCTTCACCGCCTTCGGCGTCCTGTTGCTGCTCGCCGGAGTAACTGCCCTGAACAGCTACGTCGGGTACGTCCGCACGTCGGACGACCTCGCGCGACTGCTGCAGAAGGGCCCCGGCCCCGTCAACCTGGCCGGGCGCCTGCTCGACGACGGCAAGGAGGCACCGTCGGAGTCGGACTCGGCGGTGTCGCGCCCCGGTGCGGGCAAAGCGGCCGCCGGCCAGCGGATCGACGTGGTGAACCTCCCCGACCCCGCGCACGGCGTCCCGTCCGGCGCGAACTACGTCGTCCTCCCGCCGGGCTACTCCGCTGACGCGACCCGCCGCTACCCGGTCGTCTACCTGATCCACGGCTACCCCTTCGGCGGCCCGCGCGACTGGCTGACCTCGGGCGACGCGCCCGGCACGCTGGTGGCCCTGCAGCAGGCGCACGTGATCGAGCCGATGATCGTGGTGAGCGTCGACCTGACGGCCGGGGTGCCCAGCACGGACTGGGAGTGCCTCGACGTCCCGGGCGGCCCGCAGCTGGAGACGTACCTGGCGCGCACGGTGGTCCCGGCGATCGACCAGCGCTACCGCACGGTCGCCGACCGCGGCCACCGCGCGCTGGGCGGCATGTCCGGCGGCGGCTTCGGCGCGTTGAACATCGGCCTGCACCACGTCGACGAGTTCGGCACGCTGCTGATCGCCCTCCCGTACGACGACCTGAACGACTCGGTCGGGGTGCTGGACGGCAACAAGGCGGCGATCGCGGCGAACACCCCGCGGCGGTACCTCCCCACGATGAACTTCCCGGCGAAGATCTCGGTGATGCTCGCGGTCGGCACCGGCGCGCCCACGGACGTCACGACGGCCCGCCGGATCGCCGACGCCCTGCACGCCCGCGGCCAGGACGCGGTGGTCCACGCGGAGCGGGGGTTCAACCACACGTGGCACACGGCCCGGGCGACGCTGCCGTACCTGCTGGCGTTCGCCGACCAGAACTTCCGGGCCTCCCCCGCCACGTCCTGAAATCCGGTTGAGGCGTCCGAGACCCTGGGACATGGACCTCGAGACGCACTACCTGACCGGCCCGGCCGAAGACACCCGCCTCGCCCGCACCCCGCACGGCAGGCTCGAGTTCCTGCGGACGCGGGAGCTCCTGCGGCGCTTCCTGCCCGGGCGCTCCCGGGTGCTCGACGTCGGCGGCGGCACGGGCGTTCACGCGGCCTGGCTGGCCGCCGACGGGCACCGGGTGCACCTGGTCGACGTCGTGCCCGCCCACGTCGCCGAAGCGGCGGCGCTGCCCGGCGTCACCGCCGAAGCCGGCGATGCCCGGGACCTCACCGCCGGGAACGCGTCGCAAGACGTGGTTCTGCTCCTGGGTCCGCTGTACCACCTCGTCGAGCCGGCGGCGCGCGCTCGCGCGCTGTCCGAGGCGTGGCGGGTCCTGCGCCCGGGCGGTCTCCTCGCGGCGGCGGGCATCAGCCGCTACCTGTCCGTGCTGGAGACCGGCGCCGCGGGCACCTTGACCGACGCGCTCGCCGAGCCGGTCCGCGCCGTCGTGCAGACCGGCGCGTACGACGGTCATGTCGGCTTCGTCCCCACCCACTGGCACACCGCGGCCGAACTCCGCGACGAAGTGACCGCGGCGGGCTTCACCGGCACCGCCGTCTTCGGGGTCGAAGGGCCTTCCTGGCCCGCACTGGACGAAGCGGGCCTGACGGAGTTCCCGCACCGCGTCGAAGCCGCGGCGCGGGCGGCGAGAATCGTCGAACAGGACCCGCTGCTCATCCACGCCAGCGCGCACCTGCTCGCCATCGCCCGGCGGCCCGCATGACGAAGGCGGGGGCGCGGCCACCCGGCCACGCCCCCGCCTCCGTGAGTTGTTACTCGCCTTCCGGCTTGCTCTCCGGCTCCTCGCCCACCGGGTCCGGCACCGGCAGCAGCGAGTCCAGCGCCGTGCCCGTCAGGCGGCGGAACGACCGGCGCGGGCGGTCGCGGTCCAGCACCGCCACCTCCAGCTTGATCGGGTCGGCCTCGCCGTTGCCGTTCGCCGAAGCGGACGACGCGGACGAGGACGCCGAGGAGCTCGACGACGCCGTCGAGGACGTCGACGGCTGGGTCGGCGTCCGCAGCGCGGCCACCGCCACCCCCAGAGCCGCCTGCAGGTCCAGGCCGTCCTCGAACGTCTCCTTCAGCTTCGCCGCGATCTTCTCGTTCTGGCCGCCCATCACGATGTACTGCGGCTCGTCGAAGATCGACCCGTCGTAGGTCAGCCGGTACAGCTGGTCCTCCGCCGAGCTCGCCCCGACCTCCGCCACGCAGACCTCCACCTCGAACGGCTTCAGCTGCTCGGTGAAGATGCTGCCCAGGGTCGCCGCGTACGCGTTCGCCAGCGCCCGCGCGCTCACGTCACGCCGGTCGTACTGGTAGCCCTTCAGGTCCGCGTGCCGGATGCCCGCCACGCGCAGGTTCTCGAACTCGCTGTAGCGCCCGACCGCGGCGAAGCCGATCCGGTCGTAGATCTCGGACACCTTGTGCAGCGTGGCCGAGGGGTTCTCCGCCACGAACAGCACGCCGCCCGCGTACTTCAGCACCACGACGCTCCGGCCGCGCGCGATGCCCTTGCGCGCCAGCTCGGAACGCTCCCGCATCAGCTGCTCGGGAGAGGCATACAACGGCATCGTCACGGTGTGCGCTCCAGGTCTTCCGGTGGTTCCACGTTCACTGGTTCTCCGCCCGCGTCAGGAAAGCCGGCGCTGCTGGCGTTCGATCCGCCCCGCCACGACGGCTTCCGCGACCGCCGCGGTCTCCGACTCGGGCAGCTGCACGGCCCCGTGCTCGGCGGTGATCGTCACGACGCTCGGGAAGATCCGCCGCACCAGGTCCGGCCCGCCCGACGCGGTGTCGTCGTCGGCCGCGTCGTACAGCGCTTCCACCGCGACGCGGATCGCGCCCTCGGCGTCGGCGTCCGGGTCGTGCAGCTTCTTCAGCGCGGACTTCGCGAACAGCGAACCCGAGCCGATGCCCGCGTAGCCGCCGTTCTCCTCGTAGCGCCCGCCCGCGGCGTCGTACGAGACGATCCGCCCGGCGTGCTTGGCGTCCTCGGCCTCCAGGTCGTACCCCACGAACAGCGGGATGGCCGCCAGCCCGGCCATCGCCATCTCGAGGTTGCCCTTGACCATCCCGGCCAGCTTGTTCGTCTTGCCGTCCAGCGACAGCGAAACGCCCTCGATCTTCTCGTAGTGCGCGAGCTCCACGGCGTACAGCCGCACCATCTCCACGGCCAGCCCCGCCGTGCCCGCGATGCCCACGGCCGAGTACTCGTCGGTGACGTGCACCTTCTCGATGTCCCGGCTCGCGATCAGGTTCCCCGACGTCGCCCGCCGGTCACCCGCGATCAGCACCCCGCTCGCGAAGGTGCAGGCGACGATCGTCGTCCCGTGCGGCACACCCAGCTCCGCCACGCCCGGCGACACCTTCCGCTGGGGGAGCAGCTCAGGCGCCTGCTCGCGCAGGAAGTCCGAAAACGACGACGTCGCCGACGAGAAGTACGCGGCCGGCAGCGCGGGACCCGAGATGCCCCTGGTGTTGTCCATACGTGCTCAAAAATCCCATCTGTGCGGGCCGAAGCCCCGCGTGCGGCCAGCCGTCACGCGGGGCCCCGGCCGCCGGCTGAACGGTCGGCAAGGGCGCGGCGCCCGAGCGGCTTACTCGCCGCCCTTCTGCACGTAGGCCCGGACGAAGTCCTCGGCGTTCTCTTCGAGCACGTCGTCGATCTCGTCCAGGATCGTGTCCACGTCCTCGCCGAGCTTCTCGCGCCGCTCCTGACCCGCCGCGCCGGTGTCGTCGAACTCCTCGTCGGAGTCACCACCGCCGTGCTTTTCGATCTTTTCCTGGGCCATCTCGCCTCCCGGTCTGGCTGATGTTTCCTAGCCTACCCAGCGGCCCCGACATTCGGGGCAACGCCGCGATCGCTGGTGCGTCACGCCTAGTCCGAACCGGTGAGCGCCTCCACCAGGTCCTCCGCCGTCGCCGACTCGTCGAGCAGCTTGCCGACGTGGGCCTTCGTCCCCCGCAACGGCTCCAGGGTCGGGATCCGCACCAGCGACTCCTTGCCGACGTCGAAGATGACCGAATCCCACGAAGCCGCCGCGATCGACGTCGCGTACTTCTCCAGCGCCCGGCCCCGGAAGTAGGCCCGCGTGTCCGACGGCGGCGTCGTCACCGCGGCCAGCACCTCTTCCTCCGTCACCAGCCGCTTCATCGACCCGCGCGTCACGAGCCGGTTGTACAGGCCCTTCGCCAGCCGCACGTCCGAGTACTGCAGGTCCACCAGGCGCAGCCGCGGCGCGCCCCAGGCCAGCTGGTCCCGCTGCCGGTAGCCCTCGAGCAGCCGCAGCTTGGCCGGCCAGTCCAGCCGGTCCGCGCACTCCTGCGGGTCGCGGGCCAGCGCGTCCAGGACCTCGCCCCAGACCCGCAGGACCTCCTTGGACGCCTCGTCCGCGCCGGTGCGCTCCAGGTTCTGCGAAGCGATCTCGTGGTAGGCGAACTGCAGGTCCAGCCCGGTGTACTTCTTCCCGTTCGCCAGCGCGACCTGCGTCTTGAGCGTCGGGTCGTGGCTGATCTGGTGTACGGCCTTGACCGGCTCGTCGAGCTTCAGGTCGTCGAACCGGATGCCCGACTCGATCAGGTCCAGCACCAGCGCCGTCGTGCCGACCTTCAGGTACGTCGAGTACTCCGACATGTTCGCGTCGCCGATGATGACGTGCAGCCGCCGGTACTTGTCCGCGTCCGCGTGCGGCTCGTCGCGGGTGTTGATGATCCCGCGCTTCAGCGTCGTCTCCAGGCCGACCTCGACCTCGATGTAGTCCGCACGCTGGGAGAGCTGGAACCCGGCCTCTTCGCTCTGCTGGCCGATCCCGACCCGGCCCGAGCCGGTCACGACCTGCCGCGACACGAAGAACGGCGTCAGCCCCGCGATGATGGCGGTGAACGGCGTCGAGCGCGCGCACAGGTAGTTCTCGTGCGTGCCGTAGCTCGCGCCCTTGCCGTCGACGTTGTTCTTGTACAGCTGCAGCGGGGGCTGGCCGGGCACGGACGCCGCCTTGAGCGCGGCCTCCTCCATCACCCGCTCCCCCGCCTTGTCCCAGATGACGGCGTCGCGCGCGTTCGTCACCTCGGGCGCCGAGTACTCCGGGTGCGCGTGGTCGACGTACAGCCGCGCGCCGTTGGTCAGGATGACGTTCGCCGCGCCGAGGTCCTCGACGTCCGGGTCGTGCCCCGGCCCGCCGGGCCCGGTCAGGTCGAACCCGCGCGCGTCGCGCAGCGGCGACTCCACCTCGTAGTCCCACCGCGCCCGCCGGGCGCGCGGGATGTCGGCCGCGGCCGCGTAGGCCAGCACGACCTGGGTCGAGGTGAGTACCGGGTTCGCCGTCGCGTCGCCCGGCACGGAGATGCCGTACTCGACTTCGGTTCCCATGATCCGCCGCATGTCCACCACCCTACGGGGTCGTCCTAGTGGAACGATGCACCCATGCCAGGCAGTGACGAACTCGTTGCGCTCTATGACCAGGCCGGCTCCGTCGTCGGCACGACCCCCCGCTCCCGGATCCGCGCGGAGGCGCTGTGGCACGCCGCCGGCGTCGTGCTGGTCCGTTCGGGTGACGGAACCGCCGTCTACGTGCACCTCCGCACCGCGGTGAAGGACGTGTGGCCCTCGACCTGGGACTGCTGGGCCGGCGGCGTGGTCGCCGCGGGCGAAACCCCGGCCGAGTGCGCCCGCCGCGAACTGGCCGAAGAGCTCGGCGTCCACGGGGTGGAACCCGTGCCGCTGTTCACCAAGGTCTACGACGACGGCCGCAACCGCTGCCACAACTTCGCGTTCGAAGTCCGCTGGGACGGCCCGATCCACCACCAGGCCGAAGAGATCGTCGAAGGGCGCTGGATCCCGCTGGAAGACCTCCGCGCCTGGGTCGACGACCCGGCACCCGAGCTGCCCTTCATCCCCGACGGCCGCGAAGGCGTCCAGGAGTGGTTCCGCCGCTACGGCTGAGCGGTCAGCTTCGCCGCCATCGCGGGCAGCAGGCGCTTGGCCGCGTCCACCGCGCGGGCCCCGGTGCTCGCCGAGACGGTCAGCTCGGACACGAGCATTCCCTTGGCCAGCAGCACCGTGCAGGTCTTGCCGTCGCTCCAGGCCTGCTGCCGCTCGACCCCGGGCTGGACGGGGACGCTCACCGTCTTGCCCGCGCACTCGTTTTCCGCGACGGCCCGCGCGGCCGACCGGTCCGGGAACACCACGACGCGGTGGCTCAGCTCCGACCCGCTGGGGTAGCGCCAGGACGCGGTCCAGCTGCCCGCCGACGGCCCGTCCGCCAGGCAGCCCGAAGCCTCACCCGGGCCCGGCTGCACGCCTTCCCCGGCGACGTCCGCGTCGGACAGCAGCGCCCGCTGCGCGAGCCCGCCGAGATCGGGCTCCGCCGGGGTCGCCTTCGCCGGGCTCACCGGGACTTCCGACGTCTTCGGTGCCGCGGGTGCCGCCGAGGACGTGGGTACCGGATCGTCGTAGTACGTCTCCAGGTTGTTCGGATCGGGCCCGTCGCAGCCCGTGAGACCCACCAACGCGACCGCGGTCAACGCGATCACCTGCCGATGACGCACCTGCTCCGGCCTCCTGTCGTCCGTGGCGTGCCAGCGAAGGGTAGTGCAGCCGTTCAGTCCCACGCCAAGGAGGACCGGTGTCGCCAGTAGGCACCGGGGTCCTCGGCGAGCCCGGCCAGCGCGTCCCGGTCGGCCGCGCCCAGCTCCAGCGTCGTGGCGCGCAGGTTCGCTTCCAGCTGACCCGGGCTGGCGGGGCCGATGACGGCGGTGTCCGCCCAGTCCTGGGCGAGCACCGCGGCGACCGCGACGGCGTCCGGGCCGATCCCGTGCGCGGACGCGATGTCGAGCACGGTCTTCGGCGCCTGCACGGCGAGCCTGCCGTTGGCGAGGGTTTCCTTGACCAGCACGCGTTTTCCGGCCGCGTGCGCCGCGGAGAGGGCCGGGCCGGCCGACTGCTCGAGGACGTTCCACGTCGACTGCACCGCGGAAAACACCGGCCGCCCGACCACTTCCAGCGCGAACGCCCGCTCGATCGCGGCCGCCTGCGCCGGCCCGGACGTCGAAAACCCGACGGCGACGCCGTTCGCGGAAAGCTCGGCCAGCGCCTCGATCAGCGGCTCGTCGGTGAACAGCGGACTGTCCACAGTGAGCGAATGCACCTGGTAGAGACCGACGCGTTCCCGTAGCAGCGTCAGGGTTTCCGCCCACTGCGTCGCGAACCGGGCCGCCGAGTGCTCCTTGACCTCGTGCACGTCGGCGTCGAGCCGCCAGTCCCCGACGTAGGCGTAGCCCCACTTGCTGGACACCTCGACGTCGGTGTGCCCGCGCTCGGCGAGCCAGCCGGCCAGGAACTCCTCCGAGCGCCCGTACGACCGGGCGACGTCGACGTGCCGGACGCCCGCGGCGTAGGCGTCGTCGAGGACCGCGAACGTCGCGGCCCGCATGGAATCCACGTCCCGCACCGGCGGGAGGGCGCCGTCGCGGCCGAGGTTGATGTAGGCGGGACGGCCCAGCGCCGCCAGGCCGAGCGCGAGGCGGTCCACGGGTGCCCTCACGCCGTCTGCTTGTGCCGGAGGATGGCCAGCCACTGGTCGGAGTTCTGCGCCTGCCGGTGCAGCTTCTCCAGGCGCGCGGCCGGCGCCCGGACGTAGCCCTTGCCGAAGACCGGCGCGATCTGGCGCAGGCTCGCGCCGCCCTCGCGCGCGGCGAGCAGCGCCCAGTCGGAGGCGTCGGCACACGCCGCCGAGGCGCGGCGGAGCTCGCCGAGGATGTCGATGAGCTCCTGGGCACCCACCTCCCCCGCCTGGACGGCGGCCGCCGTCGTCTCCAGCCAGGCCAGGACGTCGGACTCGGTGATGGGCGCGCGGGGCCGGTGCGTTTCTTCGCTCACGGCCAGTGAGTATAGGTCGTTATACGCAAGACGCACCGCGGCGACACGCCTCCACCCTGACCGGGTTGACTCAAATCGTTGTTCTGCGATACTTCGATCCATGACCACCATCGAGGGGATGCGGCTCGGCCGCTACGGCATCTGGACGTTCGACTTCGAGAGCCGGCCGGCGAGCCTGATCCGGGAGTCCGCGCGGGAACTGGAAGAACTCGGCTGGCCGGCGCTCTGGATCCCGGAGACCGACGGCCGCGAAGCGCTCACCCACGCCGGTTTCCTGCTGGCGGCCACGGAGAACCTGACCGTCGTCAACGGCATCGCGCAGATCGGCTCCCGGGAGCCGCGCTCGACGCGGGGCGCGGCCCTGCTGCTCGCCGACGCCTACCCGGACCGCCACCTGCTCGGCCTCGGCTTCGGCGGGGTCCCCGGCCCGAAGCCCCTGCAAGCGGTGCGCGACTACCTCGACGCGATGGACGCCGCCGCGTTCGCCAACCCCGCGCCGCGGGCCCCGATGCGGCGGCTGCTGGCCGCCTACGGCCCCAAGATGCTGGAACTGGCCCGCGACCACGCGGCCGGCGCGCACACCTACCACGTCACGCCCGAGCACACGGCCCAGGCGCGGGAGATCCTCGGCGGCGACCCGTTCCTCGGCGTCGAGCACGCGGTGCTGTTCGAGACCGACCCGGCGAAGGCGCGCGAGACCGCCCGCGAGCACCTGCACCCGTACCTCACGCAGCCGTACAACATCGCGAAGTTCCGGCGGCTCGGCTACACCCAGGAGGAGATCGACGGCGCGGCCGACCGGATCGTCGACGACCTGGTGTTCTGGGGCGACCTCGAGACGATCACCGCGAAGCTGGGCGCGCACCTCGACGCGGGCGCCGACCACGTGGGCATCCAGGTCATCGGCATCGAGCCGGGCGGGTCGGCGATGCCGCACTGGCGCCGGCTGGCCGAGGCGCTGCTACCCGTCGCCGCGTAGGCCGAACCGGGCGGTGCAGTGCCAGACGCGCTTGAGCACCTGCGGATCGTGCCGGCCGGCGCGGACGGCGTCGCCGATGACCCGGGCGTCGAGCCGGCCGTCCTCGGCGATCTCCTTGCCCGCCCGCACGACGTCCTCGCCGCGGTAGTCCGCGTGCTCGGCCAGCACCTCGACCGGCAGGCGGAACCCGTGGTGCCAGCGGGCCGGAAACGGCAGCCCGGCGGCCGCCGCCTCGACGTCGGTGCCGCGGAACGCCGGGTCCAGGACGAGCGCCTCGACGTCGGCGGCCAGCCGGAGCGGGCCGTGGACGTGGGCCTCGATGTGGTCGTCGAGCTCGTCCTGGACGTCCGCTTCGGCGAGGCGCAGCAACGGCATGTGCGTCGCGGTGCCGAAGTCCTCGGGCTCGCCGAAGCTGTCCGGGTAGCAGAACGTCGTCCGCGCCAGCACTTCCCGCTTCAGCACCAGGTGGGACGAGCCGAACCGGACCGAACCGCCCGCGGGGCGGCGGCGGTAGTTGAGCGAGCCGTACTTCGGCCGGGCGGCCGGCGGCAGGTCGTCGTAGACGCCGCCGAACATGCGGCTCTCCCAGCGCCGTCGGTCTCCCCCGGCGTGCGCGGTGAGGCCGCCGTTGCTCGTGCCCGTCTCGAACTGCGACCGGTAGACGCCGTCCGTGCCGAGGTGCCGCAGCAACGGCACCTCCCCCACCAGGCGGTCCGGGTGGAAGTGGACGGTGACGTCCAGGTCTTCGGGCATAGGCGGCCCGGTCACGCGGCTCGCGATGTGCGCGACCGCTCGCTGCCATCCCTCGTCCCCCGGCGCCATGGGCGGCATTCTACCCCGGTGCGTATAGGTCGTTATACGGATTGAGACGTCCGAAAACCGCTGGCCCCACCCCGGTCGTCCCGGCTTGACTGCGCCCATGCGGTTCGGTGCGGCGGGTTTCGGGGTCACGGCGCGGTTCGCGCTGCTGGCCGTCGTGTGGGGTGCGAGTTTCCTGTTCATCAAGGTGGGCCTGGCCGGGCTCTCCCCCGCGCAGATCGCGCTCGCGCGGGTTTCGCTGGGCGCACTCGCGCTGGCCGTCGTGCTGGTCGCGCGCCGGCGGCCGCTCCCCCGGGATCCCGTGCTGTGGGGTCACCTCGCGGTCGTTTCGGTGCTGCTGTGCGTGGTGCCGTTCCTGCTGTTCTCGTGGGCGGAACAGTACATTTCGTCCGGTCTGGCCAGCATCTTCAACGCGACGACGCCGCTCGTCACGATGCTGCTCGCCGCCGCGGCCCTGCCCGAAGAGCGGTTCACGCCGCCGCGCGTGCTCGGCCTGTCGCTCGGGTTCCTCGGCGTGCTCACGATCGTCGGGGTGTGGCACGGTGTCGACGTCTCGCACCAGCTGACGGCGCAGCTCGCGTGCTTGGGCGCTACGACTTGTTACGGCGCGTGCTTCGTCTACATGCGCCGGTTCGTCTCTCCGCGTGGTGTCGACCCGGTCGTCGTCGCGTTCGGTCAGACCGGGTCGGCGACGGTCCTGCTCGGCCTGCTGGCGCCCGCGATCGCGACCACGCCGGTGCACCTGGACCTCGTGGTGGTGGCGAGCATGGTGGCGCTCGGCGTCTTCGGCACGGGGATCGCCTACGTCTGGAACGTCCGGATCATCGCGGCCTGGGGCGCGGCCAACGCCTCGGCGGTGACCTACCTCACACCGGTGGTCGGGGTGCTGCTCGGCGTGCTGGTCCTCGGGGAACCGGTGAGCTGGAACCAGCCGGCCGGCGCGGTCCTGATCGTGATCGGCATCCTCGCGGCCCACGGACGCCTGCGGCGACGCCGGCCCGAACCCGCGCTCGCCGGCCGCTAGACACGCCGATGGGGCGGCCGCCGAAGCGACCGCCCCATCGCGCGTCGGAAACTACAGGTACTGACCGGTGTTCGTGGCGGTGTCGATCGCCCGCCCCGAGTCCTGGTTCTTGCCGGTGACGAGCGTGCGGATGTAGACGATCCGCTCGCCCTTCTTGCCGGAGATCCGGGCCCAGTCGTCCGGGTTGGTGGTGTTGGGCAGGTCCTCGTTCTCCGCGAACTCGTCGACGATCGCGTCGAGCAGGTGCTGCACGCGGAGACCCGGCTGCTTGGTCTCCAGCACCGACTTGATCGCCGACTTCTTCGCCCGGTCCACGATGTTCTGGATCATCGCGCCCGAGTTGAAGTCGCGGAAGTACAGGACTTCCTTGTCCCCGTTGGCGTAGGTAACCTCGAGGAACCGGTTCTCGTCGCTCTCCTCGTACATCCGCTCGACGGTGTGCTGGATCATCGCGTCGAACGTCGCCTTCGGGTCCCCGCCGAACTCGGCGAGGTCGTCGGCGTGGATCGGCAGGCCTTCGGCCAGGTACTTGGAGAAGATGTCTTTCGCGCCTTCGGCGTCCGGACGCTCGATCTTGATCTTGACGTCGAGCCGGCCCGGCCGCAGGATCGCCGGGTCGATCATGTCCTCGCGGTTGGAGGCGCCGATGACGATGACGTTCTCCAGGCCTTCGACACCGTCGATTTCCGACAGCAGCTGCGGCACGATCGTGGTTTCGACGTCGGACGACACGCCCGACCCACGGGTCCGGAAGATCGAGTCCATCTCGTCGAAGAACACGATCACCGGGGTGCCCTCGGAGGCCTTCTCCCGCGCCCGCTGGAAGATCAAGCGGATGTGCCGCTCGGTCTCCCCGACGAACTTGTTGAGCAGCTCGGGACCCTTGATGTTCAGGAAGTAGGACTTCCCGTCCTCGTTGTCGCCCCGCGCCGCCGCCACCTTCTTGGCCAGCGAGTTCGCCACCGCCTTGGCGATGAGCGTCTTGCCGCAGCCCGGCGGGCCGTAGAGCAGGACGCCCTTGGGCGGGCGCAGCTGGTACTCCTGGTACAGGTCGGCGTGCAGGAACGGCAGTTCCACCGCGTCGCGGATCTGCTCGATCTGCCGGGTGAGGCCACCGATGTCCTCGTAGCGGACGTCGGGCACCTCCTCCAGCACCAGGTCCTCGACCTCCGCCTTCGGCACGCGCTCGTACGCGTAACCGGCCTTGGAGTCGACCAGCAGCGAGTCGCCCGGCTTGAGCGGCTGCTCGGCCAGCAGGTCGGAGAGCAGGACCACCCGCTCCTCGTCCGCGTGCCCGACCACCAGCGCGCGAAGGCTGCCGCCCTCGACGTCGGCGGCGAGCACCTCACGCAACGCGCACACCTCGCCGGTGCGTTCGAAACCGCCGGCCTCGACCACGGTGAGCGCCTCGTTGAGCCGCAGCGCCTGGCCGCGTCGCAACGAAGAGAGCTCGACCGCGGGCGACACCGACACCCGCATCTTCCGGCCCGCCGTGTAGACGTCCACCGTGTTGTCCTCGTACGCCTCGACGAAGACGCCGTAGCCGGACGGCGGCTGGGCCAGCCGGTCGACCTCCTCACGCAGCGCGAGGAGCTGTCCTCGCGCCTCACGCAGGGTTTCGACCAGTTTGGTGTTGCGCTCGGTGAGCTGGCTCACCCTTTCCGAGGCCTCGGCGAGCCGCTGTTCGAGAACTCGGTTCTGCCGTGGCGAGTCGGTCAGTTTGCGGCGCAGCAGCGCCACTTCCTCTTCGAGAAAACGGATCTGCCGAGCCTGCTCGTCCGCCGTCGTCCCAGCTCCGGATGTTGCTGAAGGGTCGGCCTCCTCGCGCCGACCTCCGGGAAGGTCATGATGCATCGGGCACCTCCTCGGAGTGCTTTTCATTCCACGGTACCGGCGATCACCGACAAGAAAAGCCCTTTCCGGATCACAAGATCGGCGCGTCGCGGTTTCTTCGCCTGGTCCAGCACGGACATTCCCGCAGCGCAAGAGGCCATTTCGGTGCCGTGACCCCGGCGCGTCGCGGGTCCGTCCGGGCCTGGACGAACCAAGCACGTCGGGAGTACCCGGCCCCGGGACGGCCCAACCCCGCCCGGAGATGACGATTCGGGCCAGTTCCGCCCTAACCGCGCGGCGGTGTCGCGCGATGGCTAGCATCGGGCCGACGTCGGCCGTCTCGAAGGCCGGGTCACCGTCGAAGGAACGCTAGGGGGCACCACCCATGACCTACCCGCCGCAGCAACCGGGCGGCTACGGGCAGCAGCCCGGCGGCTACGGGCAGCAGCCCGGGCCGTACGGCCAGCAGCCCGGCGGCTACCCCCAGAGCGGACCGCAGCCCCAGCCGGGCTACGGCGGCACCCAGCAGTTCGGCCAGCCCGATCCGTACGGGCAGCCGCAGCAGGGCGGTTACCCGCCCCAGACGGGCCCTCAGCCCCAGCAGGGCTACCCCCAGTACGGGCAGCAGCCCCAGCAGGACCAGTGGGGCCAGCCGACGCAGCAGCAGCCGGGCTTCGGCGGTTACGACCCGTACGGAGGCGGCGGCTTCGGTGACCCGCCGCCGCCCAAGAAAAAGAAAACCTGGCTCATCGTCGGCATCGCGGCCGCCGCGGCGGTCCTCGTCGCCGGCGGGGTGACGTGGGCCGTCCTGGCCAACGGGGATGGCGGCACCACCGCGGCGCCCGCCAGCAGCAGCTCCGCGGCGCCGACGTCCGCGCCGAAGACGTCCGCGTCGAAGCCCCGGGCCACCTCGCCGACCAGCCCCTCCACGCAGGGCACCAAACCGGCGAGCGGCCCCGCGCCGTCCGGGAAGGGCAGCTCGCAGGAGCTGTTCGACACGACGATCGCCGCCTACAACGCGGGTGACGAGAAGGCGCTGGCCGACACGATCTGCCGGAGCGTGTTCGAGGGCACCACGGGCAACATCCCGAAGGTGACGGTCAAGCTGACCGGCTCGCCGCAGGACACCGGGGACAAGTCCACCGTGCGCTACTCGGCCACGGACGGCACCAAGACGAAGGTGGGCACGATGTCGGCCCAGAAGGAATCCGGCTTGTGGTGCCTGTCCAACGTGAAGGCGGACGGCTCGTGAGCCCGCGCCTTCGGTGAACCGCGCGCTCGCCGCCGGGCTCGTGCTGCTCGGCGTGGCCGGGGCGGGCGTGGTGCTCGGACTGCTGCTCATCGCGCCGTCCGGCTCCCCGCCCGCGCCGTCGAGCCCGCCCCCGGCGCCCCGGACCACGGCCTCCGCGGCGCCGAGCGCGGTCGACACCGCCGCGGTGAACGTGCTGGCCCGCGCGATCGTGGACGCGATCAAGGCCCACGACTCGGCGGCGTTCGGCAGGCTGACCTGTCGCCCGCAGACCGCGGAGGCGCTGGGGAGGCTGCAGCGGATGTGGGACGCGGCCGGCCCGCTGACGGCGACCTTGAAGGAGCCGCCGGAGGTCCGCGGCGAGTCAGCGACGGCGAAGGTGCACGTCGAGGCCCCGGGCGGCACGAAGGACACGCCCTTCCCGCTGCACAAGGAGTCCGGCCGCTGGTGCGTCCCGGGCTAACGGGGCGGCGTGAATCCGGCGGGCCAGCGGGTGGTGCCGTCGGCCGTGACCCCGGTGAGGTCCGCGCCGGCCAGGTCCGCGCCCGTGAGGTCGGCGCCGCGCAGATCCGCGGCCCGCAGGATCGTGCCGGTCAGCGTCGCGCCGGTGAGGTTCGCTTTCCGCAGCACCGCGCCCGCCAGGTTCGCCCCGGCGAAACAGACTTTCGGTATCGCCAGGCCGGTCAGGTCGGCGTTCCGCAGGTCGACCCGCTCGAGTTCGGAAGCCGCGTCCGGCTCGATCATCCCGCCGCGGTCCAGCGCCGCGATCGCGGCCGAGACATCGTCCGCCGGACCCCCTTCGCGGTCCGCTGCCTCGGGTTCCCACGGTGCCCGGGAGCAGATGAAGGACGTCAGCAGCGCGTGGATGTGCCCGCGATAGCGGGGATCGAGGCCGGCCAGCTGCTCCAGCGCGTAGACCGCGCCTTGCCGCGTCGGCCCCTGCTCGGCCCCGAGCTGGCCGATCGCCTTGGTGAACAGGTCGATCGACCGGCTCTCCCGGTTGAGCAGCAGCTGCCGGGACGTGAGGAGCGCACCCAGGCCGACACCCGCCAGGGCGAGCAGGCCGCCCAGCGCCTGCAGCAGCGTGGCACGAACGTCGTTGACGGCCTTCAGCCGATCCGCCGGCCCCAGCCCCGGCGACGTGCCGACAAGCCAGGCCGGCGCGAAGAACACGCACAGCACCACCAGGACGGTCACGACGGCCGCTGCCACTGCGAACCCGGCCTTCCGGCGCGGCGACACCCTCGCTAGCCCTTGCCCTTCGACGGCCGCCGGGACACGCGGGGCGAAACCGTCCCGTCAGCAAGCCGGCGGGCGGTGAGCAGGAACGCCGTGTGCGCGACCATCCGGTGGTCCGGGCGCACCGCGAGGCCCACCACGTGCCACGGCCGCATCAGCGTTTCCCACGATTCGGGCTCGGTCCAGCACTGCTGCTCGCGCAGCGACTCGGTGACGCGGGAAAGCTGCGTCACCGTCGCCACGTAGACCGTCAGCACGCCGCCCGGCACCAGGTGCGCGGCGACGTTCGGCAGCTGGTCCCACGGGGCCAGCATGTCCAGCACGACCCGGTCGACCTCGCCTTCGTGGGTCGCCAGGTCCGCCACGGTGAGCGACCAGTTCGCCGGCTTCTCCCCGAAGAACTTCACGACGTTGTGCTCGGCGTGCACGGCGTGGTCGTCGCGGATCTCGTACGAGCTCACGTGCCCTTCGGAGCCGACCGCGCGCAGCAGCGAGCACGTCAGCGCGCCCGAGCCGGCGCCGGCTTCGAGCACGCGGGCGCCCGGGAAGATATCGCCCCACATCACGATCTGCGCGGCGTCCTTCGGGTAGATCACCTGCGCGCCGCGGGGCATCGACAAGATGTAGTCCGGCAGCAGCGGGCGCAGGGCCAGGTACGTCGACCCGCCCGCGGACACCACCACCGAGCCCTCGGGACGGCCGATGAGGTCGTCGTGGGCGAGCGCGCCGCGGTGGGTGTGGTACTCCCCGCCGTCGGCCAGCGTCAAGGTGTAGTGCCGCCCCTTCGAGTCGGTCAACTGCACCCGATCACCCGCGCGAAACGGTCCGCTGACCGACAACACTTCCTCCTGTACCCCGAATGGCCGACGACAGATCTTCGCAGGCCGTCCGGGGCGCGGCCTCAGCGGGTACGGCGGTTCAGCGCGGCGCGCAGGTCGTCCCGGCGCAGTACGCCCGCCGGGCGGCCCTCGTCGTCGACGACGAGGAACTGCCACGCCGCGGTCTCGCGGACCCGCTCGACGACGTCCTCCCCCGGTTCCGAGGCCAGCAGGACGGTTTCCGCGCGGATCGGCTCCGCCGCGAGCTCGGCGGGCGCGTGCGGCGAAGTGCCCGCGAGGCGCTCCGCCGCGCCGGTGTCGAGCAGCCCGGCCGCGACGCCGTCCGCGCGGACGAGCACCACGCCCCGGCCCGCCGACGCGGCGAGCGCGTCCGACACCGGGCTTTCGGCGGGCAGCTGCAGCACCGGCCGCACCAGCTCGGCGAGGTCCAGACCTTCCGGCCAGGTGCGGCGCGCCTCGGCGGTGAGCTCGGAACGCGCGCCGAGGATGACGAACCACGCGGTGACGACGCAGACGCCCAGGCGCAGCCACCGGTCCGGGCTGCCGGTCGCCAGGCCCCACAGGGCCCACACGAGCAGTCCCGCCGCCACGACCCCGCCGCCGGCGACGGCGGCGCGCGTGCCCTTGGCGCGGACCCCGGTGGCCGCCCAGACGCCGGCGCGGACCAGCCGCCCGCCGTCGAGCGGCAGGCCGGGCAGGAGGTTGAACACGCCGACCGCGAGGTTCGCGACCGCGCATTCGGCCACGAGCATCCAGACCGCGCCGTCCGGCGGGACGGCGAACATCAGCAGGCCGCAGAACCCGCCCAGCAGCAGCGACACCGCCGGGCCCGCCGCGGCGACCAGGCCCTCGTGGACCGGCCGCTTCGGCGTGCGGGCCACTTCGGACAGCCCGCCGAGCAGGAACAGGCGCACCCGCCGGACCGGGATCCCCAGCCGCAGCGCGGCGACGCAGTGCCCGAGCTCGTGCGCGAGCACCGAAAGGCCCAGCAGCAGCGCGAACGCGCCGGCCAGCAGCCACGACGTCAAGGTCGACGCGTCCGGGAGCAGCCGGCCGACCAGCGGCGCGTAGAGCACGACGACGATCAGCGACCCGATCCACCAGGACGGCGCCAGCAACACGGGGACGCCGGCGACCCGGAACAGCTGGAGACCGCCGTCCGGGAGGACGGCCTGCCGGGTGCCCCCGGTGCCCTGTTCACTGGTCGCGGCCATGCCGGAGAGCCTAGAGCCCCAGGTGTGGGAAGCGGGTGATCCGGTCCCGGTGGTGTCGCGCACGGACGTGTGCCGTCCGGACGGGTCCGGGTGCCGGGCGTTGCGGTCGCCGGAACTGTCGGACCCCGGCGTTACGCTCTGCCCATGCCCGACGCCGACACCGTCACCACGGATCCCCCAGCAGCCACCGCCGTCGCCACCGAGGTGCGGCGGCGGCCCGCGCTGTCGCCGTCCCGGGCCAGCGACTTCAAGCAGTGCCCGCTGCTCTACCGGTTCCGCGCGGTCGACCGGCTGCCGGAGGTCCCGACCAAGGCCCAGCTGCGCGGCACGCTCGTCCACTCGGTGCTGGAGCGGCTGTTCGCGCTGCCGGCCGCCGAGCGCGTCCCGCCGAAGGCGCGGGAGCTGCTCGGCCCGGCGTGGACGGACCTCTCGGCGGACCGTCCGGAGTGGACCGAGCTGTTCGACGGCGAGAAGCCCGACGACCACGCGGACTGGCTGCGGTCGGCGGAAAAGCTGCTGGACGCCTACTTCGACCTGGAGGACCCGCGGCGGCTCGAACCCGAGGCGTGCGAGCTGCACGTCGAGATCGAGCTCGGCTCCGGCGTCCTGCTGCGCGGCTACATCGACCGCGTCGACGTCGCGCCGACCGGCGAAATCCGGGTCGTCGACTACAAGACCGGCGCCGCGCCCCGCGAAATCGGCGAGGCGAAGGCGATGTTCCAGATGAAGTTCTACGCCGTCGTGCTGTGGCGGCTGCGCGGCGTCGTGCCGCGCCAGCTCAAGCTCATGTACCTCACCGACGGCCAGTCCCTCGCCTACACGCCGGACGAGGCCGAGCTGGTGCGCTTCGAACGCACCCTCGAAGCCATCTGGCAGGCCATCCTCAAGGCGGGCAAGACCGGCGACTTCCGCGCCAACAAGAGCAAGCTGTGCAACTGGTGCGACCACCAGGCGCACTGCCCGGAGTACGGCGGCACGCCGCCCGACTACCCCGGCTGGCCGGAGCCCGACGCGGGCGACGAGACGCCGCTGGACCGGGCCGACTGATGGCCGACGCGTTCTACGTCCCCCTCGGCGAGGGCCGCTATGCCGCGACCGGACACACGGCCGGCCCGTGGTCCTCCGACTCGCAGCACTTCGGGCCGCCGTCGGCGTTGCTGGTGCGTGCGCTCGAAAACGTCGAACCCGCGCACCCGGCCGAGCTGGCGCGGGTGACCGTCGAGATCCTCGGCCCCGCGCCGGTCGCCGAGCTCATGGTGCGGGCCCGGATCGAGCGGCCGGGCCGGTCGGTCGAGCTGCTGCAGGCCGAGCTGGCGAGCGCGGACCGCGTCGTGGCGCGGGCTTCGGCCTGGCGCATCGCGACGGCCGACACGGCCGAGGCCGCCACCGACGCCGGGCCGCTGCTGCCGGCACCGGACACCGTGACCGAATCGCCGTGGCCGGAGGGCTGGCAGGCCGGCTACCTCGACGCGGTGGAGTGGCGGGCGGTGCGCGGCGGCATGGACGTGCCCGGCCCGGCGGCCGTCTGGGCCCGCCAGCGCGTCCCGCTGGTCGACGGCGAGGAGCCGAGCGGGCTGCAGCGGCTGTTCACCGTCGCCGACTCCGGCAACGGTGTGTCGAACTTCCTCGACCCGCGCAAGTGGTGGTTCATCAACTCCGAGCTGACCGTCCACCTGCGGCGGGTGCCGGCAGGCGAGTGGATCGGCCTCGACGCGGTCACGCTGGTCGGCAAGCACGGGATCGGCACCGCGACCAGCATCCTGCACGACTCGAGCGGCCCGGTGGCCACCGGCGCGCAGGCGCTCATGGTGCGACCGCGACAGGCCGGGGGCGGATAGCCACCCACAACGGCCCCGCATCCAATAACCTTCGCGGAACGACCGACTTGAGGAGCGCTCCGGCATGCAGATCACCTCGGTGGTCAACCAGAAAGGCGGGGTCGGCAAGACCTCACTGAGCGTCGGCACCGCGGCCGCGCTGGCCGAGCGGGGCCGGCGGGTGCTGCTGGTCGACCTCGACCCGCAGGGCCACGCGACGACCGAGATGCTCGGCCTGTCCGAGGTCCGCGGGGACGCGCCGACCTTGGCGAAAGCGCTGGCCAAGACGTGGAAGGGCCCGATCGAGGAGCTCGTCGTCCCCCACCCGCGCAGCAACCTCGGCAAGGGCGGCGCGCTGGACGTCGTGCCGACGTCACCGGGGATGTTCGACCTGATCCGGCGGCTCGACTCGTTCCGCGTGCCCGGCTGGCAGCTGGCCCGGGTCATCCAGTTCGCCAACTACGACCACTGCGTCATCGACTGCCCGCCCGCGCTGGACGTGCTGACCAACAACGCGCTGGCGGCGTCGCACGGAATCCTGGTCCCGGTCCAGCCGGACAAGACGAGCATCCGCGCTCTGCGGCTGCTGGCCGACCAGGTCCGGTACGTCGAGCAGACCGTCGGGCGGCAGCCGCTGTCGTGGTTCGGCCTGGTGCCGAGCCTCTACCGGCGCCCGATCTCGCACTACGCGGCGGCGGCGCTGCAGGAGATGTACGAGTTCGGCATCCCGATGCTCTCGCACCTGCCGCTGGGCGTGGTGATGAACGAGGCGGCGGCGCACGGCGTCCCGGTGACGACGTACGCACCGGAGACGCTGCAAGCGCTGTCATTCCGCGAGATCGCGGGCACGCTGGACAGCTACCTGGAGCAGAACCAGGCCCCCGCGGTGGTCCCGGCCGACGAGGAGTTCGTCTTCGAGGACTTCATCTCGGAGGTCGCGGTCGCCCGCAACGTCAACGACAACGGCGTGCGCAAGGGCCTCTACGACCTGCTGCCGAAGAAGCCCAACCGGCCGCGCTGAGGTTCGCGCGGCCGGCCGGGCGCCGGGTCAGAGGCGGCAGGAGCGGATGTCCGACGCCAGGATCGCCTTCGCGCCCACCTCGGCGAGCTCGTCCATGATGAGGTTGACCTTCTTGCGCGGCACCATCGCGCGCACGGCCACCCAGTCGTCGTCCGCGAGCGGTGCCACCGTCGGCGACTCGAGACCCGGCGTGATGGCGATCGCGCGCTCGAGCAGCGTCCGCGGGCAGTCGTAGTCCAGCATCATGTACTGCTGCGCGAACACGACCCCGCGCAGGCGCGCCGCCAGCTGCGACTTCGCCTTGTTTTCCGGAGTTCCGCGACGCTGCAGCAGCACCGCTTCCGACACGCAGATCGGGTCGCCGAACGCGACCAGGTTGTTCTGCCGCAGCGACCGTCCGGACTCGACGACGTCCGCGATCGCGTCCGCCACGCCCAGCTGGATCGAGATCTCGACCGCGCCGTCGAGGCGGATCACTTCGGCCTCGACGCCGTGGCGGGCGAGGTCGTCGCGGACCAACCGCGGGTACGACGTCGCGAGGCGCTTGCCGTGCAGGTCGGCCGGCTTCCAGTCGCGGCCGGCCGGGGCGGCGTAGCGGAACGTCGAGCCGCCGAAGCCGAGCGCCTGGACCTCCTCCACCGGTGCGCCGGAGTCGAGCGCCAGGTCCCGGCCGGTGATGCCGAGGTCGAGGTCGCCGGAGCCGACGTAGATCGCGATGTCCTTGGGGCGCAGGAAGAAGAACTCGACCTCGTTGACGTGGTCGAGCACGGTCAGGTCGCGCTGCTCATGCCGCTTCCGGTAGCCCGCCTCGCCGAGCATCTCCGTCGCCGCGGCGGCGAGGGCTCCCTTGTTCGGCACGGCAACACGCAGCATTTCGCTCTTCTCCTCGTTCTTCGGGTTCTTCGGGCGACCCGTCACAGGTAGCGGTAGACGTCCTCGGTCGACAGGCCGCGGCCGAGCATCAGCACCTGCACCCGGTACAGCAGCTGGGAGATCTCCTCGGCGAGGCGGTCGTCGGACTCGTGCTCGGCCGCGATCCACACCTCGCCGGCTTCCTCGAGCACCTTCTTGCCCTGGGCGTGCACTCCGGCGTCGAGGGCGACGACGGTGCCGGACCCGTCGGGACGGGTACGCGCGCGCTCGGCAAGCTCCGCGAACAGCTCATCGAAGGTCTTCACGGTCTGCAGATCCTTCCACCCCGGCCCCGGCGGCGCCGCCCCGCCCCGCCGCGGATGCCGCCGATCTCACACCGAAGTGGACATTGCCTCCCGAGGACTGGGACGGCGTTCGAAGTCGAGGAGGTACTGCTTCCGCACGAGGCCGCCGCCGTACCCGGTCAGCGAACCCGTCGAACCGATGACCCGGTGACACGGCACGATGATCGAAATCGGGTTCTTCCCGTTGGCCAAGCCCACGGCCCGCGCGGCCGCCGGCTTGCCGAGCAGCTGCGCGAGCTCGCCGTAGGACGCGGTTTCGCCGTACGGGATGTCGAGCAGCGCCGCCCACACCGACCGCTGGAAGGGCGTGCCGCGGAAGGCCAGCGGGACGTCGAACTCCCGGCGTCGCCCGGCGAAGTACTCCGTCAGCTGGGTCTCGGTGCGGGCGAAGACCTCGACCGAGCCGGGCGAGCCGAACGTCGCTTCGGCGGGCCGGTGGCGCTGTTCGTGCATGTACAGCCCGCAGAGCGCGTCGCCCTCGGCGACGAGGGTCAGCGGGCCGCAGGGACTGTCGATGACCTTGTGGGAACGCATGGGATCTCCTAGGCGGCGGGCATCCGGTTGATCGCATGGTCACCGGTGGCCCACAGGTGCTGGGTGGCGTAGGCGCGCCACGGGCGCCAGGCCTCCGACCGGGCGACGACGGCGGCCTGGCCGCCGAGGCCGAGGGTCTCCGCGGCGTACTTGATGCCGAGGTCGGTGGGCAGGAACGCGTCGGGGTCGCCGAGGGCGCGCATGGCGATGCTCTCGACCGTCCACGGCCCGAAGCCGGGCAACGCGCTCAGCGCCGCCCGGGTGGCGCCCCAGTCGCTGCCCGCGCCGAGGTCGAGGCCGTCCGTCAGCGCCTCGACCAGCGCGAGCAGCGTGCGACGGCGGGACCGCGGCATCGCCAGGGTCTCCGGGTCCAGGGACGCGAGCGCGTCCGGCGACGGGAACAGGTGGGTCAGGCCGCCCTCGGGGTCGTCGATCGGCTCGCCGTGGGCCACGACGAGCCGGGCCGCGTGGGTGCGGGCCGCCGCCGTCGAGACCTGCTGCCCGAGCACGGCCCGCACGGCGAACTCGGCGCCGTCGACCGTGCGCGGCACGCGGCGGCCCGGCGCGGCTTCGACCAGCGGCGCGAGCAGCGGGTCGGTGGCGAGCTGGTCGTCGACGGCGACCGGGTCCGCGTCGAGGTCCAGCAGGCGGCGGCAGCGGCTGGTCGCTGTGGGCAGGTCGCGCAGGTCGGTCAAGGTGAGCCGGCAGGCGATGTACCCAGCAGCGGAGTCCCCGGGGCGCAGCGCGACAACGCCGTGGCCGTGCGGCAGCCGCAGGGTCCGCCGGTATGCGCCGTCCCGCCACTCCTCGACGCCTGGCACGCCGGTGGCGACGAGGTGGCCGAACAGGTTGTCGGGGCAGAGCGGCTTCCGGTAAGGCAGCCGCAGCGGGATCGCGCCCGCCGTCGCCGACGGTTTGCCCTTCGCCCGCTGCCGCAGTTCGGTCGGCGAGAGGGCGAACACCTCGCGGACGGTGTCGTTGAACGCCCGGATGCTGCCGAACCCGGCGGCCAGGGCCAGCTCGGCCATCGGCAGGGTGGTGGTCTCGATCAGCGTCCGCGCGGTCTGCGCGCGCTGGGCCCGGGCCAGCGCCAGCGGGCCGGCGCCGACCTCGGCGAACACCTGGCGCTGGACCTGCCGGACGCTGTAGCCGAGCCGGTCGGCGAGGCCCTGGACGCCGTCGGTGTCGACGACGCCGTCGGCGATCAGCCGCATGGCGCGCGCGACCAGGTCGGCGCGCTCGTTCCACAGCGGCGACCCCGGGCTCGCGTCCGGGCGGCAGCGCTTGCAGGCGCGGAAGCCGGCCTGCTGCGCGGCCGCCGCGCTCGGGTAGAAGCTCATGTTCCGCGGCTTCGGCGGGACCACCGGGCAGCTGGGCCGGCAGTAGATCTTCGTCGTCAGGACGGCGGTGTAGAACCACCCGTCGAACCGGGCGTCCTTCGCCTGCACGGCCCGCACGCACCGCTCGAAATCTTCGTGCACGCGACCCAGCATCGCCGAGCGCGCGGGCGAGGGCTAGCGGAAATGCGACATGGGCGTGCTCAGCCCAGCAGGGCCGCCAGCGCCGGCACGTCGATGCCGACGAGGGAGTCGCGGAACACGCGCCGCTCCCCCGGCTCGACCGGGACGTCGTTCGGGATGACCAGGACCGTGCAGCCCGCCGCGACCGCCGACGCCGTGCCCGGCGGCGAGTCTTCGACCGCGACGCACCGCGCCGGGTCGACGCCGAGCAGCTCCGCGCCCTTGAGGTACGGCCGCGGGTGCGGCTTGTTGAAGCCCTCGACCTCGTCCCCGCAGACCGTGGCGTCGAAGAAGTCCCGGCCGATCGTGTTCAGCGCCAGCTCGGTCAGGTCACGCTCGGTCGAGGTGACCAGGGCCGAGCGCAAACCGGCTTCGCGCACCGCGGTCAGCGCCTCGCGGGCACCCGGGCGCCACGGCAGCTCGTCGTCGAACAGCCCGGCCGTGCGGCGGCGGATCTCCGCGCCGGTCGAGGCGATCGCCTCGGGCGTCACCGGAAGGCCGACCACTTCGAGGAGGTACGCCGAGGTGTCGTCCATGTTGGACCCGACGAGCGTCATCCGCTGCTCTTCGGAAAGCTTGCCGCCGAGCCATTCCGCGGTCTCGTAGAGGGCGATGTCCCACAGCTTCTCGGAATCGACCAGCGTGCCGTCCATGTCCCACAACACGGCATCGATTCCGTCCACAGTGGAGTCTCCCTCAGGTGCTGAAGTACTTGGCTTCCGGGTGGTGGCAGACGATCGCGTCGGTCGACTGCTCGGGGTGCAGCTGGTACTCCTCCGACAGCTTCACGCCGATCCGGCCCGGTTCGAGGAGGGCGACGATCTTCGCCCGGTCTTCGAGGTCGGGACAGGCGCCATAGCCCAGGGAGAACCTCGCTCCACGGTAGCCGAGCTTGAAGAAGTCCTCGACGTCGTCGGGGTCCTCTGAGGCGACCGCCACACCGCCCGGGAAGGTCAGCTCTCCCCGGATGCGGCAGTGCCAGTACTCGGCAAGCGCTTCGGTGAGCTGGACGCCGAGGCCGTGGACCTCCAGGTAGTCGCGGTAGGCGTCGGCGGCGAACAGCTCGTTCGCGTAGTCGGCGATGGGCTGCCCCATGGTCACGACGGTGAACGGCACGACGTCGACTTCGCCCGACTCACGCGGGCGGTAGAAGTCGGCCAGGCAGAGCCGCCGGTCGCGGCGCTGGCGCGGGAAGGTGAAGCGCAGCCGCTCCGGCGCGTCGGGCGCCGGCTCGCTGAGCACGACGAGGTCGTCGCCCTCGGCCACGCACGGGAAATAGCCGTAGACGACGGCCGCGTGGGCGAGGACGCCGTCGGCGGTCAGCCGGTCGAGCCAGTACCGCAGCCGCGGCCGGCCTTCGGACTCGACGAGCTCGTCGTACGTCGGCCCGGCGCCGCCGCGGGCACCCTTGAGACCCCACTGCCCCATGAAGGTCGCGCGCTCGTCCAGCATCGCGGCGTAGTCGGCGAGCGGGACGCCTTTGACCACACGTGAACCCCAGAACGGCGGGGACGGCAGCGGGACGTCGGTGGCGACGTCCGAGCGCGCGGGCGGCGGCCCTTCGTGAGCTTCTTCCTCGGCTTTGCGGGCTTTCCGCGCCTCGGCGATCCGCAGCGACCGTTCGCGGCGTTCCTTGCGCTCCAGGCGCTTCTGCTCCGCGTCGGCGTCGACCAGCGGCGACTCCCCGCGCTTGGCGGCCATGATCGCGTCCATCAGCCGCAGGCCCTCGAACGCGTCGCGGGCGTAGCGGACGTCGCCGAAGTACAGCTCGGTGAGGTCGTTCTCCACGTAGGACCGGGTCAGCGCCGCGCCGCCGAGCAGCACCGGCCAGCGCGCGGCGACGCCCCGGGAGTTCATCTCCTGGAGGTTCTCCTTCATGATCACCGTCGACTTGACCAGCAGCCCGGACATCCCGATCGCGTCGGCGCCGTGCTCGTCGGCCGCGTCGAGGATGGTCGTGATCGGCTGCTTGATGCCGAGGTTGACGACCTCGTAGCCGTTGTTGGACAGGATGATGTCGACGAGGTTCTTGCCGATGTCGTGCACGTCGCCGCGGACGGTGGCCAGCACGATCCGGCCCTTGCCGGCGTCGTCGCCCTTCTCCATGTGCGGTTCGAGGTGGGCGACGGCGGCCTTCATCACCTCGGCGGACTGCAGGACGAACGGCAGCTGCATCTGCCCGGACCCGAACAGTTCGCCGACGGTCTTCATGCCGGACAGCAGCGTGTCGTTGATGATCTGCAGGGCGGGCCGCTGCTCCAAGGCCGCGTCGAGGTCGTCGGTGAGGCCGCCCCGTTCGCCGTCGACGATCCGGCGTTCGAGGCGTTCGAACAGCGGCAGCGCGGCCAGCTCTTCAGCCCGCGAAGCCTTCGACGACGCCGCGCTGACGCCCTCGAACACGGCCATCAGCTCCTGCAGCGGGTCGTAGCCTTCGCGACGGCGGTCGTAGACGAGGTCCAGCGCGATCGCGCGCTGGTCGTCCGGGATGCGCGCCATCGGCAGGATCTTCGACGCGTGCACGATGGCGGTGTCCAGTCCGGCCTGGACGCACTCGTGCAGGAACACGGAGTTCAGCACCTGCCGCGCGGCCGGGTTGAGGCCGAAGGAGATGTTGGACAGGCCGAGCGTGGTCTGGACCTCGGGGTGGCGGCGCTTGATCTCGCGGATCGCCTCGATCGTCTCGATGCCGTCGCGGCGCGACTCCTCCTGGCCGGTGGCGATGGTGAAGGTCAGGGCGTCGATGATGACGTCGGAGGTGCGCAGGCCCCAGTTCCCGGTGATGTCCTCGATGAGCCGGGTCGCGATGTCGGCCTTCTTTGCGGCCGTTCGCGCCTGGCCCTCTTCGTCGATGGTCAGCGCGACGACCGCGGCGCCGTACTCGCTGACCAGTTCCATGACCTGGGTGAACCGGGACTCGGGGCCGTCGCCGTCCTCGTAGTTGACGGAGTTGACCGCGCAGCGCCCGCCGAGGCGTTGCAACCCGGCTTTCAGGACGGCGACCTCGGTGGAGTCGAGCATGATCGGCAGGGTGGACGCGGTGGCCAGGCGCCCGGCCAGCTCGGCCATGTCGGCGGTGCCGTCGCGGCCGACGTAGTCGACGCACAGATCCAGCAGGTGGGCGCCGTCGCGGGTCTGCTCGCGGGCGATCTCGACGCAGTCGTCCCAGCGGCCCTCGAGCATCGCGGTGCGGAACGCCTTCGAGCCGTTGGCGTTGGTCCGCTCGCCGATCATCAGCACGCTGGCGTCCTGCTTGAACGGCACCGCCTGGTACAGCGACGACACGCCGGGCTCGGGCCGCGGCCGCCGGGCCACCGGCGCGGTGTCCGCCACGGCGGCGGCGAGCTGCCGGATGTGCTCGTCGGTGGTGCCGCAGCAGCCGCCGACCAGGCCGACGCCGAACTCGCGCACGAACCCGGTCAGCGCCTCGACCAGGGCTTCCGGGCCGAGCGGGTAGACCGCGCCGTTCGGGCCCAGCTCCGGCAGGCCGGCGTTCGGCATCACCGACAGCGGCACCCGGGCGTGCTTGGCCAGCTGCCGCAGGTGCTCGCTCATCTCGGCGGGGCCGGTGGCGCAGTTCAGCCCGATGACGTCGACGCCGAGCGGCTCCAGGGCGGCCAGCGCGGCGCCGACCTCGGTGCCGAGCAGCATCGTGCCGGTCGTTTCGACGGTGATCGAAGCGAGGATCGGCACCTGGCGGCCCTCGGCGGCCATCGCCCGCTTCGCGCCGATGATCGTCGCCTTCGTCTGGAGGATGTCCTGCGTGGTCTCGACGATCACCGCGTCGACGCCGCCGGCCAGCAGGCCGCGGACCTCTTCGCGGTAAGCGTCACGCAGCGTGGTGAACGGCGCGTGGCCGAGCGTCGGCAGCTTGGTGCCCGGCCCGGCCGACCCGAGCACGAACCGCGGGCGGTCCGGCGTCGCGAACTCGTCGGCGGTCTCGCGGGCGAGCCGCGCGCCGGCTTCGGCGAGCTCGAAGATCCGCTCGGTGATGTCGTACTCGGCGAAGTTGGCGAAATTGGCCCCGAAAGTGTTCGTTTCGACGGCGTCCGCGCCCGCCTCCAGGTAGCCCCGGTGCACCGAGCGGACCACGTCCGGCCGGGTGACGTTGAGGACCTCGTTGCAGCCTTCGAGGCCGGCGAAATCGTCCAGGCTCAGGTCGTGGGCCTGCAGCGCGGTGCCCATCGCCCCGTCGGCCACCAGGACGCGGGAGCGCAGGGCGTCGAGCAACGGTGACGACATGCGATCGGACATGCTGAACAGCGTAAGGCCGGTGGTCGTAGGCTGGTCCGGTGAGTGAGCCCGTCGACGAGACCCCGCGGCCGCCCGGCGACCGCACCGAACCCACCCGGCCGCTGATGGTCGTCGCCTTCGAAGGCTGGAACGACGCGGGTGACGCGGCCAGCCGGGCGGTCGAGCACCTGCAGCTGAACTGGGACGCCACGCCCCTGGCCGAACTGGAGCCCGACGACTACTACGACTTCCAGGTCAGCCGCCCGACCGTCCGGATGGTGGACGGCGTCACTCGACGGGTGGACTGGCCGACGACGACGCTGTCGGTGTGCCGCCCCGACGGGTTCGACCGCGACGTGGTCCTGGTGCAGGGCCCCGAGCCGAACATGCGCTGGCGCGCCTTCTGCGCCGAGCTGCTGGAGCACATCCAGCAGCTCGACGTCGCGACCGTGGTGACGCTGGGCGCGCTGCTCGCCGACACCGCGCACACGCGGCCCGTCCCGGTCACCGGCACGGCCTACGACAAGGACACCGCGTCGCTCTACGGGCTCGACCTGAACAACTACCAGGGCCCGACCGGCATCGTCGGCATCCTGCAGGACTACTGCGTGCAGGCGGGCATCCCGGCCGTGTCGATCTGGGCCGCGGTGCCGCACTACGTGTCGCACCCGCCGTCCCCGAAGGCGACGCTGGCGCTGCTGCACAAGCTGGAGGACATCCTCGACGTCGAGATCCCGCTGGGCGCGCTGCCGGAGCAGTCCGAGGAGTGGCAGCGCACGGTCAGCGAGATGGCCGACGAGGACGAGGAGATCAGCGAGTACGTCCGCAGCCTCGAGGAGCGCGGGGACGCCCAGAGCGAGGTCGCCGAGCAGGACGTCAGCGGCGACAAGATCGCCGCCGAGTTCGAGCGGTACCTGCGCCGCCGCGGCCGGGGCGGCGGGCAGGAAGGCTTCGGCCTGCGCTGAGAGCTACTTCAGCCAGCTGGTGGCGAACGCCCGGGCGGGGTTCGCCACCAGCATGGCGGTGACGACGTCGCCGCCCAGCCGTTTCGCCAGCCGCGGCGCCAGCGTCCTGAGCAGGTAGGGCGCGCCCGGCTGGTACCGCGCGGCGGCGGTGGTCGTGTCGCCGCCGAGCAGGATCCGGCCGCCGTGCCCGGCCTCGACCAGGGCTTCCAGGCCGTCGAAGAGCCGCCAGTCGGAGGCGTGGTTGGCCCGCGACGGGCCGTCGAAGCCGAGGAACACGCCGGTTTCGGCGATCTCGCGCTGGAGCCGCGGGTCCGGGTTCCGGTTGAGGTGCCCGAGAATCACCTTTTCCGGTGACACGTCGAGCTTGTCGCACAGTAGCTCGACCGTCTCCAGGGCCGCGGTGCCGAGTTCCAGGTGCACGGCGATCGGCGCGCCGGTCTCCTGGTGGGCGATGGCGGCGGCGGTCATCGTCAGGCGGGCGTGGGAGTCGATCGTGTGGAACGCGCCGGCCACCTTGACCAGCCCGGCGCGCGGGCCGGAGCGGGGCTCGTCGGGCAGGTCGGCCGGCTGCGTTCCCTCGGTCAGGTCGGCGACGAACTCCTTGACCAGGCCGTCGATGACGCGGTCGAGGATCACCGGCGCGTAGTGCTCGGCGCGGTGCAGCCCGGTGGCCGCGACCACGTGCACACCGATCTCGTTCGACATCCACGCCAGCTCGCGCGTCCGGCGGCAGAGCCCGTACGGCGTCCACTGCACGAGCGCCGAGCCGCCGGCCATCCTGAAGGCCAGGAGCAGCTCGGTCGCCGCCGTCGGGTCGTCCAGCTCCTGGCCGGGCAGCAGTTTCGAGGCGAAGAAGAGGTGGTCGTGCGCGTTCGTCACGCCCAGTTCGGCCGGATCGATGTCGCCCAGCACCGTCCGCACCCGCGGGTCCCCAGTCACGGTGCCGAGTGTAACGCTCCAACCGTTACGATGGCGAGGTGTCCGAAGAATTCCGCCTCGACATGGGGGCGCCCTGGCTGAACCTGCTGGCCACGCGCGGCCGGCACTTCGGGGCGCAGCCGGTCGAGCGCATCCCGACGCCCGAGCGCCTGCGCGACTGGCTGGCGCAGGTCGAGCTGACGCCGCTCGCACCGGTCACGGACGCCGACCTGCGGACGGCGCACCGGCTGCGCGAGGCTCTCCGCGAACTCGCGCTGGGTGCGGTCGACGGCGTCGCGCCGAGAGCCGACCAGGTGAGCCCGCTGGCGGCGTTCCTCAAGACCGAGCCGGTGCACCTGGCCGCCCTCGACCGGCTGCACCGCAGTGCCCCGCCGACCGCGGACGCCGCGTTCGCCCGGCTCGCGCACCAGGCGGCCGACTGGCTCACCGGGCCGCTGCGCCACGACCTGCGCGCGTGTCCCGAGCAGGACTGCCGCGGCGTGTTCGCCGACCCGGGCGGCCGGCGGCGCTGGTGCCCGTCCCCCGCCTGCGCCAGCCGGGGCCGGGTGCGCGCGCTCAGGGAGCGGCGACGCGGGGAGTCATGACGGCCAGAGGATCCGGCGCATCGGCACCGCGCCCCGCGCCCGCTTCCGCCACTCACGCGGGTAACCGAGCGAAACCTCTTCGAAGCGCACGCCGTCGGCTTCGGTCGTGCGCGGGATGTGCAGGTGGCCGTACACCGCGATCTCCGCGCGGTAGCGCAGGTGCCAGTCCTCGGTCTTCGTCGTGCCGCACCACAGCGCGAACTCCGGCCAGTACAGCGGCGCCGTCGGGTGGCGGTGCAGCGGCCAGTGCGACATCAGGATCGTGCCGTGGTCGTCCGGGATCGCGTCCAGGCGCTCGGTGCTGAGCTTGAGCCGGTCCTCGCACCACGCCTGGCGGCTCGGGTACGGGTCCGGGTGGAGGAAGTACTCGTCGGTGCAGACGACGCCGGCGGCCCGGGCCTGGGTAAGGGCCTCCTCCAGGGACTTGCCCTCGGCTTCCGGGGTCCGCCAGCTGTAGTCGTAGAGCAGGAACAGCGGCGCGATGGTGAGCGGCCGGTCGGCATGGGGCCAGACGGGGTAGTCGTCCTCCGGCGTCAGGACCCCGAGCTTCCGGCACTCCTCGACGAGGTGCTCGTACCGGGCCTGCCCGCGCAGCTGGCACGGGTCGCCGTTCGTCGTCCACAGCTCGTGGTTGCCCGGCACCCAGACGACCTTCGCGAACCGCTCGCTCAGGGTCTTCAGGGTCCCGATGGTGGCTTCGGCCCGCTCGGCGACGTCCCCGGCCACGAGCAGCCAGTCTTCGGGCGTCTCCGGGACGACCGAGTCGAGGATCGGGCCGTTGCCCTCATGGGTCACGTGGAGGTCGCTGGTCGCGAAGAGGTGCGGCACCCCTCCACCGTAGCCACCGCGGTGGCGGGTTCTTCGCGAAACCTGCGGATTGCGGGTGGTTTCCGCGCCAGCGCGAGGATCCCGGCAAGGACGTAGATCCCGGCCTGGACGTTGAGCAGCACCGCCGGCCCGGTCGTCGCGACCAGCGTCCCGGCCAGCAGGGCCCCGGCCGTCGTGCCCAGGGCGATCACCGCGAACGTCGTGCTCAGCACGCGGCCGGCTCGCTCCGGCGCGACCGCGCTCTGGATCTCCGAGAGCACTCCCGCGCCGACGACCACCCCCGGGGCGCCGACCAGGACGAACAGCCCGACGTACACCCCCAGCGCCGTCGTCAGCCCGGCCAGGTTCCAGATCACCGCCGACAGCAGGCCCAGCGCGACCGAACCCCAGCCGAGCAGCGCCGCCGGCGCCACCCGCCGGGCCACCGTGGCCAGCGCGAACCCGGCGGCCAGGCCGCCGATCGCCTGCACGCCCCGCAGCAGGCCCGCGTCGGCTTCGCTGCCGCCCAGCACGTCGAGGACGTACACCACGAACAGCACCAGGAACATCCCCTGGGCCAGCGACGTGAACACCAGCGTGAGCCCGGTCCGCCGCAGGCGGCGGTTGTGCGTGAGCTCGCGCAGGCCGTCCAGCCAGGCGCGCACCACGGGTTCGGGCGAGGCCGCCGGCGTGGGCGCGCTCACCCGGCGGAACGGCTTGGCCAGCAACGCCGCCGCGGCCACCAGCACCGCGAGGTAGCCGGTGATGACGTCGGCGAGCCCGCCGAACCCGAGCAGCGCGCCGCCCGCCCAGCCGCCGGCCAGCCGCGCGACGCTGCCGTTCACGCTCATCAGGCCGTTCGCGCCGGTGACCTCCTCGACGCCGACCAGCTCCGGCACCAGCGCGTTGCGCGCGGGTTCGAACACCGACGCCAGCGCCGCCTGCGCGGCCATCACGGCGTACACGACGGTCACGCCCGGCGACGCGAGCAGCGGCAACGCGACGACGGCCAGCCCGCAGCAGACGCCGAACAGCACCGCGCGCCGGTTCCACCGATCGGCCACGACGCCGGCGACCGGGCTCAGCAGCACCGCGGGCAGCAGGCCGAGCACGATGCTCAGCGCGGTCGTCGCGGCCGAACCGGTGCGCTGGAAGACGTACACCGGCAACGCCACCTGCAGCATCCACTCGGCCGTCTCGCCGAAGAACGCGGCCACCCACAGCCGGGCGAAGGCGGGCACCCCCAGCAGCTGTCTCATTCCTCCGCCTTCCCCGAGTGTTCGATGCGCGGGAACGCCCGCAGGCCGACGTGCACCGACCGGGCGGCCGTCGGCGCGTCGGTCCGGATGGCCCCGACGTAGGGCCGGACCAGGGCGTCGATCGCGTCGGTCAGCCGGGTCAGCTCCTCCGGCGTGACGCGCAGCGCGTACGTGACCAGCCCGGCCGCCCCGCGCCACGCGGGGTCGAGGTCGTCGAGCGAGTCCAGGTACCGCTGGGTCAGCTCCTGTTCGTGGCCCAGGGTCGCGCCCACCATGCCGAGCTGGGCCGCGCGGTGGGCGGGGTCGTCGGCCAGCTCCCCCATCTCCAGCCCGACCTGCCGGGCCCGCCACGGCCGCTCCCGGCCGTCCTCGGCGTCCGCCCGCTCGACCAGGCCGTACTGCGCGAGCTGCCGCAGGTGCCAGCTGCAGTTGGACGCGGTCGAGCCGACCGCCTCCGCGCACTCGCTCGCGGTGCGCGGGCCGACGGCGGTGAGGTGGTTCAGCAGCGCCGACCGCAGCGGGTGCGACAGCGCGCGCAGCAGCTCGACGTCCTCGATCCGCTTGCGCGGCGGCAGCTCGGCCATCGGCCATCCTTATCTGAAAGAGTCATTTCGAAAGTGCTCTTTCAGATTGGGTGCCGCCTGCGGGTTTGTCAAGCGACTCCGCTATCGTTCCCGGGGCAGTCACTGCGCAGGGCAGTGACTGCGTCGTCACCCGACCTTGGATGGACGTTGCCCGACCAGCGCGAACTCGCCACCGCCGCCGCTCTCGCCCTCCCCCGGTTCGTGGGCTCGACCGCGCTCTTCCACGCCGCGGTCGCCGAGCGGATGGCCGTCACCCCCACCGAGCTGCACTGCCTGCACCTGCTCCACGGCGGCGTCAGCGACTCCCCGACCGAGCTCGCGCGGCTGCTCGGGATCTCGACCGGCGCGTTCACCCGGCTGCTCGACCGGATGGAGCAGCACCGGCTCGCCGAGCGCGCCCCGGACCCCGCGGACCGCCGCCGGCTCGTCGTCCGGCCGCTGCCCGACCGGATGGCCGAGCTCGCCGAGCTGTACGCGCCGATGGCCCGGTTCGTCGGCGAACGGCTCGCGCGCCTGGACCGGCGTCAGCTGACGGCGTTGGTCGGGTTCCTCACCGACGGCACCGCGGCTGCCGAACAAGCGGCGGAGAACCTGCCGGATGTGACCCAGGCCATAACCAGTTGACTAACTCTACGGATGTTGCGTTAACCTGGATCCACTATGAGGAACTGAACCGCGCCCATCCCGCTTCCGAGGCGGCACCCGGTCGAGCCTGACGCTCCCGTGTGCCACGACGCCCGACTGGATTTCCGCTTCTTCCCACCCGGGCCCGGTGATCGCACATGTCCACCCTCTTTCCCTTGCAGGCCAAGGACGTCGTCTTCGGCTACGGCACCCGCGTCGTCCTCGACGGCGTCACGCTGACCGCGTCGGCCGGGCAGCGGCTCGGCCTGGTCGGCGAGAACGGCACCGGCAAGTCCACGCTGCTGCGGCTGCTCGCCGGGCTCGAGGAACCGCGCTCCGGCGAGGTGCTGCGCGGCCCGGACGTCGGGTTCCTGCTGCAGGAGCTGCCGTTCGGCATGGACGCGACCTTCAGCGACGTCCTCGACGACGCGCTGGCCGAGATCCGCGTCGCCGCCGCCCGGCTCGACGAGCTGACCACGGCGATGACCGACCGGCCCGACGACTCGTCGGTGCTGGACGAGTACGGCCGCGTCCTGGAATGGGCCCAGGCCCACGACCTCTGGGACGCCGACCGGCGCGCGAAGCTCGTCTGTGACGGGCTCGGTCTCGGCGGCGTCGAGCCGGACCGGCGGCTGGGCACGCTGTCCGGCGGGCAGCGGTCGCGACTCGGCTTGGCGGCGTTGCTGATCCGGCAGCCGGAGACGCTGCTGCTGGACGAGCCGACCAACCACCTCGACGACGCCGCGATGGCGTTCCTGGAACGCCACCTCACCGAGCTGACCGGGATCGTGGTGCTGTCGTCGCACGACCGGGTGTTCCTCGACGCCGTCTGCACCGACATCGTCGACCTCGACCCGGCCGCGGCCGACCGCCAGGCCGGCGGCGCGGTCCGCTACGGCGGCAGCTACACCGACTACCTCGGCCACAAGAAGGCCGAGCGGGCGCGGTGGGAGCAGCGGTTCGCCGAAGAGCAGGAGGAGCTGAAGGAGCTGCGGGAGACCGTCGCGGTCACCGCGCACAACGTCGCCTACGGACGCGGCCCGCGCGACAACGACAAGTTCATCCACCACTTCAAGGGCGCCCGCGTCCAGAAGACGATCTCGCGGCGGGTGCGCGACGCCGAGCAGCGGCTGGAGAACCTCGAACGCGACCAGGTGCGCAAACCCCCGGCGCCGCTGCGGTTCCGGACCGAGCTGACCCGGCACGCCACCGGCGACGGACCGGCGATTTCGGTGCGCTCACTGGAGGTTCCGGGACGGCTGAGCCTGCCCCGGCTGGACGTCGACGGCTCCGCGCGGCTGCTCGTCACGGGCGGGAACGGCGCCGGGAAGTCGACGCTGCTGTCGGTGCTGGCCGGCCGGCTTGCTCCCGCGAGCGGCACCGTCCACTTCGGACACGGCGTGCGCGTCGGGTTGCTGGAGCAGGACGTCGTGTTCGCCGAGCCGCAGCGGACGGCGGCCCGGGTCTACCGGGACACGCTCGGCGAGGACGCTCCCCCGCTGAGCCACCTCGGCCTGCTGGCGTCCCGGGACCTCCGGCAGCCCGTCGGTGCGCTCTCGGTCGGTCAGCGGCGCCGGCTGGCGCTGGCGATCCTGCTCGCCGAGCCGCCGGACGTGCTCCTGCTGGACGAGCCGACGAACCACATTTCGCTGACCCTGGCGGAAGAACTGTTCGCGGGGCTGGAGACGGCGCCGGGCGCGGTCGTCATCGCGTCCCACGACCGGTGGCTGCGCCGGGACTGGCCGGGCGACCACCTCGAACTGGCCGACGGCCGGCCCGCCGCCGTGTAGGCCGTTATACACAAGGAGGGCCCGGCAGCGCACCGGGCCCTCCTTGTCGTCGTCAGAGCGTGATGCCGAGGAGGGCGTCGACGGCGATGCGGATCAGGCCCGGCGCCGTCGCGTCCGTGCCGTCGCGACGCAGGGCTTCGTTCGCCCACGCGTCGATCGCCGCGAGGGCCTTCGGTGTGTCGAGGTCGTCGGAGAGGTGGTCGCGCAGCCGCGTGACCGTGTCCTCCGCCGACGGGCCGGCCGGCAGCGCGACGGCCTCGCGCCAGCGCGCCAGCCGAGCCTCGGCCTCAGTGAGCAGCGACGACGTCCAGGCACGGTCCTCGCGGTAGTGGCCGGCGAACAGCGCGAGCCGGATCGCGCCCGGGTCGACCCGGTCGGCCCGCAGCCGCGAGACGAACACCAGGTTCCCGCGCGACTTCGACATCTTCTCGCCGTCGAGGCCGATCATCCCGGCGTGCACGTAGTGGCGGGCGAACGGCCCGTCCTTGGCGACGGCCTCCGCGTGCGCCGCGCTGTACTCGTGGTGCGGGAAGATCAGGTCCGAGCCGCCGCCCTGGAGGTCGAACCCGAGACCCAGCCGGTTCACCGCGATCGCGCTGCACTCGATGTGCCAGCCCGGGCGGCCCGGGCCGAGCTCGGACTCCCACGACGGCTCGCCCTCGCGCGCGACGCGCCACAGCAGCGCGTCCAGCGGGTGGCGCTTGCCGGCGCGGTCGGGGTCGCCGCCGCGCTCGGCGAAGAACTTCCGCATGGTGGCTTCGTCGTAGTTCGACTCGTAGCCGAACTTGCCGGTCGCCGAGTGGTCGAAGTAGACGTCCGGGAACTCCGGGTCGTCGGCCCGGTAGGCGGCGCCGTTGGCCAGCAGCTTCGCGATGACTTCGACGATCTCCGGGATGCTCTCCACCGCGCCGACGAACTGCTTCGGCGGCAATACACGCAGGGCAACCATGTCCTCGCGGAACAGCGCCGTCTCGCGCATGCCCAGCACGACCCAGTCGTCCTGGTCGCGCTCCGCGCGCTCGAGCAGCGGCTCGTCGATGTCCGTCACGTTCTGCACGTAGTGGACGTCGTGCCCGTTGTCCCGCCACACGCGGTTCACCAGGTCGAAGGCCAAGTACGTCGCGGCGTGCCCGAGATGCGTCGCGTCGTAGGGCGTGATGCCGCAGACGTACATCCGGGCGGTGGCGCCGGGCGCGGTCGGGCGGATCTGCCCGGTGGCCGTGTCGTGGAGCCGCAGCGGGCGGGGGGTGCCGGGGATGCGGGGCACGTCGACCGATGACCAAGTCTGCATACCCCCGACTGTAAGCGTTCGCTCGTCAGGTCTTCCCGACCGGTGGGACGAGTCTCTCACGGGCGTAGGCCTCGATGGCCCGGGCCAGCCACGCCGGGAGCTCCGGATCGGCGCGCGCCGCGAGGTCCCGCTGCCGGGGGTCGCGCTCGTACAGCCCGCCCATCGCGGCGTAGGCCTCCGCGGTCGGCTGCCAGAAGTGGCTGACCGACGCGTAGTGCTCGGCGACGACGTCCAGTGCGGCCGGGTCGCCGGGCGCGGCACCGGAGCGCATGACAGCGGCCAGGCGGCGGAACAGGGCGGCGCCCTGGGCCGCGGCGTGCTCGTAGTCCGCGGCCGTCAGCCCGTCCTGGGCCGCTTCGGCGACGTCGAAGGCCTTCGCGGCGCCTTCGCCGAACGTCTCGCGGTAGGCCTGCCGCATCTCGGCGGCGTCCTCGCGCAGCCCGGCGAAGAACCGGCCGGGGTCGTCGATCCGGGCGGCGTCGAGGTCGGCGACCGTCTCCTCGACGGTGGCGATCACCCGGTCCAGGCGCCGCCGTTCCTCCTCCAGCTGCGCCAGGTGCCCGCGCAGGGCGGCCGCCTCGCCGGCCCGTTCCCCCAGCACGGCGCCGATCTCGGCCAGGCCGAGCCCGAACCGCCGCAGGAGCAGGATGCGCTGCAGCCGCCGCAGCTCGCCGCGGCCGTACCAGCGGTAGCCGTTGGCGCCCACGGAAGACGGCTTGAGCAGGCCGATCGCGTCGTAGTGGCGGAGCATCCGGGCCGACACCCCGGACGCCTTGGCCACCTGGCTGATCGAGTACCGCACCGCGTCAGCTTAGGAGTTGACCTTCACACGATGTCAACTTTTATCGTCGCCACGGTGACCACGACCATCACCGGCGCCCGCGTCTTCGACGGCGAGCGCCTCACCGAGCACACCGCCGTGCGGCTCGACGGCGGCCGCGTCGAAGCCCTCGGCGACGACACCCTGCTGCGCCCCGGCGACGAGCACGTCGACGCCCGGGGCGGCACGCTGCTGCCCGGGGTCATCGACGCGCACGTCCACCTGCTGCCCGGCGCGCTCCGGCAGGCGCTCACGTTCGGCGTCACGACTGTGCTCGACATGTTCAGCAAGCCGGACACCGTCCGGGACGCCCTGGTCCGCGGCGCTCGCCCGGACGCCGCCGGCGTGCGGTCCTCCAGCGTCGGGGCGACCGCACCCGGCGGGCACCCGAGCATGATGTACGCGCCCTTCCCGTACGTCACCGGCCCGGCGGACGCCGAGCGGTTCGTCGCCGACCGCGTTGTCGAAGGGGCCGCCCACCTCAAGGTGCTCTACGACGACGGGACCGGCGGCCCGCTGCCGATGCCGTCCCTGGACGTGCCGACGATCGCCGCCCTGACCGAGGCCGCGCACCGGGCCGGACTGCTCGTCGCGGCCCACGTCTCGACCGCCCGCGGGGCCGTCGACCTGCTGTCCACCGGCGTCGACGTGCTCGCGCACGTGCCGTTCGACGCCATGACCGGCCGCCAGGCCGAAGCGGTCGCCCGCGCCGGCGTCGCGGTCGTCACGACGCTGTCGATCGCCGACGGCTTCCCGCACGACGGCACGATGCCGCTCCTCACCTCGGCCTTGGCGCCGCGACTCGGACCGGCCTGGCGCGCGGTCCTGGAGCGGCAGGGGCAGCGCTGGCTGCCGCCGCAGCTGCCGGACTTCGCGGTGGCGCGGGCCAACGCGCGGCTGCTGCGCGAGGCCGGCGTGCCGCTGCTGGCCGGCACGGACGCGCCCAACCCGGGCACGGTCCACGGCGCGAGCCTGCACCGCGAGCTGGAGCATCTGGTCGCCGCGGGCCTGCCGCCGGCGGAGGCGCTCGCGGCGGCGACCGCGCGTCCGGCCGAGGTGTTCGGTCTGGCCGACCGCGGCCGGCTCCGCCCCGGGCTGCGCGCGGACGTCGTGCTGGTGAACGGGCACCCCGACCGGGACATCACGCGGACGCAGCACTTGACGGCCGTCTGGAAGGCAGGGGTCCGCGCCGACCTGGACGCCTACGTCGGCTCGGCCGACGAGCAGGACGGCCTGGCCGCCTTGCGGACCCAGACGGAGAAGGTCATCGCGGCCGTCCGCGAACTGCTGCCGACGTTCGGAGCCGGGGAATGACCACCATCGAAGTCCGGCGCGAAGAGGACGGCGAACTGCTCGGCCACCTCCGTCCGGCCGACGCGGGGTGGGAGCCGTTGACGGTGTTCCACGCGGCGCTGGCCGAGCCGGCCGGCCGCGAGGACGCCGAAGACGTCGTCCGCCGCGACGGCCTCTCGTGCCTGGGCGACCTGTGGTGGGTCGAGGCGGAACCGGGCCGCTGGACGGAGGCCCGCATCCAGGAGGCGTACCCGGACCGTGTCCGCGTCCGGTGGGCCGACCCGCTGCTCGAGCAACCCGCGCACGGTCAGTGGATCGACCCGCGGGCCGTGCCGGTCCGGCGCCGCCACCCCTGACCGGGCGTCACTCTTCCGCAGCGGGTTTCCGGCGGCGAGCGCGGTTAGCCTGGCCGGATGGGCACCATGATCGTCTTGGGCGGTGCGGTCGCCGTGATCGCGCTGGTCACGGTGGTCGCCCTGCTGCTGCGGCGGCGCCGGGCCCGGCCCCGGCCGGTGCTCGGCCCGGTCCCCCGCGAACCCCTCGCGGCGGTGCGCCGCGACGAGCTCCTGGCGAAGATCGAAGAGACGTTCCGCGCCGGCCGTTCCTGCGTCCTGCTGGGCCGCGGCGGGGTGGGCAAGACCCACCTCGCCGCCGCGTTCGTCCGCGAGGCTCACTCACCGGTGCTCTGGATCGCGGCCGCGGACCCCGCGAACACCGCCCGCGCCTACGCGGAGCTGGCCCGGCGGCAGGGCTTGGCCGGTCCCGACGCGGGCCTCGCGTGGCTCGACGGACGCGACGGCGCCATCGTCGTGTTCGACGGCCCGACCGACCCGGACGCGCTCACCCGGTGGCTGCCCGCCCGCGCTCGCGTCCTGGTGACCACGACGGTGCCGGACTTCGAAATCCTCGGCGCCACGGTGCCGGTGACCGGCTTCGACCCGGCCACGGCCGCCGGCTTCGTCCGCACGCGATCGGGCCGGGACGCCGATGCGGCCGACGTCGCCCGGGAGCTCGGCTACCTGCCGCTGGCCCTCGCCCAGGCCGGTGGGGTGATCCGGGCCGCGGGCCACCTCGACCGGCTGCCGGGCACCCTCGTGCTCGAGCGCGACCCGGGTGAGGACCATTCGCCCCGGGTCGAGGACACCACGCTCGCCGCCCTGCGCACGGTGGCCGCGCGGGACGGCCGGGCCCTCGTCGTCGCCGAGCTCCTGGCCGTACTGGCACCGCGGGGCGTGCGACGAGCCCTGATGCACCGCGTCGGCCCGGACCCGGTGGCGGTGGACGCGGCGTTGACCGGTCTCGAAGGCGCGTCGCTCGCGGAATTCGACATCAGCGGCGAAGTCGTGACGATGCACCGCCTGACCCGGCTCGCGGTGCTGGGCCGGCTGCACGCCGAGGACCGCCTGGCCGAGGTGCTGGACCGGGCGTTCGCCGTGCTGGACACCGAGGACACGGCCGACCTCGCCGACCACGCCGCCGCGCTGTGGCGGCACTTCCGGGCGCTGCCGTCGGTCTCCGCGGGCCCGCGGCTCGGCCCGATCCTGCGGCTGCGGCGGCGGTCGGTCGACCTGCTGGTGGCCGAAGGCGCGTTCGCGCAGGCTCGCGCGCTCGGCCGGGAGGTGCTCGCCGACCACGACGCCTACCTGCCCGCCGGCCACGACGACACCGTGCTCGCCGCCCGGTCGCTGGACCGGGCGGCGAGCCCGCCGGCGCCGCCTCAGCGCCGCCGGGTGCGCAGGTAGTCGCCGACCACCGCGGCGCCGAGGCCGTCGAGGTCCGGTGCGACCACCCGGCCGCCCGAGCGGCGGGCGATCACGTCGACGAACGCCGTCAGGCGCGGGTCGTCGCCGAGGCGGAACACCGTCACCGACGCGCCCAGCTTGGCCAGCCGGTCCACTTCGGACAGTGTCTTGTGGAGGGTCCGCGGCTGGGGCGGGTAGTCGAAGACCGCTTCGCCGTCCGGTTCCAGGTGCGCGGTCGGCTCGCCGTCGGTGACCATCAGCACCACCGGCTGGGCGTCCGGGTGGCGCCGCAGGTGCTGGCCGGCCAGCAGCAGGCCGTGGTGGGCGTTGGTGCCCTGCTCCCACGCGCCCTCGAGCCCGATCAGCTCCGGCAGCTCCACCGACTGGGCGTAGCGGCCGAACGTGATCAGCTGCAGCGCGTCGTTGCGGAAGCGCGTGCTGATCAGCTGGTGCAGCGCGAGCGCGGTGCGTTTCATCGGCAGCCAGCGGCCTTCCTGCACCATCGACCAGGACGTGTCGACGAGCAGCGCGACCGCCGCGCGGGAGCGGTGTTCGGTCTCGACCACTTCGACGTCCTCGACGTCGAGCCGGACCGCCCGCTCCCCCACCGAAACCGACCGCAGGACGGCGTTGCGGATGGTCCGCGGCACGTCCCAGGGCTGCATGTCCCCGAACCGCCACGGCCGCGAGGCCCCCGTCGGCTCGCCCGCCGCGCCCGCCGACTCGGTCTCGCGGTCGCCGGTCTTGCCGCGCAGCGCGTTCACGATGTCGGCCAGCGCCGTTTCGCCGAGGCGCCGCAACGCCTTGGGCGACAACCGGAGCGACCCGTCGGCGGCCCGTTCGAACAAGCCCTGGCGGCGCAGCTCGCGCTCCAGTTCGGACAGTCGCCGGGCGTCGACGCCGGCGTCCTTGCCGAGCTGGCGTTCGAGCGACTCCAGATCGATGTCCTCCAGGCTCGCGCCCGGGTAGGACTGGCTCAGCTGCTCGGCCAGCGCGTCCAGCTCGGCGAGGTCGGCCATCGCCTGCGCGCCTTCGCCCATGCCGAGCGGGTTGTTGCCGCGGAAGCGCTCCGAACCGGTCCAGTCCTCGCCCGGCCGCGCGGCCCGCAGCTGACTGTCCAGCTGGGACAGCTGCTGCGCGAGCCGCGGGTCGCCGAACGCCTGCTGGGTCAGCTCGGCCAGCTCGGCGCGCTGCTCGGCCGACATCGAGTTGAGCATCCGTTGCGCCGCGGCGGACCGTTCGGCGAGCGCGTCGATCAGCTCTTCGACGTTGCGCGGGTTCTCCGGGAAGAACTCACCGTGCTTGGCCATGAAGTCGTCGAAGCGCTCCTGGATGTCTTCGGCGCCTTGGGCGTGGGCCGCGAGGAGGTCGTTGAGGTCGGAGAGCATCTCGTTGATCCGCTCGACGTCCTCGGGACCGGCGTTCTGCAGGGCCTGCTTCATGCCCTGGAACCGCGACTCCATCAGCTCCTGGCCGAGCAGGTCGCGGATCTGCTGGTAGTTCTCGCGGCCTTGCTCGGAGCGCCAGTCGTAGTTCGCCAGCTCGTTGACGGCCGCGGCGGTACCCGACGGGAGCGCGTCGAGCTGGGCCTCGCGGAAGCGGGCTTCGTCGTCCGGGTCCGGGAACAGCTCCCGCCGTTCGGCGTCGAGGGCCTCCTGCAGGAGGCGCTGGACCTCCTGCAGGGTGCCGTTCAGGTTGTTGCGGCGCTGGATCTGCGACCGGCGCTGCCACAGGCGCCGGGTCAGCTCGTCCAGGCCCGACGTGCGCTCGGTGCCGCGCCGGAGCAGCTCCTCCAGCGCGGACCGCGGCGACGCCCCGGCCATGACCTCGCGGCCGATCTCGTCGAGCGCGTCGCGCAGGTCGGCCGGGGGCGCGAGCGGGTCCGGCCCGTCGTGCCACGGGCCGTAGGAGTAGCCGTCGGGAAGCGGGACCGCGGTCATCGGCCGTAGACGGTCGTCGCGTCGTCGGAGTCCTTGGCCAGGCGCCGGGCCAGGAACAGCGATTCGAGGGCGAGTTCGACGGCGGCCGCGATCCGGCCGGCGGGCTCGTCGGCGGACACGCCGGCGCGCTGGGCGACCTCGTGCAGCACCGGGAGCTCCGGCAGGGCCGCGAGGACGTCCTTGGCGGGGACGCGCTCGCCGGTGGCGACCAGGTGGCCTTCCTCGACGGCGTCGGCCAGCGGGCGCAGGTCGAGCCCGGCGAAGCGGCCTCGGGCGGTCTCAGCGATCGCCCGGCGCATCAGGTGCACGAGGTGCTCGATCTCGCGGCCCTCTTCGCCGGGTTCGAACTCGATCTTGCCCCGCAGCACGGACGGCACGGCGTCGAGGTCGACCGGCCGCGCGACGGCCGGCTCCTCACCGGTCAGAGCAGCGCGCCGCAGGGCCGCGGCCGCCACGGTCTCCGCCGCTGCGACGGCGAACCGGGCGGACACGCCGGAGCGCTGGTCGATGACCGTGGATTCGCGAAGGTTCCGGACGAACCGGGCGAGGACCTCCAGCAGCGGCTCGCCGACCTCGGCCACGAGGTTGGCTTCCTGTTTGACGACCGCCACTTCCGCTTCCACATCCAGGGGGTAGTGGGTGCGGATCTCGGCGCCGAAGCGGTCCTTGAGCGGGGTGATGATCCGGCCGCGGTTGGTGTAGTCCTCGGGGTTCGCGGTCGCGACGAGCAGGACGTCCAGGGGCAGCCGCAGCGTGTAGCCGCGGACCTGGATGTCGCGCTCCTCCATGACGTTGAGCAGGGCGACCTGGATGCGCTCGGCGAGGTCGGGCAGCTCGTTGATGGCGACGATGCCGCGGTGGGCGCGCGGGACCAGCCCGAAGTGGATGGTCTCGGGGTCGCCCAGGCTGCGGCCTTCGGCGACCTTCACCGGGTCGACGTCGCCGATCAGGTCGCCGACCGAGGTGTCCGGCGTGGCCAGCTTCTCGGTGTAGCGCTCGGAGCGGTGGCGCCAGGCCACGGGCAGGTCGTCGCCGAGTTCGGCGGCGCGCCGGATCGACGCGGGCGTGATCGGCTGGAGCGGGTGTTCGCCCAGCTCCGAGCCCTCGATGACGGGCGTCCACTCGTCGAGCAGGCCGGCGAGGGTGCGCAGCAGGCGGGTCTTGCCCTGGCCGCGTTCGCCGAGCAGGACGACGTCGTGGCCAGCCAGCAGCGCGCGTTCGAGCTGCGGCAGCACGGTGCGGGAGAAGCCGACGATGCCGGGCCAGGCGTCTTCGCCGGTCCTGAGGGCGGTCAGCAGGTTGTCGTGGATCTCTTGCGCGATCGGGCGCGGCTCGTACCCGGCCGCGCGCAGGGCCCCGGCGGTCCGGGGAAGAGCGTCTGGAACAGCGTTCACCCGTTCGACGCTACTGCCGGATCGCCGGTGCGTCGATGTGGAGCGACTCCAGCGTGGGCGCGCTCGGCCAGTACGGAACGGACCGGTAAAATAGGGCGTCGTGTGCCGTCCCAGTGCGACTTTCGCCGTCTGGTCCTCAGCGTGGCTCAACGGAGCCGCCGCATCCGACGATGTCCTCGATGCCCTGCTCGCGTGGGGTGAGGCCCACGACGTGGTCGCCGCCGACGCCACCGCGGCGGAGGCGTTCGCGCTGCCGCTGGCCTTCAACCGCGCGGCCACCCCGGTCCAGCTGCTGATGGCGTTGCGTTCGCAGGGAGCGAAAAGCATGCGCCTGGTCCTCCCGGTCCCGGGCGACGTCCGCGGCCTCGGCGGCGGAGGCCCGTTCACCGAGGCGGCACTGCGCGCGGGTGACGCGGTGGTGCTCGCGGACCTCGGGTTCGGGCTGGTGCCGGAGCCGATCGCCGAGGGGCTCGTCCGGTGGACGGTGTTCTCGATTTCGCCGACGCCGCCGGAATACGTTGGGCTGGCCGAAGCCGAGCACGGGTTGACGGACGCGATCCGGAACAGCGCGGGGGCGCTGCAGGCGCTGGACGTGGCCTCGGACCGGCCGGGGGTGCGGGCGGAGCTGTCGGCGCACCTGCGGTCGCGGCCGGATGTGGACTGGCCGGCGGGCACGCCGGGGCGGGCGTTGCGGGTGTTGCAACGGGCGGAGGAGATCGCGGCGATCTTGGCGATCGCGTCGTCCGATGACCCGGGTGGAGCGATTTCGGCGTCGGCATCGACGTTGCGGGCCCAGGCTTTGCGGCCGTTGTCGGATGCGGTGCGAACGGCCCGGTGCGCGGCGGTCAACGAGGCCGTGCGGGTGTTCGCGGAATCCACGGCCCGCGAGGGCTGACGTTTTTCCCCATCACGGTCGCCAGTCGAAGCCATCGGGCCAGGCGGTCGCGTCGTCGACTCGCGCACCGTCCAGCGTCGCCCCGGTGAGGTCCGCGTTCGACAGGTCGGCACCGCGGAGGTCAGCGCCGGTCAGGTCGGCCTCACGCAGGATCGCGTTGCGCAGCACCGCCTCTCGAAGGTCGGCCCCGGACGCCACGACCCCGCGCAGGTTCGCTCTCCGGAGCCAGGCTGGTAGCAGGCCCTCAGGTCGGCGCTCTGGTGTTCGACCGCCCCGCCCGGCGCCTCGATCCACCGACCCAGTGCAGTGAGCGCCGCCTGGACGTCGGGCGAGCGGACCTTCAGCAGCGGCAGCTCGGGCGGGTCGTCGGGGCTGGGCCCCGGCTCGAGCGCGACGAGGGTCACGGGGTCGTGCACCGACCAGGGCGACTCCGAGCGCACGTAGGCCGCGAGCAGCTCATGGATCCCCGCGCGGGCTTCGACCGAAGTGCGAGCTATCTGCTCCAGCGCGAAGATCGCGCCGACCCGGACTCCGGCCCGGTCGTGGCCGAGCTGCCCGATCGACCTGCTGAGCTGCTCGTTCACCTGCGTCCGGGTACCGAGCTGCAGCTGCGCCATCGCCGAATCCAGGCTGTGCCGCAGCTGGCCGCGGCTGATCTGAAGCTGACGCCAGGTGAAGTAGGCGCCCACCACCACGACGAGCCCGCCGATGCCCTGTAGCAACGTCGTCCGGAATTCGTTCTGCAGCCGCAACCGGGTGGCGGCGTCGGGAACCGTGACCGCCGGCACGATCGCCACTCGAAGCGTCCGGCCGGCCATCGAGTGTCATCCGGCACCGGACGTGCCCAGCGGAAGACCCCGCACGCGGGGGGCTGCCCGCCGTCAGCGAGCTGGGCGCTTCGCCGGCTCGCAACACCCCACCGCACACGGCGCACCATTGACCGTGCACCCCGCTACCGGGAACGTCGACAGCTTCCGCGGCTCCACCCCGTGCGTGTGCTCGCGCACCAGCTCCACCACCAGCTCCGCGAACCTCGGGTCCGAGCCCGCCGTTGCCGCGCGGGCGAACTTCATCCCGTGCTCGACCGCTCGCTCGGCTGCCTCGTTGTCCAGGTCCCAGATCACCTCGAGGTGGTCCGACACGAACCCGATCGGCGAGACCACCACGCCGGGGACGCCCGACTCGTGCAGCGCGTCGATGTGGTCGACGATGTCCGGCTCCAGCCACGGCACCTGCGGGGGCCCCGAGCGCGACTGCCACACGACGTCGTACTCCGGAATCCCCGCCTCGGCCGCCACCAGCCGCGCGGCCTCCGCGATCTGGCGCGAGTAGCGGTGGCCGCCCTCGGAGGGCGGGCCCGACGCGCGGTCCGCGCTCGACGGGACCGAGTGCGCCGTGAACACCGTGCGGATGCCCGGCTCGTCGCCCAGTGACGCGTGCGCCGCCCGGACGCCGTCCGCCACCGCCGATACGAACAGCGGGTGGTCGAAGAACTGGCGGATTTTCACCAGTTCGGGTGCCTCGGAGCCGACCGCCGCGCGGGCGCGTTCGATGTCTTCGTCGTACTGGCGGCACGCCGAGTAGCCGCCGTACGCGCTCGTGGGGAACACCAGCACCCTCGAGGCGCCGGACGACGTCAGCTCGGAAAGGGTGTCCTCGACCATCGGGTGCCAGTTGCGGTTGCCGAAGTGCACCGGCAGGTCGATGCCGGCCGCCGCGAGCTGCTTCTCGACCGCCGCGATCGCGTCGCAGTTCAGCCGGTTGATCGGCGAAACCCCGCCGAAGTGCTGGTAGTGCTCCGCGACTTCGAGCAGCCGCTCCCGCGGCACGCCCCGGCCCTTGGTGACGTTCTCGAGGAACGGCATGACGTCGTCAGGCCCTTCCGGACCGCCGAACGAAAGCCACAGCAACGCGTCGTATCCCACCCCGTCATCTTGCCGATGTGGCGGCCCGCACGCTGACGCGGGCCCGTTGTGAATCGCTCAGTCCAAAACTCTGCTAAGCTCCCACCCATGGCCAGGCCACGCGAGTTCGACGAAACCGCCGCCGTCGAGAAGGCGATGCACGCCTTCTGGGAACACGGCTACGAGGCGACATCGACACAGGACCTGTGCGAGGCCACCGGACTCGGCCGCAGCAGCGTCTACAACACGTTCACCAGCAAGCGAACGCTCTTCCAGCGTTCGCTCGCGCACTACACGAGCACCCAGCTCGGCAAACGGCAAGCGGTCCTCGACGGCCCCGGCACCGCGGCCGAGCGGCTCGCCGCGGTCCTCGACCAGGCCATCGAAGACGACGTCGACCAGCGCCGCCGCGGCTGTCTCGTGGTCAACACCCTCGCCGAACTCGGCCTGCCCGACGACGAAGTGGGCGCGGCACTGCGGGACGACACCGACCGGAACCTCGTGATGTTCGCCGAATGCGCCCGCGAAGGCGTGCTCGACGGCAGCCTCCGCGACGGCCTCGACCCCGCCGACGTGGCGGAGTTCCTGCTCAGCACCACCTCGGGCCTGCGCGTGATGGCCCGCCGGGGCACCAGCCGCGAGAGCATGCACGCGGTCGCGGACCTCGCCCTGGCCGCCATCACGCGCTGAGCGCCGCACACCCCGGACTCTGCACGCCCTGATTTTGAACTGAACGATACAGAATTGGGAGGGACCCCATGCCGCTGGCCGTCTTCGTCCTCGGGCTCAGCGTGTTCGCGCTGGGCACGTCCGAGTTCATGATCACCGGCCTGCTCCCCGGGATGGCCGCCGACCTGAACGTCAGCATTCCCGACGCGGGCCTGCTGATCTCCGCGTTCGCCATCGGGATGGTCGTCGGGGCGCCCCTGCTGGCCATCGGCACCCTGCGCCTCCCCCGCCGCCGCACGCTCCTCGCGCTGCTCGCGGTCTTCTTCGGGGCGCACGTCGTCGGCGCCCTCGCCAAGGGGTACGCCCTCCTCTTCGCGACGCGGGTGGTCGCCGCCCTCGCCTGCGCGGGGTTCTGGGCCGTCGCCCTGGCGACCACGATCGCGCTCGTCCCCGTCGAGCGGCGCGGGCGCGCGATGGCGGTGCTGGTCGGCGGGCTGACCGTCGCGAACATCGCCGGGGTGCCGGCCGGCACGTTCCTCGGCCAGCACGCGGGCTGGCGGACGGCCTTCTGGGCGGTGGCGGCGGTGACGCTGCTCGCGGCCGCCGGCGTGGCGCTGCTGGTGCCGGAAACCACCGGTGGCCCGGTGAGCGTCCGCGGTGGGCTGCGGCTCTACCGCCGGGGGCGGGTCTGGCTCGCGCTCGGCGTGATCGCCTTGTGCCAGGCCATGATCTTCGCCGCGTTCAGCTACCTGGCGCCGTTGCTGACCGAGACCGACGGCCTGCCCGGCGGGTGGGTGCCGGGTGTCCTGGCGCTGTTCGGCGTCGGTGCGCTGATCGGGATCAGCGTCGGCGGCCGGCTCGCCGACCGGCGGCCGTTCGCGACGCTCTACGGCTGCCTCGCCCTCGCGCTGACCGCGTTGCTCGTGCTCGCCCTCACCACCGACGCGCTCGTCGCCGTCGCGGCCGTGCTCGCCTTCGGCGCGGCAGCGTTCGGCGCCAACCCGGCCCTGAACCTCCGCGCCTACCAGGCCGCCGGCGACGCGCCGACGCTCGTCGGCGCCAGCACCACCTCGGCGTTCAACGTCGGCAACACGGTCGGCCCGTGGCTGGGCGGCGTCGCGATCGACGCCGGGCTCGGGTTCCCGAGCGTGGCCTGGACCGGCATCGCCCTCGGTGCGGCCACGCTGGTCGCGCTCACGGTCGCGGTCGCCGTCCAGCGGAGCGACGACCGCGAACCGGTGCTCGTGTGAGGCTCAGATGCCGAGGAAGTGGACCCCGCCGTCGACCATGATCATCGACCCGGTCGTGGCCGGGAGCCAGTCCGACAGCACCGCGCAGACGCTCTTCGCCACCGGGTCCGGGTCCGTGCTGTCCCAGCCGAGCGGCGCGCGCTCGCCCCAGCCGTCCTCCAGGTCGACGAAGCCCGGGATGGACTTGGCCGCCATCGTCTTCATCGGGCCCGCGCTGACCAGGTTGACGCGGATACCCTGCGGCCCCAGCTCCTTGGCCAGGTACCGGTTGACCGACTCGAGGCCGGCCTTCGCGACGCCCATCCAGTTGTAGACCGGCCACGCGACGCGCGCGTCGAAGTCCATGCCGACGTACGACGCGCCGCGCCCCATCAGCGGCAGGCACGCCTTCGCCAGGGACATGTACGAGTACGTCGAGATCTCGATCGCGGTCTTGACGTCCTCGGCCGGCGCGTCGAGGAACGGCGCGCCGAGGCAGGTCTGCGGGGCGAAGCCGATCGAGTGCAGCACGCCGTCGAGGCCGTCGACGTGCTCGCGGACCTTGTCGGCGAGGCCGTCGAGGTGCTCCTGGTTGGTGACGTCCAGTTCGATCACGGGCGCCTCTTCGGGCAGCCGCTTCGCGATGCGCTCGACGAGCGACATGCGGCCGAAGCCGGTCAGCACCACCTTCGCACCCTCCTGCTGCGCGATCTTGGCCGCGTGGAAGGCGAGCGAAGCGTCGGTGATGATGCCGGTGATCAGCAGGCGCTTGCCTTCGAGCAGTCCGGGCACGGGTCCTCCAGGTCTTGGTTCGGTGAACGGGAAACGCGGTGTCTTCGAAAAGCGTCAGTGACCGATGCCGAGGCCGCCGTCGACCGGCAGCACCGCGCCGTTGACGTAGCCGGCTTCCTCGGACGCCAGGTAGCGGACCGCGGCGGCGATCTCCGACGGCTCGGCGTACCGGCCGGAGGGCACCTGCGCGAGGATCTCCTTCTTGCGTGCCTCGGGCAGCTCGTCGGTCATGTCGGTGTGCACGAAGCCGGGGGCGATGACGTTCGAGGTGATGTTGCGGGAGCCGAGCTCGCGCGCCAGCGAACGCGCGAAGCCGACCAGGCCGGCCTTCGACGCCGCGTAGTTGGCCTGGCCCGCCGAGCCGGAGAGGCCGACCACCGAGGAGATGAAGACGAACCGGCCCCACTTGCCGCGCAGCATGCCGCGCGAAGCCCGCTTCGCGACGCGGAAGGCACCGGTGAGGTTCGCGTTGACGACGCGCTCGAACTGCTCGTCGCTCATCCGCATCAGCAGCGTGTCGTCGGTCAGCCCGGCGTTGGACACCAGCACCTCGACCGGGCCCTGGTGCTCCTCGACGAGCTTGAACGCGGCGTCGACCTGCTCGGTGTCGGTGACGTCCGCCTGGACCCCGAAGAGACCTTCGGGCGCGCCCGAGCCACGGTGCGTGACGGCGACCCGGTGACCCTGCTCCGCCAGGTCCCGGGCGATCGCCAGACCGATGCCCCGGTTGCCCCCGGTGACCAGAACCGACCGTCCCACAGTGTTCTCCCTCTTCGTCGACGTGCGCTGATGCCGGGCACGAGGTTATCGGCAGCTCCGCCGGGCCGCGCACCCGCGCCCGGCGGTGCCCGCGACCGCCCTAAGCGGGTGTTAGGAACTGCCTCCCGACCTTGCTGGTTACCCGCTGGTTGGTCACCGTGAGTCGCAACACAGGAGGTCGACGATGACAACCCGGATCAGCTCCGCGACCACGGGGCCCGTGAGCGAGAAACGCGTGATCGGCAACGTGCTGCGCGGCTCCATCGGCAATCTGGTCGAGTGGTACGACTGGTACGCCTACGCGGCGTTCACCACGTACTTCGCCAAGTCCTTCTTCCCGACGACCGACACGACGGCGGCCTTCCTCGGCACGGCCGCGGTGTTCGCGGTCGGGTTCCTCATGCGCCCGCTCGGCGGCTGGATGCTCGGCCGGTTCGCCGACCGCTTCGGCCGCCGCAGCGCCCTGGTGCTTTCGGTCACGCTGATGGCCGGTGGCTCGCTGCTCATCGCCGTCACGCCGAGCTACGGCACGATCGGGCTGGCGGCTCCGATCCTGTTGCTGGTCGCCCGGCTCATCCAGGGCTTGTCCGTCGGCGGCGAATACTCCACCTCGGCGACCTACCTGTCCGAAGTGGCCACTCCCGGCAAGCGCGGCTTCTACTCGAGCTTCCAGTACGTGACGCTCTACGGCGGCCAGCTGCTGGCGCTGGGGCTCCAGCTGATCCTGCAGGGCCTGCTCACCGAACAGCAGCTGACGGCGTGGGGCTGGCGGATCGCGTTCGGCGTCGGAACGGTGGCCGCGCTCAGCGTCATGTGGCTGCGCCGCGGGATGGACGAGTCCGAGAGCTACACCCGCGAAGCGGACGAGGCCGGGACGACCGGCGAACGCGGCACCCTGCGCGCGCTCGCCAAGTACCCCAAGGAGATCGCGCTCGTCGTGGGGCTGACGCTCGGCGGCACGGTGGCGTTCTACACCTTCGCCACCTACAGCCAGAAGTTCCTCGAGAACACCGCGCACATCCCGCGGCGCACGGTCACGATCATCCTGTTCTCGGCGATCCTCCTCGCGGCGATCCTGCAGCCCCTGGCGGGCAAGCTGTCCGACCGGATCGGCCGCCGCCCGCTGCTGCTGTTCTTCGGCATCGCGGGCACGCTGCTCACCGTCCCGATCATGACCGTGATGGGCTCGACCCGGAACCCGGTCGGCGCGTTCCTGCTCGTCCTGGCCGGGCTCGTGGTCGTGGCGGGCTACACGTCGATCAACGCGATCGTGAAGGCCGAGCTGTTCCCCACGAAGATCCGCGCCATCGGCGTCGGCCTGCCCTACGCGCTCACCGTCGCGATCTTCGGCGGCACCGCGGAGCTCATCGCGCAGGCGCTGAAGAGCGCCGGCCACGAGTCGGTCTTCTTCTGGTACGTCGCGGGCTGCGTCCTGGTCTCCCTGATCGTCTACGGCACAATGCGGGAGACCTCCAGGACCTCGGAGCTGGAAGAACGCTGAGAAGGGATGGCCGTGCGCGTCCTCCTCGTCGAAGACGACGCGGGTGTCGCCGGCGCGCTCGCCGAGTCGCTGCACGCGCGCGGTCATCCCGTCACCAGCGTCGGCCGTGGCGCGGACGCGCTGCACCGCCACCGCGACGCCGACCTGGTCCTGCTCGACCTCGGGCTCCCCGACCTCGACGGCCTGGACGTGCTCCGCAAGATCCGCGCGGTGTCGGCGGTCCCGGTCATCGTGCTGACCGCCCGCGGCGACGAACGCTCGGTGGTGCGCGGCCTGCGCCTCGGCGCGGACGACTACCTCACCAAGCCCGTCCGGCTGGCCGAGCTGCTGGCCCGGATGGACGCCGTGGTGCGCCGCGCGGTGGCCCGTGACGCTCCCGCCGGGGACGTCGTGCGGATCGAAGACGTCGAGATCGACCTCGGTGCCCGCCGGGTGCTCGTCGCCGGGCACGACATCGGGCTCACGACCAAGGAGTTCGAGATCCTGGCGGTGCTCGCGGCCCGCCCCGGCACCGCGGTCAGCCGCCAGCAGCTGATGGACGAGGTCTGGGGCGACGCCTACCTCGCCGTCTCGCGCTCGCTCGACGTCCACCTGACCGGGTTGCGCGCGAAGCTGGACCGGCCGGGCCTGCTCACGACGATCCGCGGCTTCGGCTACCGGCTCGGCCGGGACTGACCCCGTGCGCACCCGGCTGCTGGTCGTGCTGGTCGCCCTCGCGCTCGCCGTGGTCGCCGCGTTCGCCGTGCCGCTGCTGGCGTCCACGGCCGAGCAGCGCACCCAGCAGTTGGTCATCTCCCGCACCGCCGACGTCGACCGGTTCGTCGTGCTGGCTCAGCAGGCCGTCGACACGCGCGACCCGGCGGCGCTCGTGGCCGACGCGGCCCGCTACGCCGAGCTGTACGGCGAAGGCGTTGTCATCGTCGACGCGCGCCGCGATCCGCTGGTCCAGGCGGGCGGGCTGACGGCGGCCGACCCGGCGGTGCACGCGCTGGTGGAAGCGACCATGCGCAACCAACCGGCGCCGCAGGTCGGCCGGCTCGGCCCGTGGTCGGCCGGGCCCGCGTACTTCGCGCGGCCGGTCGGCACCGGCACCCGCGTGTCCGGCGTGGTCGTGCTGCGGGCGTCGGTGACGACGGCGGCCGCGGACGTCGCGACCCGCTGGGGCACCATCGGCGCCGGCGCGCTGCTGGTCGCGGTCGTGTTCGTGCTCCTCGCCGTGGTGTTGGCCCGGTGGATGGTCCGGCCGCTGCACGAGCTGGAGACCGGCGTCCTCGCCGTCGCAGCCGGGCACCGCGCGCACGTCCCGGAGCGCGCCGGGCCGCGGGAGCTGCGGGTGCTGGCCGGCGAGGTCAACCGCATGTCGGAGGCCGTGCTCGAGGCGGCCGAGCAGCAGCACCGGCTGGTCGCCGACGCCTCGCACCAGCTGCGCAACCCCATGGCGGCGTTGCGGCTGCGCGTCGACTCGCTCGCCGGGCGGGTCGAGGGCGACGACACGACGTACCGGGCGACCGTCGCCGAAGTCGAACGCCTGGAGAAGCTCCTCGACGGGCTGCTGGCCCTCGCACTGGCCGAGAGCACGGCGACGCGGGTCGCGGCCGGGGGCGCGGACGAGTCGTGCGACCTCGCGTCGGTGCTCGCCGAGCGCGTCGACGCCTGGCGTCCGGCCGCCGAAGACGCCGGTGCGACGCTCCTCCCGCCGCCGGGGCACGACGAGCCGGTCACCGTGCGCTGCCCCGAGGGCGAACTCGCGCAGATCCTCGATGTGCTGCTGGACAACGCCGTCCACTACGCCGGGCGCGGCGCGAAGATCACGACCGGCTGGGAAGCCGGCGCGGACACGGCGACGCTGGTCGTCGCCGACGACGGACCCGGACTGTCCACTGAGGACCGGGCGCGGGCGACCGAGCGGTTCTGGCGCGCCGGCGGCGAAGGCGCCCCGCGCGGTACCGGGCTCGGCCTGGCCATCGCGCACCAGCAGGTGCGCACCCGCGGCGGCGTCCTCGAACTGCGCCAAGCACTGCCGCGCGGGCTCGAAGTCCGCGTCACGCTGCCGTTGGCGGAGGCGCCATGACGATCACGCGGCGCACCGCCGTGCTCGGCGGCCTCGGACTGGCGCTGGCCGGCTGCTCGACGTCCGGCTATGGCGGCCCCGAACGGACGGTCACCATCTCGGCCGGCGAGCGCGGTGGTTTCTACCTCGCCTTCGCCGAACTGCTCGCCGCTCAGCTGAGCCGCGCCGAGCCGAAGCTGCACGCCACCGCCGTGCCGACCGAGGCGAGCGTCGCCAACGTCGACCTCGTGCGCCGCGGGCAGGCCGACCTCGGGCTCGTGCTGGCCGACGTCGCCCAGACGGCGTTGACCGGCGGAGCGCCGTTCGCCGGGAAGGTGCCGCTGCTCGCGCTCGGCCGCGTCTACGAGAACTACCTGCAGCTCGTGGTGCGCGCGGACGGGCCGGTGCGCCGGCTCGCCGACCTGACCGGCCGGCCGGTGTCGCTCGGCGCGGGCGGCTCCGGCGCGGCCCAGCTCGGCGAGCGCCTCTTCGCGAAGGCCGGGGTCACCGTGGACGCCCGGCACCTGCTCTTCGACGACGCCGTCCGCGCGCTGGCCGGCCGCCGGATCGACGCGATGCTGTGGTCCGGCGGGGTGCCGACGCCGAAGCTCGCCGACCTCACTCGCACGACCCCGATCGCCTTGCTGTCCCTGGACGCGGTGGTGCCCGCGCTGCGCGCCGCGTACGGGCCGGTGTACGACCAGGTCCAGGTGCCCGACGGCGCGTACCGCGGGGTCGGCGCCTTGGGCACGATCGGCGTCGCGAACCTGCTGGTCTGCTCCCCCGCCCTGCCCGACGACGTCGCCGCGGCCGTCGTCCGGCTGCTCGTCGAGCGGGCGACCGACCTGGTGCCCGCCGAAGCCGTCGGGACGCAGTTCCTCGACGTGCGGACGCTCATCGGCACGCAGCCGGTGCCGCTGCAGCCGGGCGCGGCGGCCGCGTACCGGGCGCTGCACGGCTGAGCGCTAGATTGGGCCGGTGACCGAACCCCGCCGCAGAGTCGTCGAGATGCCGCTGCGCGTGCGCTACCACGAGTGCGACGGCCAGGGCATCGTGTTCAACGCCCACTACCTGGCCTATGTGGACATGTGCTCCTTCGAGGCGGAGAAGGCGCTCTTCGGTTCGCACGAGGAGTTCCTGGCCCACCGCACGGACGTCGTCGTGGCGGAGGCGAACCTGAAGTTCCGCGCGCCGGCCCGGTACGACGACGAACTCGTGGTGTCGCAGTACCTGACCCACCTCGGCACGACGTCGCTGATCTTCGACTTCGAGATCCACCGCGGCGAGACCCTGATCGCGGCGGCGACCCTCCGGTACGTGTTCATCGACCCGGAGACGCTGCGCCCGCAGGCGCCGCCGGACGCGGTCCGCAAGGCCTACGCGGCCCTGCTCGAGGACTGAGCCCCGTGTTCCGCGTTCTCTTCTACCAGCCGGAAATCCCGCCGAACACGGGCAACGCGATCCGGCTCGCCGCGAACACCGGCTGCGAGCTGCACCTGGTCGAGCCGCTCGGCTTCACGCTGGAGGACAAGCAGCTGCGCCGCGCCGGGCTCGACTACCACGACCTGGCAAGGGTGCACGTCCACGCGTCGCTGGCCGCGGCTTGGGAAGTGTTGCTGCCGGCCAAGGTGTACGCGTTCAGCGCGTCGGCGACCCGGCTGTACACGGATGTCGCGTACGGACCGGGTGATGTGCTGATGTTCGGGCCGGAATCGGTGGGGCTGCCGGCTTCCGTGCAGGAGGCGCCGGAGGTGACCGACCGCGTGCGGCTGCCGATGCTGCCGACGAGCCGCTCGCTGAACGTCGCCAACACGGCGGCCATCACGGTTTACGAAGCCTGGCGGCAGAACGGCTTCGCGGGCGCGTGATCACCGTCCGGTAGGTTCGCCGGATGCGACAGCAGTTCCTGGGGGCGCTCATCGGCGCCGCGTTCGGCACCGTGTTCGTCCTGGTCAACTCCGGCGACCCGCTCCCCGCGGCGATCGGCTGGGTGCTGCGCGCCCTCGCCGTGCTCGCGCTCGCGGCCGTGGTGGTCCTCGGCGTCCGCGCCGGCGGGCGGCCCACCCTCGAAGGCCGGCCGATGTTCGGGCCCAGCTACCGGGTGATCGTCATCGGCGAGGTCGTCCTGCTGATCGCCGGGTTCTTCGTCCTCAGCCTGCTCGACGCGCCGGTGCAGGCGAACGTCGCGTGGATCGCCACCATCGTCGGCCTGCACTTCGTCGCGCTCGCGTCGGCGTGGAAGACCCGCTCGATCCTGGTGGTGGGAGTGGTCCTGACCGTGCTCGGGGTGGTGGGTCTCGCTCTGCTGGGGAGCGCCGCCGCGTGGGTGCCGTTCGTCAGCGGCGTGCTCTCCGGGGTGACCCTGCTCGGCGGAAGCCTCTACGGCGTCCGCCGAGCCTGAGTCACGGCAGTCTCTGCCCGAAGAACAAGCTCGCCGCCGCGCCGAGCATGAGGAACAGCGTCCCCACGACCACCCACGGCTTGCTCGCGTCGGCGTCCTTCAGCTCGTAGCCGATCTGCTCCCCGAGGTCCGCGTAGACCTTCTTCAGCTCCTCGGCGCTGGCCGCCTTGTAGAACTCGCCGCCCGACAGCCTCGCGATCTCGCGCAGCGACTCGTCGTCCACGCTCACCGGCTGGGCCTTGCCGTCGATGTCGACCGAGCCGTGCGTCGTGCCGAACGAGATCGACGAGATCGGCACCCCGGCCTGCTTCGCCGCCTGCGCGGCCGTGTAGCCGCCGCGCGCCGCGTACAGGTCTTCCGGCACCGTCTGCTTGCCGTCGGACATCAGCACGATCCGGGCCGGCGGTGGCCCGTCCGCGCCACCTACGACGCTGGAGAAGCTCTCCACCGACTGCAGGGCCGCGAAGATGCCTTCGCCGGTCGCCGTCGACTGAGCCAGCTTGAGGTTCTCGATCGCCTTGATCACGCCGTTGCGGTCGGTGGTCGGGTTGACCAGCACCGTCGCCGTGCCCGCGAACGAGATCAGGCCCAGGTTGATCCCGGGGGTCATGTTCCGCGCGAACTGCGTCGCCGCGTCCTGGGCTGCCTTCAGCCGCGTCGGGGCGACGTCGGTGGCCTCCATGGACAGCGACACGTCGATCACCAGCATCACGGTCGCCCGGTTGCGCGGGACCTTCTGCTCAGCGGTCGGGCCGGCCAGCGCCACGGTGAGGATCAGCAGCGACAGCACGATCAGCACCGCCGGCAGGTGCCGCACCCAGCCCTGGCTCTTCGGCGCGACCTTCTCCAGCAGCGCGAGGTTGGCGAACCGCATGGTCCGCTTCCGCCGCGCGCGCTGCGCCAGGACGTACCCGATCGCGACCGCCGCGACGGCGAGCAGCAGCAGGAACCACCACGGCGCGGCGAAACCCGTCAGACTCACGCCACACCCCCCGACCAGCGGCGCTTGCGGGCGACGACGAACCGCACCATGTCGGCGATCCAGTCGGCGTCGGTGCGCAGCGTCAGGTGGGCCGCGCCCGCGCGCCGCAGGCCGGCCGCCACCTGCTGCCGGTGGGCGTGGGCCGCGGCCCCGAACTCCTTGCGCAGCAAGGCCGACGCATGCACTTCGCGCTGCTTCCCTGTCTCCGGGTCGGCCAGCACGACGGTGCCCACTTCGGGCAGGTCGACGTCGCGCGGGTCGAGGACTTCGATCGCGATCAGTTCGTGCCGCCCGCCCAGCGCCCGCAGCGGCCGCTCCCAGGACGTGTCGCCCAGGAAGTCGGAGATCACCACGGCCAGGCCACGCCGCCGCGGCGGCCGGCGCAACGCCTCGAGGGCCTGCGCGAAGTCACCGCGGGTGCCTTCGGCCGCCCGGGGCGTCTCGGCCAGCTTCCGCACGATGCTGCGGGCGTGCGCGAGGCCGCCGCGCGCCGGGATGCGGGTCATCTCGGCGCCGGTCGAGACCAGCGCGCCGATCCGGTTGCCGCCGCCCCCGGTCAGGTGCGCGACCGCCGCGACCGCGCAGACCACCAGATCGCGCTTCTCGCACAGCGCCGTGCCGAAGTCGAGGCTCGCCGACAGGTCGGCGACCACCCACGTCTCCAGCTCGCGGTCGGCCACGGTCTCGCGGATGTGCGGGGTCGTGGTGCGGGCGGTGACCGCCCAGTCCATCCGGCGGACGTCGTCGCCGGGCTGGTACGGGCGGGCCTCGCCCGGCTCGGACCCCGGCCCCGGCACGAGGCCGAGGTGGTTGCCCTGCAGCAGCCCGTCGAGCCGGCGGCGGACGTCGAGCTCCAGCGTCCGGAGCCCGGCCTCCAGCCGGTCGCCCCGCAGCACCGGGGGCGCCCACGAAGGGCGGTCGCCCTTCTCGTTCTTCGCCATCGCCGGGTTACCTGACCGGCGCGCCCGCCGGGACCGGGCCGCCCTGGCCGGCCCCGCCCTGCGGCCGGGCCGAGACCTGCGGCAGCGGCACGGTCTGCAGCACGCGCGTGATGATGTGGTCGATGGGCACGCCGTCGGCCAGCGCGTCGTAGGACAGCACGAGCCGGTGGCGCAGGACGTCCGGCACGACGTCGACGACGTCCTGCGGCAGCACGTAGTCGCGGCCGCGGACCAGCGCCAGCGCGCGGGCGGCGGCGATGATGCCGAGGCTCGCGCGCGGCGAGGCGCCGTAGGACACCCAGCCGGCGACGTCGGCGAGGCCGTGCTCGTTCGGCGTCCGGGTGGTCAGCACCAGCCGCACGACGTAGTCGACCAGCGCGTGGTGCACGAACACCTGCGACGCGACGCCCTGCAGCCGGACCAGCTCGGCCGGGCTGAGCACCTCGTGCGGGGTGGGCGGGGCGACGCCCATCCGGTAGATGATCTCGCGCTCCTCCTCGGCGGAGGGGTACTCGACGACGATCTTGAACAGGAAGCGGTCGCGCTGCGCTTCGGGCAGCGGGTACACGCCCTCGTTCTCGATCGGGTTCTGGGTGGCCAGCACGAGGAACGGGTCGGGCATCGGGAACGTCTGCCCGCCGATCGACACGTGCCGCTCGGCCATCACCTCGAGCATCGCCGACTGGACCTTGGCGGGCGCGCGGTTGATCTCGTCGGCGAGCACGAAGTTCGCCACGACCGGGCCGAGCTCGACGTCGAACCGCTCGGCGCCCTGGCGGTAGATGCGGGTGCCGAGGATGTCGGCGGGCACCAGGTCCGGCGTGAACTGGACGCGCGAGAACGAGCCGCCGACGACCCGGGCGAACGTCTCGACGGCGAGGGTCTTCGCCACGCCGGGCACGCCTTCGAGCAGCAGGTGGCCCTTGGCCAGCAGGCCGACCAGCATCCGCTCGACCAGGCGGTCCTGGCCGACGATGATCCGCTTGACCTCGAACACGGTCCGCTCCAGCAGCTGGGCGTCCCGCGCCGGTGTCGCCTGCTGGCCGTTCCCGCCCTCGGCGTAGCCGGGCTCGGTCACTCTGCCTCCTCGAAAGTTCGTGCGCCGCCCCCGCGACGGTGATCACGCGGTGCGACCGTACTGCGTCCCCCGGTCGTCCGTCCGTCCGGCACGCGGACGCACGGGTTCGCCCGTGTGTAGCCAACACCTCCCCCGGTGTGACATCTGTGAAGCTGATCCGGTTCCCGGGGTCAGCGGTGGCGCTCGAGGTCCTCGGGGGTGTCGATGTCGTCCGCTTCGCCCCGCTCCGCCGGGACGTCGGTGACGCTGAGTCCCCCCAGCACCCGCCGCAGCGCCGCGTTCTCCACCCGCTCGGGCAACGCGGCCCGCAGCGCCGCGGCCCGCCAGGCGCCCAGCAGCCACTGCCGGGCGCCGGCGGCGTCGACGAGGACCGCGCCGTCACCGTCGCCGAGCGCGGCGACCAGGCGGTCCACTGTGGACCGCCGGACCCCCGGCAGGTCGGCGGCCAGCACGACGACCACCTCGACGTCGTCCGGGACGAAGGCGAGACCGGCGGCCAGCGCCGCGACGGGCCCGGTGCCGGGCACCGGTTCGCGCGTCCACACGACGTCGAAGCCGGGCCGCCGCGGGCCGACGGCGATCACGCGTTCGGCCCCGGAGAGGGCGTGGATCGCGCGGGCCAGCAAGGGCTTGCCCCCCACCGACAGCGCCGGCTTGTCCACACCGGACAGCCTGCGGGCCGAACCCCCGGCCACCACGATCCCCGCGTAGCGCATCCGGCGAGGCTAGCGGCCCGGGACGAGGAAGGTGAAGCCCGCGCCCGGGTATCGGCATCGAGACCGTGCGGACGGCTGCCTGACGCCGCAACGAGCCGAACGGCGCGCCCGCGCCGACGGCCGGCGCGAACCGGCTCCGCGCCGATCAAGTGAGCCCGCACCGGCCCTGATTCCCGCACCGGGCAACCGGGCGAGCCCGGCCGTCAGCGGGTCAGCACGAGGTACGCGAGGCCCAGCACGCCCCGGTAGTCCCGGACGTACTCGAGCAGCCGCCGGTCGAGCCAGTCCCGGACCTCTGCCGCCCGCGGGTCGGCCGGGTGCGCCGCCAGCCACTCCGCCCAGCCCGCGCGCGAGGTCGACTCGAAGTCGTCCCACTCGAGCTGGTCGGCGGTGCTGAGGTGCAGCACGCGCCAGCCGGCGGCACCGGCGGCCTCGACCAGCTCCGGCAGCGTCAGCGTGTCCGGGCCGAAGATCTCCAGCGCCGCCGGGGCCGGCGGGGCCGCCCAGAAGCCGTCGCCGTAGAGCAGCCGCCCGCCCGGCCGCACCACCCGGGCGAGCCCCTCCAGCGCCGCCTTGGTGGAGCCGAAGATGTGGGCGGCGCCGACGCAGAAGGCCCGCTCGACGGGAACGTCCCAGGTCGCGGCGTCCGCCTCGGAGAACTCCACCGCCAGGCCGCGCTCCGCGGCCGCCACCCGCCCGCGCTCGAGGCCGGTCGGGTCGGTGTCGACGCCCGTCGCCCGCAGGCCCGGCGCCCTCTCGAAAGCCCGCAGCAGCAGCTCGCCCCAGCCGCAGCCGAGATCGACGAGGTGTCCGTCGCCCAGGGCCATCCGGTCGAGCAGCAGCGAAGCCTGGGCCTCGGACAGGGGTGTGTTCCAGCGCATCCGCGAGCGCCGCAGCGCGTTCAGTTCGTCGTCCACGCGCCCGATCCTGTCGGCGGGACGCCACCGCCGTCGAGCGAGTTTCAGCCGATCAAACGGGTCGCGAACGGCATGATCCCGCCGTAGCGCACCGGCGCGACCCGGACCCGCAAGCCGGACTGCGGTGCTTCGACCATCTGGCCGTTGCCGAGGTAGAGCGCGACGTGGTGGATGCCGCCCGGGCCGCCGTAGAACAGCATGTCGCCGCGGCGCATCTGCGACAGCGGGACTTGCCGCCCGGCCGTGTACTGGTAGCCGCTGTAGTGCGACAGGGACGTCACCCCGGCGAAGGCGTAGATCATCAGGCCGGAGCAGTCGAAACCGATCTTGTTGTAGTCGCCGTAGCTGTCGGCGACGCCGCCGTCGCGGATGCCGCGGGTCGGGCCGCTCGCGTTGCCGCCGCCCCACGCGTACGGCAGGCCGATCTTCGACAGCGCCCGCGCGATGACCGCCTCGATCGACGAGCCGGCCGGCCCCGACGCCGGCTTGCTCGCCGGCCGGCCGCCGCCACCACCACCGGACGAGCCCAGCGCGGCCTGACGGGCGCGTTCGTCGTCCTCGCGCTGCTTCTCGGCGAGCCAGTCCTGGTAGCGCTGCCGCTGGCCCTGCAGGCCGTTGACCTTCGCCTGGGCGGCGTAGAGCTGCTGCTCGACGTCGGACTTGTTCTTCTCGAGCTGCGTGTTCTGCGTGGCCTGGCTGTCCTGCGCGCTGATCGCCCTGGCCTGCGCGGAGTCCGCGCTGGTCTTCGCCTGGTGCGCGGCGTCCTGCTTCTGCTGGGCGATCTCGGCGGCCTTGCGGGCCGCGGCGTCCTTGTTCGACTTCTCGGTCTGCGCCTGCTGGAGCCGGTCGAGGGCGTTGAGCCGGTCGCCGCCGACGGCGTCGAGCAGCTGCGCGCGGGCCAGCATGTCCTTGGGGCTGTCGGCGCTCAGGTAGGCCGAGAGCGAGCCGACCGTGCTGCCCTGCTGGAAGCTCGCGGCGGCGAACGTCTTGAGGTCGTTGCGGGCCTTCTCGATCGCCGCGGCCGCCGCGTCCGCCTCGGTGCGGGCGGCCTTGGCGTCGTTCTCCGCCTGCGCCGCCGCGTCCTGCGCGGACTGCAGGTCGACCAGGGCCTTGTTGGCCTCTTCCTGCTTGAGCTCGACGTCGTCCTGCAGCTGCGACAGCTTCTGCTCGGCCTGAGCCAGCTGGTTGGTCAGCCGGCCGACCTCGCCGGCCTTCGCGTTGGCGTCGGCCTTGCTCGAGCTGAGGTCGGAGTCGCTGGGGTTGGGCGGCGGAGGGGGCGCCGCGAGGCCCGTGCCGCCGGCGCCGAACAAGATCACCAGCGTGAGCGCGCTCACGGTGAGTCCACGGCGGGCCCGCGGCACCTCCGGACCCCCACGCCGTCCCGCCACGACCGCCCACCTCCGCTCACCTGCGCACATCGCGCGTCACTGCAGTCACACCACTATCACAAGCATCACCGGAAACTTACACACCGTAGGCACCAATTCCCCTTATTGAGGGACCCTCGGCGCGGATGGCGCAGCCCACACCGCGTGTCGTCTTGTCCGGTAAACAGGACACGCGTACTGTTTGAGGCACCGCGAGGTGTGGCATCCCGAATCCGGTCCTACGGTGGGGGTGCGCAAGACTCGCCACCACCGAACCCGACCGAACTGACCCGGGACTCGACCGCCGCACCGGCGCGGAAGTCCACGCCACTGGAGTTAGACGTGACCGCACCTGCCAGCAAGGACAGCTTCGGCGCCAAAGACACGCTGAAGGTCGGCGACGCCTCGTACGAGGTGTTCCGCCTGAACAAGGTCGAGGGCGCCGAGCGGCTGCCCTACAGCCTGAAGATCCTGCTCGAGAACCTGCTGCGCACCGAGGACGGCGCGAACATCACCGCCGACCACATCACCGCGCTCGGCTCGTGGGACCCGAACGCCGACCCGTCGATCGAGATCCAGTTCACGCCCGCCCGCGTGATCATGCAGGACTTCACCGGCGTGCCGTGCGTCGTCGACCTCGCCACCATGCGCGAGGCGGTCACCGACCTCGGCGGCGACCCCGACAAGGTCAACCCGCTCGCGCCGGCCGAGCTGGTCATCGACCACTCGGTCATCATCGACGTCTTCGGCCGCCCCGACGCCTTCGAGCGCAACGTCGAGATCGAGTACGAGCGCAACCGCGAGCGCTACCAGTTCCTGCGCTGGGGCCAGGGCGCCTTCGACGAGTTCAAGGTCGTCCCGCCGGGCACCGGCATCGTGCACCAGGTCAACATCGAGCACCTCGCCCGCACGGTGATGGCCCGCAACGGGCAGGCCTACCCCGACTCCTGCGTCGGCACCGACTCGCACACCACCATGGTCAACGGCCTGGGCGTGCTGGGCTGGGGCGTCGGCGGCATCGAGGCCGAGGCGGCCATGCTGGGCCAGCCGGTGTCGATGCTGATCCCGCGCGTCGTCGGCTTCAAGCTGACCGGCGAGATCCCCGCCGGCGTCACCGCCACCGACGTCGTGCTCACGATCACCGAGATGCTGCGCCGCCACGGCGTGGTCGGCAAGTTCGTCGAGTTCTACGGCGAGAGCGTTTCCGCGGTGCCGCTGGCCAACCGCGCGACCATCGGCAACATGAGCCCCGAGTTCGGCTCCACCGCGGCGATCTTCCCGATCGACGAGGAGACCGTCCGCTACCTCAAGCTGACCGGCCGCTCGGCCGAGCAGGTCGCGCTGGTCGAGGCGTACGCCAAGGAGCAGGGCCTCTGGCACGACCCGTCGCGCGAGGCGTCCTACTCCGAGTACCTCGAGCTGGACCTCTCGACGGTCGTCCCGTCGATCGCCGGCCCGAAGCGCCCGCAGGACCGCATCGAGCTGTCGGACGCGAAGTCGTCGTTCCGCAAGTCGATCCACGACTACGTGGACGGCGAAGACACCACCCCGCACACCAAGATGGACGAGGCTTCGGAGGAGTCCTTCCCGGCCAGCGACGCGCCGTCGCTGTCGTTCGCCGAGGACGACGCCGTGCCGGTCACCAGCTCCGCCGCGAACGGCGCGTCGGGCCGCCCGAGCAAGCCGGTCAAGGTCTCCACGCCGGACCGCGGCGAGTTCGTCCTCGACCACGGCGCCGTGGTGATCGCCTCGATCACCTCGTGCACCAACACCTCGAACCCGTCGGTCATGCTCGGCGCCGCGCTGCTCGCGCGCAACGCCGTGGACAAGGGCCTCGCGGTCAAGCCGTGGGTGAAGACGTCGATGGCGCCCGGCTCGCAGGTCGTCACCGACTACTACACCAAGGCCAACCTGTGGCCGTACCTGGAGAAGCTGGGCTACCACCTGGTCGGCTACGGCTGCACCACGTGCATCGGCAACTCCGGCCCGCTCTCGGACGAGATCTCCGCGGCCATCCAGGAGAACGACCTCACCGCGGTCTCGGTGCTCTCGGGCAACCGGAACTTCGAAGGCCGGATCAACCCCGACGTGAAGATGAACTACCTCGCGTCGCCGCCGCTGGTCATCGCCTACGCGCTGGCCGGCACGATGGACTTCGACTTCGCGAACCAGCCCCTGGGCCAGGACACGGACGGCAACGACGTCTTCCTGAAGGACATCTGGCCGACGGCGCAGGAGATCCAGGAGACCATCGACTACGCGATCACGCAGGAGATGTTCACCAAGGACTACGCCGACGTCTTCGACGGCGGCGAGCGCTGGAAGTCGCTGCCCACCCCGGAGGGCAAGACCTTCGAGTGGGACGCCGAGTCCACCTACGTCCGGAAGCCCCCGTACTTCGAGGGCATGACCCCGGAGCCGGCGGCGGTCACCGACATCACCGGCGCGCGCGTGCTGGCGAAGCTGGGCGACTCGGTCACCACCGACCACATCTCCCCCGCCGGCGCGATCAAGCCGGGCACCCCGGCCGCGCAGTACCTCACCGAGCACGGCGTGGAGAAGAAGGACTTCAACTCCTACGGCTCGCGACGCGGCAACCACGAGGTGATGATCCGCGGCACGTTCGCGAACATCCGGCTGCGCAACCAGCTCCTCGACGACGTGCAGGGCGGCTACACCCGCGACTTCACGCAGGAGGGCGCCCCGCAGGCGTTCATCTACGATGCGGCGCAGAACTACGCGGCGGCCGGCACCCCGCTGGTCGTGCTGGGCGGCAAGGAGTACGGCTCGGGCTCGTCGCGTGACTGGGCGGCCAAGGGCACCTCGCTGCTGGGCGTGCGCGCGGTCATCACCGAGTCGTTCGAGCGCATCCACCGGTCGAACCTGATCGGCATGGGCGTCATCCCGCTGCAGTTCCCGCAGGGCGAGTCGGCCTCGTCGCTCGGCCTGGACGGCACCGAGACGTTCGACATCTCGGGCATCACCAAGCTGAACGACGGCGAGACCCCGCGCACGGTGCACGTCACCGCCACCAAGGCGGACGGCTCCATGGTGGAGTTCGAGGCGGACGTCCGCATCGACACCCCGGGTGAGGCGGACTACTACCGCAACGGCGGCATCCTGCAGTACGTGCTGCGGAAGATGACGCAGGCGTAAGGCTCCTGCCCGAAAGGCCTCCCCGTCGCTCGCGGCGGGGAGGCCTTCGTTTTCGGTACCGTCGTGCCATGGGGGACTTTCTCGAGCTCGGTGACGGCGGGCTGTCCTGCGAAGTCCGCGGCCACGGCCGGCCGGTGGTGTTCCTGCACCCGGGTGCCTTCCACAGCGCGGTCTGGGACGAGCAGGTCACCCGGTTCGCCGTGGACCACCGGGTCGTCCGCTACGACGCCCGTGGCCACGGCGAATCGTCGGGCCAGCTACCCGGGTTCTCCCACCACGAAGACCTCCGGCGGCTGCTCGACGCCCTGGGGATCGACCGCGCGGTGCTGGTGGGCTGTTCGATGGGCAGCCGTACGGCGATCGACTTCGCGCTCCTGCACCCGGACCGCGTCGACGGGCTGCTGCTGAGCTCACCGGGTATCAGCGGCATGGTCGAACGCGACCCGTTCACCCTGGAGCAATGGCGGTTGTTCGCCGAGGCGATCGCCGCGCAGGACAACGCGCTGGCCCTCGAGTGCGTGCTCCGCATGCTCGTCGACGGCCCACACCGGATGCCGGACCAGGTCGACCCGGACGTCCGGGCGCGTTACGCGGCCATGCTGATCGACAACGCGCGAAAAGGCCACCGCGGCTTCGGCACCGGCGCGGAACTGCACGCGATCACGCGGACCGCCGAGCTCCGGGCGCGGATCCTGGTCGTCACGGGTTCCCTGGACACCACCGACATCCACGCCGTCGCGGACCTGATCGAGCGCGAAGCACCCCACGCCCGCCGGGTCTCCCTCGTCGGCGCGGGCCACCAGGTCAACGCCGAACAGCCCGCCCGGTTCGGCGAGCTGCTCGAGGAGTTCCCTCGTTAAGCGGGCACGGCTTCCCAGCGGACGCTGGACACCGACGGCTCCAGTGAAAGCCGCGAGACGGCCGCTTCCATCTGGGCGTCGTCGCGCTGGTCGCCGACCAGCTCGGCGCGGACCTCGACCGTGCGGTCCTCGCGATCGGTGCTCAGCACCGACAGCAGCCGGAAGTCCGTGCGGGTCAGCGACTGCACGAGCAGCGCCCGCACGTGCGCCTCGGTCGCGTCGCGGGTGACGGCCTGGAACGCGTACCTCGTCGGCGTCTCGTCGCCCGCCTCCGGCCGGCGGTCGACGACCCGGCCCAGCGGCCGCAGCACGACGTTCACGCCGACGACGACGGCGGTCCCGGCTGCCGCGACCGCGTACAGCCCGGCCCCGGCCAGCGCGCCGACCGCGGCCGAGCACCACAGCGTCGCCGCGGTGTTGAGGCCGCGGACGTTCAGGCCGTCACGCATGATGACGCCGGCGCCGAGGAACCCGATGCCCGAGACGATCTGGGCCGCGACCCGCGTCGGGTCGGCGTCGCCGCTCGTGGTCAGCCCGCCGAAGCCGTGCGCGGACAGCAGCACGAACAGCGTCGCGCCGACGGCGACCAGGGCGTTGGTGCGCAGCCCCGCCATCCGGGCGCGGAACTGGCGCTCGACCCCGATGACGGCACCCAGGCCGACGCCCGTGCCGACGCGCAGCAGCATTTCGAAGATGGTCATGATCTCGCTCTTTTCCGGCGTGCGCGCACTGCCGGACAGGGGAGACCGGACGAGATCAGCCCAGCCGGAAGCCTCCGGTGAGCGCACGCCCGGTCGTCCCGTGACTGTCCGCTGGCATGTGCCGCTCACCTCGCTTCCGTCGCTCGTGGTTGATCAACTCCCCCACTGTAGCGCTACCTCCAGTGCCGGCGCAGGTGCGGCACGAGGTCCTCGGGACGCTCGTCGGGGAAGAACAGCTTGGCTCCAGGCACCTCGACGACCTCGGTGACGCCGGGCACCGCGTCGCGGAACCGGTAGGCCCACTCGACACCGAAGTTCGGGTCGCCGGTCCCCCAGACGAGCAAAGTCGGCACGCGGAACTCCTTGAGCAGCGGCTCGATCGCGTCCAGTTCCTCGCCGCGGACCGACGTCAGCAGCCGCTCGAACTGCCGCGCCGCCTCCAGCGTGGCGCCGACCGGCCGCACGAACGCGGCCAGGACCTCGTCGGACAGCTGCTCGGGGTGCTCGTAGCCCCCGCCGAGCGCAGCGGTCCGCGCCCGTTCGGGGTCCGCGGCGAGCCGGACCAGCAGCGGCGCGAGCTTCCCGCGTTCGGCCAGCTCGACGACCGGGCGGAACGGCTCCGGCGGCAGGTTGCCCTGCGTGTCGCAGTTGGTCAGGGTGAGCGTGCGGACCCGGTCGGGGTGGTGCGCGGCGAAGACCTGCGCGACCGCGCCGCCGGTGTCGTTGGCGACCAGGTCGACCGCGCCGAGTTCCAGCGAGTCGCAGAAGTCTTCGAGCAGCCGGGCGACGCCGGTCAGGCTGAGGTCCTGCTCCGGCGTCACCGGCGAAGCGCCGTGCCCGGGCAGGTCGGGCGCGACGCACCGGCGCTCCCCCGCCAGTTCGGTCATCACCTTGCGCCACAACAGGTTGTTCGTGCCGACGCCGTGCACGAAGAGCGCCACCGGCCCTTCGCCGACGTCGATGTAGCTCACGTCGCCGGACGCCGCCGACACGCGTCCGCGCTGGTCCTCCCAGGTTCGCAAGTCCATCGGTAGAGTCCCTCCAGAAGTAAACCGACTGACGGTCTAGTATCAACAGACCGACAGTCGGTTTGTCAACGACGGAGGCTGCCGAACCCACATGAACAAGAAGATCGACCGGGGTCAGGCGACCCGCGAGCACCTCGTCGCGGTCGCGACCGGCCTGTTCACCGAGCACGGCTACGACGGCACCTCGATCGAGGCCGTCCTGCGGGCCGCCGACGTGAGCCGCGGCGCGCTCTACCACCACTTCCCCGGCAAGGACGCGCTCTTCGCGGCGGTCCTGGACACCGTCTACGAGCGGGTCGGCGCGGAGGGCGCGCGAGCCGTGGAGGGCCTGACCGACCCGATGACGGCCTTGCGCGCCGCGTGTCTCGCCTGGGTCCGGAGCACCCGCGATCCGGTGGTGCGGCAGGTGATGCTCATCGACGCGCCGGCGGTGCTCGGCTGGCAGCGGTGGCGGGAGATCGACGAGGAACGCACGCTCGGCAAGATCAAGGCGGCGCTGCGGCGCGACGGCCGGATCCCGGCGGCGCGCGTGGACCTCTTCGCGCACGTGCTGCTCGCCGGGATGAACGAAATCGCGATGCTGGTCGCCCGCGCCGACGACCACGCGAGCACCGCCGCCGAAGCGGAAGCGGCCGCCGGGGACCTGCTGGACCGCTTGCTGGGGACGTGAAACGGGCCGGGGCGACAGTGTCACCCCGGCCCGCTTTCCTTGCTGCTAAGAGGTTTCGAACGGCTGGACGTTCGGCTGGAACACCTGGCCGTTCGCCGGCACCTTGAGGTCGGTCAGGTAGTCCGCCACGGCCTTGTCGACGCCGAGCGCGTCGCCGAGGATGCAGTGGCCGAACGCGTCGACCGACAGCAGCCGCGAGTTGCCGAGTTCGGCCGCCATCCGCCGGCCGAACTGGTACCGCGTCGCCGGGTCGTAGTAGTTGCTCACCACGACCACCGGGACGTCGGTCTTGGCCCGCCACGGGCCGCGGTAGGCGTCCGGCTTCTTCGCCGGCCACACCGGGCAGGCCGCCGTGTCGGCGAACGCCTGGTAGCGGCCGAAGGTGGGCGACTCGCGCTCCCACTTCGCGGCGATGTCCGGCACCTGCTCCTGCTTGATCTTGAACGGCTTGTCGGAGCAGTTGACGGCGAAGTACGAGTCGTCGCTGGTGTAGGGGCTGTCCGGGTTCTGGTCGGCCAGGCCCTGCTTGCCGCCGGTGAGCACCTTCAGCTGCTTGGCCTGCAGTGTCTGCGCCTGCGCGCCCGCCGGGTGGATCGCGGTGTACAGCGCCTGCAGGTCCTCGGCCAGGCCGGGGAACGCCGCCGGCGAGTACAGGACGCTGGAGACCCCGCCGGTGAACGCGTTGATGTCCACGGTGCCGCCACCGGGGATGGTGATCGGTTGCTTGCGGAGGTACTCGCGCAGTTCGTCGAACTTCGCGCGTGGCGTGCCGCCGCTGAACGCGCACTTGGCGCCGGCCTGGTCACACCGCTTCAGGAAGCCGTCGAGCGAGATCTCGAAGCCCTGGGCGCGTTCCCGGTCGTACTCCACGCCGTCGCTGGTGCGCAGCGCCGGGTCGACGTTGCCGTCGATGACGATCGCCCGGGACTGCTTGGGGAACATCGACGTGTAGGTCGAGCCGATCAGCGTCCCGTAGGAGAAGCCGACGTAGGTCAGCTTCTGGTCGCCGACCGCCGCGCGCAGCGTGTCGAGGTCGCGCACGACGTCCTTGGTGGACATGTGGTTCAGCAGCGATCCCGCGTTGTTCTTGCAGAACCGGCCGTAGTCGCGGTAGCTCGCGAGGGTGCCGGAGATCTCGGCGCGGGTCAGCGGCACCGGGATCTGGGCGCCGAAGACCTCGTCGGCGTCCTCCTGGGTGGTGAAGCAGCGCAGCGGGTTGCTCTGCCCGACGCCGCGCGGGTCGAACCCGACGAGGTCGAACCGGTCGAGCACCTGCGGCTGGAAGTAGTACTGCCCGCTGATCGGCATCCGCAGGCCCGAGCCGCCGGGGCCGCCGGGGTTGAGGAACAGCGAGCCGACGCGCTTGTCGGGCGTGCGGGCGGCGCGCTTGAGCAGCGCGATGTCGATGGTGCCCAACGCGGCGTTGTCGTGGTCGATCGGCACGCGGTAGCGCGCGCAGCTGTAGAACTTGACCTGGTCCGCGGGCACGCCGGCGAGGGTGTCGCTCGAACAGGTACCCCAGGCGACCGCGGCGGTCGCCCCGACGACGGCGGGTTGGGCGACGGTGTCTTCGGCCGCCACGGCGGTGCCGGCCGGCCCGGCCAGTCCCGCGCCGGCCACGAGCGCCCCCACCAGTGCGAACGACCGCACCCGGCCCTGTGTGGATCTCGGCAAGACGTCTCCTCCCTTGGTGACGCATGAGCCGCGCGGTCGAGCCGTCACGGCGCGTTACCCCGGAGAGACTGGCACAAACCGGTGAAAGCCGTCACCGGCCAAAAGGATGGTGGGCACCTACCCGTCGACGCGGGTGAGTACGAAAACCGGTAACGGCCGGCCCGCCTCGCGTTGCTCCATCCGGTACCCCGGCCAGAACGCGAGCAGCTCCTGCCACATCGCGTCGTACTCCTCGCCGTGCAGCTCGCGGGCCACCACCTCGCCGGGCCGCCCCTTCAGCGCGACCTGCGCCTTCGGGTTCGCGCGCAGGTTCAGCGCCCACGCCGGGTCGTTCGGGCGGCCCCAGTTGGAAGCGGTCAGGACGATGTCGTCGCCGTGGGGAAAGTACAGGAGGTTCGTGCCGCGGGGCTGCCCGCTCTTGCGGCCGGTGGTCGTGATGCGCAGCGACGGCAGCCCGGCGAGCGCCACGAGGCTCACCCGGCCGCCGAACGCGCGGTGCAGTTTCTTGTCCGCCCACACGACGAACCCGGCCGTGCGCATCAGCCACGGCCGGGTTCCGAGGGCCCGGGCCAGCGCCCGGAGAGGATTAGCCACGCACAGATCTTGCCAGGCTCACCCCGAACCGCTGCTGGGAGTCGGTCCACCAGCGATCCAGCGCGAACCCGGCCGCGGCCAGCTCCGCCTCGACGCCGGCGGGCCGGAACTTGGCCGAGATCTCCGTGCGGATGTGCTCACCCTCGGCGAAGCTGACGGTGAGGTCCGCGCCGGGGATCTCGACGGTCAGCGCCCGGCGGGCGCGCAGGCGCATCTCGATCCACTCGTTGCCGGCGTCCCAGTGCGACACGTGCTCGAACTCGTCGAGGTCGAAGTTCGCGCCGAGGAGGGCGTTGATCACGCGCAGCACGTTCTTGTTGAACTCGGCCGTGACGCCGGCGGCGTCGTCGTAGGCGCGTTCGAGGATGCCCGGGTCCTTGACGAGATCGGTGCCGAGCAGCAGCCACTCCCCTTCGTCGAGCACTTCGCGCACCGAGCGCAGGAAGGTCGCGCGCTCGGCGGGCAGGAAGTTGCCGATCGTGCCGCCGAGGAACGCCACCACCCGCGGCTGCCCGCCGGGCAGCAGGTCGAGGTGCTGGGTGAAGTCGCCGACGACCCCGCGCACGGTCAGGCCCGGGTAGTCCTTCGAGATCGCCTCGGCGGCCTCGGCCAGCGCGGACTCGGACACGTCGAGCGGGACGAACGCCTCCAGCGTGCCGTGCCCGGTGAGCGCGTCGAGCAGCAGGCGGGTCTTCTCGCTCGAACCGGAACCGAGCTCGACGAGCGTGTGCGCCCCGGACAGCTCTGCGACGTCGCCCGCGTGCGCGGCCAGCACCTCGCGCTCGCTGCGGGTCGGGTAGTACTCCGGCAGCTGGGTGATCTTCTCGAACAGCTCGCTGCCCTCGGCGTCGTAGAACCACTTGGGCGGCAGCCACTTGCGCTCGGCGGTGAGCCCGGCGACGACGTCCGCGCGCAGTTCCGCGGTGACGGTGTCGCCGGAGCGGTGGTGGTCGAGGTCGATCTCGGTCATGAACGCTCCTGGGTCAGGGGAAGCAGGTCGACGCCGGCCGCGGTGGCGCGCACGGCGTGGTGGTCGGGGACGGGCCGCCAGCGCGGGTCGCCGTCGAGGGGTTCGGACGCGAGCCACACGCCGGCCGGGGTCTCCAGCACGGACAGCGCGTGCGTCCAGGCGGTACCGATCAGCGTTTCGCCGTCGGTGAGCAGGAAGTTGAGCCGGGAACCGGGCGCGGCCGCTTCGACGGCGGTGGTCAGCTCCGCCACCGCCGTCAGCGGGTCGTCCCCCGTGGCGAGCCGGGCGCGCAGCAGCGCCCAGAGCACCACCGAGTCCGTCGGCGCCTCCAGCGTCAGCAGTTCGGTCACCGGCAGGGTCTTGGCCGGTTCGGCCAGCGAGTCGGGGTAGCCGCGGACGACGCCGTTGTGGCTGAACAACCAGCGCCCGGCGGTGAACGGCGCCGCGGCCGCTTCGGTCACCGGTAGGCCGGTGGTGCCGTTGCGGACCGCGGCGACGAACGCGCCCGAGGTCACCGCCGCGGCGAGCGGCGGCAGCGTCTCGTCCGTCCACAGTGGAGTCGAACGGCGGTGGCGCAGCGGCGCCGAGCCCGGGCCGGGGTACCATCCCAGCCCGAACCCGTCGGCGTTGACCGAACCGCCGCCGCGCATGTCCGCGGGTGCGTAGGACTGCACCAGCAGCGCGTGCGGCGCGCGGAAAACCGCCTCGGCGGGCGAAACCGGCTCGCCGAGGTAGGCGAGGTGCCTGCACATGACGCCTAGCCCACCTCGCCGGGTGCCGCGTCGCGGGCCGTCCGGAACCCGGCGAAGATCTGCCGCCGGATCGGGTAGTCCCAGTTGCGGAACGTACCCCGGATCGCCGCCGAGTCGGTGCCGAACGAGCCACCGCGCAGCACCTTGTACTCCGGGCCGAAGAACACCTCCGAGTACTCCCGGTACGGGAACGGCGCGAAGCCCGGATAGCCGTGGAAGTCGGTGCTCGTCCACTCCCAGACGTCGCCGATCAGCTGGTGCACGCCGGTCGGTGACGCGCCGGCCGGGTACGCCCCCGCCGGCGCCGGGCGCAGGTGCCGCTGGCCGAGGTTGGCGTGCTCGGCCGTCGGTTCCCCGTCACCCCACGGGAACCGCCGCGACCGGCCGGTCGCCAGGTCGAACCGCGCGGCCTTCTCCCACTCCGCCTCCGTCGGCAGCCGCCGCCCGGCCCAGGCCGCGTACGCCTCGGCTTCGTAGAAGGAGACGTGCACGACCGGCTCGTCGGCGGGGACGCGCTCGTAGACGCCGAACGCGGTCCGCCACCAGCCGTCCTGCTCCCGCTTCCAGAACCGCGGCGCGCTGATGCCGTGCTCCGTCCGGTAGGCCCAGCCCGCCGGGCTCCACCATCGCTCGTCGTCGTAGCCGCCGCTGTCGAGGAACCGCGCGTAGGCGCCGCCCGTCACCGGGACGGTGTCCATCCAGAACGCCTCGACGGCGATCTCGTGCGCCGGGCGCTCGTTGTCCAGCGCCCACGGCTCGGCCGACGTGCCCATCGTGAACGTGCCCCCCGGCACCAGCACCTCGGCGGGCAGCGGGCCCGACCGGGCGGGCGGCGGCTGCGGCGCGTGCAGCACCGGATCGCCCTGGCGCAGCTGGTGGGTGGCCAGCATGGTCTCGTCGTGCTGCTGCTCGTGCTGGGTGATCATGCCGAACGCGAAGGCCTGCTCGGTCAGCCGCCGCCCCTCCATCGGCGCGTGCTCCAGCACGTCGAACGCCTTCTCGCGGACCTGCTTGACGTACGCGCGCGCCTCGGCCGGGCCGAGCAGCGGCAGCTCCGGCCGGTCGGCGCGGGCGTGCTGGAACGCGTCGTAGATGTCGTCGATGTCCGGGCGCAGCGGCTCGCGGCCGCCGACGTCGCGGACCAGCCACAGCTCCTCCTGGACGCCGATGTGCGCGAGGTCCCAGACCAGCGGCGACATCAGCTTGGAGTGCTGGCGGACCAGGTCTTCGTCGTCCACGGCGTCGGTCAGCGCCACGCTGCGCGCCCGCGCCCGGGTCAGTGCTTCGGCGGCCCGGGCACGCAGGTCCTGCGCGCTCAGGTCACCCAGTGCTTCCGTGCTCATGCTTCGCTCCTCGATCGGTACGCGCGCCCCTGCACGCTCTCGCTGATCTCGGTGATCGACTCCGCCGCCAGCCCGGTGACGCCCAGCTCGGCGCAGCCGAGGTCGGCCAGCGCCGCGGCGACGGCCGCCAGGTCCGCATCGGCCAGGCCCCGCCGCGCCGCCTCGGTCCACCGGTCCACGACCGGCGCGCAGATCGCCCGCACCTTGTCCACAGTGGACGGCCGGGCGAGCAGCGCCGAGACCAGCGCCACCGGCGCCAGCCACTCGTCCGGCGGTTGCGCGTCGAGGTACCGGATCTCCAGGTAGCCCTGGGGCCGGACCGGGGTGAACATCGTGGTGAGGTGGTAGTCGAGGTCCGCCGCCGTCGGCTTCGGCAGCAGCGCGGCCGCGCCCTTGCCGTCGATCCAGTCGGCGAAGGTCAGCCCCTCCGGCGCGTCCCACGGCCGGTCGCCGCGGGGCAGCACCATCAGCGGGGTGTCCATCAGGCGCTGGGCCCACCACCCGGCGGGGTCGTCGTCCGCGACGCCGGACGTGCGCGTGCGGACCGCCTCCGTGTCGTGCACCGCGAGCCAGCGGGCGGAGGCGTGTCCCGTGTCCCGTCCGGCGTGGACGCGGGAGTTGGCGAAGAGGGCGAGCAGCGGCGGGCCCATCGCGTGGGCCGCCGCCCAGCGGGCGGCGTAGTGCTCGGGCTCCCCCGCGTCGACGCAGACCTGCAGGCCGGCCGTGCTGCACATCATCGTGATGCCCCCGGGACCGATCGGCGCGAACCGCCGTTCCATCGCCGCGTAGCGCGGTGTGTGCAGGAGCCGGCGTGGCGCGCGGTGGGCGTCGATGCCCGTTTCGCCCAGCACGAGGCCGTGCCGGGAGAGGCGGTCACGCAGGTGGTGGAGGTCGGCCGTGACGGCTGCGTCGAGGTCGCGCAGGGAGGCCTGGGGAAGAGCGGAGATTTCGACCTGGCACCCGGGTTCGAGGCTCACTGGTGAACCGGCCGGGAGCGGTGAAGCGGGGCTGTCGGGGCGGAGCGTCCGCGGGGTGTGCGGACCCAGTGCCGCGGCGAGGACGTCGGGATCGAGGGGTCTGGCCGGGTCGTCGGCGTGGTGCACGGTGAACTCCAGCTCCACGCCGGTCAGGCGGGGCGGTCCGTGCTTGAAACACACCGATGCGACGTACGCCTCCCCGGCCGCGCGGTCCGCCAGGACCCGCGCGGTACGGTTCGACGCACTCCCCGACTTCTCGGGAAAATGGTGCATCGTGGACACCTCAGTCATGTCCGTTCCTGTTCCGTGTGGTGGAACTTCTTGACTTCGGACGCTACACGCGGGGTACGACAAAATCAGGCCGGATCTTGCGGTGCAAGACGGGTTCACCACTCCGTAAGAAGTCCCGGATCAGGGCAAAGCGGACTCCGTGCCGAGACCCAGCGAGGCCGCCGACGCCCGCACGGCCTCGATCACCAGGTGCAGCGCGGGCAGCCGGAACGCGGTGCGCCGGTAAGCGATCGACACCGTCCGCAGCAGCGGCGTGGTGAGTGCGACGACGTCGATCCCGGGTGGCCGCAGCAGCCGCAGGCCCAGGTCCGAGACGAGCGTGACGCCCAGCCCGGCACCCACCATCGCCATCGCCGTGGACTGCTCTTCGACCTCGTGGTTGATCTTCGGCGCGAAGCCGTGCCGCTGGCAGGCCGTGCGCATCGCCCGGCCGAAGTGCGACTTCGGGCTGGCCAGGATCCACGGGTGCTCGGCGAGGTCGTCGAGGGAGGCCGAACCGGAGGGCACCGCGCCCCGCGGCACCGCCGCGTGCAGCCGCTCGACCGCCACGACGGCACGTTCCAGCCCGGCGTCCCACGGCGTCGGCGCGTCCGAGTAGTCGATGACGAACGACAGGTCGAGCGAGCCGTCGCGGACCGCCTCGGCGGTGTCCTCCGGCGCCAGTTCGCGCGTGCGCACCTCGATGCCGGGGTGTTCGTCGGCCAGCGCGGTCAGCGCCGTCGGCAGCAGCCCCGAGGCCACCGACGCCCAGACGCCGGCGGTCAGCCGGACCGTGCGGGCCTCCTGGGCCTCCTCCAGGGCGAGTGTCGCCCGTTCGACGGAGCCGAGGATCTCCTCGGCGTGCTCCGTCAGGAGGTTGCCCAGCTCGGTCAGCTGGACGCGCCGGCCGAGCCGCTCGAACAGCTTCGCGCCGACGTCGCGTTCGAGCTGCGCGAGCTGCTGCGATACCGCCGAAGCGGTGTAGTGCAGCGAAGCGGCGGCCGCTGTCACCGTGCCCCGGCGGTGCAGCTCGCGCAGCATCCGCAGGCGGTGCAACGAAAGCTCCATACACCAAACCTAAACGAGATCGTGCAGGTTCGTTAAATGGACGCGTGGGCGGTCCGGGGCGCACGCTCGGGGAAGGCGGTCACGACGGGGCCGCCCCCGGACTTCCCTGGAGGTGAGTGGCCCTGATGACCCCCCGCAACGCCGAGCCGCTGATGCGACTGACCTGGACCGATTCCATCACCGGCGCGCACGGCTACCTGGTGGTGCACAGCCTGGTCTCGGGCGTCGCCACCGGCGGCACCCGGATGCGGGCGGGCTGCACGATGAGCGAGGTCGAGGACCTCGCCCGGGGCATGGCCAACAAGACCGCGACCTTCAACCTGCCGGTCGGCGGGGCGAAGGGCGGCATCGACTTCGACCCGAAGGACCCGCGGGCGTTCGGCGTGCTGAAGCGGTTCTGCGCGTTCCTGCGGCCGTGGCTGGACGCGCACTGGGTGACCGCCGAGGACCTCGGCGTGCCCCAGCACCTGATCGACGAGGTGTTCGCCGAGCTCGGGCTGGAGCAGTCGTACCACGCGGCGATCGGCCGTTCGGCGGATCCGGCGCGCACCCTGCGCCGGGTGCAGGCCGGCCTGAACGCGCCGGTGCCCGGCGGGCTGCTGCTCGGCGACGTCGTCGGCGGCTACGGCGTGGCGCAGGCGTGCCTCGGCGTCGCGGCGGCGTGGGACTGGGACGTGCGCGAGACGACCGTGGCGATCCAGGGCATCGGGACCATGGGCGGCGGCGCGGCCTGGTACCTGCACGAAGCCGGGATGAAGGTGGTCGCCGTGGCCGACGCCGCGGGCACGCTCTACGACCCGGTCGGGCTCGACGTCCCGGCGCTGCTGGAGCTGCGCGACCGCTTCGGCGAGGTGGACCGGTCCCGGCTGCCCGCCGGCGTGCGCTCGCTGCCCCGCGAGACGGTCGTCGGCGTCGACGCGGACATCTTCGTGCCGGCCGCGATCTCCTACGCGTTGCGGCCGGACAACGAGAACCTGGTCAAGGCGGCCGTGGTCGTCGAGGCGGCCAACGCGGCCACGACACCGGAAGCCGAGGCCGCGCTGTCGGCCCGGGGCGTCGCGGTCGTGCCCGACTTCGTCGCCAACGCGGGCGCGGCCGCGTGGGCGTGGTGGCTGCTGCTGGGCGAGGTCGGCGCGGACCCGGCCGACTCGTTCCTGCGGCTGCGCACGGAAATGCAGTCGAAGGTGGCGCTGCTGCTGGCCGAGTGGAACATGGACCGGCTGCCGCTGCGCATCACCGGGCTGAAGCTGGCCGAGGCCAACCGGGCCCAGCGGGCCGAGGCGGCGCTCGCGCCGGAAGGTGAGCCGGCGCTGCTCATCCCGTGAGCCGGGGGTTCCGCGCGGCGCCTCGGGTGGGGGCGCCGCGCGGTTTCATCACCGCGCGAAGCGGTCGGTCGCGCCGACGAGCACGTCCTGCATCGGGGCGTCCTGCGTCGAGTGCCCGATGTTCTCCAGCATCACCAGCTCGCTGCCCGGCCAAGCGTGGTGCATCAGCCAGGGCGTGCCGACCATGTTGCTCGTGTCGAGCACACCTTGGGCCAGCACGGCGGGGATGCCGGCGAGCTTGCCGAGGTTGCGCAAGATTTCGCCGTCGGGCAGGAAGGCCCGGTTGCTGAAGTAGTGCGTGACCAGCCGGGCGAAGCAGAGCTGGAAGGCCGGGTCCTCGAAAGACTTGTACGCGGGCACGCCCGGGAGCATCGCGTCTTCCCAGGCGCACCAGTCGTCGGCCGCCTTGCGGTGGACGGCCGGGTCGGGATCCATCAGCAACCGGTGGTAGGCGGCGGACAGGTCGCCGTCCCGCTCGCTCTCCGGCACGCCCTGGCGGAACTTCTCGAAGGCCTCGGGGAAGTACGCTCCCAGGCCGCGGATGAGCATTTCGATCTCGATGAAGCGGTCGGTCGCCAGTCCCATGAGGACCATCTCGCTGACCCGCCCGGTGTGCCGCAGCGCGTACGTCAGGCTGAGCACCGAGCCCCAGGAACCGCCGAACAGCAGCCACTTCTCGATGCCGAGCCGCGTCCGGAGGAGCTCGAAGTCCGCGACGAGGTGGTCGGTGGTGTTGGCGGACAGGTCGGCGACCGGGGCGCCGGCGTGCGGGGTGCTGCGGCCGCAGCCGCGCTGGTCGACGAGCACGACCCGGTAGCGCGCCGGGTCGAAGTAGCGGCGCAGGTTCGCCGAGCAGCCCGTACCCGGGCCGCCGTGCACGACGAGCGCCGGTTTCCCGTCCGGGTTCCCGCAGGTCTCCCAGTAGATCTCGTGCCCGTCGCCGACGTCGAGCAGGCCGTGCTCGTAGGGCTCGATCTCGGGGTACAGCATCAGCGCGTCCTTCCGCCCGGAATACAACAGCGCTGTCACATTAGCGCCCGGCTCGGCTGGACGCGCGGGCTTTAGCCGCTCAGACCAGGGCGCCGGCCAGCTCCATGAGCGTGTCGGCCAGTTCGCGCGGGCCCGCCGGGCCGATGTGGATGACGGCGTCGTCGCCCGCGCCGGAGGTGTAGCTGAGGTAGCGGCCCCAGTCCGTGTCGGCGTAGTGCAGCGGCTGCTGCAGGCAGGTGTGCCGGCCGACCTCGTCGCGGCGGCCGACGTAGAGCTCGCCGCTGCCCGAGACCGGCCGCTGCACCAGGCTGACGACGTCGGCGATCGCCGGGTCGAGCGGGTAGGCGTCCTGACCGCGGCGGGCCGCTTCAGCCAGGTCCGCCACCCGGACGGTGCGCGGGTGGCCGCCGCCGGCCCCCACCGGTGGCAGCTGCTCGACGAGCGACTCGGCGAGCCGGTTCCGGTCGATCTCCTGGACGCCGACGTGCGTGCCGTCGGAGACGGCCAGGACGGCTTGGAGGCCCTTCGCGGCGGCGAGCACGCCGTAGGTCCGGCCGTCGACCCCGACCCAGCCGTAGCACTCCCGCGCCGGGTTGACCAGCAGCGGGAGCCAGTCGAGGAAGTCGACGCCGGCCCGGCCGCGCGAGTCGACCAAGCCGGCCTCGGCCAGCGCGGCGTCGACCCGCTTGTCCGCCTCGGCGCGCTCCGCGTCCGAGAGCCACAGCGGCTCCGGACGGAGGGTGAGGTGCAGCTGACCGACCTGCTCGCGCTCCGCCAGTGCGGCCAGCGCCTCGACCGGAACGTCCACCCGGCCTGTTGCCACGTCCACCCGCCTGTTCGCTTCTACTCGCCGATGACCGGCGGACTGGTCCGCTGGTCGGTGCCGAAGATCGCGTCCGGGTCCGCTTCGATCAGGAAGTCCGGGCGCTGGTGCTCATCATCTTCCTCGCCCTCGCCCCGCCGGCCCCCGGGGCCCATCGGCCCCATCTGCCCGGAGCGCCCCGCGGCCGACCTCGCCGCGGCCGCCTCCGCGGCGGCCGCGTTGCCCAGACCGCCCATGCCGGAACCGCGGCCGCTGCCGAGGCCGCGCTCCCCCGCCGCGCCGCTTCCGCTGCCTCCGGTGCCGCCGCTCCCGCTGATCGGCCGGCCGTTGGAGTCCAGGAGCCGGCTGCCGGCGTTCCCGCCGGCCGCCCCGCGTCCGCCGGTGCTCGACTCGGGGTCGTTGCCGAAGGTGTTCGAGTAGTTCTGGCCTCCGCCCCCACCGGTGTTGGTGGGGTAGAAGTCGATCCCGCCGGCGCTGGGCGGCGTCTTGCCCGGCTGGTCGGTGGACTGGCCCGGCCTGGTCGGGATGGTGGGAACGGTCGGGCGTCCGGAGCCGGTGGTGTGGGTGTCGTCGCCGGTGCCTCCCGTACCGCCGGTCCCCCCGGTTCCTCCCGTACCGCCGGTCCCCCCGGTTCCTCCCGTGCCGCCAGTTCCGCCGGTTCCTCCCGTGCCGCCGGTGCCTCCCGTACCGCCCGGCTTGTCGGAGCCGCCGTTCTGACCGGGGTCGAAGCCGGTGGTCGAGGTGTGGCCGTTGCTGCCGGGGTCGCCGCCGGGGCCGCCCGGAAGCCACTTGCTCCGGTCGGTGGGTTCGGTGATCCGGCCAGGCCCCTCGGGCGTGTTGACCGAGATGGCGGCGCCGTCGGACTCGAGGACGCCGTAGTCGGTGGGCAGCGCGGACCGGGTGCTGTCGGTGACGCTGCTGTACTGGTCCATCACCCGGACGTTGGTTTCGTTGGCTGCGTTGTACTTCGCGATCCCGGCTTGGTAGCTGTCGATGTCGTCCTTGGCCATGAAGGGCCCGGCGATCGGGATGGCGGCCTTGAGGCCGATGCTCCACGCACTCGGCTTCTCCGGCTTCGGCGGAACCTCGACGACCGCGCTGCTGGAGTGGTCGAACGCGGCTGCCTGGGAGTCGACCGAGGCCTTGGTGACATCCAGCGGCTGGGCGGTTTCGGCGAAAGCCTGTTCGAGCGGACCGGCCCCGGCATTCGCGGCGTCGGCCGCGTTGCCGGTCCAGGCCTGCTTCATGCGGTCCTGCAGCGACTTGATGCCTTGAGCACGGTCCAGGTAGGCGTTCGAGAGGTTCGCGACCTCGTCGGCGGCCGAGCGCAGACCGGTGGTGTTGCCTTGTGTGAAGTTGTCGTAGATCTGCTTGCCATCCACTCGTCATGCCCCCTTGAGTGTGGTGATGATCGCGGCCGCCACCTGGCTCGCCGCAGCGCAAGAATCGTCCTGCCCTTGGTAGCCACCGGACAGCACACCGACCGCGAGGTCATCGGCGACCCCCATGTCCAAGCTGCAGTTGCCCAGCGGGCGCCGATCACGCTTGTCGATGTAGATCGCCGGGTAGCCCTCGACGTCCGGCGCCTTCTCGAGAAATGGCAATTGGCCGTCTTGGTGAGCGGTGTACAACCCCGCCAGACCACCCAGCCCTCGGTCCCGGTTACCGGTGCCGATGATGACCTGCATGCTCACGCCTGCGCCCGCGATTTTCCAGCTGCAGCCCGGACCGGCGGCACCGATTCCGTTGTCCTGCAACTGGGTCTCCCCGGGGTCGGTGAACTGCAGTGACGACAACGTCGAAGCGGGGACTATGTCGCACGGCTTGGTGGCGTACTTCGAAACGTCGAGCGGCGTGGTCACTTTGGGTACGTCCGGATTGGCGGAGGCACCGGACGACACCGGCTGGCTCGGCGCGGGCGATGCAGTCCCAGACTTTTCGGTCGAGCAGCCGGCGAACAGCGCCGCGATGGCCAGGGCACCGGCCAGGACGCGTACGGGCAGGCGCACGGTCACACCGTCCGGAACGGGTCGGCCATGCCCTGGTCGGTGGCGACGGTCTTGGTTTGGGCTTCCTTGAGTTTCTTCACGTAGTTCTGCACATACTTCAGCATCGAGTCGTTTTGCGCCTGAAGCGCGGAAAGGGAGTCCATGGTGGTCGAGACGTAGCCACTGCTGACGGCGTCCTTGCCGGGCGCCTGCAACGACGCGATGATGAAGTTGATCTTGTCCTTGTCTTCGACGATCTTGTCCAGCTCGTCTTCCCAGAGACCGATCACCGAGGCGAGCTCCTCGGGGTCCATCTGGAACTTGCCGCCCCCGCCGCCACCGCCGCCGTAGACCCGGCCACTCTGGCCGAGGATGTCGCCACCCCAGACCGCCTGGACCGCCTGCCCGGCTTCGCCGATGATCACGCCGCGCACCTTCCCCTCAGTTCACCCACCGTGATGGTGCAAAGATTAGCCAACTGTCTCACGCCGTGTCAGCGAATCGCTGCAACGTTCCGACGATGGGGGCTTCGGTTCGGTTCCCGGGCACTCCGGGTCACAGTACGTACGTACGGATTGCGAAGTCCGGGCTCTCGGTGCCAGGATTTCAGGATGCCACGCGTAAGCCAGGATCACCTCGACGCACGCCGGCGCCAGATCCTCGACGGCTCGCGCGTCTGCTTCGCGCGCTACGGCTATGAAGGTGCCACAGTCCGGCGCCTGGAGGAAGCCACCGGCCTGTCGCGCGGGGCCATCTTCCACCACTTCCGCGACAAGGAGTCGCTCTTCCTCGCCCTCGCCGAAGACGACGCCATCCGGATGGCCGACGTCGTCGCCGAACAGGGTCTCGTCCAGGTCATGCGCGACCTGCTCGCCGGCGGCGACCACCCCGCCGACTGGCTCGGGACGCGGCTCGAGGTCAGCCGGCGGCTGCGCACCGACCCCGAGTTCCGCGCGCGCTGGGCCGAACGGTCCGAACAGCTCACCACCGCCACCCGGCTGCGGCTGCTGCGCCAACGGGAAGCCGGGAACCTGCGCGACGACGTCGACGTCGACGTGCTGACCGCGTTCCTGGAGCTCGTCCTCGAAGGACTCGTCTCGCACCTCGCGATGGGTCTGCCCGCCGCCGGCCTGGGGCCGGTGCTCGACCTCGTCGAGGAGACCGTGCGGCGGCACCGGCCGGGCACCGCCTGATCACCCGTGGTCCAATGGCCGGCGTGGATCTCCTCGAGGCGCACGGCCAGGCGTTGCGGGCCTTCGGCGACGCGGTGCACGCGGCGGGCGCCGACGGCTGGGAGCGCCGGACGCCGTGTACCGAGTGGACGGTCCGCGACCTCGTGAACCACCTCGTCGCCGAGCAGCTGTGGGCGCCCTCGCTGCTCGCCGGGGCCACTTTGGACGACGTCGGCGACCGCTTCGACGGCGACGTCCTCGGCACCGACCCGGTGAGCGCCTGGGACGCGGCCGCCGAAGCCGCCCGCGAAGCGTTCCTCGACGACGGCGTGCTCGAACGCGCCGTGCACGTGTCGGCGGGGCTGGTCCCGGCCCGCGAGTACGGCTGGCAGATGACGATCGACGCGGCGGTCCACGCCTGGGACCTGGCGACGGCGCTGGGCCTCCCCTGCCCGGTGACCGAGGCGCTCGCCGAAGGTCTCCTCGACATCGTGCGGCCGTGGGTGGACGAGTGGCAGGGGCTCGGGATCTTCGACCCGCCGGTCCCGGTCCCCCGCGACGCGGGGGCCACCGCGCGGCTCGTCGCCCTGCTCGGGCGGCAGCCGCGCTGAATCACCCGCCGAGGTGAGCGCGCCGACACACCGATATCCCCACGACACCGGGCACCGACACGGTAAACTTGTCCGCATCGTCGCAGTACACGCCGATTTCCTACTAGGAGTGACCGTTTCGTGCGCGCAGCGCAGTCACCTGGTGACAGTACCGAGCCGGGTGACCGACCCGGCTGTCCGATAGGTTCATCCCCCGCCGCTCTGGCGGGTGCGGAATGATCCAAATCCTCTTCGCCGTGCTCGGCGTCCTGCTCTTCGTGCTGCTCACCGTCGGCACCGGGCTCGCGGTCGCCGCCGAGTTCTCGCTGACCGCGCTCGAACGCAGCACCGTCGAGGCCAACGTGCGGCAGGTCGGCGACCGCCGGGCGCTGACCGTCCAGAAGGCCCACCGGACGCTGTCCTTCCAGCTCTCCGGCGCCCAGGTCGCGATCACCCTCACCACGCTGATCACCGGTTACCTCGCCGAGCCGCTGATCGGCGAGCTCGTCCGGCCGCTGCTCACCGGCATCGGGCTCCCCGAGGGGTTCGCCGCCGGCGCGTCGGTCGTCCTCGCCCTGGTCATCGCCACCTCGATGTCGATGATCCTCGGCGAAATGGTGCCGAAGAACCTCGCCATCGCGCGGCCGCTGCCGACCGCGCGGGCCGTCGCCGGGTACCACTCGCGGTTCTCCGCCCTCTTCCGCTGGCTCATCACGCTCATGAACAACAGCGCGAACTTCCTCGTGCGCAAGTTCGGCGTCGAGCCCCAGGAAGAGCTGCGGTCCGCGCGGTCGCCGCAGGAGCTCGGCTCGATCGTGCGGTCCAGCGCCGAAAGCGGGACGCTCGACACCTCGACCGCCGAGCTGCTCGACCGCTCGCTGCGGTTCGGCGAGCGCACCGCCGAGGAACTGATGACCCCGCGCGTGCAGCTCGAATCGCTCGCGATCGACGACACCATCGAGGACCTCATCGACATCTCGCGCCGCACCGGGTTCTCGCGGTTCCCGGTGCAGGCCGAGGACCTCGACGACGTCCGCGGCGCCGTGCACGTCAAGCAGGCCTTCGCCGTGCCCGCCGCCGACCGGGCCGCCGTGCCGATCGGCTCGGTCATGCGGCCGGTGCCGACCGTGCCCGAGTCGCTGCCCGGGGACGACTTGCTCAACCGCCTGCGCGACTCCCGGTTCCAGCTCGCGATCGTCGTCGACGAGTACGGCGGCACCGCCGGGCTGGTGACCCTGGAGGACGTCGTCGAGGAGATCATCGGCGACGTCCGCGACGAGCACGACGACCGCGAAGCGCCGGCCTCGAAGCAGGTCGGCACCGACAGCTGGCTCGTGTCCGGGCAGCTGCGCGCCGACGAGGTCACCGACGTCACCGGATTCCGGATGCCGGACGGCGACTACGAGACCATCGCCGGGCTGATCCTCGAGCGGCTGGGCAAGATCCCGGACGAAGGTGACGCCGTCGAGGTCGACGGCTGGCGGCTCACCGTGACCACGATGGACAAACGCCGGATCGCCGAGGTCGAAGTCGCACCCGTCCGCACCGGAGAACCGGCGGAGGTGGCCTCGTGAGCGACTGGCTGAACATCGCCCTCGTCGTGCTCCTGCTGCTGACCAACGCCTTCTTCGTCGGCGCCGAGTTCACGCTGATCTCCTCTCGGCGGGACCGGCTCGAAGCGCTGCTGGAGCAGGGCAACGCGCGCGCGAAGATCGTCATCAACGCGAGCAAGCACGTGTCGCTGATGCTCGCCGGCGCGCAGCTCGGCATCACCATCTGCTCGCTGCTGCTCGGCCGTCTCGGCGAGCCCGCGGTGGCGCACCGGCTCTCGGCGTTCTTCGACCTGCTGGGCCTGCCCGAAGCGCTGCTGCACCCGATCTCGTTCGCCATCGCGCTGGCGTTCATCACCGTGCTGCACGTCCTGATCGGCGAGATGGTGCCGAAGAACCTCGCCATCGCCGAGCCCGAGCGGCTCGCGCTGTGGCTGGTGCCGGTGCACGTCGGGTGGGTCAAGATCGCCAGGCCGTTCATCTGGCTGCTGAACTTCGTCGCCAACTCGCTGCTGCGCGCGGTGAAGGTCGAGCCGAAGGACGAGCTGGAGACGGCGTACACCTCCGACGAGCTGGCCGAGCTGCTGAGCGAGTCGCGCCGCGAGGGCCTGCTGGACCAGTCCGAGCACCGGCGGCTCGCCCAGACGCTGTCCTCGGTCGAAAAGACGGTGGCCGACGTGCTGGTGCCGACGGCCGAGCTGACCACGCTGCCGTGCGGGCCGACCCTCGGCGACGTCGAGCGGGCGGTCTCCTCGACCGGCTTCTCGCGGTTCCCGGTGTGCACCGACGACGGGCGGCTGACCGGCTACATCCACGTGAAGGACGTCCTCGACCTGGCCGGGCAGGACCCGGCGACGATCGTGCCCGACTCGAAGACGCGCGCGCTCACCGAGCTGCGCGCCGACGCCCGGCTCGACGTCGCGCTTTCGGCCATGCGCAAGGAAGGCAGCCACCTGGCCCGGGCGCTCGACACGGGCGGCAACGCCGTCGGCGTCGTGGCGCTCGAGGACCTCGTCGAGGAGTACGTGGGCACCGTGCGCGACGGAACCCACGTCGGCGCATGACCGGCGTCGAAGTGCTCGCCGAACCGGACTGGCTGGCCCGGGAGGCGGCGCACGTCGAGCGGATGCGGCGGTGGACCGGCCCGCACCAGGAGCGGCGCTCGCGCGGCGAGAAGCACCCGGTGCTGGACTTCCTGTTCACCTACTACTCGTACCGGCCCTCGCACCTGGAGCGGTGGCAGCCCGGGCCCGGCGTCGCGCTCGCCGGGCCCGCGGCGCGGCGCTTCCTGGACCGCAAGGGGTACGTCTCGACACCCGACGGCGTCACGCTCGATCCCGCGGGCTTCACCGAGGGCAAGGCGCGGACGGCCGACTTCGTGTTCGGCCTGCTGACCGCGACGGCGTCGCGCGCGCCGCGGCTGAGCTGCTTCGGGCTGCACGAGTGGGCCATGGTCTACCGCGAGCCGGCGGACTCGGTCCGGCACAACCAGGTGCCGCTGCGGCTCGGGTCCGCGGGCACCGACGCCGTCGTGGAGGCGCTGGACGTCCGGTGCGGGCACTTCGACGCCTTCCGGTTCTTCACCGCGGACGCGCGGCCGCGCAACGAGCTGACGCCGTCGCGGGAGACGCAGGTCGCACTCGAGCAGCCGGGGTGCCTGCACGCGAACATGGACCTGTTCAAATGGGCGTACAAGCTCGATCCGTTCGTGCCCGCCGAGCTGGTGGCGGACTGCTTCGAGCTGGCCGTGGAGATCCGGACAGTGGACATGCGGGCGAGCCCGTACGACCTGGCCCCGCTCGGCTACCCGCCGGTGCGGATCGAAACGGCCGAAGGACGAGCCGAATACGCCCGCGCGCAGGGTGGGTTCGCCCGGCGGGCGGCACCGCTGCGTGCTCGGCTGATAGCGCACTGCCATCGCCTGGTCAGAGCAGCACCCTGAGCGCGCCCCACTGTGAGTCAGATTATTCTCTCTCCGATACTCACCTGTTAGGGTGATAACGGTTTCATTGCATCGCAGCGCGTACTTGACATGCGCTCACCGCGAAAGGACGACGATGGGGCGACACACCCGGGACGACGAGCCCGTGCCGCACCCTCAGGACCGTGCCGAGGCGCCTCCCACCGGGGGACGGCCGCCCGTCACGCGCCGCCCGCACCCCGGCGAAGCCCGTCGCGGTGAGGCGTCCGGCGCCTACCCGGTCGCGGGCCAGGCCCCGGGACCGTCGAAGAAGAAGCGCAGCTCCATCTCGGACGCCTTCGGGATCGCCGGCCGCGGTACGCCGCGCGGCGAGTCGTCCGGCTACTTCGTCTCCGGCGGTGGTGAAGCTTCCGGCTCCCACCCCGTCGCGGAACGCGGGGAAACCACCGGCTCGCACCCCGCCGCTCGTCGTGGCGAGGTGTCCGGCCCCTATCCCGTCGCTGAGCGAGGCGAGGTGTCCGGCTCCCACCCCGTCGCCGGGCGCGGCGAGATGTCCGGCTCCCACCCCGTCGCCGGGCGCGGCGAGGTGTCCGGCTCCCACCCCGTCGCCGGGCAAGGTGAACCGCCCGCCCGCCGGGGCGAGGCCTCCGGCGCGTTCCCCGCCACCGGGCGGCCCGCCGGCCGCCGCGGGGAAGCCTCCGCCCCCTTCCCGGTCGCGCGGCGGGACGAGACCGCCGCCGAGCGGACCGAGGTCATCACCCGGCACGGCGAAGCCTCCGGCAACTACCCGATCACGGCCCGCGGCGAGACGTCCGGGGCCTTCCGGACCGCCGGCCACGGCGAGAACACCGGCTCCCACCGCACCCTCGACCGCCCCGAACCCGCCGCCGGTGCTGGTGCTGGTGCTGGTGCCGAGAGCACTCCGCGCCCGCGCCGCCGCGACGACGCCGGCGAGCCGGCCACCCGCCGCACGCCCCGGCGCGGCGAGACCACCGGCCCGCACCGCACCGAGAGCACGAGCGAGACCACCGGGCCGCACCGCACCGAAGCCAAGAGCGAGACGACCGGCTCGCACCGGGTCGCCGGCAAGGGCGAGGCCACCGGGTCGCACCGGATCGTCGGCAAGAAGGCCCCGCGGCGCCGGATCGCCACCTGGCCGATCGCCTGCGCCGTGCTCGCCGCCCTCATCGGGCTCGGCGTGATCGGCTGGAACTGGGCCGACAGCGAGCTCAACAGCCGCGCCGAGGCGCAGGCCGCCAGCTGCTCCGGCGGCACGTCCCAGATGCGGATCGTCGTCACGCCGAGCGTGCAGAAGCCGATGACCGCGGCCGCCGACCGCTGGAACCAGGCCGCGACCGTCGTCCACGGCCAGTGCGTGCACGTGACGATCGACGCCAAGCCGTCCTCGCAGGTCCTCGACGCGCTGGTCGGCCGGACCAACCTGGACGCCATCGGCGGGCTCCCGGCCGCCTGGCTGCCCGAGTCGTCGTACTGGGTCAGCGAGCTGACCACCAAGAAGCCCGAGATGATCGGCTCCCCCGCCCAGTCGGTGGCGAACGCCCGCTCCGCGGACTACCCGTTCATCGGCCTCACCGGCCAGGGCATCGACGACACCGTGCTGCGCGCGGCCCAGACGTTCCGCGAGTACCTCGAGCAGCCGGCCCAGCAGGCCGACTTCACGGCCGCCGGGATCAAGACCGCCTAGACGCGCGTGCCGTTGTCGAGCTCGGCCACCACGGCGAGGTCGTCGTCGGCCAGCTCGAAGTCGAAGATCCCGAAGTTCTCGCGGGTGCGGGTCGTGGTGGCCGAGGCCGCCACGGCGACCGTGCCGGCCTGCAGGTGCCACCGCAGCACGATCTGGGCCGGGGTCTTGCCGTACTTCGCCGCGAGGGCGGTGACGGTCTCGTCGGCGAGCAGCCCGGCGTTCGCGGCCGGGCTCGCCGCCGCCGTCACCATCCCGTGCTGGGTGTGGAACTCGCGCAGCGGGAGCTGCTGCAGCCACGGGTGCAGCTCGACCTGGTTCAGCACCGGGACCGCGCCGGTGGCGTCGATCAGCCGGCGCAGTTCCGCGACGCCGAAGCCGGCGACGCCGACCGCGCGGACGCGGCCGTCGGCGCGCAGCCGGCTCAGGGCGCGCCAGGTGTCGGTGAACGCGCCCTTCGTGCCGTCCAGCAGGCACAGGTCGGCCCGCTCGACCTGGAGCGCGGCCAGCGCCAGGTCGGCGGCGCGGCGGGCGGTGTCGTAACCCTGCGCGGGCACCTTGAAGCTGACGAACACCTCGTCCCGGGGCACCTCGAGGAGCGCGGTGCCCACCGCCGCCTCGGTGCCCGGCGTGGTGTCGAAGCCGCGGTAGCCGATGTCGAGGGCGATGCGGACGGCCCGGCCGGTTTCGGCCGCGGTCAGCCCCGCGACGCCGAACAGCAGCTGGGGGATGCGGACTCCGTCGGACAGGACGAGCGAAGGCGGGACGGCCATCTGCCGGTGATCCTCACGTCGGATGCTGCGCGGGTGTTCCCCATCATTCCACCGCGGCGCCCCGCTCGCGCAGGTACTCGGCCGTCGCCGCGTCCGCGGGGAAGAACGCCTCGATCACCAGCTCCGCGACCGTGACGTCCAACGGCGTGCCGAACGTGGCCACCGTGCTGAAGAACGTGAGGTCGGTGCCCTCGTGGCGGAACTTCAGCGGGACGAAGATGTCACCCGGTCCGGGGACCTCCACCTCGGGCACGGGCTGGTCGCACGGGTAGCCGCGCAGCTCGGCGAGGAGCTCGGCCAGGCCGGGGTCGCCGGTCTGGCCGACCTGGCGGCGCAGCCGGCCCAGCAGGTGGGCGCGCCACTCCCCCAGGTTGAGCACGTGCGGGGCCATGCCGTCGGGGTGCAGGGTCGCGCGCAGCACGTTGGTGGTCAGCTCGGCCGGGATCCCCGCGACGAACAGGCCGATGGCCGCGTTGGCGTCGACGAGGTCCCAGTTCCGGTCGACGACGGCGGCCGGGTACGGCTCGTGGCTCGCGAGCAGCTGCCGCACGGCCTGCCGGACGGCGGTCATGTCCGGGTCCCCCAATGCGTTCTCGGTGTAGGCGGGCGCGTACCCGGCGGCGAGCAGGAGCCGGTTGCGCTCGCGCAGCGGGACGTCGAGGTGCTCGCCGAGGCGCAGCACCATGTCCCGGCTCGGCTGCGAGCGCCCGGTTTCGACGAAGCTGAGGTGGCGGGTGGAGATGTCCGCGGAGATCGCGAGGTCGAGCTGGCTGATCCGGCGCCGGTCGCGCCATTCCCGCAGCAGCTTCCCGACCGGCCGCTGCCGCGCGGCCGCCTGCACGGTGGTCGCCTGCACTGTGGTCGTCACGCGAGCGACGCTACGGCCATCACGGGGCCGCTGCCATTACTTCGGGGGTAATGCCGGCGACCGCCTCGACCGCCGCCGCGGCATTACCTCGCGCGTAATCGACGGACCGCCGCTCGTCCGCCAAAGTCGGTCCCAGCACCGGACGACGACGAAACCGTTGTCCCCCAACCGAAGGAGCACCTCATGACCGACGTCCGCACCCTCGTCGAGCAGTACATCGCCGTCTGGAACGAGACCGACGGTGACAACCGGCGGGCCCTCATCGCCGACGTCTTCACCGCCGGCGCCGGCTACACCGACCCGCTCGGGGCCGTCACCGGACACGACGGGATCGACCAGTTCATCGGCGGGGCGCAGCAGCAGTTCGCCGGCCTCACCTTCAGCCTGCCCGCCGACCCGGATGCCCACCACGACCTCGCGCGGTTCCAGTGGTACCTCGGCGCGCCCGGGGCCGACGAGCCCATCGCCATCGGGTTCGACGTCGTCGAGCTCGAAGACGGCAAGATCGCCCGGGTGCACGGCTTCCTGGACAAGCTGCCCGGCTGAAAACGACGTGCGGGCTCCCGGGCAGGGGAGCCCGCACGCCACCCGTACCCGCTAGCCCTTCAGCGCGCCCCGCCAGCGCACCGTCGGGCGCAGCTTTTCCGGGTTCACGCGGTGCTTGTTGGCGCCGACGATGTCGAACATCGACTCGATCAGCGTGTCCGACAGCAGGTGCGGCTCCAGCCCCAGCCCGACCAGCCCGGTGTGCTTCACGTTGTAGTAGTGCTCCGGCGCCTCGGTGCGCGGGTTCTCCAGCTGCTCGATCTGCACCGGCCCGGGGAACCGGTCGGCGACGAGGTCGGCGATCGCGGCCACCGACATGCTCTCGGTCATCTGGTTGAACACGCGGAACTCCCCCGCCCCGGCCGGGTTCTCCACGGCGAGCCGGATGCATTCGACGGTGTCGCGGATGTCGATCAGGCCGCGCGTCTGGGAGCCCTTGCCGTACACCGTCAGCGGCTGCCCCAGCACCGCCTGGATGACGAACCGGTTGAGCACCGTGCCGAACACCGCGTCGTAGTCGAAGCGGGTCGCCAGCCGCGGGTCGGCCGCGGTCTGCGGCGTCTGCTGGCCGTACACGATGCCCTGGTTGAGGTCCGTGGCCCGCAGCCCCCACGCGCGGCACGTGAATTCGATGTTGTGCGAATCGTGCACCTTGGTCAGGTGGTAGAACGACCCGGGCCGCTTCGGGAACAGCACCCGGTCGGAACGCCCGTTGTGCTCGAGGTCCAGCCAGCCTTCTTCGATGTCGACGTTCGGCGTGCCGTATTCGCCCATCGTCCCCAGTTTGACCAAGTGGATCGCCGGGTCGATCTCCGCGATCGCGTAGAGCAGGTTCAAGGTGCCGATCACGTTGTTGTGCTGGGTGTACACCGCGTGCTCGCGGTCGATCATCGAGTACGGCGCCGAACGCTGCTCCGCGTAGTGCACCACCGCGTCGGGCCCGAAGTCGCGCACCGCGCCGAACAGGAACTCCGCGTCGAGCAGGTCGCCTTCGTAGCTGGCGATCGTGCGTCCCGAGACCTCTTCCCACGCGGCGATCCGGTCGGCGAGGGATTCGATCGGGACGAGGCTTTCGACGCCGAGTTCGGCGTCGTAACCGCGGCGGGCGAAATTGTCGAGAACGGCTACCTGATGGCCTTTGTCCGATAGGTGAAGCGCGGTCGGCCAGCCCAGATATCCGTCGCCGCCGAGAACCAGCACTCGCATTGTGCCGCCTTTCCTGCTCGTTTACGCCCCCCGACGCTATCGATCAAGTGCTGATGAAGACCTGTCAATAGGCTGTGAATCTCCTATGCGTAGGGGGGTCGGACGGCGGCGCGACCGGCCCACGGGGAGGATGGGGGCATGACGACCGTAACCAACGGCGTGCGGCCCCGCACAGCGGACAAGACCCGCCGCCGCGGCTGGGCCCGCCTCGCGCGCGCCGCCGCGACGTCCGTCGCCGCCACGGTCCTCAGCCAGGTCGTCCTGCTCGCCGTGCTCGCCACCGGCGGCGCCGCGGCCCTTGCGAGCACGCTCGCCTGGGCGGCCGGCGCGGTGCTGAACTTCCTGGTCACCCGCCGCTGGGTGTGGGGCCGCACCGGACGCCCGCGCGTGCGCCGCGAACTGCTGCCCTACCTGGTCGTCATCGGGCTCGGCGGGCTCGCCTCGATCGGCCTGACGACCCTCGCCGGCTCGCTCCTGACGCCGCTGAACCTGCCGCACCTATGGTGGGTCGTGCTCGTCGACGGCGCATACGTGGCCAGTTACGCGCTGGTGTTCGTCGTGAAGTTCACGCTGCTCGACCGGCTCGTGTTCGGCCGCGGCGCAGCACGTACCCCCGCCACCACGTCCCCGTCATGACGCGGGCGTAGTTCGCGCCGTAGACGAGGCTGCCGCCCTTCTTGCTCTTGCCCGCCTTGCGCAGCCGCATGCTCATCGGCAGCTCGAGGACCCGGGCACCGCGCGCGGTCACGCCCAGCATGAGCTCCGACGACTGGTACTGCGGCTCGTTGAGCGGGACCGAGCAGGCCAGCTCCGCCCGCATCGCGCGGAAGCCGAACGACGTGTCGGTGATCCGCCGCGCGGTCAGCACCGACGCCAGCACGGCGAACACGCGCACGCCCAGCCACCGGACGCGGCTGTCGGCCTCCTCGTGCCCGAGCCGCCGGGACCCGGTGACGAAGTCCGCGGTGCCGTCGACGACCGGACTGACCAGGGCTTCCAGCTCGCTGTTGTCGTATTGGCCATCGGCGTCGGTCGTCACGACGTACTCGGCTCCGGCCTCCGCCGCGAGGTGGTAGCCCAGGCGCAACGCGGCACCCTGGCCGCGGTTGCGGGGCGCGACGCACACGTACGCGCCGTGCTCCTCGGCGATGGCCGCGGTGTCGTCGGTGCCGCCGTCGACGACGACGAGCACGTCCACGCGCATGCCCAGGCACTCGTCCGGCATCTTCTCCAGGACTTCGCCGATGCCGCCGGCTTCGTTGTAGGCGGCGATGACGACGGTCAGCGGCGCCAGCTTCAGCTCGGGGTGCCGGCCGCGGAAGTCGTCCAGGGCGCCGGTGTCGACGTCGTCGGGGAACGCGGCGAGCCGTTTCCGGCTGGCCGAGGTCAAGGTGGTGAAGCCGAGCGCGCCGGCCACGGGCAGCAGCACCAGGGCGGGGATCTGGTAGCGCCAGGAGAACTGGAACACGGCCGAGACGAAGAGCAGGACCAGCCCGCTCGACGCCGCCAGCAGCGCGCCCGCGCGCGCCCGGTCCAGGGGCCTCTTGCGGCGGAACACCGTGAGCAGGCCCAGGATCGCACCGATGCCGAGCACCCCGCCGGAGACGTACCCGCCGCCGAGCTGGTAGTCGCGAAGGATCTTGGCCAGTGGCTGGTCGACACCGGCGTTCACGCCGTCGTTCTGCTGCGTGACCAGGTCGATCAGCGACTGGTCGGCCCACTGCGGGTAGGTGAGCTGGAACTGCCACCGGTCCAGCGGGACGTCGGTCGGGTCCTGCTCACGCGTCCAGGCGAAGCTCTTCGCGAAGTCCTTCAGGATCGCGTCGGCGACGTCGCCGGGCTGCTCCTTCAGGACGTCGACGGCGAATTCGTGCGCCAGCGCGGCTTTGTCCGCGCCCGGCGGCAGCGGGCCCGGCCAGTTCGGGTCGAGGTCGGCGTGGGTGTAGTTGTCCACCAGCCGCGTCTCGCGCGGCTCGGCCGGGCAGAACACCTGCAGCTCGGGCGAGAGGTGGAGGTTCGCGCAGTCGGCGACGGCGGCGGTGCGGCCGTAGAGCATGTTCCCGGACGGCCCGGTCAGCCCCCACTTGCCGGTCTCCGAGTGCACCCGCGCCGAGTACGGCACGAGCACGACGAGCAGGCCCAGCACGCCGGCCCCCGCCCGGCGCCAGCCCGCCCAGTGCCGCCACGCTCCCCCGGCGACGACCAGGAACACCAGCAGCGGCACCGCCAGGGAGATCCCGACGAGCCGCGTCAGCACGCCGAAGCCGAGCAGCAGACCCGCGACGCCGGCGCGTTTCCAGCCCGGCGTGCCCCAGCCCAGCAGCAGCCACAGGAGCCCGAGCAGCACCGCCTCGAAGACGACCTCGGACATGAGGTTCTGCTCGATCTGCAGCTGGTAGGCGTCGAGCAGCACGGGCACGGCGGCGAGCGCGCCGACCCACGGGCGGCCGCCGAGGCGCAGGACCAGCGCGTACAGGCCGACCGCGACGAGGAGCCCGCCGACGTGCTGGACGGCCGTGACCCACGCGAGGCCGCCGACGGCGAGCAGCGGGCGCAGCACGAGGTCGTAGCCGATCGGGTCGAGCTGGTCGGCGCGCAGCGCGTGCAGGTTGTCGATGTAGCGGAACGAATCGATGTACAGCAGCGCGGGTTTGTACGCCAGCCAGGTCAGCACCCGGAGCACGATCGCCGGGACGAGGAGCAGGAGCAGCGGCCAGTGGCGCTTGAGGAAAGCCGTCACGGTGTCGCGTTTGGACGGTCGAGACCGGAGAAGTACTTCCACGCCGTGGCCAGGCCGTCGGTGAGCGAGACCTCCGGCCGGAAGCCGATGGTCCCGGCGCTCGCCGAAACGTCGACGACCACCGCGGGCATCTCGCCCGCCGGCGCGTCGACGTGTTCGACCGGCAGCTCGGCGCCGGTCACCTCGCGCACGGCGTCGACCATCTCCAGCACGGAGACCGACCGCCCGGCGCCGACGATCGCCCGGCCCGAGTAGCCGCTGTCGAGGGCCAGCAGGATCGCGCGGACGACGTCGTCGACGTGCACGAGGTCGCGGCGCTGGCGGCCGTCGCCGTAGACCTTGACGCCGGTGCCGGTCAGCGCGGCGCGCATCATGCGCGGCACGAAACTGTCCTTGTGGGACATTCCCGGACCGTAGACGTTGGTGAACCGCAACGCACACGTGGTCATGCCGTACGCGCCGGCGTAGCCCGAGAGCAGCATTTCGCACGCCGCTTTGGTGGCGCCGTACGGCGTCAGCGGCCGCGGCGGCAGGTCCGGGGTGATCGTTGCCGAGCCGACGTTGCCGATCACCGCGTTGGTCGAGGCGAGCAGGAACTTCGGGACTTCGTGGCGGCGGGCGAGTTCGAGCAGTTCCTGGGTGACCAGGACGTTGTCGGCGAAGGTGTCTTCGGGCAGCTCGACCGACTTCAGCACCGACGTCAGCGCGGCGAGGTGCACGATCCCGACGGTCTCCGGCGTCACGGCCTCCTCGCGGACGGCGGCCTCGCGCAGGTCGCCGGTCACGACGCGGACACCGTTCTCGGCGTACGGGAAAGGGACGCGGTCCACGACAGTGACCGGGACACCCCGATCGAGGAAGGCGCGCACGACGGCCCGGCCGATGAAGCCGCTGCCACCGGTCACGACGACGGACGTTCGATCAGGAGCGTGCGCACTCGACATGGCCGCCAACCTACCCCGCGCACCTGTGCGGTTCCCGCGTACCCACGCGCTAGGCGAACGCCTCCGGGGGCGGGCAGGAGCAGATCAGGTTGCGGTCGCCGGCCGCGCCGTCGATGCGGCGGACCGGGGGCCAGATCTTCGCCGCCGGCGGGCCCGCCGGGAACACCGCTACCTCCCGGCTGTACGGCCGGTCCCACTCGCCCGCGACGCAGCGCGCAGTGTGCGGGGCCTGCCGCAGCGGGGACTCCGCCAGTGCCCACTCCCCCGCCGCGACCCGGTCGATCTCCGCGCGGATCGCGATCATCGCGTCGCAGAAGCGGTCCAGCTCGGCCAGGTCTTCGCTCTCCGTCGGCTCCACCATCAGCGTGCCCGCCACCGGGAACGACATCGTCGGCGCGTGGAGGCCGTAGTCCGCCAGGCGCTTGGCCACGTCGTCGACCGTCACGCCGGTCGCCTTCGTCAGCGGCCGCAGGTCGAGGATGCACTCGTGCGCGACGAGCCCGCCGTGGCCCGCGTACAGCACCGGGAAGTGGTCCCCCAGGCGGCGAGCGACGTAGTTGGCGTTTGCCACCGCCACGAGCGTCGCGCGGCGCAGGCCCTCCGCACCCATCATCCGGACGTACGCCCACGAGATCGGCAGGATCGACGCGCTCCCCCACGGCGCCGCGCTCACCGGCCCGACCCCGGTCACCGGGCCGGCCGCCGGCTGCAGCGGGTGGTTCGGCAGGAACGGCGCCAGGTGCGCGCGGACCCCGATCGGCCCGACGCCGGGTCCGCCGCCGCCGTGCGGGATGCAGAACGTCTTGTGCAGGTTGAGGTGCGAGACGTCGGCGCCGAAGCGGCCGTACTGGGCCACGCCGATCAGCGCGTTGAGGTTGGCACCGTCGACGTACACCTGCCCGCCCGCGTCGTGCACCAGCGCGCACACCTCGCCGACGGTGTCCTCGTAGACCCCGTGCGTCGACGGGTAGGTGATCATGATCGCGGCCAGGTCCGCGCGGTGGTCGTCCACAGTGGACCGCAGGTGGCCGAGGTCGATGTTGCCGTCGTCGTCGCAGCGGACGACGACCACGCGCATGCCGGCCATCACCGCGCTCGCCGCGTTCGTGCCGTGCGCGCTCGCCGGGATCAGGCAGACGTCCCGCTCGCCCTCACCGCGCGACCGGTGGTAGGCGCGGATGGCCAGCAGCCCGGCGAACTCGCCTTGGCTGCCCGCGTTGGGCTGCAGGGAGACCGTGTCGTAGCCGGTGATCCGCGCGAGCCACGCGCCCAGGTCGGCGACCACCTCCAGGAGACCGGCGGCGTCCTCGGCGGGGGCGAACGGGTGCAGCCCGGCGAACTCCGGCCAGGTGATGGGTTCCATCTCCGCGGTGGCGTTGAGCTTCATGGTGCACGAGCCGAGCGGGATCATGCTCCGGTCGAGCGCGACGTCCTTGTCGGCCAGCTGCCGCAGGTAGCGCAGCAGCGCGGTTTCCGAACGGTGGGCGTGGAACACCGGGTGGGTGAGGAAGTCGCTCGTGCGCCGCAGCGGCGCCGGGAGCGCGTCCGCGGTGTCCGCGTCGAGACCGTCCACATCGGACACCGAGACGCCGAACGCCTTCCACACGCGGGAAAGCCGGTCCCGGGTCGTCGTCTCGTCGCAGGCGACGCCGACGTGGTCGTCGTCGACCCACCGGAGGTTGACGCCGAGGTCGCGGGCCGCCTCGACGACCGCGTCCGCGCGCCCGGGCACCGCCGCGGTCACGGTGTCGAAGAATTCGCCGTGCACGACGTCGACGCCGCCCTCGGCCAGGCCGGCGGCGAGCACGGTGGCCATCCGGTGGGCGCGCAGCGCGATCCCGCGCAGCCCGTCGGGCCCGTGGTACACGGCGTACATCGACGCCATCACCGCGAGCAGGACCTGGGCGGTGCAGATGTTCGACGTCGCCTTCTCGCGGCGGATGTGCTGTTCCCGGGTCTGCAGGGCGAGCCGGTACGCGGGTGCGCCGTCGGCGTCCTTCGAGACGCCGACCAGCCGGCCCGGCAGCTGCCGCTCGAGGCCCTTGCGGACGGCGAGGTAGGCGGCGTGCGGGCCGCCGAAGCCGAGCGGGACGCCGAAGCGCTGGGTCGACCCGACGGCGACGTCGGCGCCGAGTTCGCCGGGCGGCCGGAGCAGGGTCAGGGCGAGCGGGTCGGCGGCGACGATCACGGCGGCACCGTGCTTCTTCGCGTCGGCGATCGTCAGGTCCAGCTCGCGCACCGCGCCGGACGCGCCGGGGTACGCCAGCAGGATGCCGAAGAAGTCGCCGCCGAGCCCGAGGCCGGTCAGCCCCTGCGAAAGATCTTCGACAACCAGGTCGATGCCGAGCGGCTCGGCGCGGGTCCGGAGCACGGCGAGGGTCTGCGGGAGGGTGTCCTGGTCGACGACGAACCGGTTCGAGGACGCTTTGCCCGCTCGGCGCACGAGCGTCATGGCCTCGGCGGCCGCGGTGGCTTCGTCGAGCATCGAGGCGTTGGCGACCGGCAGGCCGGTCAGGTCCGAGACCATGGTCTGGAAGTTGAGCAGCGCTTCGAGCCGGCCTTGGGAGATTTCCGGCTGGTAGGGCGTGTAGGCGGTGTACCAGGCGGGGTTCTCGAGCACGTTCCGCCGGATGACGGGCGGGGTGACGGTGTCGTGGTAGCCGAGGCCGATCATCTGCGCCATGGACCGGTTGCGGCCGGCGAGCGCGCGGAGCTCGGCGAGCGCCTGGCCTTCGGTGGCGGCGGGCGGCAGTTCGAGCGGCTGCGCGGACCGCCGGAGCGACTCGGGAACGGCACGCTCGGAGAGCTCGTCGAGAGAAGCGACGCCGATGACGTCGAGGATCCGGCGGAGTTCGGCGGGGCCGGGCCCGATGTGCCGGTCGGCGAAGGGAACACCCTGCTCGAGAGAGGCGAGCGAAAAGTCCACGAGGGCCTCCTCCGAACGGCGGTATCTGCCAACCCGACTCTAGAACGGAAGGTGACCACGACGGGGGTCCGGGGGCGGAGCCCCCGGGCGGGGTGTGGGGGTTGCACCCCCACAAAACACCAGGAAGGCGAGGGGCGAGCCTGCGAGCCCCGTGCCGTACCCTCCCCACTCTGTCCGTACCCCGAGGGGCGCCTGAGAGTTTCGCCCGAGGTTGAGCCGGGCTTGCACCGTCGGCGGGGCCATCAGGTTGTGTCCTGACGACCCGCTTTCCAGAGGCGTCTCGTCCGCGCGGTCCAGGGTGCCTGAGAGGTTCCGGGGAGGACTTGCTCCTTCGGCGCCGAGCTCAATATGAGGCTCGGACTCTCCCGCGCGGATTCGTCGACCGCACGGAGAACCTTACTCCGTCCGCCGCAGCGGTGATCACCCGGTCCGGCGGGCGTTGCGGCGCTGGGTCAGCTCGTCCGGCTGGTGGGTCTCGACGACACCGCCGTCGGCGCGTTCGGCCGGGAACTCGTGGATGGTGCCGCTGATTTCCTGCATGGCGCCGCTGACCGCGATGCCGAAGACGCCTTGGCCGCCCTGGAGCAGATCGACGATCTCCTCCGGCGAGGTGCACTCGTAGACGGTGGTGCCGTCGGAGAACAGCGTCACGCGCGCGAGGTCGCGGACCCCGCGGACGCGCAGGTGGTCGACGGCGACGCGGATGTTCTGCAGGGAGACCCCGGTGTCCAGCAGCCGCTTGACGACCTTGAGGACCAGGATGTCCTTGAACGAGTACAGCCGCTGCGAGCCGGAGCCGTGGGCGGTGCGGATGCTGGGTGCGACCAGCTTCGTCCGGGCCCAGTAGTCGAGCTGGCGGTAGGTGATCCCGGCGATCTGGCACGCGGCCGGGCCGCGGTAGCCCACCAGCTCGTCCGGCAGCGAGTCGTCGGGGAACAGTTCACCCTGCTCGCCAGCCGCGACCTCAACAGGCTGCTTCTCGGAACCAGCCTCGACCACGCAAGCCTCCCCTCGCCCGACCAGGCGGCCGGCGAATGACAGCCGGACGGTCCCAGGAGCGGGACCCGCCGGAGATCAACCGCCACGGTCCGGCCCCAGACCGTGAATCACACCGTGGCGATTTACCTCCTCCGACGGTAAGCGCCCGGACAGTGCCGGTCAACGCGACGCGCGGCAAGCCTCAACGGTCGGCTGAGCCTTTGCACCGTTCGCCGTACCCCGGGAGCCGTGGTTCAAACCTCTTGCGCCGTTTTACTCAGCCGAGTAAATTTTATTCATGCGAGTAAACACCGACCTCATGGCGGAACTGGGGCTCAGCGGCACCGAGGCGGCCCGCCGCGCCCAGATCATCGGGGCGACCATCGGCGTCCTCGCCGACCTCGGGCACCGCAAGACGACGTTCGCCAAGATCAAGGAGCGCGCCGGGCTCAGCAGCACCCGGCTGATCTCCTACCACTTCACGAACAAGGCCGGCCTGATGCAGGCCGTGCTGAGCGCGGTGGTCGAGACGAAGAACGAGTTCCTGAAGGAGCGCACCGGCGGCGGGCTGGACCCGGCCGACCGGGCCGGCTACCTGCGGGCCCACATCGAGACGTCGATCGCGTTCCTGCGCGCGTACCCGGAGTGCGTCCGCGTGCTGGCCGAGCTGTCGGCCAACGCGGACGACGCCGACGGCTGGTCGATGACGAAGGTGCTGGTCGACGACATGCGCGTGCACGGCCTCGCCCGGCAGCTGAAGCAGGGGCAGGCCGAGGGAGTGTTCGGGCAGTTCACGCCCGAGGTGATGGCGATGTCCGTCGCGCAGGCGATCGACGGGGTGGCCGCGGCGTACGCGGCCGACCCGGCGCTCGACCTGGAGGACTACGGCCGCGAGGTGGCGGACACCTTCGTCAAAGCGACGGCGCCGTGAGCGCCCGGTCGAGGCGGTCTTCGATGCGGGCCTTGGGGAACGCGCCGACGATCGTCTCGACCGGCTCGCCGCCGCGGAAGAGGATCATCGTCGGCAGGGACATGACCTGATAGGAGCGGGTGGTCTCGGGGTTCTCGTCGGCGTTGATCTTGCGGACGGCGAGGCTCCCGGCCCGCTCGGCGGCCAGCTGCTCGAGCACCGGGCCGACCATCCGGCAGGGGCCGCACCAGGTGGCCCAGAACTCGACCAGCACCGGGACGTCGCTGCCGACGACCTCCGCGAACGTGGCGTCGGTGACTTCACCGACTGTGGTGTTTTCGGACATGACGGGCTCCTTCACGAGCGCGGGGACGTGGGCACGACACACGGATCGGGCGCTTGCCGGGCGAGCGCGCCGGCGAGCTTCGCCGCCAGTTCGCCGCGGATGCCGCCGAGGCGCGCGAGAAGCGCGTCGGCTTCTTCGAGCTTGCGGCGGTAGACCTCGATGGAACTCAGGCAGGAGTCGCCGGTTTCGTGGCCGCTGCGCAGGCACTCGACGAACGGGCGGGTCTCCTCGAGGGTCAGGCCGACCGTCTGCAGGGTCTGGATCTCCTTGACCAGCTGCAGGTCTTCCTCGTCGTACTCGCGGTAGCCGTTCGCCGCGCGACGGGCCGCCAGGAGACCCTGGGCCTCGTAAAACCGCAGCGCACGGGTGGTGACACCCGTGCGCTGCGCAAGCTCTCCGATCCGCATGCCCCCGACGCTAGACGTTGACGTCCGCGTCAAGGCAAGTTCTCACGTGTCCGCACCCCGGAAGTCTTCGGGCGAAACGGAGTCGAGGAACTCGCGGAACTTCTCGACCTCGTCCTCCTGCTCGTCCGGGATGATCAGGCCCGCCTCTTCCAGCACCGCGTCCACGGCGTGGATGGGGACGCCGATCCGCAGGGCCAGCGCGACCGAGTCGCTCGGCCGGGCGGACACCCGGATGTCGCCGTCGAAGACCAGTTCCGCAAAGAACGTGCCTTCCTTGAGGTCGGTGATGACGACCTGCTCCAGCTCCCGGCCGAGCGCCCCGATGACCTCTTTCAGCAGGTCATGCGTGAGCGGACGAGCCGGCCGGACTCCCTGTTGCTCCAAGGCGATGGCGGTCGCTTCGACCGAGCCGATCCAGATCGGCAGGTACCGTTCACCCTCGGTCTCCCGCAGCAACAAGATCGGCTGATTCGCGGGCAGCTCGACCCGCACACCGACGACGCGCATCTCGCTCATCGGGCTTCGCCTCCCTCTCGTGCACGCGGGCGCAGGCGCTGGTTCGGCCGGGCGCCGTCACTGCCGACGCTACCCGTCATCCCCGCACTGTGCTCGCTGTCGAGACTATCTCGGTTCGCCTGCCGCAAACCCTTGCCCTCACGGTACGGCATGCGGCACCGAACATTCAGTCATTGACATGGGACCGCAAAGAGGATCTCACCGCCCCGTTACGGATCAACACCCCGTGACGCCGCGGATTCCCGCCTTGACGAGGAGCGTGTGGAGGGTCACGGACAGTGCCGCGACCTCCCGGACCACCTCGTCGGCCCTGGACTTCGCTTCCGGGTCACGGTGCCGATACACCGGGGTCACGATCTGCTCCAGCAACCCGACCTCGCGGTCGGCCGCGGCGCGGAAGGCACGCAGGTGTCTCGGCTCGATACCGAATTCGGTCATCGCCTTCACCGTCCGCGCGACCAGGACCGCGTCCGGGTCGAAGAACCCGGCGGTGCCCGGCCGGACCAAGCCGTACTGCTGCAGCTCGGTCAGCGTGGCGGCGTCGATGCCGGACTGCTCCAGGAGCTCCTCCTGGGTCAGGCGCAGCTCCTTGCCGGTGGCGAAGTCCTCCGCCACGGGCAGGCCGACGTTCTCCGCCGGGGCGTCGATCGGCACCAGCCGGCGCGGCGGGCGGGGCAGGGCCGCGGTGGGCTCGGCTCCCGAGTCCGCCGCGTCCAGCTGCTCCTTGATGACCTTCAACGGGAGGTAGTGGTCCCGCTGGGCGGCCAGGACGAACCGCAGGCGCTCCACGTCCGCCGCGGCGAACTGCCGGTAGCCCGAAGGCGTCCGGCCCGGGGTGACCAGGCCTTCCGCTTCGAGGAACCGGATCTTGGAGATGGTGACATCGGGGAAGTCCCCGCGCAGCTGCGCGAGGACCGCCCCGATGCTCAACCCGTGGTTCTGTGGCCGCCCGGCCGCCGTCACTGCGCCCCCTGGCCCCCGTGACCCGGGCCGGTCAGGAAGACCAGGCGGAACTTGCCGATCTGCACCTCGTCGCCGCCCGCGAGGACGGCCTGGTCGACCGGCTCGCGGTTGACGTAGGTGCCGTTGAGGCTGCCGACGTCGATGACGACGAACTCGCCGCCCTCACGCCGGAATTCGGCGTGCCGGCGGGAGACCGTGACGTCGTCCAGGAAGATGTCGCTGTCCGGGTGCCGTCCGGCGCTGGTGGTGTCGCGGTCGAGCAGGAAGCGCGAACCCGCGTTGGGCCCGCGCTTCACGACCAGCAGGGCGGAACCCGGCGGCAGGGCGTCGACGCCCTGGACCGGTGCTTCCGCGGCCGGGGCGGACTCGTGGCCTTCGGCTTCGGCCAGGAAGTCGGCCCGGAAGACAGAGGTCCGCTCCGGAGACTGCTCCGGGGGAACGCCGCCGGGCCCGTCGTTCGTGCTCACCTGAGCTCTCCTCCACACATGCTGTGTTGCCTAGTACTCAAGAACGTGTAGCTGCCAACGTACCGTGCCTGATCGATTCTCCGAGCCCCGGCTCCCCGAACCGGCGCAGTGCTGGTCCGACCGGGTGGGAGCGGGCTTCAGCCCTTGGTCAGGGCGTCGTACGCCTCGGCTTCGAGCAGGGCTTCCAGGCCCGCCGGGTCGTCGAGCCGGATCTCGATCAGCCAGCCCTCGCCGTAGGGGTCGCTGTTGATCAGCTCGGGCGAGTCGGCGACGGCGTCGTTCACGGCCACGACCTCGCCGTCGACCGGCGCGAACAGCTCGGAAACGCTCTTGGTCGACTCGACCTCGCCGAAGACGTCGCCCGCGCTCACCTGGCGGCCGACCTCGGGCAGGTCGACGAAGACAACGTCGCCGAGCTGGTCCTGCGCGTACTCGGTGATGCCGATGCGGACGAGGGTGTCCTCGCCGCGGGTGGCGACCCACTCGTGTTCCTCGGTGTAGCGAAGCTCTTCAGGAGCGGACACCGCCGGTCCCCTTTCATGCCCTCACTGGCGAAACGTGCTGCGCGAAGTCTTACACCCACACGGCGCAGCCGCCCGGCACGGGCCGGGAAAAAGGTCGCGCTCAGTCGCGGGATCGGCCGGCGGGGACGGGCGGCGCGCCGGGGAGGTCGCCGCGTGGCGGGCCGGCACCGGGCCGCCGGCGGCGGGCTCGAGCGATCGAGGCACGGGCCCACCCGGCCACCCGGCAACCGACCAAAGCCGGCGGAACGAGCCGCCGCGCCCGGGAAGCCCGTCCACAGCAGGCCGGAACCAGACCGCCCGGCAGCGGCGCGGGCGGGCCGTGGCGCGGGGACGAGCCGGCTCGCGCGGTAAGCGGTGGCGTTCAGCCCTCCGGCGACGCGGCGCCGCGCAGGGCGTTGCGCGCCTGGACCACGTAAAGGACACCGGACCACACGTAGAGGACCGCACCCCAGATGGTGAACGCGTAGCCGATCGGCCGCGCCACCGCCGCGATGTCCGAGCCACCCTGGGCGAGCAGCAGGAACGGGAACGCGTACATCAGCACGAACGTCGCGCCCTTGCCGATGTAGGTCACCTCCGGCGGGGCGAAACCGCGGCGGCGCAGCACCACCACGCACACCCCCAGCACCGCTTCACGCAGCACCAGCGGCACCACGACCCACCAGGGGATGATGCCGCGGACCAGGAACGCGATCAGCGTCGCGAGGATGTAGAGCCGGTCGGCCGCCGGGTCGAGGAGCTGGCCCAGCCGGGACATCTGGTTGAGCCAGCGGGCCAGCTTGCCGTCGAGCCAGTCGGTCAGCGCGCTGAACACCAGCAGCGCGAGCGCCCAGCCGTCCTCCTCCGGCCCCAGCAGCAGCCACAGGAACACCGGGACGCCGGCTAGCCGCAGCAGCGACAGCATGTTGGGGACGTTGAACGCCTGCTTCAGCAGGGACGGCTCGGCGGCGCCCGCCTGAGCGGCGGGTTCGGGTGCGGCGGTGCTCACCCGGCCAGCGTAGTCAGCACGCGCGGCGGTGGCTCCAGCCGCGCCGCTGCAGTTCGGCGCTGCTCAGCGCCTCGGGGCGGCCCCGGTAGTCGGTGCCCATCCAGCGGGCGCGGCCGGGGCGCGCCTCCAGGACGTACGGGCGGCCGCAGCACCAGACGACGCTGCTGGGGACGGTCGGCGGGCCGGACGGGCCGGTGGTCTCGTCGGTGCTGGGTTCGGGGCTGGTCACAGCGTCGGCGTTCATCGCTCTCACGGGCTCGGGACGGGCGTCGGGGACGGGAAGCTCTTCGGCCTCCACCAAGATCTTCGGCGCGCGGAGCCGGATTGTTAACCGACGCGGCCGGAATTAGACCGATCGATTCTTGATGGCAGCGTGAGGTTTCGGAGCGTGAACGGAATGTTAACCGTCCATTGTGGACATTCTTCCGGCGGCCACCGGACCGCGCCGCCACCCGGCTGGAGTAATCTGCCGCACACCTGTGGGCGAGTCGGCCCACGGTGCCCCGGCCCGGTGGGCCAGAATGACCGGGCCAGCCTGACCGGGGAGGAACGATCGCGGTGCCCCACCCGACCACCACGAGGACGTGGCGGCCGTTGCTCGCCGCCTGCCTCGCCGTGCCCGCGCTCGCGGCCTGCTCCGCCGAGCCCGCCGCGCCGGCGCCGCCGTCGTCCGCGGCCGTCACGACTTCGGCGGCTCCGGCGTCCTCGACGACCGCTCCCCCGCCGCCGCCCGCCGACGGCAGCTCGTCCGCGCCCGCACCGGTGACGAAGCCGGCCGGCGCGCCGCCGTCGGTGCCGGGGTCCTGCGGCACGGTGACGGCCGCCAGCGGGCTGACGCTCTACGTGTTCGACAGCGGCTCGGCCGGCGTCAGCTGCGCCGCGGCGACGAAGCTCGTCGGCGACTTCCACCGCAAGATCGCCGGGCGCCAAGGCGCCGGGTCGAACGACGCGGTGAACGAGACCGTCGACGGCTGGCTGTGCACGTCCGGGCCGCCGGCCGCCCAGGGCGGCACCACCTGCACCAAGGGCGAGCAGACGGTGTTCGCCGCCGTCGTGCCCTCCGAGTGACCCCTCCCGATCCGTTCCCGCTCTTGAAGGGCCCATGAAGACACTCGCCTACCCCCTGCTGCTCGTCGCCGCGACCGCCGTCCTGGCCGGCTGCGGCGGCGGTGACCCGGCGCCCGCCGCTCCTTCGTCCTCTTCTCCGGCGGCGGTCCCGGCCGCGGCTGCCGCGGCCGCGTCGACGGCTCCGGGCGTGCCGTGCGGCGACGTCACCGGCGCAGGCGGCGCGAAGACGGCCGTCGTCGCGCACGGCAAGGTCGACTGCGCCGCGGCGACCCAGCTGCTGAAGGACTACTTCGCGAAGCTGACCCCGGCCGAGGCGTCCTCCGCCGACGGCCCGGGCCCGGTCGTCCTCGGCGAGTGGACGTGCGGCAGCGGCGCGAATGACCCGGTGACGGCGTGCTCGACCGAGGACGGCCGGCAGATCGAGGGCACCCGCGGCTGACCGGCGGGTCAGCCCTTGAGGTCCGGGAAGTCCTCTTCGCGGAACTCGGTGCCCTCGGCGCGCTTCGGGTCGTTCTCGCGGCCCCGCAGCTCGACGCGGCGGATCTTGCCGGAGATCGTCTTCGGCAGCTCCGCGAACTCGAGCCGCCGGATGCGCTTGTAGGGCGCCAGGTGCTCGCGGCAGTACGCGAGGATCGCCTTCGCCGTCTCCGCGGTCGGTTCGTGCCCCGAAGCCAGCACGACGTACGCCTTGGGCACCGCGAGCCGGATCGGGTCGGGAGCCGGGACCACCGCGGCCTCCGCCACGGCCTCGTGCTCGATCAGCACGCTCTCCAGCTCGAACGGCGAGATCCGGTAGTCCGACGCCTTGAACACGTCGTCCGTGCGCCCGACGTAGGTGATGTAGCCGCGTTCGTCGATCGAACCGACGTCACCGGTGTGGTAGAAGCCGTTCGCGAACGCGGCCGCCGTGCGCTCGTCGTCGTCGGCGTAGCCGGTCATCAGGCCGACCGGGCGGTGCTGCAGGTCGAGGCAGATCTCGCCCTCGGACGCGCGCTCGCCGCTGACCGGGTCGACCAGCGCCACCACGAACCCGGGCAGCGGGCGGCCCATCGAGCCGGGCACGACGTCCTGGCCCGGCGTGTTCGCGATCTGGACGCTGCTCTCGGTCTGGCCGAAGCCGTCGCGGATGGTGACGCCCCACGACTTCTGGACCTGCTCGATCACTTCGGGGTTGAGCGGCTCCCCCGCGCCGACGACCTTCTTCGGCGGCGTCTTGAGCGCGGTCAGGTCGGCCTGGATGAGCATCCGCCACACCGTGGGCGGCGCGCAGAAGCTGCTGACGCCGCAGCGATCCATCTGGGCCATCAGCGCGCCCGCGTCGAAGCGGTTGTAGTTGTAGAGGAACACCGTCGCTTCGGCGTTGAAGGGAGCGAAGAAGTTGCTCCACGCGTGCTTCGCCCAGCCGGGCGAGGAGATGTTCAGGTGGACGTCGCCCGGTTCCAGCCCGATCCAGTACATCGTGGACAGGTGACCGACCGGGTACGAGACGTGGGTGTGCTGCACCAGCTTCGGCTTCGCCGTCGTGCCGGAGGTGAAGTACAGCAACAGCGGGTCGCCGGCCTTCGTCGGGCCGTCCGGGGCGAACTCCGGGGACTCCGCGAACGCGGCCGAGTACTGCTGCCAGCCCTCGACCGGCTCCCCGACGGCGATCCGCGTGTAGTCGCCGCCGACGTCCGCGAACTTCGGCGCGTCCACCGACCGGACCACGACGTGCTTGGCCGCGCCGCGCTCCACGCGGTCGGTCAGGTCGGCCGGCCCGAGCAGGGTCGACGCCGGGATGATCACCGCGCCGAGCTTGATCGCGGCGAGGATGGTCTCCCACAGCTCGCCCTGGTTGCCCAGCATGAGGATCAGCCGGTCGCCGCGGCGGACGCCGAGACCCCGCAGCCAGTTGGCGACCTGGTTGGACCGGCCGGACATCTCCGGGTAGGTCCAGCGGTTCTCGGTGCCGTCCTCTTCGACGATCCACAGCGCGTACCGCTCGGCGTTGTCCGGGTCGTGGGCGACGACGTCGAACCAGTCGATCGCCCAGTTGAACTCGTCGAGCGACGGCCAGGCGAAGTCGCGGTAGGCGGTCTCGTAGTCCTCGCGGTGGGTCAGCAGGTAGTCCCTCGCGACGCGGAACGCGTGGTGGACTTCCGAAGCGGTCACAGTGCCTCCTCCGTCATTCGCCCTTGAACTCCGGCGGGCGACGCTCCAGGAACGCCTGGACCGCCTCGCCGAGGTCCTTGCTGGGCAGGAACGCCGAGTTCCACGCCGCGACGTACCGGAGGCCGTCGGCGACCTGGCGCTCGGTGTTCGTCGCCAGTACCTGCTTCGTACCCTGCACCACGAGCGGCGGGTTCGCAGCGATCGCCCCGGCGAGTTCCCGCGCCGCCTCGAGCAGCGCGTCCTGGTCGGGGTAGACGTCGTTGACGAGGCCGATCTTCTCGGCGCGCGCGGCGTCGATGTCCTTGCCGGTCAGCGCGAGCTCCCGCAGGTGTCCCTCGCCGACGATCGAGGCGAGCCGCTGGAGGCTGCCGAGGTCGGCCACGATGGCGACGCGCACCTCGCGGACGCTGAACTTGGCGTCCGCGCTGGCCAGACGGATGTCCGCGGCCGCGACGACGTCGACCCCGCCGCCGATGCACCAGCCCGACACGGCCGCTACGACCGGTTTGCGGCATTCCGCGATCGAGCTGACCGCCGCCTGCAGCGACCGGACCTGGTCGAGGAAGGCCGTCCGCGGGCCGGCGAGGTTGTCGCCGCCGAGCATCGGCGCCCAGTCGCCCATCATCGCCGGCAGGTCGAGGCCGTACGAGAAGTGCTTGCCACTGCCGGTCAGCACGACGGCCCTGACCTGCGGGTCCGCGTCCAGCGCGCGGAACACCAGGGGCAGCTCGCGCCAGAAGTCCGGGCCCATCGCGTTGCCCTTCGACGGGCCGAGGAGCGTCACTTCGGCCACGGGGCCGGCGACGTCGACCTTCAGCGAGACGAGGTCGGGCAAGCTGTCAGCTGTAGCGGTCATGGGGTCATCTTGACCCATGCCCGCGACGGCCCGCCATTGGCGCGCTGTCAATTGACGCGAGTGTCACCGTGCCAACGTGGTCAGGGGATGCTTTCCTGAACAGAGGTGCGGCACGACCCGGGGAGGACGGTGGGACATGAGCCCGGCCAGCAGCGCGACCGCGATCGAACCCGAACCCCCTTCCACGCCCGTCCGGCGGGCGTCCCGCCCGATCGAGCTGACCGGCTCGTTCGAGCACGAAGGGCACCGGCTCTGGTACACGGAGTTCGGCAGTGGCGACCGCGTCGTCGTGCTCACCCACGGCATCATGCTGACCCGCCGGATGCACGCGCCCCTCGCGCGCCGGCTGGCCCGCGCCGGGTTCCGGGTGGTCACGCTCGACCTCCTCGGCCACGGCGACTCCGACCGGCCGACCGAGTCGTGGCTCTACTCGATGCCGTCGTTCGCGGAGCAGACCCTGGCGCTGCTGGACCACCTCGAGGTCTCGTCGGCGGTCATCGGCGGGACGTCCCTGGGTGCGAACGTCTCGCTGGAGGTCGCGGTCCAGGATGCGTCGCGGGTGCGCGGGCTGATCGTCGAGATGCCGGTGCTGGACAACGCGATCGTGGCGGGCCTGATCACGTTCGCGCCGCTGCTGATGGCGGCCCGGTTCCTGCCGGTGACGGTCCAGGCGGTGGCGCTGGTGGCGTCCCTGGTCCCGCACGGCAACCAGTGGGTCGACGTCGTGACGGACACGCTCTCGCAGCGTCCCGCCCCGATGGCGGCGTTGCTGCACGGGGTGCTGTTCGGCCGGATCGCACCGCCGAAGTCGGTGCGCCGCAAGATCACGACGCGGGCGCTGGTGATCGGCCACCAGGGCGACCCGATCCACCCGTTCGGCGACGCGGACACGTTGGCCGTGGACATGCCGGAAGCGGAGTTCGTCCAGGCGCGCAGCCCGGTCGAGCTGAGGCTGGACCCGACCCGCCTGTCCGACGCGATCCGGGACTTCGCCGCGAGCTGCTACGAAGCCTGAACCGGCGCCAGGCCCGCCACCGGGCCGATCACGATGATCGCCGGGGGCCGGACACCCGAGGCCGCCGCGTCCGTGACCACCGTGTCCAATGTGGACCGCAGTGTCCGCTGGGTGCGCATCGTGCCGTCCTCGATGATCGCCACCGGGGTTTCCGCCGGGCGGCCGCCGTCCAGCAGGGCCTTCGCGAACTGCGGCAGCCGCTCCACGCCCATCATCAGCACGATCGTGCCGCGCATGCGGGCCAGCAGGTCCCAGTCCACCAGGGACCGGTCGTCGCCCGGGGCGACGTGGCCGGAGACCACCACCACCTCGTGCGCCACGCCGCGGTGGGTCACCGGGACGTCCGCCACCGCCGGGACCGCGAACGCGCTCGTGATGCCCGGGACCATCGTCACCGGGACGCCCGCCTCGGCGCAGGCCAGCACCTCTTCGAAGCCGCGGCCGAACAGGTACGGGTCGCCGCCCTTGAGGCGGACCACGAACTTGCCCTCCTTGGCCTTCTCGATCAGGGTCTGGTTGATGACGTCCTGGCTGGCCGCGCGGCCGTAGGGGATCTTCGCCGCGTCCACGACCTCGACCTCGGGCGCGAGCTCGTCGAGCAGCTCGCGCGGCCCCAGGCGGTCGACCACGACGACGTCGGCGCGCGAGAGCAGCCGGCGGCCGCGGACCGTGATCAGCTCCGGGTCGCCCGGGCCGCCGCCGACCAGGGCCACCCCGGGCAGGGTGCCCTCGGGGTGCGGCTGGCGGCCGTCTTCGATCGTGCCGTTGTGCAGGCCGTCGAGCATCGAGTCGCGGACCGCCCCCGAACGCAGCGGCTCGCCGCCGGACAGGACGCCGAACAGCAGGCCGCCGTGCCGGCCGGACGCCGGGGTCACCGCCGAACCGGACTCGCCCTCGTCGGCGCGGACGCAGAACACGCGCTCACGCTCGGCCTCGGCGCAGATCGCCGCGTTGACGTCCGGGTCGTTCGTGCAGGCCAGGGCGTACCAAGCGTCCTTCAGGTCACCCTCGGCGTAACCGCGCTCGTGCCAGACCAGCTCGCCCGCGTCCACCATCCCCTGCACCGACGGCGTCGTGTGCGGCGACACCAGCTCGATGCGCGCCCCCGCGCTGATCAGCCGGGGCAGCCGCCGCTGGGCCACGCTGCCGCCGCCGAACATGACAACGCGGCGGCCGGTGAGCTGGAGGCCGGAGAGGTAGTGCGGGTCGTCCATGGGCGGGAGTTTATTGACGGTTCACCCGCGCGCCAGCCCAGCGTGGGTCACGCCACCCGGAGAACCTCCCGGGTGGCGTGACGCCGTCAGCTCGCGCGTCCCGCGGACGGGTACGGCAGCAGGGCCATCTCCCGCGCGTTCTTGATCGCCGTCGCGACCTGCTTCTGTTGCTGCGGGGTCAACCCCGTCACGCGGCGGGCGCGGATCTTGCCCCGGTCGGAGATGAACTTCCGCAGCAGCTCGACGTCCTTCCAGTCGACGTGGGTGACCTTGTTGGCGCGCAACAGGTTCACCTTGCGCTTGGCCGGGCGGTCCCGGTTCGGCTTCGGCACCCGGCTCACCAGCTCGACTTCGTGACGCCGGGGAGCTCGCCGCGGTGCGCGGCCTGGCGCACCTTGACCCGCGACAACCCGAACTTCCGCAGGTACCCGCGCGGACGCCCGTCGGCGGCGTCGCGGTTGCGGATGCGCGTCGGGCTCGCGTCGCGCGGCAGCTTCTGCAGCGCGACCACCGCCTCGGCCTTCTCACCCGGCGACGACGCCGGCGACGCGATGACGGCCTTGAGCTCGCGGCGCCGGGCGACGTACCGCGCCGCGACCACCTTCCGCTGCTCGTTCTTCGCGATCTTGGACTTCTTGGCCATCAGCGCTCTTCCTTGAACTCGACGTGCTCGCGCGCGACCGGGTCGTACTTGCGCAGGACCATCCGGTCGGGGTCGTTCCGCCGGTTCTTCTTCGTGACGTACGTGTAGCCGGTGCCCGCGGTGGACCGCAGCTTGATGACCGGGCGGACGTCGGTGCTCTTCGCCATTACAGCTTCACTCCCCTTGCCTTCAGTTCGGCCACGACGGCCTCGATGCCCCGCTTGTCGATCGTCTTCATGCCCTTGGCGGAGACGCGCAGGCGTACCCAGCGCCCCTCGCCCGGCACGAAGTACCGGCGGTTCTGCAGGTTCGGCTCCCAGCGCCGGGACGTGCGGCGGTGCGAGTGCGAGACCCGCTTGCCGTAGCCCGGCTTGCGGCCGGTGACCTGGCACACGGCGGACACGAGACCTCCCGAGTTGATAGTGGTTGTCGTTTTCATTTACTCTGACGCACCGTACCCCGCCCGTATTCCTGGAGCACCCGTGACCCCTGATTCCCGCGTCCCGCTCATCCTCGTGAGCGGCCTCGCCCCGGGCCCGAACGCCGAACTGGCCGAGCTGCTGCGCGGTGCCGCGCCCGGCACGGCCGTCGTCCACCACGACCTGCGCGAGATCCACTCCGGCGTCGTCCGCCGCCGGCTCCGGCTCGGGCAGCGCGACCAGCTGACCGTGCTCGAACTGGCGCACGGCTGCGTGTCCTGCACGCTGCGCGAAGACCTGCTCCCCCTGCTGCGGCACCTGGCCCGGCTGCCGCAGGTGCGCCGGATCGTCGTCCGGCTCGACGAGGCCATGGAGCCGGAGCCGGTGAGCTGGGCGATCCGCACCGTCCTGGTCGGCGACCACCCGGTGAGCGACGACGTCGACCTGCGCGCGGTGCTCACCGTCGTCGACTGCGCGGCCTTCCTCGCCGACGCGACCGGCGACGACGTCCTGGCCGAGCGGAACCTGCAGGCCAGCCCGGAGGACGAACGCACGGTCGCCCAGGTGGCGCTCTCGCAGGTCGAGTTCGCCGACGTGCTGGTGCTGGCCGGCGCGGCACCCGACGCGTGGACCGCGGCGAAGGCGTCGGCGGTCCTCGACCGGGTCGCGCCGTCGGTACCCCGGGTCGAGCTGAGCCGGATCGACGGGCACAGCGTGCTCGACGCCGTACCGCCGGACGCCCGCCGCGGCGAGGTCACCGACATGCACGGCGCTCTCCTGCGCGGCGAACCGCCGGTGCACGTCGACTGCGGCATCGGGCTGGTCACCTTCACCGCGCAGCGCCCGTTCCACCCCGAGCGCCTGCACGACGCCCTGGACGTCCTCCTCGACGGCGTCGTCCGGACCCGTGGGCGCGCGTGGGTGGCGAGCCAGCCCGACGTCGCGTTCTGGATCGAGTCGGCGGGCGGCGGCCTGGGCATCGGCCACGCCGGGCCGTGGCTCGCCGCGCCGGACGGTCCGGAGTGGACGGACGTCTCCCCCGAGCGCCGCACGCTGGCGTCCCTGCGCTGGCACCCGGTGCACGGCGACCGCGCGCAGGAGCTCGTCGTGGTGACGGACCAGACAACGCCCGACGAGATCGACGCGGCCCTGCGCGGCGCTCTACTGACCGAAGAGGAACTCGCGGCAGGACCCGAGGCGTGGGCGCGCTACCCCGACCCGTTCGGCGACTGGCACGAAGAACCGTGCGAGGACACCGAGCCCGACCCGGCGCGGCACGACGCGACCGCGGCGAACCGAAAGGAAGACCAGTGAAGACCGGAATCCACCCCGATTACCACCCCGTGGTGTTCAAGGACTCGTCCACCGGCGACGCGTTCCTGACCCGCTCCACCATCACCTCCGACAAGACGATCGAGTGGTCCGACGGCGTGACCTACCCGCTCGTGCTGGTCGACATCAGCTCGTCGTCGCACCCGTTCTGGACCGGCACCCAGCGGATCATGGACAGCGCCGGCCAGGTCGAGAAGTTCCACCGCCGCTACGGGAAGCGGGGGACGCGCTGATGGCCGTCCCCAAGCGGAAGAAGTCGCGCAGCAACACGCGTTCCCGGCGATCGCAGTGGAAGGCGGCGGTGCCGGACCTGGTGCCGATCAAGGTCGACGGCGAGGTCCAGCTGGTTCCGCGCCGGCTGATGCGGCACTTCCACTCGTGACCGTCCCGGTCACGGTGCTGTCCGGCTTCCTCGGCGCGGGCAAGACGACGCTGCTCAACCACATCCTCGCCAACCGGGCGGGGCTGCGGGTCGCGGTGATCGTCAACGACATGAGCGAGGTCAACATCGACGCGGCGCTGGTGCGCTCGCAGGAGCGCCTCGTCGAGCTGACCAACGGGTGCATCTGCTGCACCCTGCGGGAGGACCTCCTCGAAGAGGTGGCGGCGCTCTGCTCGGACGGCCGCTTCGACCACGTGCTGATCGAGTCGAGCGGGATCTCCGAGCCGATGCCGGTGGCGGCGACGTTCACCTTCCTGGACGCCGTCGCCCACCTCGACACGATGGTCACGGTGGTGGACGCGGCGAACTTCGCCCGCGAGCTGGCGGCCGGCGACTCCCTCGTGGAGCGCCGGCTCGACCAGTACGAGGGCGACGAACGGACGGTCAGCGACCTGCTGGTCGACCAGGTCGAGTTCGCGGACGTCCTGCTGCTCAACAAGACGGACCTCGTCCCGGACATCGACGGCCTGGTGGCGACGCTGCGGCGGCTCAACCCCGCCGCGGACGTCGTCACCGGCAGCTTCGGGAGGGTGCCCCTCGACCGGGTCTTCGGCACCGGCCGCTACGACGCCGAACGGGCCCAGGAGGCGCCGGGGTGGGTGGCCGAGCTGAACGGGGACCACGTGCCGGAGACCGAGGAGTACGGGATCTCCAGCGTCGTCTTCCGAGCGTCGCGGGCGTTCGACCCGGCGGCGCTGTGGGACTTCGTGACGCGGCGGCTGGACTCGGGCGAGTTCGGGACCGTGTTGCGGTCCAAGGGGTTCTTCGCGCTGGCGTCCCGGCCCGGGGTGACCGGGCTGTGGTCGCAGGCCGGCGCGGTGGCCCGGTTCGAGCCGCACGGGGTGGCCGCGGAACCGCGGCAGGAGCTGGTGTTCATCGGCGTCGATCTGGCGGGGGAAGCACTCCTGAAGGCCCTGGACGGCTGCCTGGGTGAGGAAACCGGGCCGGACCTGTTTCCCGAGTGGGAGCCGGTGCACGTCCACTGAGTGAAAGCTCCCGGCTCACCCGATAGCGGCCGGTCCGTCCGAGTTGATCAACCCAGGTTTATCAGTCTAGGTTGACGATCGTGACGGACGAGGACCTCCTCCAGGCGAGCGCGGACCTGCGCGTCGCGCTGGGCCGGGTGATCCGGCGCTTGCGGCAGGGGTACGTCGTCGGGGAGCTGACGCTGCCCGAACGGTCGGTGCTCTCCCGGCTCGACCGGGAGGGCCCGGCCACCCCGGGGTGTCTGGCCGACCTCGAACGCGTCAAGCCGCAGGCCATGGGCGTGACGCTGGCCGGCCTCGTCGACCGCGGGCTCGTCGAGCGGCGCAAGGACGACTCCGACGGCCGCAAGGTGCTGATGTCGGTCACCGAAACCGGCGTCAAGCTGCTCACCGACCGCCGTTCGCGGACGACGGAGAAGATGGCGACCGCGCTGGCCGAGAAGTTCACCGCGGCCGAGCAGCGCGAGCTGATCGCGGCCATCCCGCTCATCGAGCGGCTGGCGGACGAGCTGTGACCGTCACCGAAACCCCGAGCCGCTACAAGTGGGTCGCGCTCTCGAACACCACGCTCGGCGTGCTGATGTCCGCGCTCGACGGCTCGATCGTGATCATCTCGCTGCCGGCGATCTTTCGCGGCATCGGCCTCGACCCCCTCGCGCCCGGCAACATCGGCTACCTGCTCTGGATGATCCTCGGCTACCTGCTGGTGCAGGCCGTGCTGGTGGTGACGCTCGGGCGGCTCGGCGACATGTTCGGCCGGGTCAAGATGTACAACCTCGGCTTCGTCGTCTTCAGCGTCGCGTCGGTGGCTCTGTCGTTCGACCCGTTCCACGCCGGCGGCGGCGCGTTGTGGCTGATCGGCTGGCGGATCGTCCAGGCCGTCGGCGGGTCGATGCTGACGGCGAACTCGGCCGCGATCCTGACCGACGCCTTCCCGGCGGAACAACGCGGGATGGCGCTCGGCGTCAACCAGATCACCGCGCTGGCCGGGCAGTTCCTCGGCCTGGTCGTCGGCGGCCTGCTCGCCGAGATCGACTGGCGCGCGGTGTTCTGGGTGAGCGTCCCGTTCGGGCTGCTCGGCACGATCTGGTCGATCCGCAGCCTGCGCGAGGTCGGGACGCCGAAGCGGGCGAAGGTCGACTGGGGCGGCAACATCACCTTCGCCGCCGGGACCGCGTTGCTGCTCGCCGCGATCACCTACGGCATCCAGCCCTACGGAGACGCCGCCACCGGCTGGGGCAGCCCGTGGGTGCTCGGCGGGATCGTCGCCGGCGTGCTGCTGCTCCTGCTGTTCGGCGTCATCGAGACCCGGGTCGCCGCGCCGATGTTCCAGCTGAGCCTGTTCAAGATCCGCGCGTTCGCCGCCGGCAACATCGCCGCGTTGCTGACTTCGGTCGCCCGTGGTGGCATGCAGTTCATGCTCATCATCTGGCTGCAGGGGATCTGGCTGCCCCTGCACGGCTTCGACTACGAGCGCACCCCGCTGTGGGCGGGCATCTACCTGCTGCCGCTGACCGTCGGCTTCCTCATCGCCGGGCCGGTTTCGGGCTACCTGTCCGACCGGTTCGGGGCCCGGCTGTTCTCCACCGGCGGGCTGCTGCTGGTCGCGGCGGCGTTCCTCGGCCTGCTCGCGTTGCCGGTGGACTTCCCCTACCCCGCCTTCGCCGCGCTGCTCGTGCTGAGCGGGATCGGCCAGGGCATGTTCTCCGCGCCGAACACCTCGGCGATCATGAGCAGCGTGCCGACCGAGCAGCGCGGGGTCGCGTCCGGCATGCGGGCGACGTTCCAGAACTCCGGGACGTCGTTGTCGATCGGCGTGTTCTTCTCGCTGATGATCGCCGGGCTGGCGTCGTCGCTCCCCCAGACGCTGACCGGCGGGCTGCAGGCCCACGGCGTCCCGGCCGCCGTCGCCGACGGCGTCGCGCAGCTGCCGCCGGTCAGCACGCTGTTCGCGGCGTTCCTCGGCAGCAACCCGGTCGGGCACCTGCTGGGTCCGGACGTCCTGGCCGGGTTGTCCCCGGCGGACCGCTCGGCCCTGACCGGCGGGGAGTTCTTCCCGCAGCTCGTTTCCGGACCGTTCCACCACGGCCTGGTGGTCGTGTTCACCGCGGCCGCGGTGATGGCCGTCGTCGCCGCGGTGGCGTCCGCCTCGCGCGGCAAGCGCTACTTCCACACCCCCGAGGGATCGAAGGAGAACCGATGACCGACGAGATCGTCGCCGGGACCGTCACCATCACCGGCCACGGCGGGGACGAGCTCGAGGCTTACCTGGCCAAACCGACCGACACGACTCCGCGCGGCGGGGTCGTGGTGATCCACCACCTGCCCGGCTACGACGCGGCGACCAAGGAGATGGTGCGCCGCTTCGCCGTCGAGGGCTACAACGCGCTCTGCCCGAACCTCTACACGCGCGAAGCGCCGGGCGCGGACCCGGACGACGCGGCGGCGACGGTCCGCGCGGCCGGCGGCATCCCCGACGACCGCCTGGTCGGCGACGTCTCGGGCGCGGCGGACTACCTGCGCGCCCTGGAGAACGCCAACGGCCGGGTCGGCGTCATCGGGCACTGCTCGGGCGGGCGGCACGCGTTCCTGTCCGCGTGTTCCCTGGACCTCGACGCGGCGGTCGACTGCTACGGCGCCTTCGTCGTCAACGACCCGCCCGAGGCCATGAAGATGATGAAGCCGTTGCTGGGCCTGGCTTCGCAGCTGTCGTGCCCGCTGCTGGGCATCTTCGGCGCGGACGACCAGTTCCCGAGCCCGGACGAGGTCGCCGTGCTGGCGGCCGAGCTGGAGAAGCTGGGCAAGGAGCACGAGTTCCACACGTACGCGGGCGCGGGCCACGCGTTCTTCGCGGTCGACCGCCCGAGCTACCGGCCGGAAGCCGCGAAGGACGGCTGGGAACGCATCCTCGACTTCTACTCCCGCACGCTGACCGCCTGAGAGGACCTCACTCATGTGCACTTACCTCACGGAGAAGTTCGAACTCGAGGGCAGCGGCAAGGGCGCCCGCGGCTGGTTCCGGTTGAACGAAGGGACCGTGTACGTCGACCACCCGGTCCACGCGCCGTACGCGCACACGGTGAACATCGACTTCCGCAACCCCGGCTTGGGCGCTTCGGCGCGGGTGGCTTTGGAACTGACGGAGGAGGACGCCCTGGCCCTGGCGGACGCGATTCACGCCGCGGTCAAGTCGGCGCCCGCGGGCCTGGCTTCGCGAAACCAGTGAGTCAGGGCGTGTAAAGCGCGCCCAGGAACTCCAGCAACAGCCGCTCCCGCAACGGCGCCGGTGCCGTTGCGAGGAGCGCGTTGATCTCCGCCATCCGGTCCGGCAGGCCCGCGCCGGAGCCGAGGCCGGCCGCGGCGAGCAAGCCCGCGAACTGCTCCGACGTCAAAGTCGCCGGGTCCAGCGCTGCCACGAACTCCGCGACCGCCGGGTCGATCACGACCGGGCCCGCCTCGCGAGCCGCGTCCACCGCAGCCGCGAGGTCGGTCAGGAACTCCTTCTCGCTGCCGTGGTTCGCCGCCGTCACCGTCAGGTGCAGGTTCACCGGTGACGACAGGTGGGCGAACTGCGGCTGGACGTACCAGCCGCGGACCTTCATCTCGTCGGCCACCGTGAACAGGTCGAAGCCGTCGTCGCCGGTGAACGCGATCAGCGTCGACACCGGGTCGCCCAGCACGCGCAGTCCGTGGATCTCGGAGATGCCGGACCGGATCCGGGAAACCGCTTCCCGCGTGGACGCCGCCAACGAAAGGTAGCCCTCGGAGCCGAGGTGGCGGACCACCGCCCACGCCGCCGCGAGCGGGCCGCCCGAGCGGGTGCTCTGGATCGTCGTGTTCAGCATCGTGTAGCCAGGCCAGGCCGCGCTCGCGAAGTAGTGCGAGCGCCGCAGCTCCGCCGACGCGTGCAGCAGCACCGACGTCCCTTTCGGACAGTACGCGTACTTGTGCAGGTCCACCGACACGCTGGTCACGCCCGGGACGCGGAAGTCGAACGGCGGCACGTCGGCGCCGAGGCGGGCGAAGTACGGCAGCACCCAGCCGCCGATGCACGCGTCGACGTGCATCCGGACTCCGCGCTCGAGAGCGGCCGCCGCGATCGAAGCGATCGGGTCCAGCACGCCGTGGGCGTACGACGGCGCGCTCGCCACCACCAGCACCGTCGAGTCGTCGATCGCCGCGGCCATCGCCGCCGGGTCGGCGCGGAACGTCACCGGGTCGACCGGGACGTCGATCCGCCGCAGCCCGAACAGGTGCGCCGCCTTGTGGAACGCCGCGTGCGCGGTGGTCGGCAGCACGATCGACGGCGACGAAACGTCGGGCCGCGCGTCCCGGGCCGCGAGCACCGCCAGCAGACACGACTCCGTGCCGCCGGAGGTCACCGAGCCGACGACGCCGGGAACGTCGCCGAGCAACGAAGAAGCCGCCGCGACGAGGTCGTTCTCCATGCGCAGCAGGCTCGGGAACGCCGTCGGGTCGAGGCCGTTGGCCGACGACGCCAGCGCGTGCGCCGCCGCGCCGAGGGAGTCCACTTCGGACAGCCCGCTGTCGTAGACGTAGGCCAGGGTGCGGCCGCCGTGCGTCGGCAGGTCACCCGCGCGCAGCTCCCGCAGCTGCGCGAGGACGTCCTCAGGCGGGTTCATGCCGCGGTTCCAGGACCTTGCGCCTCAGCATCGGCAGCGCCAGCGCGATGAGCACACCGGGGATGATCGACGACCCGATCAGGATCGCCACGATCGCGCTGTGCGGCTGGAAGGCCGTCGCGTCCGTGCTGGACACGTACCCGCCGAACGCCAGGATCAGCGCCCAGAGCCCGCCCCCGAAGGCCAGCCCGAGCGTCTCCCCCGCCGTCCACACGCCGGCCGCGATCCCCGCGCGGGTCTCGCCGGTCCGCTCCTCCTCGGCGGTGATCAGGTCCGGCAGGATCGCCAGCGGGAACACCGAGATCCCCGCGTAGCCGACGCCGCAGAGCGCCACGAAGACGAACGACACGACCAGCGGGATCGACTGGGCGAACACCAGGCCCAGCAGGCCGATCGCGAACGCCGCGGTCGCCAGCCGGAAGCCGTTGAGCTTGCCGACGCGGTCGCCGAGGCGCGGCCACAGCGGCATGGTGACCAGCGCCGGGCCGACGAAGATGACGAACAGGATCGTGCCGTAGTTGTCGCTGCCGAGGATGCGCTGGGCGAAGAACGGGATCGCTGCGAGCACGGTGCCGATGCCCAGCGCCTGGATGAAGTACGTGCCGAGCAGCCAGCGGAACGGCCGCCAGCCGGCGAGCGTGCTGACGAGCTCCTTGAGGTTCACGGTGTTCGGCCGCAGCGAGCCGACCGGCGCGTCCTTGAGCCCGAAGTACACCAGCAGCGTCGCGGCCAGCACGATCAGCCCGATCACCACGGCCATGACCCGGTAGCCGGCGACGCCTTCGATCGCGGCGGTGATCGCCGGGGCGCCGCCGCCGCAGATCAGGATCGTCACGGCCAGCACGCCGATCCGGACGCTGGTCAGCTTCGTCCGCTCGGTCGCCGACCCGGTCAGCTCGGCGGGCAGCGCGTTGAACGGCACCTGGAACAGCGCGTACGCCGTGGCGCAAGCGGCGAACATGACCGCCACGTACAGCGCGTCCGGCAGCGGGCTCCCGAAGCCGGGGTGGGCGAACATCGCCGCGAACAGGATCGCGACGCCGATGCCGCCGATCAGCAGGAAGCGCCGCCGGCTGCCGGTCTTGATCAGGTCGGCGTCGGACAGCCGGCCGGCGACCGGGTTGAAGAAGAAGTCCCAGGCCTTGGGCACGAAGACGATCGCGGCGGCCCAGCCGGCGGGCACGGCCATGGTGTCGGTCAGGTACTTGACCAGGACCAGGCCGGGGACCGTGCCGAAGGAGCCGGTGACGAACGAGCCGAGCGAATAGCGGAACCTCGTCCGGCCGGACAGCGTCGTCATGGTCCTCCTCGAAACGGCGTACCGGGTGCAGGCCATGAGTATTCGATCTCGGCGCGCACCCGGTAGTGGTCGAGGGGAATCGTGCCATCGTCGTGACCAAGGCCACGACCGGGGCCCGCGCTAGCCGAGCGCGCGGGCGATCTTCTCCAACGTCGCCGCGTCACCGCGCAGAAGCAGCTGCGTGACCACCGTTTCCTCCCAGGCCTGCAGCTCGTCGCGGATCTTGGCGGCCGGCCCGATCAGCGACGTGTCCTCCACCAGCGACGTCGGGATCGCGGCGGTCGCCTCGTCCTTGCGGCCGGCCAGGTACAGCTCCTGGACCTTGTCGGCGACGTCCTCGTAGCCGAGGCGGGCGAAGACGTCGTGGTGGAAGTTCACGCTCTTCGCGCCCATGCCGCCGATGTACAACGCCAGGGACGGCTTGATCCACGACGCCGCCTCCTCGACGTCGTCGTGCACGATCACCGGGATCGAGCACGGCACCTCGAACGTCTCCAGGGTGTGCCGGGCACCCTCGCGGGCGAACCCCTCCTCGAGGGCGGCCTTGTAGAAGCCGTTGCTCTTCGGGGAGAAGAACAGCGGCAGCCAGCCGTCGCCGATCTCGGCCGAGAGGGCGACGTTCTTCGGGCCTTCCGCGGCCAGGTGGATCGGGATCTCCTTGCGCAGCGGGTGCACGGTCGGCTTCAGCGCCTTCCCGAGCCCGGTGCCGCCCTGGAGCGGCAGCTGGTAGTGCTGGCCGTCCAGGGTCACCGGGGCCTCGCGGGCGATCACCTGCCGGACGATGTCCACGTACTCCCGCGTCCGCGCCAGGGGCTTCGGGTACGGCTGCCCGTACCAGCCCTCGACGACCTGCGGGCCGGACGCGCCCAGCCCGAGCACCATCCGGCCGCCGGAGAGGTGGTCCAGCGTCATCGCGCTCATCGCCGTCGCGGTCGGGGTGCGCGCGGACATCTGCACGATGTTCGTGCCGAGCCGGATCCGGCTGGTGGACGCGCCGTACCAGGCCAGCGGCGTGAACGCGTCCGAGCCGTACGCCTCCGCCGTCCACACCGAGTCGAACCCGAGCTCCTCGGCCTTCAGCACGGCCTCCAGCGCGCCCGGCCTCGGCCCGCTGCCCCAGTACCCGACGTGGAATCCCAGCTTCACGAATGCCTCCTAGGCGTTACGACGGACGTTCGGCGCGTAGTGCTCCGGCTTGCCCCGCTCGGACAGCGGCGGCAGGTTCCTGCGTGGAGTCTCGACCAAGGCGGCGTCCGGAGCCACCTCGCCGCGCACGCGGCGCCAGCCGGCGCGGGCCCGCGGGTGGTAGCGGCGGTCGTGCGGGACGAGCTTGAAGACGGCGTTGATCAGCTTCCCCACCCGGCGGTGCCGGCGGGCGTCGCGCTCCGACCAGCGGAAGCCGAGCAGGTCGCGGACCTCGCGGTCGTAGAGCCCGATGGTCAGCCAGCGGAAGTTCTTCGCGACCAGCGCGCTCACCGGCCGCCACAGCACGTCCGGCAGCCACGGCAGGAACGGCGGTTTCGCGATCCCCCGCAGGTCGAGGACGTCCCGGGTGGCCTTGTTGTCCTCCAGGACCTCGGCGCACATGTGCTTCCAGTAGCGCTGGAAGTCCTCCCAGCTCCCGGGCACCGGCCGCATGGTCATGTCGTACATCCGCCACCACGTGACGTGCTCGTCGAACAGCCGCCGCTTCTCCGCCTCGCCGATGCCGCCCATGAAGTGGTCGGCGATGAGGATCGTGCTGACGAAGAACGTCGAGTGCGCCCAGTAGTAGGTGTCCGGGTCGAGCGCGTGGTAGCGCCGGCCTCGCGCGTCGACGCCCTTGATGCGGTCGTGGTAGCCGCGGACCTCCAGGGCCGTCGCGTGCGCGCGCGGGCCGTCGTAGACGACCCCGCCGATCGGGTAGAGCGAGCGGAACAGCCGCTGCCAGCGCTCCTCGAAGAACCGCGAGTGCTGCTCGACGCCGGCGCCGAGGCCCGGGTGCATGTTCTGCATCGACCCGGCCCACAGCGCGATCAGCAGGCCGCGCCAGTCGCCGAAGTACTTCCACGTCAGCGAGTCGGGGCCCAGCGGCTGGGGTGCTTCGCGGGTCATCGGCGGCTCTCCTCGTCGAGTCCGACTGACTACGGCTGTTGTCAGGCTAGGATCTGACAACACACGTAGTCAACCGAGGAGTGATCATGCCGGGCCGCACGTGGGCGGGCACGACCCTGGACGACCGCAGGGCGCAGCGGCGCGCGCAGCTCGTCTCCGCGGGTCTCGAGCTGCTGGGCACCGAGGGCTCGGCCGGCACGAGCGTGCGCGCGGTGTGCCGGCAGGCGAAGCTCACCGAGCGCTACTTCTACGAGAGCTTCACCGACCGCGAAGAGCTGGTCGCCGCCGTCTACGAGCACGTCGGCGAGCAGGCCCGCCAAGCCCTCGTGGACGCGGTCCGGGACGCGCCGACCCCGGTGCTGCGGGCCGAGAACGCCGTCCGCGCGTTCGTCGAGCTGATCGTCGACGACCCCCGCAAGGGCCGGATCCTGCTGCTCGCGCCGCTGACCGACCCCGCGCTGACCCGCCGCGGCCTGCACCTGCTGCCGGTGTTCGCCGCGCTCGTCGGCGAACAGCTGTCCCACGGCGACGAGACCGAGCGCCGGATGGTCGCCGTCGGGCTGGTGGGCGCGCTGAGCAACGTCTTCATCGCCTACCTCGACGGCTCGCTGAAGGTCTCGCGCGACCGGCTCGTCGCCCACTGCGTGAAACTCGTGCTCGGCGCCGACGACCACTGACCTCCACCTCCTTGCCGACCTCGTGACAGTCGCGCGGCGGATCGGGCACACTCAACCCATGCGTACCGCTGGGCGGAACGACGGCGCGAGCGGCGACGGTCTCGTCGCGGCCCGGCTCGCCGCGCTGCTGGAAGCCTTCCGGCCGGGCGACGACGCCCTGGGCGTCTCCGAACTGGCCCGCCGGACCGGGCTGGCGAAGACGACGGTGCACCGGTTGGCGGGTCACCTCGCCGACACCGGCCTCCTCACCCGTGAGGGGGGTGCGGTGCGGCTGGGGCTGCGGCTGTTCGAAATCGGCCAACTGGCCTCGCCCCGCCGTGGACTGGTCGAAGCCGCCCGGCCCTATCTCGCCGACCTGCGCGAGGCGACCCGCAACACCGTGCACCTCGCGATCCTGGAGGGCACCGAAGTCGTCTACCTCGACGTGCTGCGCGGCCCCGACGCGCCGACGCTGCCGTCGCGGATCGGCGGCCGTTTCCCGGCGCACGCCACCGGGGTCGGCAAGGCGATCCTCGCGTTCTCTCCGGAATCCGTGGTGAACCAGGTCATCGACGCCGGATTGCCCAGGATGAGCCCCAAGACGATCACCGCGCCCGGTCTGCTGCGGCGCCAGCTGACGCGGGTCCGCGAAGGCGGGATCGCGCTGGAGCGCGAAGAATCCGGCGTCGGCGTCGTGTGCGCGGCGAGCCCGCTGCTCGACGCGCGCGGCGAGGCGGTGGCCGCGGTCTCGATTTCCGGCTGGGCCAACCGGATGCGGACCGAACGGGTCGCGCCCGCCGTCCGGACGGTCGCGCTCGCGTTGACCCGGACACTCTCCGGATCCACTCCGGACAGTCGGAAATAATCTTGCGGGACAACGCTTTTCCGGCCACTGGGCCGTCCGGCTGACGTAACCCTCCCGAGCTGGACGGGTGATCGGGAGCGGCTACGATCCGTCCAATGGCCCAGCACAGCCGGGGGACGACGGTCGCGGGCCGCTCCCCCGCGACGCTCTCCGAACCGGTGGCCGCGCACCGGTTGCTGTCGCTCGACGTCGTCCTCGCGCTGCTGGCACTGGCCGGCGGCCTGCGGGTGCTCTACCTCGCCGCGCCGGCACCGGCCCTGCCCGCCGAAGCCGTGAACGTCGCGCACGCCTACGCGCTCGGGCACTTCACGGCGTTCACCGACGCGGGCGGCGGCGGGGTCAGCCCGTTCGGCTGGTGGCAGCTTTCGGCCTACACCATGGTTTCGGACGCCTTCGGGCGCTCGGCCATGGCGCTCGTGGCGGTCCGCGAAACGATGCTCGTCGTCGCCGTGCTCGGCGCGCTGCTGCTGTGGGTCCTGGCCCGGCGGCTCGGCCTGACGCGCTGGGCGGCGGCGGCCGCGGTGCTGCTGCTCGCGGCGTCCCCGCTGGCACTCGGCCTGCAGCGGCTGGTCGTCGTCGAACACCTGGCGGCGGTGTGGGCGCTGGGCGCGCTGGTGCTGCTCACCCGGCCCGACGCCCGGATCCGGCACGACGTCCTGGCCGCGGTCTGCTTGCTGGCGGCCGTGCTCACGTCGCCGCTGGCGCTGGTCTTCCTGCCCGCGGCCGGCTGGCTGCTGGTGCGGCGCGCGCCCGTGCGGGCCGCGCTCGTGGCGGTGCTGCTCAACCTCGGGCTCGGCATCGCGTTCGGTCCGGCGGCGGGGCTCCTGCGGCCGCACCTGGCGGCTTCGGGCCGCCCCTCGGTCGCCGACTGGGTCGCGCTCGACCCGGCCTGGGCGGTGCTGTCGACCGTCGCCCTGGTGGCCGCCCTCGCCGTGACGGCGCTGCGGCCGTTCGCGGTGTCCGGATTGCTGCTCGTCGCGGCCCTGCTCGTCCCCGGCGTGCCGGACACCGCCGTGCTCGCGCTGCTGCTGCCGGTGACGCCGCTGCTGCTGGCCGGCGTCGTCCAGGCCGTGACCCGGCAGCGCGACGCGGCCCACCGCTGGGAAGCCCGGCGGCAAACCGGCACCGCGCTCGCGGCGGTCGTGCTCGTCGTGATGGTCGCCGTCGGCTGGGCGTACGGCTACCCCGCGCTGCGGCCGGCGGCCGACCGGGGCGGCCCCCTGGCCGACGCGGGGAACTGGTTGCGGGTCAACGCTTCCGGCGCCCGCGTGCTGGTCGACGACGGCGCCTGGGCCGAGCTCGCGAAGGCGGGCTGGCCGACCGGCATGCTCGTCGCGCCCGCCGCGTGCGCGGCGACCTGCCCGCCGGCCGAGTGGGCCGTCTTCGCCGCCGACGAGGCCGATCTCCGGGACCGCTACCCGGCCCTCGACGCGGCTTTCGACGGCTCCGGCGCGACCGCGGTGTTCGGCACCGGCGACGGCAGCGTCACGGTCTCGCGCCTGGGGCTGCCGCCCGCCGACCCGGCGGCGCCGTCGGAATCGTCGGCCCGCGCCCACGCGGGCGAGGCCCTCCAGGCGTCGGCCCGGATCACCTTCACCCCGGACGCCGCCGTCCCGCTGCGCGCGGGCCGCGTCGACCCCCGGCTGATCGCGACGATCGCCGCGCTCGCGGCGCTGCAGCCGGTCCGCGTCACGGCGTTCCCCGAAGTCCCCGGCGAAGACCCCGCCGGGCAACCCCGCCGGCGGGTGCTGCTCACCGGCGGCGAAGACGGCGCGGCCGCGTTCTACACCGGCCAGCGCGACCTGTTCCGCCCCTCGTCGGTCGTCCGGACCGGCGGCGGCGTGCTCGTCACCTACCCGCTGTTCGCACCCCCGGGACTGCTCGTCCCGTTCTCCTCTCCCTGATCCGGTGAAAAGAGGCCCTCCGATGCGCACTCTCCCCCAGCTCCTGCTCAGACCCGGCGGGCTGGCCGCCGCAGCCCTCCTGCTCGTCGCGCTGACGCCGGTCACGGCCGAGGCGGCGACCGCGCCCGGCCCGGGCGTCGGCTGGATCCGGGTCGGTCACCTCTCCCCCAAGGTCCCGCCGGTGGACATCTACTTCGCGCCGTTCGGCCAGGCCGAGAAGGTCGTCATCCGCAAGGCGGGCTACGGCGCCGTCACGCCGTACTCCTCGCTCGACCCCGGGAAGTACACGCTGTCGATGCGGCCCGCCGATGCCGCGTCCAGCACACCGCCCGCGCTGTCGGCGACGATCGAGATCGCCGAGCGGTCCGCGTACTCGCTGCTCGTGTTCACGAACGGCCCGGGCAGCACGCTCAAGGGCACCCTGGTCACCGACGACCTCACCGCGCCGGCCGCGGGCAAGGGCCGCCTCCGGATCGTCGAAGGGTCGGCGGCGATCGCGCCGGTCTCCGTCGACGGCCCGGGCGTCCTGCTCGCCCAGGACGCGCCCTACGGCTTCACCTCGCCCTACGTCGACGTGCCGCAGGGGCGCTGGCCGCTGCAGCTGCGCAGCGGCACGGCGAAGACCAGCCCCGAGGTCGACGTCAAGGCCGGGAGTTCGACGACCGTGTTCGTCCTCGAGAACAACGGCGTGCTGAAGGCGAACCCGATCTCCGACGGCGCTTCGCTGCCCCAGCCGCCGAAGCTGGGCGTCGAAACCGGCGGTGGTGGCACGGCGTCGCCGTCCGGAACGCCGCTGTGGCCGGCCCTCGCGGTGGTCGGGCTGCTGGCCGCGCTCGTCGTGGGACGCCGGGCGGCTCGTGCGCGGTGACGTCGGCGCGCTGCTCGTCGCCGCCTTGGTGGTGGCGGGCTGCGCCCCGGCTCCGCCGCCCGCGGCGCCACCGACGGCGGCGACCACCCCGGCGGAGACGGCGACCGGGCCGAAGCTGCTGCCCACCGCGGCCGAGGTCCGTCCGGTGCGGCTGCGGATTCCCGCGATCGGCGTCGACGCACCCGCGCTCGTGCCGCTCGGGCTGGGGGCGGACCACCAGCTCGAAGCACCGGCGCGCTTCGAAGACGTCGGGTGGTACGCCGCCGGCCCGGTCCCGGGAGACCCCGGGCCGGCGGTGATCGCCGCGCACGTCGACTCCCGGTCCGGCCCGGCGCCGTTCTTCCGGCTGCGCGACCTGCGCGACGGCGACCCGGTGTTCGTCACGCGCTCCGACGGCCAGGAGACCCGGTTCGTCGTGGACACCGTCCAGCGCTACCCGAAGAACGCGTTCCCGACCGACGCGGTGTACGGACCCGCGCCGGGCAGCGCGCTGCGGCTCATCACCTGCGGCGGCAGCTTCGACGCGGCGAAGCGGTCCTACCGCGACAACATCGTCGTCTACGCCTCGACCCGCTGGGGTTAGTACTCCTTCAGCAGCCCGCGCCGGGCCAGCTCGGGCCGGACGCCGTCGCCGAACCAGTAAGCCTCCTCCAGGTGCGGGTAGCCCGACAGCACGAACTCGCTGACGCCGACGCTGTGGTACTCCTCGATCAAGTCGGCGACTTCGCTGTGACTGCCCACCAGCGAGGTCCCCGCGCCGCCGCGGACCAAGCCGACCCCGGCCCACAGGTTCGGGTGGATCTCCAGCCCGCGGACCCCGCCGTCCGTCCGGCCGCCGTGCAGCGCGACCATCCGCTGCTGCCCGACCGACTCGCTCGCGGCCAGCTGCGCCTGCGCCTTCGCGACCTGGTCCGGGCTCAGCGCGTCCAGCAGCTTCTGCGCCTCCGCCCACGCCTCGGCCGACGTGTCGCGCGAGATCGTGTGCAGCCGGACGCCGAACCGGATCGGCCGGTCGCCGGCCAGCTCGCGGACCTTGCCGATCTTCTTCGCCACCTGCGCGGGCGGCTCGCCCCAGGTCAGGTAGACGTCCGCGTGCCGCGCCGCGACCGGCAGCGCGGCCGGCGACGACCCGCCGAAGTAGATCGGCGGCACCGGGTCCGGCGCGGCCAGCGTCGTCGCGCCTTCGACGCGCAGGTGCTCGCCTTCGAAGGTGAACGGCTGCCCGGACCAGACGCCGCGGACGATGGTCAGGAACTCGTCGGTGCGCGCGTACCGGGCGTCGTGGTCGTGCCAGTCACCGAAGCGCCGCTGTTCGACCGCGTCGCCGCCGGTGACGATGTTGAGCAGCACGCGGCCGTCCGACAGCCGCTGGAAGGTGCCGGCCATCTGCGCGGCCAGCGTCGGCGAAATGACACCCGGGCGGAAGGCGACCAGGAACTTCAGCCGGGTCGTCTCGCGGATGAGCGCGGCCGTGGTCAGCCACGCGTCCTCGCACCACGTGCCCGTCGGCGTCAGGACGCCTTCGAAGCCCTGCCGCTCGGCCGCGCGGGCGACCTGGGCCAGGTAGTCCAGGTCGGGTTGGCGTTGCGCCGACGGGCCCTGGGACCGGTTGGCGTGGAAGCGTTCCACGATCGTGCGGCCGTCGCCGCTGGTGGGCAGGAACCAGTGCAGCGCGATGCTCATCCGTTGCTCCTAGCCTGGTCCAGGTCGGGGGCGAACCGCCGGTCGGCGAAGGCGGCGAAGTCCACCTTGCCCGGCAGGGTCTTCTCGTCGGTAAAGGCGTCCGCGAGCTGCTGTTCGGACGCCACCACCGAGTCGTCCAGCGCGATCGGCAGGTCCCGCCCGGCGTCGACGGCCTTCTGCGCGACCTCGAGCTTGAGCCCGGTCTCCTTCGCCCACGCCTGCGCCCACTCCGGGCGGTGCGTGTCGGCCCACTTCTGTGCCTTGACGACCCGGACGGCGAAGTCCCGCAACGCGGAGTTCTTCCCGGGGTCGGCCAGCGCGGCGGTGCCCGCGGTCAGGAAGGCGAGCCCGTTCGAGGCGCCCCGGCCGTCGGCCAGCACCCGGGCGTGCGCTTCGATCTGGGCCTGCGCGGTGTAGGGGTCCCAGATCGCCCAGGCGTCGATCGTGTGCTGGGTGAACGCGGCGTAGGCCTCCGCCGGCTGCAGGAAGCTCAGCTTGACGTCCTTTGTGGACAATCCGTTGTTGTGCAGCGTGTTCAGCAGCTGCCCGTGCGCCGAGCTGCCCTTGGCGACGCCGATCGTCTTGCCCTTCAACGTGGCGACGTCCGGCAAGGTCGAATCGGGCGGGACGAGGATGGCCTCCCGCTCGACGTTGCTGTGCGACACGCTGATCACCTTGATCTTCGCCTTCGCCGCGGCCGCGAAGATCGGCGGCGTGTTGCCGACGCGGCCGGTGTCGATCGCGCCGGCCGACGCGGCTTCGAGCAGCGGCGGCCCCGAGGTGAACGTCGACCATTCGATCTTGTAGGGCGTGCCGTCGAGCAGGCCGGCCGCGGTCAGCAGCGACTTGGCGCCGCCCTTCTGGTCGCCGACCTTGAGCGTCACCTTGGCCAGATCCGCCGCGCTGACCGGGCCCGGCACGGCAGCTTGGTCGGTGCCGGTCGCCGAGCCGCAGCCGGCCAGGGTCAGCGCCGCCGCGACGACCGCGATTCCGTTACGCCACCGCATCTTCGGTCACTCCCAAGTCGGCCAGCACGCGCCGGCGGAGGTCGTCGTGGTCGGCTTCGCGCGGCCGGTGCTCGGCCACGATCCGGCCGCCGTCGAGCACCAGGACCCGGCCGGCGAGCCGCAGGGCCTCGTCGACGTCGTGGGTCACCAGCAGCACGCCCGGCCGGTGCCGCCGCCACAGGTCCACGACCAGCCCGTGCATCGCGATCCGCGTCAACGCGTCGAGAGCGCCGAACGGCTCGTCGAGCAGGAGCAGGCCGGGTTCGCGGACCAGGGCGCGGGCCAGCGAAACGCGCTGCGCCTCCCCACCGGACAGCGTCAGGGGCCAGTCGTCGGCGTGCTCGGTCAGGTGCACCTCCGCGAGCGCCTTCTCGGCCACCGCGCGGTTGCGGGACTTCGAGACGCCGTCCTGGCGCAGGCCGAGGACGACGTTGCGCCAGACCTTCCGCCACGGCAGCAGCCGCGGCTGCTGGAAGGCGACCGAGACGGTCCCGCCCACCACCACGTGGCCGTCGACGTCGCCGTCCAGGCCGGCCAGCACCCGCAGCAGCGTCGACTTGCCCGACCCGCTGCGGCCCAGCAGCGCGACGAACTCGCCGCGCTCGACGGTCAGGTCGAGTCCGCTCAGGATCGTCCGATCCCCGAACTTCTTCGTGAGTTCGCGGACCTCCGCTACCGGGTTCCCCACCGCAGCACCTTCCGTTCCAGCAGCCGGACCAGCGCGTCGGTGACCAGGCCGAGCAGGGCGTACAGGACGAGACCGACGACCACGACGTCGGTGCGCAGGAACTCCCGCGCGTTGTTGATGAGGTAGCCGACCCCGGCGTCGGCGTTGACCGTCTCGCCGACGATCAGCGCGAGCCAGGCGAGGCCGAGCGACTGCCGCAGCCCGACGAGCCCCTGCGGCAGCGCACCGGGCAGGACGACGTGCCAGAGCCGTTCCGCGCGGCTGAACCCCAGCGCCCGTGAAGCTTCCACCAGGTCGGGGTCGGCGCCGCGGATTCCCGAGTGGACGTTGAGGTAGAGCGGGAAGGCCACGCCGAGCGCGACCAGCACGATCTTGGTTTCCTCGCCGATGCCGAACCACAGGATGAACAGCGGGATCAGCCCGAGGAACGGCAGCGTGCGCAGCATCTGGACGGGCGGGTCGACCAGCGCCTCGCCCCAGCGCGACAGGCCGGAGACGATGCCCAGCAGCACGCCGGCGAGGAGGCCGAGCGCGAACCCGGCGCCGACGCGGCCGAGCGACACGGCGAACGCGTCGCCGAGTTCGCCGCTGCGCGCGGTTTCGACGCCGGCCTGCAGGACCGTCCACGGTGAACTGAGCTTGTCGGGCGGCACGACGCCGGTGGCGCTGAAGACCTGCCAGGCGGCGACGAGCACCACCGGGCTGATCCAGCGCCGCAGGTCGGGCCGCCACGCGAGCTTGCGCGGCGGCCCGTCGGCGCGCTTCCGGGCGCGGGGAAGCACGCCCGTGGTGGAAATCGACACGGATTTCTCCCGGGGACGGGGATGTTCGGGATTGCGTGGTCCCGACCATCGGGCCCCGGGCAGGCGAAGTCAATCGGCGCCCAGTCCGTGAAATCGCGGGGTTTCAGCCCGTGGAACGGCTTGCTCAGCCGCCGAACATGACCTTCCACTCGTCGAGCGACCGCGGCCGGTAGACGAAGTTGGTGCGCTTGACGTCCGACAGCGGCGCCGACGGCTCGGCCGAGTACTGGTGGCCCGGATAGACGCCGGGATCGCCGGGCAGCCCGGCGAGGGCTTGCAGGCTGCGGTAGATCTCCTCGGCGTCGCCGCCGGGGAAGTCGGTGCGGCCGCAGCCCTCGAGGAAGAGCGTGTCGCCGGAGACGAGCTTGTCCTCGACGAGGAAGCACTGGCTGCCGGGCGTGTGACCGGGGGTGTGCAGCATCCGGATCGGAACGGACCCGACCTCGAGGACGTCGTCGTGGTCGTGGGCGCGCAGATCGCTGTCCTCGACCCCGGTCACGCGGCGGACCCACTCGGACTCGGCGCCGTTGACGTGGATCGGCACCGGCTGGATGGCGAGCAGTTCGGCGACGCCGGGCAGGTCGAAGCCGAGCATCTCGCCGCCGACGTGGTCGGGGTGGTGGTGCGTGGCGAGCACCCCGGTGAGCCGCATGCCATCGGCTTCGAGCACCGAGAGCAGATCCTGCACGGCGTAGGCGGGGTCGACGATGACCGCTTCCCGCGTGTCCCGGTCGCCGATGAGGTAGGCGAAGTTCACCATCTGCGTCGCCACGGGATCACCGACGGCGAAGTCCCGCCCGGCGAGCAGCTGCCGGAAGTAGAGCCGATCTGCCATGGCCCCACCCTACGGGTCGGCTTTCCGCCGGGGTGAGCACGATCCTCCCGGAGACTTGGCCTGCATCCTCCGGTGCGCGGCCACCGCCGCCTGGTCCTGGTCTTGATGGCCAACGGCGGGATCCGGGCCGCTTCACCGGCCGCCCGCGCGCTCCGGGGGTACCGAGCCTGACCATTGGTGCGCGGTGCCCTGGTGCAGGGCCGCGTACGCACGATCCCTCAGCGCGTTCGCCTCCGCGTCCGACAGCGTGCGGTCCAGCGGCCTGAGCACCAGCCGGACCAGGAGGTTCTTCTGGTGCCTTTCCGCGCCCAATCGCGCCAGGGCCTGCGGCGGGAGCCGTGCGCACGGCGTCTCCTGCCGGATCTCGACCGACTCGACGAGGTCCGAGTCGTCGCCGAGGGCGGTGCGGACGCGGTCGCCGAGGTCCTCGGCCCGGTCGTCGGCGGCGACGGCGATCGAGAGGTCGCGACGCACGGGCGGCAGCGCGGACACCGGACGGTAGGGCGCGAGATCGGTGAGCTGAGCGGCGACGGCCGGGTCCGCCGAGCGCAGCAGGCGGATGTCGGGGATGCCCTTGAGCAGCATGAGCATCCGGTCGAGCCCCATGCCGAGGGCGAGGCCGGACCAGCCGTCCCCGAGCCCGGCCCGCGCGAGGACGGCCGGGTGGGCCAGCCCGCACTCGGCGACCTCGACCCACCCGCCCTCATGCTCGACGTCGAGCTGGGCACCCTCCACTGTGTACGGATGCCGGCGGGGTTCGAGCCGCCACGGGCGTCCCGGCAGGAGGGTTCCGACGAGCGATTCGACGAGGTGTTCAAGGTCGGCTTTGGTGGTCGTCCCGCGGGTGATCCGCCAGAGGTCGAGCTGGTGCGGGGTGCCGCTGTGCAGCCGGTCGATGGAGTCGCGCCGGTAGACGACGCCGGGGCAGACGAGCAGGGCGTCATCGACGGGGCAGGCCTTGAGCGCCCGCAGTGCGGCGGGAACCAGGGCACTGGAGTGGCTGCGCAGCACGTGACTTTCGTCGACGTAGCGGGTGTAGCGAGCGTCGCGGGTGACGTCGGCGGGGTCGTAGCCGAGGCGGTCGTAGTTGTCGGCGACGGTGACGATCCGATCGCCGGGCCACCGCCGGATTTCAGTGCCGGGGCGACCCACAGCGGAGACGGCCCGCTCGACGACGAGCTGAACGGCATGCGGCCCGGCCGCGGGATCAGTCAGATCCCGGACGGCGAGGTCGCGAGTGAGCTGGGTGGGAGTGAGCAGGGCGGGCACGACGGAACCTCCTGAGTGAGCGGGTTGGGTGAGCGAGGTGCTCCCCCTGGCCCGGACACTCGGCGAGGTTCACCGCGGCGCGTTCAGACAGCGCAGGCGGCGGGCATGGCCCCGGAACCCCACTGGCGCCCACGAAGGGCCAGGGGGCCGGGAAATCGGCGGTATCCCGCAACGACGGCCACGAACCCAGGTTAGCCGGTCAAGTCAACCGACAACACGGACATTCCCTACTCCCCCACCTCCCCATCAGCCAGCTCCCGCAGCAAGTCCAAATGCCCCACATGCCGGGCCGTCTCCTGGACCACGTGCGCCACCACCCACCGAACCGTGAACTCCCCGCGCCGCCGGGTCCGGTCGTCCGGACCCAGCCTCCGCAGCGACTTCTCCGCCCGCGCCCACTCGGCCTTGTACGCCGCCACCACGGAAGCCGGCGTGTCCTCCGGCGCCGGATCCCAGCTCGGGTCCGGCGAACCCGCCCACAACGACGGCAGGTCCGCTCCCCCGGCCTCGATCGACAACCACCACCGCTCCACCGCCGTCAGGTGCTTCACCACCCCCAGGGCACTCAACCGCGGTGACGTCGGCAGCGGCGTGGCCACCGCCAAGGCAAGCGGCAACCCCGCCAGCTTGTTCACCGCCGTCGCGCGGAGGAACTGGAGGAAGTCCAGCTGAAGGCGCAGCTCGTCGGAAGCCAGGCGGCCCGGCCACGACCGCTGCATCTTCGAACTCATGTTCGACATGACCGCAACGTACCCCACCGCACCGACAAAATAGAGTGATCGCCATGTGGTGGGGACTGCTCTGCGCGCTCGGCGCGGCAATCGCGTACGGCGTGGCTTCGGTGATGCAGTCGGTCGCCGCCAAAGCCGCGGACACCGGCACCGACAAACCCGGCGTCGACCCGAAGCTCCTGGTCCGCGTCCTGAAACAGTGGAAGTTCGTGCTCGGCCTGTCCCTCGACGTCCTCGGGTTCGTCGCGCAGATCGCCGCCCTGCACGTCCTTCCGCTCTTCGTCGTGCAGGCCGCGCTCGCCGCCAGTCTCGCCGTCACCGCCGTCGCCGCGCGGTTCCTCGGCGTGCGGCTCGGGACGAAGGAGTGGGCGGCCGTCGCCGTTGTGTGCGCCGGGCTCGGGCTGCTCGGCGCCGCCGCCGAGAGCGAGGGCTCCGATCCCGTCGGGCTCGGCTTCCGGCTCGGGCTGATCGGCGCCGTCGCCGTGCTGGCCGTGGCCGGGATCGCCGCCGGGAAGGCGAGCCGCCGCCTCCGGACACCCGCGCTCGGGCTGGTCGCCGGGCTCAGCTTCGGCGTCGTCGCCATCGCCGGCCGGATCATCCCCAGCCTCGCCCCGCTGGACCTGCTCACCGACCCGGCCACCTACACCGTCGCGGTCGCGGGCGGCATGGCGATGCTCTTCTACGCGACGGCGTTGCAACGCGGCAGCGTCACCACGAGCACCGCGATGATGGTGCTCGGCGAGACGGTCTTCCCGTCGCTGGTCGGCGTGCTCGTGCTCGGCGACCGCACCCGGCCGGGGTTCGCGGTCGTCGCCCTCGCCGGGTTCGTCCTCGCCGTGGCCGCCGCGCTCGCCCTGGCCCGCTTCGGCGAGCCGGATACAACTGAGACGAAGCCGACGGTCTCCCCGTAACTTCTTTACTTAGACTAGCCTTACCTATCCCACGACAGGACAGGGAGGCGCGGGTGCGCACGACCGGACGGGAAGTCCTCCGCCGTTCGATCACCGGGCAACGACGATCGGTGGGCCTCGCGGCGCTGCTGACCGCGTGCCACCAGGGTGGTGAGGCGCTGGTGCCGGTGGTGATCGGCGTGGTGATCGACCAGGCCGTCGCCGGCGGCTCGGTGGGCACACTGCTCCTCTGGCTCGCGGTGCTCGGCGTGCTCTTCGCGGTGCTGTCGACCAGCTACCGCCTCGGCGCCCGCTTCGGCGAGCGCGCCGCCGAACGCGCCGCCCACGACCTGCGCCTCGACGTCGGACGCCGCGTGCTGCACCCCGGCGGCGGCGCGGAGTCCCTCGCGGGCGAACTCGTCAGCGTCGGGACGTCGGACGCGAAGCGCGTCGGCCAGGTCAACGGCGTCCTGCCGTTCGGCGTCGCCGGGCTGGCCGGGCTGCTGGTCAGCGCCGTCGTGCTGCTCACCATGAGCGTCCCGCTCGGCCTGCTGGTGCTGCTCGGCACGCCGCCGATGCTGTACCTCGCGCACCTGATCGGGAAGCCCCTCGAGCGCCGCAGCGAGGCCGAGCAGGAACGCTCCGCGTTCGCCTCCGGCATCGCCACCGACCTCGTCGCCGGGCTGCGCGTGCTCAAGGGCGTCGGCGCCGAACGCGCCGCCGTCGACCGCTACCGCCGCACCAGCCAGGACTCGTTGAAGGCGACGCTGCGGGCGGCACGCGCGCAGGCCTGGCACAACGGCGCACTGCTCGCGCTGACCGGGATCTTCATCGCCCTCGTCGCGCTCGTCGGCGGGAACCTCGCGGCCGCCGGCGAAATCAGCGTCGGCGACCTCGTCGCCGCGGTCGGGCTCGCGCAGTACCTGATCACGCCGTTCTCGATCTTCTCGTGGGTCAACGGCGAGCTCGCTCAGGGTCGCGCGTCGGCCGCGCGCATCGCCGACGTCCTCAACGCGCCACCCGCCGTCGACACCGGCGAGGCCACGCTGCCGACGCCGTCAGCGGGTCACGTCCGGCTGTCCGCGCTCGGCCGCGGCGCGCTGCGGGACGTCGGCTTCGAAGCGCGCCCGGGCGAGCTGCTCGGCGTGGTCGCCACCGATCCGGCCGCCGCGACCGACCTCCTCGACTGCCTCGGCCGCGCCGCCGACCCGGCGACCGGCACCGTTACGGTCGACGCCGTCGATCTGTCCACTGTGGACCCCAGCCGGGTCCGCGAAGTGGTGCTGGTGGCCGCGCACGACGCGGACCTCTTCGCCGGCACCGTCGCCGAGAACTGCGGAACCGGACCGCTCGCCGGACCGGCCATGACCGCGGCCGCCGTCGACGAGGTCGCCGAGGCGCTGCCCGACGGCGTCGCGACCGCCGTCAGCGAACGCGGGCGGTCGCTCTCGGGCGGGCAGCGGCAGCGGGTCGCGCTGGCCCGCGCCCTGGCCGTGGACGCGCCGGTGCTCGTGCTGCACGACCCGACGACCGCCGTCGACACCGTCACCGAGGCCCGGATCGCCGCGGGCCTGGCCGAGCTGCGGCGCGGCCGCACGACCATCCTCGTGACCACCAGCCCGGCGCTGCTCGCCGCGACCGACCGCGTCGTCCTCCTCGACGACGGGCGGATCGCCGGCGTCGGCAGCCACGCCGAGCTGGCCGGTCGCGCCGACTACCGGGCGGCGGTGCTGTCATGACCCGCGAACTCCTCCCCGTGGCCGACGGCCGCCGGATCCGCGCCGTCGTCGGCGAGCTCGCCGGCCGGTCGAAGGGCCGGGCCGCGGCCGCGTTCACGGTGCTCGTCGCAGCGACGGCGATCGGGCTGCTCACCGCGCCCCTGCTCGGCCGGGCCGTCGACCTGGTCGCGACGCGCCACCCGGCGGCCGAACTCGTCACGCCCGTGGTGGGCTTGGTGCTGGTCGCGCTCGCCCAGGCGGTCGCGACGGCGATCGGCGTGTCGCTGGTGGCGCGGCTGGGCGAAGAGATCCTCGCCGAGCTGCGCGAACGCTTCGTCGAGCGGGCCCTCGGCCTGCCGCTCGACCAGCTGGAGCGCGCCGGGTCCGGCGACCTCACGACGCGCGTGACGAACGACGTCTCGGTCGTCGCGGAAGCCGTCCGGCAGGCGCTGCCCGAGCTCGGCCGCTCGGTGCTGACGGTCGTGCTCACCTTGGGCGCGCTCGCGGTGCTGGACTGGCGGTTCCTGCTGGCCGCGCTGGTCGCCGTGCCGATCCAGCTGTGGACCGTCCGCTGGTACGTGCCGCGCGCGAAGCCGTTGTACGCGAGCCAGCGCGAGGCCATCGGGGCGCAACAGCAACAGCTGCTGGACACCATCGGCGGCGCGAAGACCGTCCGCGCGTTCCGGCTGGCGGACACCCACCTCGACCGGGTGCGCGCGCGGTCGGACGTCGCCGTCGACCTGGCCCTGCGCGGGATCCGGCTGGTGACGCGGTTCTACGCGCGGCTCAACCTGGCGGAGTTCCTCGGGCTGTCGGCCGTGCTGGCCATGGGGTTCCTGCTGGTCGGCGCGGACGCGGTGACGGTCGGTGTCGCGACGGCCGCGGCACTGTACTTCCACAGCCTCTTCGGCCCGATCACGACGGCGCTGGCCCTGGTTGACGACGCGCAAGCGGCCGCGGCCGGCCTCGCGCGGCTGATCGGCGTCGCGGACCTGCCCGCCGAAGCCGCGCCCGCACAGCCGGCCCGGCCGGTGGACGCGTCGGTGAAGACGGCGGCGGCCGGCTATTCCTATGTGGACGGTCACCCGGTGCTGCGCGACATCGACCTCGGCGTCGCCCCCGGTGAACGGGTGGCGCTGGTCGGGGCGAGCGGAGCGGGCAAGACGACACTGGCCAAGCTGATCGCGGGGATCCACGCGCCCACCACGGGCTCGGTCACCCTCGGCGGCGTCCCGCTGGAGGAGCTGGGACCGGAGGCGACCCGCCGGACGGTCGCGCTGATCAGCCAGGAGGTCCACGTCTTCGCGGGGCCCCTGTCCGCCGACCTCCGCCTGGCGCGCCCGTCGGCGACCGACGCGGAACTGCGTGCGGCGCTGGCGAAGGTGGGCGCACTGTCCTGGGTGGACAGTCTGCCGGACGGCCTCGCCACGGTCGTCGGCGAAGGCGGGCACCAGCTGACGGTGACGCAGGCCCAGCAGCTCGCCCTGGTCCGGCTGGTGCTGGCCGACCCGCCGATCGCGATCCTCGACGAAGCCACGGCGGAGGCGGGCAGCGCGGGCTCGCGGGTCTTGGAGTCGGCGGCCGCCGCGGCGCTGGAAGGGCGCACGGCGCTGGTGGTGGCCCACCGGTTGACCCAGGCGGCGGCGTCGGACCGGATCGTGGTCCTCGACGCGGGCGCGGTGGTGGAGTCCGGAACGCACGACGAACTGGTCGCGGCGGGCGGCCAGTACGCGAAGCTGTGGGCGGCCTGGTCAGGCCAGCGCACCTGACGCGCCGTCCGTGAGCGCGCAGCCGGCCTTCCGGGGTCAACCGGATACCGCGGCCGAGTTGGCATTGGACGTCCTGCGTCGAACGCAGCAAGCTGGTGCCCATGACGAAGGTGACCTGCGACCTCACGATCTCGCTCGACGGCTACGCCGCCGGGATCAACCAGACCGAGCAGCGCCCGTTCGGCGAAGACGGCGGTGACGGCTGGGGCGACAAGCTGCACGCCTGGTTCGGCGAAGGCGCCGAGCAGCACCCCGACGAGTTCGCGCGGATGATGACGGCGAAGGCGTTCATCATGGGCCGCAACATGTTCGGCCCGGTGCGCGGCGAATGGGACCGGCAGTGGACGGGCTGGTGGGGCGACAACCCGCCGTACCACGGACCGGTCTTCGTGCTCACCCACCACTCGCGCGCGCCGCAGCCGATGGACGGCGGCACCACCTTCCACTTCGTCACCGAGGGGATCGAAGCGGCGTTCGAACGCGCTCGCGAGGCGGCCGGCGACGGGGACATCTCCATCCACGGCGGCGCGCGGACCGTCAACCAGTACCTCGCCGCCGGGCTGATCGACGAGATCCGGCTGCACGTCGTCCCGCTCATGCTCGGCGCCGGCTCGCGGCTGTTCGACGGCGTCCCGCCCCTGGATCTCGAGCAGGTCGAGGTGCGGGCGGCGAAGGCGGTCACGCACCTGATCTACCGCGTCCGGCACTGAGAACGCCGGGAACCCGCGGGCTCCCGGCGTCGGCAGAACAGAAAGGAACTCAGTCGTCCATGGCCTCGGCCAGGGACTTGGGCCGCATGTCCGTCCAATTCGCTTCCACGTGGTCCAGGCACTCCTGGCGCCCCGCCGGACCGAACGCGACCGTCCAGCCCGCCGGCACCTCCACGAACTCCGGCCACAGGCTGTGCTGGTTCTCCGCGTTCACCAGCACCAGGTAGGTGCCGGACGGGTCTTCGAACGGGTTGGTCATGCGGGCCTCCTCAGGCGGCGATGTCCGTACGGGCGCCGGTGACGACCTCGGTCAGCTTCCGGATGACCGGGGCCGCGAGCACCGGGTTGAACCGGGGTTCGGTCGACCAGTCGGCGAGCTGGCTCGCCTTGACCGCGGGCAGTTGCGCCCACGTCGGGATCGCGGCCAGCTGCTGGCGCGACAGCGCGTACGTGCGGCTGTCGGTCAGGATCAGGTCGGCCGGGTACTTGCCCGCCTGCTCCCAGCTGAGCGTCTCGAAGTAGTCGTCCGAGCCGGCGCCGTTGATGATGTCCAGGCCCAGGTCGCGGTAGTACGCCAGGTCCGCGAAGAACTCCGGCTTGCAGACGTAGAGGTTGTCCTTGTCGCTGGACACCACGAGCACCTTGAGGCCCGGCTTGGCCTTGATCGCGGCCTTGAGGTCGTCGGACGCCTTCCGGAAGTCGTCCTTGCCCTTCTTGATGACGTCGGAGTTCGCGTCGCCGCCGAGGGCCACCGCGAGCTGCTCGTAGCGCTCGATCACCTTCGGCAGCGTGACCTTGTACTCCGACAGCGCGACGATCGGCGCGACCTGCTGGACCTTGGTGCCCACGTCGTCCTTGAGCACCCACAGGTCGGTCGGCTTGGCGCCGGTGAGGCCGGTGATCACCAGGTCCGGCTTGGTGGCCGCGAACTTCTCCATGCTGAAGTCGTCCCAGGCGTTGCCGATCGAGGTGACGGAGCCCAGGTCGATGTTGCCCGCCTGGATCTCCTTGCCGCCGTCGGCCGTCTTCTGCGGGCCGAACACGCCGACCGGGCGGACGCCGTAGTCCCACAGCGCGGCCGCGGAGCTGACGTAGGCCACGACACGCGTCGGACGCTGGTCGCGCGACACCTTCCGGCCGCGGTCGTCGGTGAACTCCCAGGGGCCGGACGAAGCGGCGGGCTTGTCCTCGCCGCTGCCGCACGCGGTGAGGGCGACGGTCGCCGCGAGGCCACCGGCCCCGATCAGGAATCCACGCCGGCTGAGCCCGGCAGCGCCTTGAAACACGGACATGTGAACCTCTCACCAAAGACTTTTAGGATAGGCACACCTTATTTAGGGCAGCCTGGCAAAAGCAACTGTGTCAGCGCCCACCCCGTCCGGAGAGCTGGGCTTCCGCGCCGGGCACCGGCTCGGCCGGGTCGTGTCCCAGGTGGACCTGGCGGTTGTCCGCGTCCACGTGCACCACGCGCGGCCGGTGACCCGCGCGCTCGGCCTCGTCCACCTGCGCGTAGGTGATGATGATGACGAGGTCGCCGGGGTGCACCAGGTGCGCGGCCGCGCCGTTGACGCCGATCACCCCGGTGCCCGGCTCGCCTGTGATGGCGTAGGTCTCCAGGCGGGCGCCGTTGGTGATGTCGACGACCTGGACCCGCTCGCCCTCGACGATGTCCGCGGCGGCCATCAGGTCGGCGTCGATGGTCAGCGAGCCGACGTAGTGCAGGTCGGCCTGCGTGACGGTGGCGCGGTGGATCTTGGCGTTCATCAAGGTGCGGTGCACTTCTACCTCGCGTCTCGGGTCAGCAGCGCGGCCAAGCCGGCCGCCGTGGGGGTGCGGAAGAACTCGGCGATCGGGAGCTCGGTCCCGAGCCGCTCGGTGATCCGGTCGCGCAGGACCACGAGCAGCATCGAATGCCCGCCGAGGGTGAACAGGTCGTCGTCGGCACCGACGGCGCCGACGTCCAGGACCTCGGCGAAGATCTCGCAGAGGGTCTTCTCCAAGGGTGTTTCCGGCGCCCGGCCCCGGGTTTCGAACTCCGGCACCGGCAACGCGGTCTTGTCGAGCTTCCCGTTGGGCGTCACCGGGAACGCGTCGAGCGGGACGATCGCCGCGGGCACCATGTACTCGGGCAGCGAGCGGGCCACGAACTCCCGCAGCCGCGCCGGGTCCGCCGTCGCCGGGGTCGTGTAGGCGACCAGGCGCTTGTCCCGGTCCTCGCGGACGACGACGAGCGCCTGCTCGACGTCGTCGTGGCGGGTCAGGGCCGTCTCGATCTCCCCCGGCTCGATCCGGAAGCCACGGACCTTGACCTGGTCGTCGGTGCGGCCGAGGTACTCGAGCTGCCCGTCCGGCCGCCACCGCACGAGGTCGCCGGTGCGGTACATCCGCTCCCCCGAGGGCCCGAACGGGTCGGCCACGAACCGCTCGGCGGTCAGCGCGGACCGGCCGTGGTAGCCGCGGGCCAGCCCGGCGCCGGCCAGGTACAGCTCGCCCGGCACCCCGGCCGGGACCGGGGTCAGGCCGCCGTCGAGGACGTACGCGCGGGCGTTGTGCACCGGGCGCCCGACCACCGGCCGGTCGGCGTCGGCGAACCGGCCGACCAGAGCGTCCACAGTGGCCTCGGTCGGGCCGTAGAGGTTGTACGCCGCGGTACCCGGCATCGACCGCAGCCGCTCCCACAGCGTCTGGGACACGGCTTCCCCGCCGACGCCGACGACCCCGAGGGCGCATTTCCCGTCTTCGACGACGCCGGCCGCGGCCAGCTGCGCGAAGTGCGACGGCGTCAGCTCGAGGAAGTCGAGGCCGCGCTCGCGCACCACCGCCGCCAGCCGGTCGGGGTCGCGGCGGGTGTCGTCGTCGACGACGTGCACCTCGTGCCCGTCGAGCAGCCACAGCTGCGGCTGCCAGGACGCGTCGAAGAAGAACGCCCACGCGTGCCCGACCCGCAGCCGGCGGCCGCCCGCCGCGGCGACCGCCAGGCGGTAGAGCGTCTCCCGGTGGCTGTGGAACAGGTTCGCCAGCCCGGAATGCGGGATCACCACACCCTTGGGCTTGCCCGTCGACCCGGACGTGTAGAGCACGTACGCCGGGTTCGCGGGCGACGGCAGGGTCAAAGCCGCGTCACTGTCCACAATGTCCTCGACGAACAGCGCTCCGGGAACCCGCGAAGCCAGCGAACGGCTGGTGAGCACCAGCGTCGCCCCGACGTCGGCGAGGATCGCCGAGATCCGGTCGGCCGGCTGGTCCGGGTCCACCGGCAGGTACGCCGCACCCGTCTTGAACACGCCGAAGATCGCCTCGACGACCCGCGCCGAGCGCGGCAGGACCAGCGCCACGACCCGCTCCGGACCCGCTCCCCGCGAGGTCAGCCACCGGGCCAGGCGGTCGGTCTTCGCCGCGAATTCGGCGAACGTCACGCTGCTGGAAGCGTCGCTCAGCGCCGTCGCGCCGGGTGTCGCGGCCACCTGAGCGGCCAGCCGGTCGACGACCGTCGGCGCCGACGTCGTCAGCGGCTCGCCCGCACCCCAGTCGCGCAGGATCCGGTGCCGCTCGGCGGGTTCGAGGACGTCGATCCGGCTCAGCGGCCGGTCCGGGTCCGCGACGACGGCCGTCATCAGCCGGACCAGGCGCTCGGTGAGCGTCCGGGCGGTCGGCTCGTCGAACAGGTCGAGGCTGAACTCGAGGTCGCCCTCGATGCCGCCGGGCGTTTCCACGAGGTCGAACGACAGGTCGAACTTCGCCTGCCGCAGCCCGGTGTCGCGGTAGGCCGCGTCGAGGCCGAGCAGCCGGTCCGGCTCCGAGCCCGAGTGGTAGACGGCGAGCATGACCTGGAACAGCGGGTGCCGCGCCAGGGACCGGGCCGGGTTGAGCAGCTCGACGAGGTGCTCGAACGGCAGGTCCTGGTGGGCGTACGCGGCCAGGTCGGCCTCCCGGACGCGGTCCAGGAGCTCGCGGAACGTCGGGTCGCCGCCGGTGTCGGTGCGCAGGACGAGCGTGTTGACGAAGAACCCGGCCAGGTCCTCCAGCGCGTGGTCCGTCCGGCCCGCGACGGGCGTGCCGAGCGGGATGTCGGTGCCCGCGCCGAGCCGGGTCAGCAGCGCCGCGAGGGCGGCCTGCAGCACCATGAACGTGCTGGTGTCGCTGCCGTGAGCCAACGCGCGAAGTCCATTGTGGACGTCTGCGGGCACGGTGAACGGCACGGCGGCGCCGCGGTTCGTGGAGCGTGCCGGGCGGGGCCGGTCCGCGGGGAGCGCCAGCTCGTCCGGGATGCCGGCGAGGGTGTCCCGCCAGAACGCGGCCTGCCGCCCGAGGATGCTGTCCGGGTCGTCGGCCCGGCCGAACATCTCGCGCTGCCAGAGCGTGTAGTCCGCGTACTGCACCGGCAACGGCGTCCACTGTGGACGCTCGCCGCGCAGCCGGGCGGCGTACGCGGTGTCGAGGTCCCGCTTCAGCGGTGGCAACGACCAGCCGTCACCGGCGATGTGGTGCACCAGCAGGACGAATACGTGTCGCTCCGGCCCGGCCGACACGAGCGTCGCGCGGATCGGGATTTCGGCGTCCAGGGTGAAGCAGTACGACGCCGCCGCCGTGACGCTCTCGTCGAGGTCGGCCGACGTCTCCGTGACCAGCACCGGCCGCGCGCGGGCGTCACCCGCGTCCAGGACGACCTGCCGCGGTGTGCCGTGATCCTCGGCGAGAATCGTGCGCAGGACCTCGTGCCGCGCGACGACGTCCCCCAAAGCCGCCCGCAGTGCCTCGGCGTCGACCGGTCCGGTCAGCTCCCACGCCCACGGGATGTTGTAGGTCGCGCTCAAACCGTCGAGGCGGTCGAGGAACCACAGGCGCTGCTGGGCGAACGACAGCGGCAGCACTTCGGGTCGCTCGACCGGCACGAGCGCCGGACGGCTTTCCCGGCCCGGGTCGAGGAGCTCGGCGAGCCGGGCCGGTGTCGGCGCGTCGAACACCGCCCGGATCGGGACCTCGACGCCGAGCAGCGCGCGGATCCGGCTGACCAGCCGCGTCGCGAGCAGCGAATGGCCGCCGAGAGTGAAGAAGCCCTCGTCCGGGCCGACCTGCGGCACGCCGAGGACGTCGGCGAAGAGGTCGCACAGCGCCTGCTCGGCCGGCGTTCGCGCGACGCGGCCCGAGGTCCGGATCTCCGGGTCGGGCAGCGCGGCGCGGTCGAGCTTGCCGTTGGCGTTCACCGGCAGTTCCGGCAGGGCGACGATCGCCGAGGGCACCAGGTGGTCCGGCAGTCGTCCGGCGAGCCGCGCCCGCAGTGCGGCCGGGTCCCCGGACGGCGCGACGTAGGCGATCAAGGCGCCGGAACGGGCGATGACGACCGCGCGGGCGACCGAGGCGTCGGCCGTCAACGCGGCTTCGACTTCGCCCGGCTCGACGCGGAAGCCGCGGATCTTGATCTGCTGGTCGGCGCGGCCGAGGAACTCGAGGGCACTGTCGGAGCGGCGGCGGACGAGGTCGCCGGTGCGGTACATCCGCTCCCCCGCCTCGAACGGCGACGCGACGAATCTCTCTGCGGTGAACGCCGGACGGCCGAGGTAGCCCCTGGCGAGCCCGGCACCGGCCAGGTACAGCTCGCCGCGGACGCCCGGCGGCACCGGCCGCAACGCGGCGTCGAGGACGTACGCGCGGGTGTTCGCGACGGGCCGGCCGATGGCGACCGGCCCGCACTCCTGCGCGAGGCTGTCGCCGGCGACCTCCGAGCAGCCGTACAGGTTGACGAGTTTCGCCGCCGGCCACCGCCGCCGCACCTTTTCCGCGAGGGCGGTCGAAAGCGGCTCACCACTGGTGATCCACGTCGTGACGGCGTCGAACGCGTCATCCGGACCGTCCTCGACGAAGCTCTCCAGGAGGCTCGGCACCACGGTCAGCACCTGGGCGCCGGACGTGCGGACGAGTTCGGCGAGCGCGTGCGGGTCGGTCGCGGTGGCGTCGTCGGCGAGGACGACCGGGTCGCCCGCGACGAGCCCGCCGAGCAGCTCGGTCGAGCCGTCGATGAAGGTCAGCGCGCTCTTCGCCACGCGCACGCCCTCGGCGAGGCCGCGCCCCCAGTGCAGCCGGTTGGCCAGCGCCCGCTGGGTGCCGGCGACCGCCTTCGGGCGTCCGGTCGAGCCGGACGTGAAGATCACGTACGCCGGGTGGTCCGGGCTGATCGACGGCCACGCCGGTTCGGGTCCGGTGTCGCCGGGCCGGACCAGCCGATCGCCGAAGCCATCCTCCGCGATGACCAGGTGCGGGCCGGCGTCGGTGAGCATCAGCTCGACGCGTTCGGCCGGGTGGTTCAGGTCGAGGGGCAGGTACGCGGCGCCGGTCTTGAGCACCGCCAGCAGCGCGACGACCAGGTCGGCCGAGCGCGGCAGCGCGACCGCCACCACCCGCTCCGGTCCGGCACCGCGCACGAGCAGGGCGCGGGCGAGCGTCGTCGCGCGGGCGTCCAGTTCGGCGTAGGTCAAGCGCTCGTCGCCGAACACCAGCGCGGTTGCGTCCGGGATCCGGGTCACCTGGGCGGCGCACAGCTCGGCGGCCGTCTCCGCGGGCAGCGGCGTCGCGGGGTCGGCGGCGAGCCGCTCGTGCTCGGCGGCGGTCAGCAGGTCGACCGCGCCGATGCGGGTGTCCGGGTCGGCGACGACGGCCCGCAGCAGCATCCGGAGCCGGTCGAGGATGGCTTCGACGCTCGTGCGGTCGAAGACGTCGCTGTTGTACTCCGCGGTACCGCGGATGCCGGTCTGGTTGCCCGGTCGCTCCCCGACGAAGAACGTCAGGTCGGCGCGGGCGGTGCCGGTGCGGACCGGTTCCTCCGCGACGGTCAGGCCGGGCAGCGCGAGGTCGGCGACGGCGTTGTTCTGCCAGGCCAGCATCGTCTGGAACAGCGGGTGGTAGGACAGCGACCGCGCCGGGTTGAGCGCTTCGACCAGGCGCTCGAACGGGACGTCCTGGTGGGCGTAGGCGTCGAGGCTGCGGTCGCGCACGCGGGCGACGAGGTCGCGGAACGTCGGGTCGCCGCCGGTGTCCACGCGCAGGACCAGGGTGTTGACGAAGAACCCGACGAGGTCGTCAAGGGCCTGGTCGGTGCGGCCGGCGATGGACGTGCCGAGCGGGATGTCGGTGCCCGCGCCGAGCCGGGTGAGCACGGCGGTGAGGCCGGCGTGCACGACCATGAACACGCTGGCCCCGCAGGCGCGGGCCAGCTCGACGAGTCCACTGTGGAGGCCGGCGTCCCAGCCGAACGCAAACTGTTCGCCCCGGTAGGACGCTTCGGCCGGGTGCGGCCGGTCGGTGGGCAGCTCGATCCGTTCCGGTAGGCCGTCGAGCGTTTCCCGCCAGTAGGCCAGCTGCGGCTCGATCACCGGCTCGCCGAGGACGTCCCGCTGCCACAGCGTGTAGTCCGCGTACTGCACCGGCAACGGCGTCCACTGTGGAGCTTCTCCGGCCTGCCGTGCGGTGTAGGCCGTCGCGAGGTCGCGCCACAAGGGCGCGGTTGACCAGCCGTCCGAGGCGATGTGGTGGAACACCAGCACGAGGACGTGCTCCTGCGCATCGAGCCGCAGCAGCTCGGCCCGCAGCGGGATCTCGGATTCCAGCCGGAACACCGTGTGGGCCACTTCGGACACGGCATCGGCGAGCGTCGCCTCGGTGACCGTGCGGGTCGGCAAGGGGATCGTGACTCCGTCGAGGATCTGCTGCCGGGCTTCGCCGTCGATTTCCGGGAAGACCGTGCGCAGGGCTTCGTGGCGTTCGACCACATCGGACAGCGCGAGCGTCAGCGCGCAGACGTCGAGGTCGCCGCTCAGCCGGACCGCCGTCGGCATGTTGTACGTCGCCGACGGGCCTTCCAGGCGGTGCAGGAACCACAGCCGCTGCTGGGCGAACGACAGCGGCAGCACGGCCGGTCGTGGCTCGACGCGGTCCAGCGCGGGCCGGGCGGCCGAGGAGTCCGAAGTGGACAGCAGCGCGGCGAGCCCGGCGACCGTCGGTGTCTCGAAGACCGAGCGCACTTGAAGCTCGACGCCGAACACCGCGCGCACCCGCGCGACCAGGCGCGTCGCCATGAGCGAATGGCCGCCCAGTGCGAAGAAGTCGTCGTCGACGCCGATCGACGCGGTGTCGAGGACTTCGGCGAACAGTCCGCAGAGGACTTCCTCGACCGGGGTGCGCGGTGCGCGACCGGCGGTGACGGCCTGCTGGTCCGGGCTCGGCAGCGCGCGTCGGTCGAGCTTGCCCGAGGCGAGCAGCGGCAGCCGGTCCAGCACGACGAACGCCGACGGCACCATGTACTGCGGGAGCCGGTCGCGGACGTGGGCGCGCAGCGCCGAGACCAAGGCGCTGGTGTCCCGCTGGCCCGCCGGGTGGTTGCCCAGCGTCTCCAGCGCGGCCCGAACCGGCTTGGCCCGGTAGATCCGCGTCGGCTCGCCGGTGGTGAACACGACTTCGTGGAAGCCTTGCTGCGCCGGGGCCGCGTAACAGCCGCGCTCTTGCAGCTTCTCGATGTCCACACCGGACGGCTCGGCCGCCAACGCGGACAGTGCGGCGTCGGCGTCGCCCTCGGCGAGCGCGGCGACGGCGGCCAGCTCACCGGACAGCCGCGCGTCCGGTACACCGGTGACCCGGAGGCGGGCCGGGCGCTCGGCGAGCAGCAGCTCCAGCTCGTCGAGCGACGTGAACGGGACGACGGTTTCCTCGACCGCGGCCGGCTTCGGCGCCTTCCGCAGGACGACGTCGTACCTGTGCCGGGTCAGCTCGTTGTGCGCGTGACCGCGCTTCATCCGGAGGTCCACGTCGTCGAAGCCGGCCAGCTCACGGGCCAGCACCGCGAAGAAGTCCGGGTCCAGCAGCAGCTCGCCCTCGCGGGCGATCGCCTGGTCGACGGCGGCCGTGGTCCGGCGGCCGTGGCGCAGCTCGGTCGCCGTCCGGAACGCGCGCAACGAGCGCAGGTTCCGGATGTCGCCCAGGAAGATCACCCCGCCCGGGGCGACCCGCGTGGCGGCCGTGCGGATGACCTCGGCGAGGTAGCCGACGCTGGGGAAGTACTGCGCGACCGAGTTGATGATCACCGTGTCGAACGGCTCGTCCGGCAGCTCGCCCAGGTCGTGCGCCGGGCGGGCCGCGAGGTGGACTTTGCCCGCGAACGACGTCGACGCGAGTTCACGCCGCAGGTTGTCGATCGCCTTCTCCGACAGGTCGACGCCCCAGTACTCCTCGGCGTCCGGCGCGATCCGGGACAGGATGAGCCCCGAGCCGACGCCGATCTCGAGGACCCGCCTCGGCCGCAGCGACCGGATGCGGTCGATCGTCGCCGCGTGCCACTCCCGCATTTCTTCGAGAGGGATCTCGGAGCCGTCGTAGCTGGAGTTCCAGCCGGTGAAGTTCTCCTCCAGCCCGCCGGACGCCGCCTCGGTGAACACGTTCTCGTGCAGCTCACGCCATTCGCCGACGTGGTCCAGCTCCGCTTCCTCGTCGCGGCCGGCGGCCGGGACGGCGTAGGCGATGAGCCGCCCGTCCTGGGCGATCACCACGGACTGGCCGATGGCCGGGTGCTCGGCGATGACGGTCTCGATCTCGCCCGGCTCGATGCGGTAACCGCGGATCTTGACCTGGTCGTCCGCGCGGCCCAGGAAGACCAGCCGCCCGTCCGGCAGCCACTTCACCAGGTCACCCGTGCGGTAAAGCCGGCCGCCGGTGCCGAACGGGTCCGCGACGAACCGTTCCGACGTCAGCGCGGGCCGGCCGAGGTAGCCGCGCGCCAGGCCGGACCCGGCCAGGTACAGCTCCCCCACCACGCCGGGCGGGACCGGCCGCAGCCCGGCGTCGAACACGTACGCCCGGGTGCCGGGGTCCGGGATGCCGATCGGCACGACGGTCGCGTCCGCCAGTTCGACGGGGTCGCTCTCGCCGAGCGTCGAGTTGGTGGTCGCCTCGGTCGGGCCGTAGGCGTTGAACATCCGCCGTCCCGGCGCCCACCTTTTGACCAGTTCCGGCGACACGCGCTCGGTGCCGGCCAGCAGGACGCTGTCGCGCGGGAGGTCGCAGTCCGCGGGCATGGCGTCGAGCAGCGCGGGCGGCAGGATCATGAAGTCCACGGCGTGCTGGTGCGCGTACTCGGTCAGCGCGGGCCCGGCGACGCGCCGCTCGGCCGGGACGACGACCAGGCGGCCGCCGGACAGCAGACCGAGGCAGAGGTCCCAGAAGGCGACGTCGAAGCTCGGCGACGCGAACTGCAGCACCCGGCTGTGCGGGCCGATCCCGAACCGCTCGACCTGGGTGGCCACGAGCTTGGCGACGCCCGAGTGCTGGAGGACGACGCCCTTCGGCCGCCCGGACGAGCCGGACGTGTAGATCACGTAGGCGGCGTTCTCCGCCTTCACCACGACGTCGGGGTCCACTGTGGACGTCGTGGCGAGCGCCGGGTCGTCCAGGAGCACGCGCGGGACGTCCCCGGGCAGCTTGGCGGCGATCTCCCGCGTCGTCACGACGCAGACCGGGCGCGCGTCCTCGACCATGTAGGCGATCCGGTCGCCGGGGTAGTCGACGTCGACCGGCAGGTAGGCGGCACCGGCCTTGAGCACGGCCAGTTCCGCGATGATCATTTCGAGCGACCGCGGGACGGCCAGCGCGACCACGCGTTCCGGCCCGGCACCGCGGGCGAGGAGCAGGTGCGCGAGCCGGTTCGCGCGGGCGTTCACCTCGGCGTAGGTCAGCTCGACGTCCTCGAAGACGAGCGCCACGGCGTCCGGCGCTTCGGCCACACGGCGCGCGAACAGGCCCGGGAACGTCTCGGTGCCCGCCGGTTCCAGCGAACCGGCCCACTCCGTCAGGATCAGGTCGCGCTCGTCCCCGGCCAGAAGATCCAGGGCACCGACCGGGCGGTCGGGCTCGGCCAGCGCCGCGCGCAGCAGCACTTCGAGGCGGCGCAGGATCGCGTTCGCGCCCGCGTGGTCGAAGACGTCGGCGTTGAACTCCAGCACGCCGGCGATCCCGGCCTCGCGTTCGGTGAGCGAGATCGACAGGTCGAACTTCGACGTCCCGGTCGTCACCGGGATCTCGGTGACGGTCAGGCCGGGCAGGGTGGCCTCGGCACGCGCGTTGTTCTGGCCCGCGATCATCACCTGGAACAGCGGGTGGTAGGACAGCGAGCGCGCCGGGTTGAGCACCTCGACCAGGCGCTCGAACGGGACGTCCTGGTGGGCGTAGGCATCGAGGTTCCGCTCGCGGACGCGGACCACCAGGTCGCGGAAGGTCGGCTCGCCGCCGGTGTCGACGCGCAGGACGAGGGTGTTGACGAAGAACCCGACGAGGTCGTCGAGCGCGGAGTCGGTCCGGCCGGCGATGGGTGAGCCGATCGGGACGTCGGTGCCCGCGCCCAGCCGGGTGAGCAGGGCGGCCAGCGCCGCGTGCACGACCATGAACACGCTCGCGCCGGATTCGCGGGCCAGCTCGGTCAGGCGGGTGTGGAGGTCCGCGTCCCAGGTGAAGGTGTGCAGTTCACCGCGGAAGGTCGCGGTCGCCGGATGCGGCCGGTCCAGGGGCAGCTCGATGCGGTCGGGCAGGCCGTCGAGGGTGTCGCGCCAGTAGTCCAGCTGTGTGCCGAGGACGCTGTCCGGGTCGTCCTCGCTGCCGAGCAGATCCTGTTGCCACAGCGTGTAGTCCGCGTACTGCACCGGCAGTGGCGTCCACTGTGGAGTCTCGCCGGCGCGACGCGCGGTGTAGGCCGTGGCGATGTCGCGCCACAGCGGGGCCATCGACCAACCATCGGACGCGATGTGGTGGAACACCAGGGCCAGGACGTGCTCGCGCTCGTCCAATCGCAGCAGCTCCACGCGCATCGGCGCCTCACGCTCGAGGTCGAACGAACCGCGGACGAGCCGGGTCAGTTCGGCGTCGAGGTCGGTGACGTCCCGCACCGGCAGATCGACCTCGCCGGGCGGCAGGATGTCCTGGTGCGGGACGCCGTCGTGCTGCGGAAAACGCGTCCGCAGGGCCTCGTGCCGGGCGACCACATCGGACAGTGCCCTGCGCAGCGCCTCGACGTCGACCTCGCCTTCCAGGCGCATGATCAGCGGAACGTTGTAGGTGGCCGACGGGCCTTCGAGGTGGTGCAGGAACCACAGCCGCTGCTGTGCACCCGAGAGCGGCACCAGCGCCGGCCGCTCCACCGGGACGAGCGGCGGACGCGCGGTGGCGGTTCCCGCGCTGACCAGCGCGGCCAGGCCGGCGGGGGTCGGCGTCTCGAAGACCGAGCGGACTTCCAGCTCGGCGTTCAGCGTCGTGCGGATGCGGGCGATCAGCCGGGTGGCCAGCAGCGAGTGGCCGCCGAGGGCGAAGAAGCTGTCGTCCGGGCCCACCCGCGGCAGGCCGAGGACGTCGGCGAACAGCTCGCACAGCTGCCGTTCGGCCGGGGTGCGCGGCTCGCGGTCCGAGGTCGGGGCGACGGGGTCGGGTGAGGGCAAGGCGCGGCGGTCGAGCTTGCCGTTGGCGGTCACCGGGAGCGCGTCGAGGACGACGATCGCCGAGGGCACCATGTGCTCGGGCAGCCGGTCGGCCGCGAGGGTCCGCAGGTCCGCGGTGAGCGTGCTGATCCGGCGGAAGCGGCCGGGGTTGCCGGTGTAGGACAGCAGCGGGCCGGTGCCCGGCCGGAAAGCGCCGGCGGGGTCGCCGGTGGTGAACAGGACGTCGACCGAGCCGTCGCCGTCTGCCGACCAGGTGACGACCGTGCGGTAACCGTGCGCGTCACCGAACTCGTAAAAGTCTTCGGGGTCCACCCCGCCCGGTACGGTACGGCCGTTCGGAACGCGTTCGATCCGGCTCGGGCCGGCGACCTCGTCCACAGTGGACAGATTCGTGCCCCACACGAGGACGGGGACCTCGCTCGCCGCGGCCGGGCCGGGGCGCAGGACCACGTCGTAGCGGTACTGGGTCAGCTCGTTGACCGCCCGGCCGCGCTTGACCCGGATGTCCGCGGTGACGTCGTGGAGTCCGGCGAAGAACTCGGGCGCGACGAGGAGCTCCTTCTCGTGCAGGAGCCGCTGCTCGACGTCGCCCCCGCGCGCTTCGGCCACCGCAGTGTGGAAGGCGCGGACCTGGCGGAGGTCGCGGACGTCGCCGACGAACAGCGACCCACCCGGAGCGAGCAGCTCGAGGGCCCCGCGCAAGACCTCCAGCAAGTACGTCCCACTCGGGAAGTACTGGACGACGGAGTTGAGCACGATGGTGTCGAAGAACCCGGACGGCAGGCCGGACAGGTCCGCGGCGTCGCCGGCGCGCAGTTCGACGCGATCGGCGAGCGCGGGGTCGGCCTCGACCCGGCGGCCCAGCGACGCGATGACCTCGGCGGAGAAGTCCGTGCCCCAGTACGTCTCGCACCGCGGGGCCAGCTCGGTCAGCAGCAAGCCGGTGCCGACGCCGATCTCCAGCACGCGGCGCGGGTCGAGGTCGCGGATGCGCGTAACGATCGCGTCCCGCCACTCCCGCATCTCGGCCCGCGGGATCGGTTCGCCGGTGTAGCTGGAGTTCCAGCCCTCGAACTCGTCGTCGGTGGCCGCGTACATCGAGTCGTACAGCTCACGCCACTCGCCGACCTGCTCGGTCTCCTCGTCGGACGTGCTCGCCGTGTCGGCGGGCACGACGTACCCGACCAGGCGGACGTCGCCCGGCCGGTCCTCGCGGGCGACGACCACCGCGTGCGCGACGTCGTCGTGCGTGGCGAGGGTGGCCGCGATCTCGCCGGGCTCGACGCGGAAGCCGCGGATCTTGATCTGCTCGTCGCCGCGGCCGAGGAACTCGAGAACGCCGTCGGGGCCGAAGCGGGCCACGTCGCCGGTCCGGTACATCCGGGAGCCCGGCGCGCCGAACGGGTCGGCGACGAACCGCTCGGCGCTGAGCCCGGGCCGCCCGAGGTAGCCGCGGGCGAGCTGGACGCCGGCGAGGTACAGCTCCCCCGCGGTGCCCGGCGGCACCGGGCGCAACGCGGCGTCGAGGACGTAGGTCCGGGTGTTCCACACCGGACGTCCGATCGGGACGGTCGTGTCCTCGGTGGACGTTCGCCAGGACGTGACGTCGACCGAAGCTTCCGTTGGGCCGTAGAGGTTGTGCAGCTCGGCGTCGAGGACCTGGCCGAACTGGGTGACGGCGTCGAGCGGCAGGGCTTCGCCGCTGCACAGCACCCGGCGCAGGCTGGTGCACTCCCCCGCCGCGGGTTCCGGCAGGAACACCTGGAGCATCGACGGGACGAAGTGGACGGTCGTGATCCCGCGCTCGCGGATCAGCCGGGCGAGATAAGCGGGATCCTTGTGACCGTCGGGGCGGGCCAGGACCTCGGTCGCGCCGGTGACGAGTGGCCAGAGGAACTCCCACACGGAGACGTCGAAGCTCGACGGCGTCTTCTGCAGGACCCGGTCGTCGCCGGTCAGGCCGTATTCGGCCTGCATCCACAGCAGCCGGTTGACGATGCCCTCGTGCGGCACGACGACACCCTTGGGGCGGCCCGTCGACCCGGACGTGTAGATGACGTACGCCGGGTTCTCCGGGCGAAGGATGACGTCGAGTGGCGCAGCCGAAACGCCCGCGAGGGTCTCCGGGTCGTCCAAGAGGAGCGCACCCGCGACGGCCGTCTCCGCGGTCGCCAGGACCAGGGCGGGCTGCGCGTCTTCGAGCATGAACGCGATGCGCTCGGCCGGGTAGCCCGGGTCGAGCGGCAGGTAGGCCGCGCCCGTCTTGAGCACCGCGAGGATGGCCGTGACCAGGTACGTCGACCGCGGCAGCGCCAGCGCGACGACGCGCTCGGGCCCGGCGCCCCGCTCGGCGAGCACGCGAGCGAGGCGGTTCGAGACGGCGTCCAGCTCGGCGTAGGTCAGCTCTTCGTCCTCGAAGACGAGGGCGGTGGCGTCCGGCGTCCGCGCGACCTGGGCGGCGAACAGCTCCGGCACAGCCACCGCCGGGACGTATTCGACCGGGCCCGACCAGGTCGTTTCGAGGCCGTCACGCTCGGCCGGGGTGAGCACGTCGAGGCTGCCCAGGCGGCGGTCCGGGGCGGAGACGACCTGGCGCAGCAGGACTTCGAGGCGGCCGAGCAGGCCGGTCACGGTGGCGTGGTCGAAGACCTCGGCGTTGAACTCGGCCTGCCCGTGGATGCCGTCGGCCCGCTCGGTGAAGGAGAACCAGAGGTCGAACTTGGCCGTGCCGGTGCCGACGGGCCGCTCGGTGACGGTCAGCCCGGGCAGCTCGACGCCGGCGCCGGGCGTGTTCTGCCAGGCCAGCATGGTCTGGAACAGCGGGTGGTGCGCGAGCGACCGCACCGGGTTCAGGGCCTCGACCAGCCGCTCGAAGGGGACGTCCTGGTGGGCGTAGGCGTCGAGGCTGCGCTCGCGAACCCGCGCCACGAGGTCGCGGAACGACGGGTCGCCGCCGGTGTCGACGCGCAGGACGAGGGTGTTGACGAAGAACCCGACGAGGTCGTCGAGGGCGGGGTCGGTCCGGCCGGCGATCGGGGTGCCGATCGGGATGTCGGTGCCGCCGCCGAGCCGCGACAGCAGCGCCGTCAGGCCGGCGTGCACGACCATGAACGGGCTCGCGCCGCACGCGCGGGCGAGCTCGGTCAGGCCGGCCTGCAGACCGGTGTCCCAGGTGAAGGTGAAGAACTCGCCGCGGTAGGCGGACACCGCCGGGTGCGGCCGGTCGAGCGGGAGCGGGATGCGTTCGGGCAGGCCGTCGAGGGCCTCGCGCCAGTAGTCGAGCTGCGTGGTCTCTTCGGACTCGAGGAGTTCCCGTTGCCAGAGCGTGTAGTCCGCGTACTGCACCGGCAGCGGCGTCCATTGTGGAGCTTCGCCGCGGAGCCGGGCGCGGTAAGCCGTGGCGATGTCCCGCCAGAGCGGGGTGAGCGACCAGCCGTCGGCGGCGATGTGGTGCAGGACGAGGACCAGCACGTGCCGCCGTTCGCCGACGGTCAGCAGCGCGGCCCGCACGGGGACGCCGGCGCCGAGGTCGAACGCGCCGCGGACGAGGTCGTCCACTTCGGACTCCGCGCCCTCGCGGACGGTCAGCTCGACCGTGGCCTCGGCCAGGATCTTCTGGTACGGCACGCCGTCGGCGGTCGGGAACACCGTCCGCAGGGCCTCGTGCCGGCGGACGACGTCGTGCAGTGCCGCCCGCAGCGCCTCGACGTCGAGCTCGCCGGTCAGCCGCATGACGAGCGGGACGTTGTAGGTCGCCGAGCCGCCTTCGAGGCCGTGCAGGAACCAGAGCCGTTGCTGCGCGAACGACAGCGGCAGCCGCTCGGGCCGGTCGGCGGCGCGGGTGAGCGGGCGCCGCTCGGTGCCGGTCACCGCGCCGGCGAGGAGGCCGGCGAGCGCGGCCGGGGTCGGCGCGTCGAACACCGCCCGCACCGGCACCTCGGCGCCGACGGCCGCGCGGATGCGCTGGATCAGCCGAGTGGCGAGCAGCGAGTGTCCGCCGAGGGCGAAGAAGTCGTCGTCCGGGGCCGCCTGCGGCACGCCGAGGACGTCGGCGAACAGCTCGCACAGCAGCTGTTCGACGGGGTTGCGCGGCGCGCGGCCCGGTCCGGCCTCGAACCGCTCGGGGCTGGGCAGGGCCTTGCGGTCGAGCTTGCCGGAAGCCAGGACGGGCAGCTTGTCCAGCACGACGAACGCCGACGGCACCATGTACAGCGGCAGCCGGTCCCGCACGTGCGCGCGCAGCGACGCCACCAGCGCGCCGGTGTCCCGCCGCGCCGCCGGGCTGTTGGCGTACGACGCCGGGGGCCCGGATGGCCGTCCGGGGCGGTAAGCCGGGCCGTCCTCCCCCCTCGAGAAGACGGCCTCCAGCACACCACCCTCGGCCGCCCAGGTCACCGCCACCCGGTAGCCGGCGCGGTCGCCGAGCCGGTGCAGGTCCTCCGGGTCGACGCCGTCGCGCCGCTCGAGCGCCGCGCGAGCAGCGGCCGGATCGCCGATGTCGAGGGCGCGCGCCGCCGCCAGTTCACCGGACAGCCGGGCGTCCGGGATGCCGGTCACCCGCAGCCGGCTCGGCGTCTCGGTGGCCAGGAACCGTTCCACCGCACCGAGATCACCGAACGCGACGACCTGCTCGCCGGCCGGTTCCGTCTTCGGCGCCTTCCGCAGGACGACGTCGTAGCGGTGCCGCGTCAGCTCGTTGTGGGCCTGACCGCGCTTCACCCACAGGTCGACGTCGTCGAAGCCGTCGAGGTCCCGCGCGAGCGCCGGGAAGAAGTCCGGGTCGAGCACCAGCTCGCCCTCGCGCGCGATCGCCTGGTCGACCGCGGCGACGTCGGCGCGGCCGTGGCGCAGCTCGACGGCGGTGCGGAAAGCGCGCAGCGACCGGAGGTTGCGGATGTCGCCGAGGAAGACCGTGCCGCCCGGCGCCAGCAGGCCGGCCGCGGTCCGGACGACCTCGGTGAGGTAGCCGGCGCTCGGGAAGTACTGCGCGACCGAGTTGATGATCACCGTGTCGAACGGCTCGTCCGGCAGCTCGCCCAGGTCGTGCGCCGGGCGGGCGGCGAGGTGCACCCTGTCGGCGAACGGCGTCGCGGCGACCTCGCGCCGGACGTTCACGATCGCGCTCTCGGAAAGGTCGACACCCCAGTACGTTTCGGCGTCCGGCGCGATCCGCGAGAGGATGAGCCCGCTGCCGACGCCGATCTCCAGGACCCGCGTCGGCCGCAGCGACCGGATGCGGTCGATCGTTGCCGCGTGCCACTCCCGCATCTCGTCGAGCGGGATGTCGGAGCCGTCGTAGCTGGAGTTCCAGCCCGCGAAGTTCTCCTCGATGCCGGTGGAGCCGGCGAGCATCTCCTCGTGGACGGCGTGCCACTCCTCGACGTGGCCCTGCTCGGCCGCCTGGTCGCGGTCGGGCAGCGGCACGGCGTAGGCGACGAGCCGGCCGTCCTGGGCAACGACGACCGACTGGCCGACGCGCGGGTGCTCGGCGAGCACCGACTCGATCTCGCCCAGCTCGATGCGGTAGCCGCGGATCTTGACCTGGTCGTCCGCGCGACCGAGGAACACCAGCCGCCCGTCCGGCAGCCACTTCACCAGGTCACCGGTGCGGTAGAGCCGGCCACCGTCACCGAAGGGGTCCGCGACGAACCGTTCCGACGTCAGCCCCGGCCGCCCGAGATACCCGCGGGCCAGACCGGAACCGGCCAGGTACAGCTCGCCGACGACGCCGACCGGGACCGGCGCGAGCGACGCGTCGAGGACGTACGCGCGGGTGCCCGGGTCCGGCACGCCGATCGGCACGGCCGAGCCGGGCGCGATCTCCGGGTCGCACAACCCGAGCGTCGAGTTGGTCGTGGCCTCGGTCGGGCCGTAGGCGTTGAACATCCGCCGTCCCGGCGCCCACCTTTTGACCAGTTCCGGCGACACGCGCTCGGTGCCGGCCAGCAGGACGCTGTCGCGCGGGAGGTCGCAGTCGTCGGGGAACTCGGCGAGCAGCGCGGGCGGCAGGATCATGAAGTCGACGCCGTGGGCGTGGGCGTAGCCGGCGAGTTCGGGGCCGGGCACGCGCCGCTCGGCGGGCACGACCACCAGGCGCCCACCGGAAAGCAGGCCGAGGCAGAGATCCCAGAACGCGACGTCGAAGCTCGGCGACGCGAACTGCAGCACCCGGCTGTGCGGGCCGACTCCGAACCGCTGTGACTGCGTCGCGACGAGCTTCGCGACACCCGCGTGGGACACCACGACACCCTTGGGCCGCCCGGTCGAGCCGGAGGTGTAGATGACGTAGGCCGCGTTCGCCGGGACGATCGCCGCTGGTGGCCCGGTGTCCGGCGCCGACGCGAGGTCCAGCTCGTCGAGGAGGACCGGACGCTCGAAGTGCTCCGCCAGGTCACCGGTGGTCAGCACGCACACCGGACGGGCGTCGGCGACCATGAACGCGATGCGCTCGGCCGGGTAGTCCGGGTCGAGCGGCAGGTAGGCCGCACCGGCCTTGAGCACGGCCAGCTCGGCCACGATCATCTCGACCGAGCGCGGCACGGCCAGTGCGACGACCCGTTCCGGCCCGGCGCCGCGGCCGATGAGGACGTGGGCGAGCCGGTTCGCGCGCGCGTCCAGCTCGGCGTAGGTCAGTTCCTCGTCCTCGAAGACGAGCGCCACGGCGTCGGGAGCTTCCTGGACGCGGGCGGCGAACAGCTCGGGCAGCGTCGCCAACAGCGTGTCGAGGTCGGTGTCGTTCCACTCCTCGATGAGCTGACGGAGTTCCGGCGCGCTCATCAGGTCCAGCCGGTCGACCGGCCACTGTGGACGCTGCCGCGCGTCGGCCAGGAGGTTCGCCAGGTGGCCCAGCATGCGGTCCACAGTGGACTCGTCGAGGACGTCGGCGCGGTAGTCGGCGACGAGTTCGCCGTCGCCGACGCTCAGGTTCAGGTCGAGCGGGAGGTCCGTCCCGGCACCGAAGCCGACGCTCACGAGCACCGATCCCCCACGACCGGGCTCCGGCTTCAGCTCGGCGACCAGCTCGCCGAAGGGGACTTCGTGCGCCAGTGCCTCTTCGCGCGCGTCACGCACGCGCGTGACGACGTCGGCGAATCCGGGAGAGCCGCCGAGGTCGACCCGCAACGGGATCAGCGAGCCGATGCCGAGGACGACGTCGGCGGTGCCCGCGTACCGGGACAGCAGTACGGCGAACCCGGCCAAGAGCGTCAGCTCGTCGGCGTCCGGCCGGGGCCGGGCCAGCCGGGCGCGGACGGGCTCCGCGGCGTACGGGCGGTCGACCGGCAGCGCGAGCTCCTTCGGCGCCGAGGCGAGGCGGTCACGCCAGAAATCCAGCTCCGCCACCTGCTGCACAGCGTCACCGTTGCTCACCGGTAGACCAGCCTCCCGCTGCTCAAGACGCCCAAACGGGGCGTCGACTTAGGGCAACCTAACAAACCGAGGGTGAGAATGCACTGCTGTACCATCGGTTAGCCTTACCTAAAATGATTACCAGTCGGAGGTGCGGTGCGAACAGACCCCGGAGGGATCGCTCTCACGCGACGCCCGCCACACACGGGCCGCGCGCTGGGTCTGCTGGCCGTCCTCGCCGTGCTGGTCTTCCTGTGCCTGCTGAGCATCTGGCTGGGGTCGAAGGAGATCTCGTTCGGCGCGGTCTGGCAGGTGCTGTGGCACGACGACGGCTCCGCGGACGCCGTGATCATCCACAGTGTCCGGATGCCGCGGACCTTCCTGGCGTTGCTGGTGGGTGCCGGGCTCGGGCTGGCCGGCACGGTGATGCAGGCGCTGACCCGCAACCCCCTCGCCGATCCGGGCCTGCTCGGCGTCAGCGCCGGGGCCGCGTTCGCGATCGTGTTCTCGATCACCGTGCTGGGTGTCAGCTCGCTCTACGGCTACATCTGGTTCGCCTTCGCCGGCGCGCTCGCCGCGACATCCGTCGTCTACTACCTGGGCACGCGCGGCCGGGCCGGGTCGAGCCCGGTCAAGCTGGCGCTCGCCGGCGCCGCCGTCACGGCGTTGCTCTCGTCCTTCACCAGCGCCATGGTGCTGTCGGACCCGGTGGCGCTCAACCGCTACCGCTTCTGGTCCGCCGGCTCGCTTTCCGGCGTCGACGCGACCGCGTTGCTGCAAGTCCTGCCGTTCCTGGTGGTCGGGGTGGTGCTGGCGATCGCGAGCGGCCCGGCGCTCAACAGCCTCGCGCTCGGCGACGACGTCGCGATCGCGCTCGGCCGCAAGCTCGGTCCGCTGCGGCTGCGCGGCGCGCTGGCGATCACCCTGCTGACCGGCGCGGCCGTCGCCGTCGCCGGGCCGATCGTGTTCCTCGGCCTGGTCGTCCCGCACGCGGTGCGGTTCGTGATCGGCCCGGACCACCGCTGGCTGCTGCCCTACACCGCGGTGCTCGCGCCGTGTCTGCTGCTCGCCGCCGACATCCTCGGCCGGATCGTGGCGCGGCCGAGCGAGATCCGCGCGGGCGTGATCGTCGCGTTCCTCGGCGCGCCCTTCTTCATCTACCTGGTCCGGCGCCGCAAGCTCGTGGAGTCCTGAGATGAGCCTGCTGCAGATCCGGCGCGACCGGGTCACCTTCCGCGCCGGCGCCGTGTCCGGCCGGGTCCGGCCCCGGCTGCTGCTCGTGTCGGTGGTCCTCGCGGTGCTCGCGTTCGTCTTGTTCTGCGTGGGCATGACGATCGGCGACGTCCCGATGACCGTGTCCGACGTCCTGTCCGGTCTGTTCGGCGGCGGCGACAGCGGAAACGGTTACATCGTCCAGGAGCTGCGGCTGCCGCGGGCGCTCACCGGTCTGCTGGCCGGGTTCGCGTTCGGCGCGTCCGGCGCGGTGTTCCAGACGATCACCCGCAACCCGCTGGCCAGCCCGGACATGATCGGCATCAACGCGGGCGCGGCCACTTTCGTCGTCGCGGGCATCGCGTTCGGCTTCGGCGGCGGCCTCGGCACCACGACGCTCGGCCTCCTCGGCGGGCTGCTCACGGCGCTGCTGGTGTACGCGCTGGCGTGGCGGCGCGGCACCACCGGCTACCGGATCCTGCTGGTGGGCATCGGGATCTTCGCGATGTGCACCAGCCTCACCGACTACCTGCTGAGCAAGGCGCAGATCACCGAGGCGCAGGCGTCGATCGGCTGGCTGGTCGGCAACCTCGCCAACCGCGGCTGGGAGCACGTCGTGCCGCTGTTCTTCGCGCTGGTCGTGCTGGTGCCGGTGGTGCTGGCGCTGTCCCGGTGGATGCAGACGCTGCTGCTCGGCGACGACGTGGCGGCCGGGCTCGGCACGCCGGTCCAGCCGGTCCGGCTCGGCCTGCTGCTGGCCGGCGCCGGCCTGGTGGCGTTCGCGACGGCGTCGGCGGGCCCGATCTCGTTCGTCGCGCTGACCGCGCCGCAGATCGCGCAACGGCTCGCCCGGCTGTCGTCGCCGCCGATCACGGCGTCCGCGCTCACCGGCGCGGTCGTGGTGCTGGGCAGCGACATCATCGCGCGGTCGCTGACCGCGTCGGCGCTGCCGGTCGGCATCGTGACCGGCGTGCTCGGCGCTCCCCTGCTGCTCTGGCTGCTGGCCACGGCCAACCGATCCGGTTCCGGAGGCTGACCCCCATGACACCGTCCCTGCGCGTGCAGGACCTGCGCGTCGCCTACGACGACCGGGTCGTCATCGACGGCCTCGACCTCGACATCCCGCCGGAGCAGATCACGGCGATCGTCGGGCCGAACGCGTGCGGGAAGTCGACGCTGCTGCGCACCCTCGCCCGGCTGCTCACGCCGAAGGCGGGCGGGGTGTACCTGGACGGCCGCTCGATCCACGACCTGCCGACGCGCCAGGTCGCCCAGCGGCTCGGCATCCTCCCGCAGTCCCCGGTGGCGCCCGAGGGCATGACGGTGGCCGACCTCGTCGGCCGGGGCCGCGCGCCGCACCAAAGCTGGTGGCGCCAATGGTCCACTTCGGACGAAGGCGCGGTGGCGTCGGCGTTGGCGGCGACCTCCATGACCGACCTCGCGGACCGCCCGGTCGACGAGCTGTCCGGCGGCCAGCGGCAGCGCGCGTGGATCGCGATGGCGGTCGCCCAGGGCACACCGGTGCTGCTGCTCGACGAGCCGACGACGTACCTCGACCTGGCCCACCAGATCGACGTGCTGGACCTGGTGGTCGACCTCAACCGCGGCGAAGGCCGGACGGTGGTCATGGTCCTGCACGACCTGCCGCAGGCGTGCCGCTACGCCGACCACGTGATCGCGATGAAGGCGGGCCGGGTCGTGGCATCGGGGAAGCCGGTGGAGGTGATCACCGAGGAGCTGGTGGACGAGGTGTTCGACGTCCGCTGCCAGGTGACCCCGGACCCGGTGAGCGGAACGCCGATGGTGATCCCGATCAGCCGCCACCACCCGGCGCCGGTCGACTAGCCGTTCGTTCGCGCGATCAGGCCAAGAATTTCCGCGCTTCGGCTTGGATCCGCTTGTAGTACTCGTCCAGGAGCAACCTCGTTGACCCGATGACGCCAGGAATACTTCGCGCGAGAACGAGTGTCGCAGCATCACGCCGAGGTAGGTGGCGATCATGATCAGGAGGTAAGCCCAGGCCACCGGCGGCAGAACACCCGGGCCGACTCCCGCGAAGGCTGCGATCCAGCCGCCGACCAGGATGACGCCGGTAGCCGCAGAGGCGACGACGTCGGCAGCCCTCAGTTCCACCATGGGGTTTCTGCGCGCGAACCGCTCGCTCCGCCGAACGTCGGAATCGCCATGATCGGCTTTTCCAGCACCGCGGCGGAATACACGGCCGCCGCGGTCCCCGATGCCCCATCGACGGATACGATCAGATCCGCTTCGCGGATGGCCCTCAACCCGCTGGGTCGTTGCCATGCCGCTCGGGCGTTACGGGCACAGCGAGATCAACCTCAGGTTTCACCCGTCGGCCGTCAGCGGCCGCCCCCACCAAGTCCCCGCTCGGCCCGCCTGTTGCCGCCCTGGCCGCAGCGCTATCCTGGGCGTGGCCCGCCTCGTGTCGTCCCGAGGTCCGTCCGGCCACCACCCCACTTCTGGAGCTGACCTGTGTTCGTGCTGCCCGAAACCACCACCGGACCCGAGCGCCGCCTGCTGGAGGCGATGATGGACCGCAACCGGCGCGCCGTGATCGACACCGCGCGCGGCCTTTCCGAAGCCGACGCGCGGGAGCGGCTGGTCACGTCGCTGACCACGCCGATCGGCCTCGTCAAGCACGCCGCGATGGCCGAGCGCCGCTGGTTCCAGCTCTTCCTGCTCGGCTTGGCCGAGTCCGATTGCGACGGACCCACCACCCCCGGCGACGCCAGTTTCGTGGTCGCCGAAGGCGAAACCCTCGCCGACGTGATCGCCGAGTTCGAGCGGGCGAGCGCGCGCTCCCGCGAGATCGCCGCCGGCTTCGACCTCGACGACACGTGGACCCACGACGTCCTTGGCGAGGTCAACCTCCGGTTCGTCTACTTGCTGCTGATCGAGGACTTCGCCCGCCACGCGGGCCACGGCGACATCCTCCGGGAACAGCTCAGAGCGCGCTGACCGCGTACTCCCCCGCGGGCTCGGCGACCACGCGCCGGTCCACAATGGACTGCAGGATCTCCCCCACCCGCACCGCGGTGTTCGACAGCAGCGACGACGTGATGCCGTGCGTGTGCTCGGTGCCGCCCTGCAGGTAGATCCCGCCGCGCAGGGGCATGTCCGTCGACAACCGGTAGTCGCGCTCGACCCGCAACCGGCCGGACTCGTCGCGCAGGAACCGCAGCTCGCTCAGCAACGGCGTCGGGTCCGCGGGCCGGTAGCCCGTCGCGAACACGACCGCGTCGGCCTCCAGCACCGTCCGCGCACCCGTCGTCAGCGACTCGACCGTCACCGTGCCCGAAGGCGTCACCTCGACCGGCCGCGAAACGTTGAACAGCCGCAACCGTTCCACGCCCAGCACCTTCTCGCGGTAGACGCGGCGGTAGAGCTCGTCGATCAGCTCGACGTCGACGGCCGAGTAGTTCGTCGCGCCGTGGTAACGCATCAGGCGGTCCTTGACCGGCTCGCCCGCGCGGTAGAACTGGTCGACGGCGTCCGGGTCGAAGATCCGGTTCGCGAACGAGCTGTCGTCGGCCGGGCTGTAGCCGTACCGCGCGAACACCGCGCACACCTCGGCGCGCGGGAACTCGTCGTGCAGCAGCGCGGCGACCTCCGCGGCGCTCTGCCCGGCGCCCACGACGACGAACCGTCGTGGCGACGTGCCACGCAGGGCGTCCACGCGGAAGAGCAGTTCGCTGTTGTGCCAGATCCGGTCGCCGGCGGTGACGCCGTCGGGCAACTGGGGCCGCAGACCGGTGCCGACCACGAGGTTCCGGGCGCGCAGCGACGAGCCGTCCGAAGCCTCGACGTCGAAGTAGGCCACTTCGGAGCCGTCGTACACCGGTTTCACCGCGACGACCTCGGTGCCGTACGAGACGACGTCGTCGACCTTCGCGGCCGCCCACTCGAAGTAGTCGTGGAACTCGACGCGCAGCGGGAAGAGGTTCTTGTGGTTGATGAAGTCGACCAGCCGGCCCGCCGCGTGCAGGTAGTTGAGGAAGCTGAACTCGCTGGTCGGGTTCCGCATGGTGACCAGGTCCTTGAGGAACGACACCTGCATCGTCGCGGTGTCGATCAGCATCCCGCGGTGCCAGCCGAAGCGCGGCTGCCGCTCGAGGAAGTGCGCGGTCACCGGCTCCCCGGCCCCGGCGTTGTGCTCGGCGAGGGCGATCGCGAGGGCCAGGTTCGACGGTCCGAAGCCCACGCCGACGATGTCGTAGATCGGGACCTCTGCAGTCATGTTGCTCCCTCGCGCGCTCCGGTACGGTTCAGGGAACCCTAACCTAACTTAGGACAGCCTCGCCTAGTACGTTCGTGGTGATGTTCGTCCCCCGATCACGAAAGGGCACTCTCGAATGCGCGTGGCGATGTTCGGCTACCAGACCTGGGGGCACCGGACCCTCCAGGCGCTCATCGACGCCGGCCACGAGGTCGCCCTCGTGGTCACGCACCCGAAGAGCGACCACGCCTACGAGCGGATCTGGGCGGACTCCGTCGCCGACCTCGCCGAGGCGAACGGCATCCGCGTCCTGCTGCGCAACCGCCCGGACGACGCCGAGCTGCTGGCCGAGCTGAAGGCGGCGGAGCTCGACCTGATCGTGGCGAACAACTGGCGCACGTGGCTGCCGCCGGAGATCTTCGACCTGCCGCGCCACGGCACGCTGAACATCCACGACTCGCTGCTGCCGTCGTACGCGGGCTTCTCGCCGCTGATCTGGGCGATGATCAACGGCGAGCCGGAGGTCGGCGTGACCGCCCACATGATGGACGGCGAGCTGGACGCCGGCGACATCGTCCTGCAGCGCGCGATCCCGGTCGGGCCGTCGGACACGACGACGGACCTGTTCCACCGCACGGTGGACCTGATCGCGCCGATCACGGCGGAAGCGCTCTCGAAGATCGAGACGGGCTACACGCCGGTGCCGCAGGACCGGTCGAAGGCGAGCTTCTTCCACAAGCGCGCGGCGCGCGACAGCCTCGTCGACTGGACGTCCTCGCCGTCCGACATCGAACGCTTCGTGCGCGCGTTGCCGGACCCGTACCCGAACGCGTTCACCTACCACCGCGGCGAGCAGCTGCGGATCCTCGAGGCGTCGGTGTCCCGCGGCAACTACGGGGGAACGCCGGGCCGCATCTTCATCCGCGAAGGCGACGGCGTGGTGATCGTGGCCGGCCCGGACGCCCGGCGCGGCCGGTCGCCGGGGCTCGTGGTGGAGCGCGTCCGCACGGCCGACGGGACGGACCTGCCGGCGGCCGAGTACTTCAAGACCATGGGCGGGTACCTGACCGACCGCCCCTGACTCAGGTGTCGCCCTTGCCCCGCGCCGGTTCGGTCACGTTCTGTTCCACCGCGCCGGGCAAGGTGCGCACGATCGTGTCCTGCGCACGGCGTTCGCTGAACCCGGCGAGGAAAGCGAGCCCGGCGAAGAACAACGTGACCTGGCCGCCCGGGACCGGAACGGCAAGCGGGAGCAGACCGGCCCGCACGAGAACGAACATCGCCGCGCCGAAAACGGCGCCGATGATCAGCCGGAAACACCCGGAAAGAATGACGACGAGCCAGCCCTGGTCGAGGCTCACCCGCACCCGTTGCCGGTTCGCCGTGCGCGTCATGACGCTGACGATCGCGCCGATGGCGCCGGCGACCACGCAAATCACCAAGTGCGAGCCGATTTCGACCTTCAACAGGAAATGCACGGCAATGGCGACGGCGGCGGCCACGACGACGCCGACGGCGAGGCCACCGAGGTAGCGGACGAGCGCCCGGTCGAGCGCCGCGTCCCGCGCGTTCTGCTCGATCTGGCGAATCTCCTTCCGGCTCGACGCGACGGCGGCGGCCAGCCGCTCGCGCTTCCCGTCGGCTCCCACCATCGCGTCCAGCACGCTCAGGAGGGCGACGGCCTCGGTGTAGATGCCCTGCACCAGGATCTCCTGCGACTGACCGCCGAGCAGCACCGAATACTTCCGCTCCACCCGCCGGGCGGACCGGAACACGTCGTCGAAGTCTGCCGTGCTCTCCAACGAGTCGTAGTACTGCCGCAGTTTGTAGACGACCCGTTTCACCCCGCCGTCCGGCCCGTGCTGTTGGTGGGCGACCACCAGGAGCGCCGCCTGGAAATGCCGCGCGTAATACTCGTCGACGATCTTTCCCTGGTTGGCCTCGTACGCCGCCCGCAGCTTCGCGAATCGCGGCCGCCCCTCCTCCTGGTAGGCCTCGATCAAATCGTGGACGCACGGGCAGGCGATCCGATCACCTGGTTCCGCGTCCGGTACCGCGTTTATTTTTCGCGCATTGATCACCATGGCGCTTTTCTCCCCTCGCTGACGACCACAGGCCGCCACCCCTCACCCATTGTGATGACCGATACCCGGAAGAACCACTATCGCGCGTCGCATGCCACCCGAACGGCCGCAGGTGCCGATGGCCGGGACACCTCTTGGCGGCACCACATCCCGGCGCCAGGATGTCCCGCATGGGCGAGATCAGCCACCTCGAGCGCCACCGCGCCTGGGTGCTCACCGGCGAGTCGAGCACCTACGCCCTGCGCCTGAACGAGGACGACGTCCCGACCCACCTCTACTGGGGCCCGCCCCTCCCGGCCGACGCCGTCGAGGAGCTCATCACCGAAACGCTCCCCTGGTGGGACGGCTTCAACGACCCCAACGAAGGCCTCGACGAACTCGCCGCGGACGGCGGCACCCGCTACTGGACCCCCGCCCTGCAAGTCCGCTTCGCCGACGGCACCCGCGCCCTCGAATGGCGCTACGAAACGCACGAGATCTCGCGGGACCACCTCGCGATCCACTTCACCGACCGCCACTACCCCCTCCGGATCACCCTCCACTACCGCCTGAAGACCGACGTCCTCGAACGCTGGACCGAACTCACCGCCGACGCGGGGGTCGACGTCGTCCGCGCCGACTCCGCGACCTGGGCCCTCCCCCTCCGGGACGGCTACCGGCTCAGCCACGTCACCGGCCGCTGGGCCGCGGAAACCGGGCTGCGGCGGACACCCGCACCCCACGGCGAGACGGTCTTCGCGAGCCGGCGCGGAATCACCGGGCACCACGCCAACCCGTGGGTCATGGTCGACGACGGCACCGCCACCGAGCGCCACGGCGAGGTCTACGGCGTCGCCCTCGCGTGGAGCGGGTCGTGGCGGCTCACGACCACGCGCTCGTCGACCGGACGCCTCACGGTCAGCGGCGGCTTCGGCCAGGACGGCGTCGTCCACCACGTCGGCCCCGGCAAGCCGCTGCTCACGCCCGTGATCGCCGGCCTCTACACCACCGGAGGCTTCGGCGCCGCCAGCCGCGCGTGGCACGCCTACGCCCTGAGCGACGTCCTGCCGCACGCGCACGAACTGCGTCCGGTGCTCTACAACTCTTGGGAGGCAACGGGTTTCGACGTCTCCGAGCAAGGACAGCGCGCCCTCGCCGAGCGGGCCGCGGCGCTGGGTGTCGAACTGTTCGTCATGGACGACGGCTGGTTCGGCGCCCGGACCGGCGACCACGCCGGGCTCGGTGACTGGCACGTCAACCGCGAACGCTTCCCCGACGGGCTCAAGCCCCTGGTCGACGCCGTGCACGGGCTCGGCATGCGGTTCGGCATCTGGGTCGAGCCCGAAATGGTCAACCCCGACAGCGATCTCTACCGCGCCCACCCGGACTGGGTGCTGCACCACCCGCACCGGCGCCGGTCGCAGCTGCGCAACCAGCTCGTCCTCAACTTCGCCCGGCCGGACGTCCGCGCGTGGGCCCACGAGTGGCTCGACCGGCTCGTCGGCGACCACGGCGTCGACTTCCTCAAGTGGGACATGAACCGCCCGTTCAGCGAAGCCGGCTGGCCCGGCGACGCCAACCCGGATCGCCTGTGGGTCGAGCACACGAGCGCCGTCTACGCGCTCCTGGACCGGTTGCGCGCCGACCACCCGGGCCTGCGGATCGAAGCGTGCAGCGGCGGGGGCGGGCGGATCGACCTCGGCGTGCTCGCGCGCGCCGACCAGGTCTGGACGTCGGACAACACCGACGCGCTCGACCGGCTCCGGATCCAGCACGGCTACAGCCAGCTCTACCCGGCGCGCGCGATGTCGGCCTGGGTCACCGACAACCCCAACTTCGTCACCGGGCGGTCGGTGCCGCTGCGGTTCCGGTTCCACGTCGCCATGGCGGGCGTGCTCGGCATCGGCGGCGACATCGTGCGCTGGCCCGACGACGACCTCGCGCTCGCCGGCGACTTGATCGCGCTCTACAAGGACATCCGGCCGGTGGTCCAGCACGGCGCGTTGTACCGGCTGCGGCCACCTGTCGACGACGGCGTCACGGCACTGCAGTACGTCCACGAAGACCGGACCGTCGTCTTCGCCTACCGGCAGGCCGCGCACTTCGCCGCACCGGAGCGGCCGCTGCGCCTCGAGGGCCTCGATCCCGCTGACCGGTACGTGGATTCGGATTCCGGAGCGACGCACAGCGGAGCCGTGCTGCTCGCCCACGGGCTGCCGCTGACGCTGCCGACCGGCGACTTCGCGAGCACGGTGACCCGACTGAGCCGAATCGCGCGCTAGAGATCGGATCTTTCGGCCGCCCGTCGACGGTTTCGTGGCCATATCGCGCTTGACAGCCCGCTAGACGTCAGATCAAATGCGTCATACATCACATATGGTGGGAGGCTCGATGAGAAGGTTCCTGGCGTTGGGGGCAGCGGCGCTCCTGGCGGTGAGCGCGTGTTCGGTCGGCTCGAACAGCGGCGGCGGCGGCGACGCGGAGATCACCTTCCTGACCTTCGAGACCCCGAACCTGACCCCCGCCTACTGGGACGCCGCCATCAAGCGCGTCACGGACAAGAACCCGGGGATCAAGGTCAAGAAGCTCGTCGCCCCGACCGCCGACGGCCGGACGTCGTACGCGAAGCAGCTCCTGCAGTCCGGCCAGTTCCCGGACGTGATGATCGCCGTCGACTCGGCGGGCTTCGCCGAAGCGGGCAACCTGTATGCCTGGACGCCGGACGAGCTCAAGGACTTCCAGTTCCCCGAGGCGAACCCGGTCCGCGGGAAGTACTACCAGCTGCCGGCGAACACCCAGACCATCCCGCCGATCTACTACAACAAGAAGATGTTCGCCGACGCGGGCATCAGCGCGCCCCCGAAGACGTGGGACGAGCTCGTCGCCGACGCCGGCAAGCTGAAGGACAAGGGCTTCTCGCCGTTCACCATCGGCGGCGGCAAGGACGGCTTCCCGTCGTCGATGATCCTCTCCGGCCTGGTCAGCACCGAGGTCTACAGCACGATGCCGGACTGGCTGACGCAGCGCCGTCAGGACAAGGTCAAGTTCGCCGATCCCGCGTTCCAGAAAGCGTTCTCCAAGCTGGCCGACCTCGCGTCGAAGGGGTACGTGGACAAGACGAGCGTGTCCCGCGACTACGCGGCGACCGAGCAGGCTTTCCTGGACGGCAAGAGCGCGATGTACCCGATGGGCAACTGGTTCGCCGCCAACGCCGACAGCAAGAAGCACGATTTCGAGATCGGCGTCTTCAACTTCCCCACCGAGGACGGCAAGCTGGTCGTCCCCGCCTACACCGGCGGCGGCATGATCGTGAACGCCAAGGCCGCGAACCTCGACGCCGCCAGGAAGTTCGCGCTCGGCTTCCAGCTCGACAAGGACCAGCTGGACGCGTCGGTCAAGGCCGACGGCCTGTTCCCGGCGATCAAGGGCTACACCCCGCCCGCGGACGTCGGCCCGACCTTCAAGGCCGGCTACGACCTCTACACGCAGGCCGTGGAGAAGAACGCCGTGGTGCACGCGTTCCGCTGGGAAACCGCCGACGACGGGCTGCTGCCCGGCATGAAGGACAAGGTCGACCAGGCCGCCCAGGACGTCATCACCGGTCGCAAGTCCGTGGCCGACGCGTGCGCGTTCCTGGACACCGAGTGGGCCAAGGCGGGCTGACGAACTTGGCCGCCGTCGTCTCCCCGCCCGCCCCGCCGAGCGCGCGTCGCTCCCCCGTCCGTCGCCGCCGGCGCAAGCCGATCCTGCCGAGGGTGTGGCACTTCGCGTCGTTCGGCGCTCCGGGAGTGCTCGTCTACCTGTGTTTCGTGCTGGCGCCGATCCTGATCAGCTTCGGGTACAGCCTCACGAACTACAACCCGTTCAACCCGCCGGTGAAGTTCGTCGGCTTCGACAACTACCGACTGCTGTTCTCCGACGAACAATTCCTCACCGCGTTGAAGGTCACGACGATCCTGACGCTGATCGTGGTGATCGTGCCGAACGTCCTGGGTCTCGGCGTCGCGCTGCTGCTGGACCGGAAAGGCTGGCTGCACAACGCTTTGCGCAGCGTGTTCTTCACGCCGGTGATCCTCAGTTCGGTCGTCGTCTCGATCGTGTGGTCGCGGCTGCTCGACGACCAGGGCCCGTTGAACAATTTGCTGCGGGCCTTGGGCGTCGAGCACCCGCCGGGCTGGCTGTCCGATCCGGACGTCGCGCTGTATTCGGTGGCGTCGATCGTGTGCTGGCAGATGCTCGGGTTCTGCGTCGTCGTCTACCTGGCCGGGCTGCAGGGGGTGCCTACGGAATTGCTGGAGGCGGCCGAAATCGACGGCGCCGGCCCGCTGCGGCGGTTCCGGGCGGTCACCTGGCCGCTGCTCGCGCCGTCGCTGACGATCAACACGGTCGTGCTGCTGATCTCGGCGTTCAAGACGTACGACTACGTCAAGGTGATCACCAACGGCGGCCCGGGTTCCGGAGCCACCGCGACGATCGCGTTCGACGTCCTGCAGACCGGCTTCGACTCGAACCACGTCGGCTACGCGTCGGCGATGGCGGTATTGATGCTGGTGATCGTCGCGGTCGTGACGACGATCGTGCTCAACTTCCTGCGCCGCCGGGAGGTGGACCTGTGACCCGGTCCTGGCTGCGGCCGTCGGTCGCTTTGCTGGTCAGCGCGGTGTTCTTCGTGCCGCTGTACCTGGTGCTGACGAACGTGGTCAAGCAGGGGGACCTGATCGCGAAGGAGCCGGCGTCGCTCCCGCTGCCGCCCACGCTGGCGAACATCCACGCGGTCCTGACCCGGCCGGACGGGCTGTTCTGGGTCAGCTTGACCAACAGCGTGGTCGTGACAGTGTTGTCGATTCTGGTGCTGACGGTGCTGTCGGCCATGCTCGGCCACTACCTGGCGCGGTCGGGCAAGCGGTGGACGAAGGTGTTGACGCTGGTGCTGCTGGCGGGGTTGATGATCCCGCCGCAGGTGATCCTGATCCCGATCACAGACGTCCTGCGGGTGACGCACCTGATGGCGACGCTGCAGGGGCTCGTGTTGTTCAACGTCGGGTACTACGTGCCGTTCGGGGTGTTCGTGTTCACGGGGTTCATCCGAGGGGTGCCGGTGGAGCTGGAGGAGGCGGCGCTCCTCGACGGGGCGAGTCGCATGCAGGTGTTCTGGCGCGTGGTTTTCCCGTTGTTGCGCCCGGCGACGGCCTCGGTGTTGATCTTCTTGGGCGTGTGGATTTGGAACGACTTCATCGACCCGCTGATCATCCTCGGACCAAGCCAGGGCACCACGATCACGACGGGGATTTACCGGTCGATCGGCCAGTACCAGGCCGACTTGGGCAGCGTGTTCGCGCTGATGTTCTTGGCGACGCTGCCGGTGTTGATCTTTTACTTGGCACTGCAGAAGCAATTCGTGAAGGGCCTAACGGGCGGCGCAACAAAGGGCTGAGCGGCGCTCCCAGACAAGAGCACTGCTCACTCGCCCTGCGTACGGCTGCTCACATCCAAGAGCACCGCTCACAACCGGCGGAGAGCACCCACCAGAGTCGAGAGCACCGCTCTCGCAAGCCAGTGATCAGTGTGCAGCTTCGAGAGCGCCGCTCTCGCACACCAAGACGCGGCGCTCCCAAACGGCAGCACTGCTCATACGCGACGGAGGGCACCCCCAGAGTCGAGATCCGCTCCCACAGGCCGGGCATCGGCACGCAGTCCGGGAGCACCGCTCTCGCAGGCCGGCGATCAGTCCGCAAGAGCGGGAGCACCGCTCACACGCGCCAGCAGGCAGCGAGCACCCAGTGTTTGCTTGCGAGAGCACTGCTCCGACATGGGTTCGCCTCAGGCTCACGCCGAGATCACCGCTCCGCCGGGGCGACCGGCACCGCTCACGGTCGAGAGCACTGCTCGCAAGCCGTCCGACACGATGCTCTCAAACCAGAGCGCCGCTCACACACATCGCGCGCCGCTCAATTTCGAGAGCAGTGCTCTCACCCAGCCGCGACCAGTGCTGACTTTCGTGAGCGCTGCTCTCCCATAGTGGTGGGCGATGCTCACCATCGAGAGCACCGCTCTCACGGTGCAGCGGGCAGCGCTCCCAAACGAGAGCACTACTCACCAACGCCCCGACCGCAGCCACCAACCGAGTCACAACTCGCGAACCTTCCCACCATCCACCTCAAGACGCCGTCCCACGTGCACAGCGTCCAACATCCGCCGGTCATGGGTCACGAGCAGCAGCGTCCCCGGGTACTTGTCCAGCGCCGACTCCAGCTGCTCGATCGCCGCCAAATCAAGATGGTTGGTCGGCTCGTCCAACACGAGCAAATTCACCCCACGAGCCTGCAACAGTGCCAACGCAGCCCGCGTCCGCTCGCCCGGCGAGAGCGTCGCAGCGGAGCGAAGCACATGCGCGGCCTTCAACCCGAACTTCGCCAGCAAAGTCCGGACATCAGCATCAGCCAACTCCGGCACCTCACGAGCAAACGCCGAAGCAAGCGGAACATCACCGAGGAACAACCGCCGCGCCTGATCGACCTCGCCGACCACCACCCCCGGCCCCAACGCCGCGGACCCCTCGTCCAACGGCAACCGGCCAAGGAGCGCAGCCAGCAACGTCGACTTCCCGGAACCATTCGCCCCGGTAATGGCGACCTTGTCCGCCCAATCGACCTGCAGATCCACCGGCCCGAGCGTGAACCCACCCCGCCGCACGACAGCACCCCGCAAGGTCGCGACCACCGCGCCCGCCCGCGGGGCCGCGGCAATCTCCATCCGCAGCTCCCACTCCTTGCGCGGCTCCTCGACGACGTCCAGCCGCTCGATCATCCGGTCGGTCTGCCGGGCTTTCGACGCCTGCTTCTCGGTCGCCTCGGCGCGGAACTTACGGGCGTTCTTGTCGTTGTCGGGCTGCTTCCGGCGCGCGTTCTTGACGCCCTTCTCCATCCACGCCCGCTGCATCCGACCGCGCGCCTCCAGCGAAGCCTTCGTGTCGGCGTACTCGTCGTACTCTTCACGCGCGTGCCGGCGCGCGACCTCGCGCTCCTCGAGGTAGGCCTCGTACCCGCCGCCGTAGACGTTCACCTGCTGCTGCGCCAAGTCCAGCTCTACGACGCGGTCGACCGTCCGGGCCAGGAACTCGCGGTCGTGGCTGACCAGCACCGTCGCCGCCCGCAGCCCGGACACGAACCGCTCCAGCCGCGCCAGGCCGTCCAGGTCGAGGTCGTTGGTCGGCTCGTCGAGCAGGAAGACGTCGTAGCGGCTCAGCAGCAGCGACGCCAGCCCGGCACGCGCCGCCTGGCCACCGGACAACGACGTCATCGGCTGATCGAGGTCGACGGCGAGCCCGAGGTCGGCCGCCACTTCCGCGGCGCGGTCGTCGAGGTCGGCGCCACCCAGGTCGAGCCAGCGGTCCAACGCCAGGGCGTACCGGTCGTCCGCGCCGGCCGAGCCCGCGGTGAGCTCCGCGGTCGCAAGATCCAGGTCCGCCTGCGCCGCCGACACGCCGGTGCGGCGCGCCAGGAACGCCCGCACCGACTCGCCTTCACGCCGCTCGGGCTCCTGCGGCAGGTGCCCGACGGTCGCGGTCGGCGGGTTCAGCCGGATTTCGCCGTCGTCGGGCTTCGCGAGCCCGGCCAGCGTCCGCAGCAGCGTCGACTTGCCGGCGCCGTTGACGCCGACCAGGCCGACGACGTCGCCGGGCGCGACCACGAGGTCGAGGCCCGAGAAGAGGATGCGGTCACCGTGGCCCGCGGCCAGGTCCTTCGCGACGAGAGTTGCGCTCATGAGGTGGCCAAGTCTACGGGGCCGTGCTGAACTGTCAGATCATGGTCAAAGCCACCGACTGTGTGTGTCCGGTGGCGCTTTGATCACTCAGTGTGGGTAACCTGTTCGGTTGTCGGAACAGCCAAGCAGTGAGGTCGGTGAAACAGCATGGGCGAATCCGCTCCCCCGGTCACCCTCGGCCGCAGGCCGAAACCGAGGGAAGGACGCCCATCCGCGCCCCGGCCCACGGTGAGCCGGCGCCGCGAGGTCAGCCACGCGAGCGCGCGGTCGCTGCTGATGACCGTTCTCGGGGAGTACACGCTGCCGCGTGACAAGCCGGTCTGGACGTCGATGCTGGTCGAGGTGCTCGGCATCCTCGACATCGAGGAGAAGTCGGCGCGCCAGGCCCTGGCCCGTTCCGCCGCCGAGGGCTGGGTGGTCTCCGAACGCGTCGGGCGCCGCGTGCGCTGGTCGCTGACGCCGCCGGGGCGCCGCCTGCTCACCGAGGGCGCCGAGCGAATCTACGCGTTCGGCCGCGAAGAGCGCCCGTGGAACGGCCAGTGGCTGATGCTCATCGTCTCCGTGCCGGAAGCCAAGCGCGACCTGCGCCACCGCCTCCGCACGCGGCTGACCTGGGCGGGCTTCGGCTCGCCGGTCGCGGGCGTGTGGGTCAGCCCGGACCTGAGCCGCCAGCGCGAGGCCCAGCAGATCGTCAACGAGCTCGGCCTCGACGCCCAGGCGATGTCCTTCACCGCCACCTACGGCGAGGTCGGCGAGCAGGAGACGATGGTCGCGCGGTCCTGGGACCTGACCGAGCTGAAGGACCGCTACGAGGACTTCATCGACCGGTTCACCGGCCTGCACCCCACCGGCGGCCGCGCGGTGCTGCGCGCGCAGACCGAGCTGGTGCACGAGTGGCGGCGGTTCCCGTTCCTCGACCCGCAGCTGCCCGCCGAGCTCCTGCCGGCGAAGTGGAGCGGCACGAAAGCGGCGGAACTGTTCCATCACAAACACGTCGACTGGCGCCCCGAGGCCCAGCAGTATTGGGACGACATCGTCGCCGCCGAAGAAGCAGGGTGAACATGACCGACCAGGTCCGCCTCGATCGTGACGGCGGGCTCGCCGTCCTGACCGTCGACGCTCCGCCGTTGAACCTCTACACGGGCGCCCTGCAGGATTCGCTTTCGTCGGCCATCGACGAGCTGGAAGCGTCACCCGCGCGGGCGCTGCTGATCCGCGCCGAGGGCAAGATCGTCAGCGGCGGCGTGGACGTCTCGCTGTTCGACGCCCAGGGCTCGCCGACCGAGGCGAAGGTGCTGTTCGACGAGATGCTGGCGATCCCGGACCGGATCGCGGCCCTGCCGTTCCCGACCGTGTTCGCCGCGCACGGCCTGTGCCTGACCTGGGCCTTCGAGGTCGCGGTGGCCTGCGACCTGATCCTGGCCGCCTCGCGCGCGAAGTTCGGGCTCGTCGAGAAGGTCGTCGGGCTGACGCCGACCATGGGCGGCACGCAGCGGCTCGCCGACCGCGCCGGCGTCGGACGCGCCAAGGAGTTCGTGATGACCGGCGACACCTACGACGCCGCGACGCTCGAGCGCTGGAACGTCGTCAACCGCGTCCTGCCGGACGAGGGTTTCGACGACGCCGCCCGGGCTTTCGCGCGTCAGCTGGCCTCCGGGCCGACCAAGGCGCACGCGGCGACCAAGCGCGTCCTCGACCACTTCTCCGCCGGCGGCGTCCCGGAGGCGAACGCGCACATCACGACGATCGCGGCCGGGCTCTTCGAGACCGAAGACCTCCGCAACGCCGTCAAGTCGTTCCTCGCGGACGGACCCGGTAAGGCGACGTTCTCGGGTCGTTAACAGTCCGTTCGGACACCGGTTGCCGCCGTTCGGGCGTGCGCGGTTCTCTCCGCACCGGGTTACATTCGATGTGGTCTAGACCACGTCGTCCCCCGCCTCGTGCCGCTTGGAGAACCGCCATGAGACGCACCTCCGCACGACTACGCTCCGCACTCGCCGCCGTACTGATAGCCGCCGGCGGCAGCGTGGCGCTCGCGCCACCCGCCGCCGCAGCCGGTTCGCTGACCGCCACCCTGGCGACGAGCGGCACCACCGGCACCTACACCGTCGCCAACACCGGCACCGCGTCGGTAAGCAACTGGGCGATCACCTTCACGCTGCCCGCCGGGATCACCGCCTCGACCGGCGAAAACGGCACGGTGACGCAGAGCGGCACCCAAGTCACGCTCACGCCGGCGTACTACATCGCGACGCTCGCGCCGGGCCGCAACACCTACCCGTACAGCCCGACGTTCCGGCTCAGCGCCGCCGCGACGCCGGCGCAGTGCCGCGTCGACAACGCCAACTGCGACGGTTCACCCGACACTCCCCCGGGCGCTCCGGCGAACCTGCGGCTGGTCGCGAAGACGACCAAGACGGTCGCCCTGGCGTGGAACGCCTCGACGGCTGGGTCGTTGCCGGTGACCGGGTACGACGTCTACCAGGGGACGTCCTTGGCCACGTCGGTGACGGGGACCAGCGCCACGATTTCCGGGCTCACGCCGGGAACGGCGTACTCGTTCACGGTGAAGGCCAAGGACGCCAAGGGAAACACCTCACCCGCCAGCGCGGCGTTGGCCGTCACGACGAACAACCCGGCGGACGACACGCAACCACCGTCGGCGCCGAACGGGCTGCGCTCGACGGCCGCCGACTCGGGCAGCGTGTCCCTGGCGTGGACGGCGTCGACCGACAACACCGGCGTCGTCAGCTACGACGTCTACCGCGGGTCCACTTTGGCCACGACGGTGACCACGACGGCCGCCGTCGTGACCGGGCTGGCACCGTCCACTTCGTACACTTTCACCGTGCGCGCTCGTGACGGCTACGACAACGTGTCGGCGCCGAGTGCCGCGGTTACAGCCCGGACAGGCGACATCGTTTCCGGCTACGCAAAGGTCGGGTACTTCGTCCAGTGGGGCATCTACGGGCGCCAGTACTTCGTGAAGAACCTCGAGACCTCGGGCGCGGCGGCGAAGCTGACGCACCTCCTGTACGCGTTCGAGAACATCGATCCGGTGAACCTGACCTGCCTCTCCGGCGTCACGAAGGGCACCACGGCGAATCCGCAGGACCCCAGCCAGGGTGACGGCGCGGGTGACGCCGAAGCCGACTACTCGCGGCCGTTCTCGGCGGCGCAGTCGGTCGACGGCGTGGCGGACACGGGCTGGGAGTCGTTGCGCGGCAACTTCAACCAGCTGAAGAAGCTCAAGGCGAAGCACCCGAACCTGAAGGTGCTGGTGTCGCTGGGCGGCTGGACGTATTCGAAGTACTTCTCCGACGTCGCGGCCACCGACGCGTCGCGCAAGAAGTTCGTCTCGTCGTGCCTCGACACGTGGATCAAGGGCAACATCGCGTCCTACGGCGGCGCCGGCGGCCCGGGCACCGCGGCGGGCATCTTCGACGGCATCGACCTCGACTGGGAGTGGCCGGCGAGCGCCGACGGCCACCCGGGCAACCACTGGAGCCCGAACGACAAGAACAACCTGACCGCCCTGCTGGCCGAGTTCCGCGCGCAGCTCGACGCGTACGGCGCGACGACCGGCAAGCGCTACCAGCTGCACGCGTTCACCCCGGCGGACCCGGCCAAGGTCGCGTCGGGCTGGGACCTGTCCCGCGTCTTCAACTACCTGGACGTCGCGAACGTGCAGGGGTACGACTTCCACGGCTCGGGCAGCGACAACTCGTGGGAGCCGAACCGTACGGGCCACCAGGGCAATCTGTACGCCGACGCGGACGACCCGTACAACTTCCACTTCAGTGCGGAAAGCGCGATCAATGCGTACACGGACGCGGGCGTCGACCCACGCCGGCTGACGCTCGGATTGGCGTTCTACGGACGCGGCTGGCAGGGCGTCGCGGACGGCGGGAAGCACGGCGAATGGCAGTCGGCGACCGGCGCGGCGCCGGGGCAGTTCGCCGAGGAAGCGGGCACCCGGGGTTATGCGAACCTGGTGGCGAGCGTGCCGGCGTGCACGGTTTACCACGACACGGCGGCGGTCGCGACGTCGTGCTACACCGGCAACGGCGGCCAGTGGTGGACGTTCGACGACGCGTGGTCGATCGGGCTGAAGACGACGTGGCTCAAGTCCCGCGGCCTGCTCGGCGTGATGGCGTGGGAGATGTCGGGTGACACCGGGACATTGATGAACGCGGTCAGCGCCGGGCTCGGCTGATTCGTTCAGCCCGCTGAACGGAAGGCCGTTTCCGTTCAGCGGGCTGAACATTTCCCTCTACTTTTCTTCAGGAGACAAAGAAAGGGCTTCCGGCTTCTTGACGGACTATGGTCTGGACCATGAAACTTGAGCGCGGCGCGCCAGCCCCGGACACCGTCGTCTCGAGGAGAGCCATGTCCCGCTTGAGAAAAGTCGTCACGCTCGCCGCCCTGGTGCCGCTCGCCCTCGGCTTGGTCAGCACGCCGGCCCCCGCGGCGCCCGCGACGTTCACGCACCCGGGCGTGCTGGTCAGCCGCCCGCAGCTCGATTTCGTCAAGTCCCAGGTGAAAGCCGGCGCCCAGCCGTGGAAGGCGGCGTACGACCAGGCTGTCTCGAGTTCGTACGCATCCCTTTCCCGCACACCCAAACCGCGCGCGGTCGTCGAATGCGGGTCCTATTCGAACCCGAACTACGGGTGCACCGACGAGCGGGAAGACGCGATCGCGGCGTACACGGACGCGCTGATCTGGTACATCTCCGGCGACGCGCGGTACGCGCAGAAGGCGATCGCGCTGATGGACGCGTGGTCGGCGACGATCACGAGCCACACCAACAGCAACGCGCCGCTGCAGACGGGCTGGGCGGGTTCGTCGTGGCCCCGCGCGGCGGAGATCATCAAGTACACGTATTCGAGCTGGCCGAACTCCGGCCGCTTCGGCACGATGCTGCGCAACGTGTACTTGAACAAGATCATCAACGGCAGCAACAGCAACGGCAACTGGGAACTGTCCATGATGGAGGCCGCGGTAGGAATCTCGGTGTTCCTGGAGGACAAGACGAACTTCGACAAGGCGGTCACGAGGTACCGCAACCGCGTCGCGGCGTACGTGTACCTGTCGTCGGACGGTTCGTTGCCGAAGACGGTCCCGGGCAGCGGGTTGTCCTCTCGCGACCAAATCGTGGGCTATTGGCAGGGCCAGTCGACGTTCGTGGACGGCCTGACGCAGGAGACCTGCCGCGACTTCACCCACACGGGCTACGGCATAGCGGCGATCGCGGACGTGGCGGAGACGCTGCGAATCCAGGGCCAGGACGTGTACGGAACGGACGTGGGCGAGCGCCTGCGTCAGGCGCTGGGGTTCCAGTCGAAGTACCAGCTGGGCGCGGCGGTGCCGTCGTGGCTGTGCTCGGGGTCGTTGAAGCTCGGCTTGGGCCCGGTGACGGAGGTGGGGCTCAACGCGCTGCACACGCGGTTGGGCATAGCGATGTCGACCACGCAGACGTTGACGGAGCGCCAGCGCCCGGCGGGCTCGAACAACCTGTTCGTGGCGTGGCAGACCCTGACGCATGCTTCCAACCCGGCTTGATCTTGGCGCGGTCCGCCTGACCTGCGTTTCCGCAGGTCAGGCGGATGGGGGCCCCGCGTGCAGACGGCTATGGCGGGCACGCTAGAGTACTTCTCACGCACTCAGCGAGTGCGGGTCCGGGCTGTGGCGCAGTTTGGTAGCGCACTTGACTGGGGGTCAAGGGGTCGCAGGTTCAAATCCTGTCAGCCCGACGGACACAGAAGCCGCTCGCCTTGGGTGATGCACCCGGGCTAAGCGGCTTTCTTACTTCTTGACCCCGTCGCTGCGGGCCCCCGCGAGGCCGAGCTTGCTCGCCAGCAGCGCGACCGGAACCCACACCGGGATCGACATCACGATCAGCCACGCACCGAGCAACGTCCAGCCCGTCGGCGGCTTCTTCCGTGCGCCGTCATCGCGACGGTCAATACAGCGATTCTTGCCCCCTTCTCGATCGGGGCGGATTTCTTACACGATCAGGTTGCTCCGCGCGTCGGAACGGCCGTGTGGCCACCCGCAGTCCGCAGAGTACCTGCGTGAAGCACAACTCAATGGATGACGCCGGGTGCTGTCTGCTGTCCGTGGCCTGGAACGTCGCCCCGCTGACCGAGGGGCAGCCTGACTCCCGGCGTGGGGCGATCCGGCGCTCGGTCGAGTCCATCTGTCGCGTCGCCGGGCTTGGGGCTCGTGAGTGGGCCGCGCGGAACGGGATCGGTGAAGAAGCCGAGTATCGCCCTTTTCTGCAGCTTGCCGACGTCGCCTATGAGATCTCCACGCTCTTGCTCCTCGTCGAGGACTTCCTTGTGCCAGATCTGGAACGGGAGCACCGGCGCTGGGCCGAGATCGAAGAGCTCACCGGCCGGCTCACCGAACTTGCCGAATGGACCTCGAACTTCCTCAGCTTGTCAGGCTCCGCCTTACGGCTGTAAGGTCCGTCCTGACGAGGAGGTCACGATGGCCACTGGGGTGATTGCGCGCTGTTCGTTCTGCGCCAAGCCGAACACCGAAGTCGAGACGCTCGTCGGCGGGCCGGGCGTCTTCATCTGTGACGGGTGCGTGCAGCTGTGCGTCTCCGTGATCGAAGGCAAGCCCGCCGACGCGCCGCACATCGCGCCGTGGGAGCACGATCTGCCGCTCGAACACGTTCTGCAGAACCTTCGGCCGGTCGCGGCCGCCACCACTCAAGTGCAGGAGAACCTTGCGGCTTGGGTGGGCAAGGCACGCGAACTGGGCGGCACCTGGTCGCAGATCGGCGAAGCGCTGGGAATGACCCGGCAGTCCGCGTGGGAACGCTTCTCCAACGAGCCCTAAAGCTTGACGCCCACGCCGGCGTACAGACCGTCCTCTTCGGGGTCCACCACCGCGGCGACGCGGTCCGGCCGCCAGTTCGCGGAGGTCGTCAGCCCCGGCTCGACGAGCTCGAAGCCGTCGAAGAGGGCGAGCACCTCGGCGCGCGAGCGCGGGTAGATGTGGTCCTGGGTCGAGCGCATCGTCTCGGCGATCTTGGGGTCACGCAGGACGGCGAAGTCGTTGGTGAGATGCGTCAGCGCGAAGTGGCTGCCGGGGGCGAGCGCGTTCCGGTAAGCGCTGAAGACGCCCTCGACCTCCGGCAGGTAGTGCCCGAGGGTGATCGCGAGCAGGCCGACGGGTTCGCCGAGGTCGAGCAGGCTCTTCACGGGTTCGGAGCTGAGCACGGCCTCGGTGTCCGTGGCGTCAGCCTCGAGCGCCGCGGCGTTGGCGTTGTCCTTGAGCAGCATGAGACTGTGCGCGACCGCGACGGGTTCGTAGTCGACGTAGACGACCTTCGACGCGGGATCGACGGCCTGCGCAACTTCGTGCACGTTGCCGACGGTCGGGATGCCGGAGCCGAGGTCGAGGAACTGCCGGACACCCTGGTCGAGCATGAACCGCACCGCGCGCCGCAGGAAGGCCCGGTTCCGGCGAGCCACGCTGGCGACCTGCGGCTGGATGGCCTCGAGCTTCTGGGCGACGGCCCGATCGGCGGCGAGGTTGTGGGCGCCACCGAGCAGGTAGTCGTAGATCCGCGCGGCGCTGGGCCGGGAAAGATCCGCTTCCGGCGGAATCCAGTCGGCGCCTTCCTGATCGGTCATGGCGGTCCCCCTCGAGTCGGCTCAACCCACCTTAGCGGCGCGCGGAACCGGCGAGCATCGGGAGCGAGATGAAGTCCGCCAAGGCTTGCTGGCCCGCCGCGTTCGCGTGGATTCCGTCGCCGTTGTCGTACGCCGGCAGGATGCTGTTCGGCTTCAGCGGGTCCTTCAGCACCATGTCGAAGTCCACCACGCCCGAACACGTGCCGCCGCACGACGACCAGCGGGACACGAACAGCCCGATCTCGTGGCGCGCCAGGTTCGCCTGGTCGTTGTAGCCCGGCCGCGGCGTGCTCGGGGTGACGTACACCGCGATCCCCGCCGCTCGCAACCGCTGGAACACCGATCGGTAGCTCGCCAGGATCGTCGCCGCGTCGCAGCCGTACGCCAGGTCGTTCGTTCCGTAGTAGTAGATCACCGCCGTGACGCCGTGCAGTGCCAGCACGTCGCGGTCGAGGCGGCTCCCCGCGTCCAGGCCCGCCACCGACGGCGGCATCCCCGGGCAGGACGGCGCGCTCGTCGTGCCCGACACGCCTGCGTTGGCGACCGCCAGCGGCGTCGACGCGGCGACGATCCGGCGCGCCAGGTCGTCGGTCCACCGGCGGTCCGCGCCGAGCTGCGTGCAGCCCGGGCCGCAGTTCGTGCTGCCGATCCCGTCGACCACCGAACTGCCGAACGGGACCACCGTGCCCTTCAACGACGCGTTGTGCACATCGACCGCGCTCACCACGTACGTCGAACCGACCGTCGAGGTGAAGGCGTCGCCCGACGCGTCGGCTGTGTGGTCGCCCGCGCCGGCAGCGGTCAAGTAGTTGTCCCGCAGTCCGGCGCCGTGCCGCCCGACGACGGCGGTGCCCGAGACGAACATGCTCACCGCGAGGTTCGTGTCCGGGCGGGTCGCGAGGCGGGTCTCGTCGCTCCAGACCTCGCCGCCCGCCGGGATCGTGACCGCCACCCGGCCGGCGAACGTCAGGTCGCGCGTTCCCGAGACGTCGGCGCCGCTCGTGCTCAGGCCGGCCGTCGCGTGGTCGACCGTCAGCGGGCCGGTGCCGAACGTGTTCTGGAGGCGGACGCGCACCGCGTCCCCGCCCTGGCTCAGGTGGGTGATCATCCGCAGGGACTGGCCGGACACCGGCGCGTCGGCGTGGCCGTCCTGCGACTGCGCCCACGACGTGAACCAGGCGTGCCCCGCCCCGTCCGCGCTCGGGGCCGAAGCGACGACCAACGCGGAAATCGTGGCCAGGACAGCGATCCGGTGGGCTGCTCGCACCCGATCGATGGTAGGGAGCCGATCACGAGACCGGCAAGCAGCTTGTCCGATGTTGTCAGCGCCGCGGTTTCCGGGTTCGATCGGCAGGTATGACGTTACGAGGCCTGCCGCGACCGGGTGCATCCGAACCCCGGATCTTCGGCGAACCGCACGAGACGCCCGACGGCACGACGGTGATCACCGTGACCAGGCCGCCCGGGGTGTTCGCGATCCGCGACGGCCAGGCCAAGTTCGAGCCGGCCGTCGACGCGACGCGCGTCGCCCTGCTCGCCATCGGCACCGGGCTGGTCGCCGCGACCCTTGGCACGCTCGCCGTGCTGCGGCGGCCGCCGTGGCCGGACCTGTCGGGACACTGGCAACGCTAAGCCGCGCCGCCGGCCAGCGCCACGACCCGGCCGAACGGCCCGTTGTAGTAGTTCTGGTCCCCCGGTAGGCCGCCGTCGCGGGCGAACTGCCAGATGCTCTGCTTGTCCCAGCCCGCCGGGAGCTCCCCGACGTCCGGGCCGTAGCGCGCGAGCCACAGCGGGTTCGTGTTCCCGAACCCGGACGCGTTACCCGTGCACTGCTTCCACCACGCCGTGCTCGTGTAGATCAGCGCGCTGCGCTTGACCTTCGCCAGGTACGTGCGCGTGAAGTCGGTGATCCACGCCGTCATGTCGGCCGGGTTCTTGCCGTAGCAGACATCGCCGTACGGGTTGTACTCGATGTCCAGCGCGCCCGGGAGCGTCTTGCCGTCGGAGCGCCAGCCGCCGCCGTGGGCGATGAAGTACTCCGCCTGCTCCGCGCCGCCGGAGATGTCGGGGCGGGCGAAGTGGTACGCGCCGCGGATCAGGCCCGCCGCGTGCGCGCCGTCGTACTGCTGGCCGTACTGCGGGTTGACGAACCCGGTGCCCTCGGTCGCCTTGACGTAGGTGAACTTCGCGCCGCCGGCCGACGCGGCGGCCCAGTCGACGGCGCCCTGGTGCCCGCTGACGTCGTGCCCCAGCGTCTGGTCGGTCGTCTCGGCTCGCGCGGAGCCCGGCACCACCCCTTCGTGGAGCGCGATCTGCGTGCCCGCGAAGTTCGTGTCCGCGAGTGAGTAGTCCGGCGCCGCTTCAGCGGGGACGGCCACGACCACCGAAGCGAGCGCGGCCAAGGCGCCCGCTGCGGCGAGCCGGGGCCGCCACCGCTGTTCGTCGTGTCCGGCAACGGTTCGGCTCATCGGGGCTCCGATCTCGGTACTGGCACGTCCGAAGCCCATGCTGCCTGCTCTTGTCGCTCCGCGCGAGCGATGTGTCACTCGATGTAGTGATCTATAGCTCGGTGGTGATGATCGCTTCGACCAGGACCTCCCCCACCGGCGTGAGTTCGACGACGCCGTCGTGCGGGCGCAGCTCGACGAGGCCTCGCGCGGCCAGCGACCGGAACTTGCCCAGCCACGGTTCCGCGAACAGCGAACACCCCGGGAACCGTTCCGCGTGCACGGAATCCCGCAACGGCTGCAACGTCGTCAGCGCCATCTTCACCGCCCTCGCCTCCTGGGCTTCGGGCGTGAACCGCGTCGCCGAGCCCAGGGGAATGCGGCCGTCCGAAACGGTTTCGGTGTAGCGGCGGGAGTTGACGTCGGTGATCGCCTCGGACGCGCGGCAGCTCGACGACCCGCCCAGCCCGATCGCGACTTCGGGCTCCTGCTTGTCCTGGTCGACCATGATGGCCTTCCACTTCTCGGGCCCGAGGCCGGCGCGCGCGAAGTACATCGTCGGGTGCTCGGTGTAGCCCGCGGTGCGCAGGCCGTCGGTGAGCAGGTCGCGCATCTGGTACTGCTCGCCGAGCGTCGGCCAGCGGTGGCCGTCGCGCACCAGCTTGTCCCGGTACGCCGGCAGCTGCCACGCCGCCGGCTTCTCGCCCGTGACGCCGGTGCGGGTGTCGCTGTAGGACGCCAGGTGCAGCTTCGTGCAGACCACGGCCGTGACTTCGTTCTCGAGCACGACGTCGAGGTCGCGGCGGACGCTGTCGAGGGTTTGGTCCAGCAGGCCGTACATCAGGTCGATGCTGACCCACTCGAAGCCGAGCGAACGCGCGTTGCGGACGAAGTCGACGCACATCTCGGCACTGTGTTCGCGGCCGCACAGCTCCAGCACGTGGTCGTCGAACGACTGGACACCGCTGGACAGCTTGGTGCAGCCCAGTTCCCGCAGCAGCTCGAGCTTGGCCGGGGTGAACGTGCTGGGGTCGCCCTCGAACCGGATCGTCGTGTCGCCGGTGAAGCCGAACTTCGAGCGGTAGAACTCCAGCAGGCGGCGGATCTCCGGCTCCGGCAGCAGCGACGGCGTGCCGCCGAAGACGTTGAACTCCCCCACCTCCGCGCCGCGCAGGTTCGGCACGGCGTCGAGCCACAGCCGGGCTTCGGCGATGTTGAGGTCGACCCAGTGCTTCGCCTTTTCGTACTGCACTTCGGGTTTGCCCTTGACCAGCACCACCGGGTACTGGCAGAACCGGCAGCGGTAGGCACACGTGGGGATGTACGACCAGAGGTGGATCGGCCCCGAGGACGCCAACTGGGCATCCAGGTCGCGCAGGAAGTCCGCCGGCGAGCCGGGGACGTTGCCCGGGAACACGTGCGCCCCGAACGGGTCCTCCTGCACGAAGTCCAGCAGGTGCCGGTTCTCCGGCGCCTCGAGGACGTCGAGCACCGCGGGCCGCGGCCACGCGGGGTCGAGCGCGTGCAGCGAGCCGATCGCCTCTTCGTAGGCGAGGGTCATCAGAACACCCCTCCGTTGCCGAAGTAGTTGTGGGCTTCTCCCGATTCCCGGTCTTCGCAGTAGTAGTGGACGAACTCCGCGAAGCGGGCGGCCGGGACCTCCGCCAGGCACGGCGGAAGCGGCGGCGGGTGGCCGATGTCCTCGCCGACGTGCCGGCGCAGGCAGGCGAACAGCTCGTCGGCGAACTCGAAGTACAGCCGGTACGACGGCGTCTTGTACGCGTGGATCGGCGTGAAGTCGACGACGCGCATCTCGTCGCGGATCTCGGCGATCCGCCGCGCCAGCCGAGCGGCCAAGTCGGCCCCGAAGAACGCGATGACGGCGTCGTCCTCAAGCAGCGCGGGCGTCAGCAGCACCGGCAGGATGGTGTTCTTCGGCGTGAAGTCCTTGATCGAGAACTCCCACGCCTGCAGCGCCTCGGCCTCGGTCAGGTCCGAGGCGACGGCGGGCGCCGAGGGCCGGATGTCGCGCATGACGATGATGCCGTCGGAGCCGTAGGCGCGGCCGGCGATGACCTCGTCGATGGCGTGGTCGACGCGGCGCGGGTTGATCTCGACGCGCGAGCGCGGCGCGTAGGTGATCGCGTCGCCGCCGCTGGCGACCTTGATGCCGAAGTCCCAGTCGTCGGACAGGTGGCTGACGAACTTGCCGTCCTGCAGCTGGTAGAAGATCTCGATGCCGCCGGCGCGCTCGTAGGCGTCGCGCTCGACGGCGAAGCCCTTGCCGTCCGGGAAGCCGCCGAACAGCGAAAACGTGACCGCGCGGCACCGCAGCGTCCGCTGGATCGCGTCCCACAGCCGCGGCCGCCCGGTGAAGTGCGCCGCGTTGTAGTAGTAGTCGCAGACGCCGATGGCCGCTTTGCTCTCCTCCATCGCGGTGAACAGCTCGCTCAGCCAGTGCGGGTCGACGCGGCAGTCCGCGTCCGCCGAGACGAGGTAGAACCGCTCGGCCGGATCGGCATCGGGCCGATTGCGGCTGCGTGCGAGAGCGAAGTCCATGCCCGCCCGGCGCGCGCACGACACCCCCTGCTCGGGCTCGCGGATGACGTGCAGGGCCAGATCCGGGTGCGCGGCCGCGAAGGCGTGCGCGACGGCCACGGTGTCGTCGGTCGAGTTGTTGTCCACCAGCACGACCTCGTACCGGCTCTTGTCCAATGGGCGGTCGCCGTCGCGCTGGTCGTGCAGCGTGTGCAGGACCTCCGGGAGGTTCGCGGCCTCGTTGTACACCGGCAGCACGACGGAAAGCCGCGTGCCGGCTCCCATCGGCGGTGGGTAGAGCCGGTCGACGAGGTCGTCGACGACCTCCGTGCCGAAGTGCGCCTGCCCGAGTTCGGAGTTCGCCCGCACCACGTCCGCCCGTTTCCCTTCGTCGGTGATCAGCTCGGCCACTTCGCGGGCGAACGCCGCGTCCGGCAGGTCGCGGGCCCGGATGTCCAGCACCGGCGCCCGGAACCCCTTGCGGCCGTAGACGACGTCGTACAGCTCGTACCCGCTGGTGATGTATGGCGTCCCGGAGGCGATCGCCTCACTGATCGGATTGCCGTAACTCTCGTAGTCGTAGGAGGTCAGGAACGACACGACGGTCGCGTGCGCCAGGAGGTCCCGCACCGAGTAGCGGCCGGGGACGCTCGTGTCGTACGGCGTCAGCCAGCCACCGAACACGACGCGGTCGCGCACGCCGAGGTCGTCGGCCAGCCGAACCAGCCGGGTGTGTTCGGCGGGCGCCTCTTCGACGTCGCCGGCGACGAACAGCCACGCGTCGGGCAGCAGGACGAGCAGGTGCAGGTCCCGGTCGATGCGCTTCTGCGGGATGATCCGCGTGATCCGGGCCAGCAGCGGGACGTCGTCGGGAATGCCGTGGTCACGCCGGAAGCCGGCGGTGCGTTCGTCGATCCGCGCGGGCGCGATGGTGAACGCGTTGGGCAGCACGTCGATGGCCCGCAGGCCCGGAACCCACTCCAGGGTCTTCGCCAAAGCCTGCTCGTGCAGCGCGAAGTAGTGGATGTGCGGCGAGTTCCGCGGCGCGGGGACGCCGGGGTACGGGAACCGGCCGTACTTGGCGATGCCCGGTTCGCTCTGCCACATCAGGTCGTGGTCGCGCCAGAACACGAACCGGCCCAGGCGGTGGCGGGTGCCGTAGCGGTCGATCGCGCGGTAGAGCGCTTCGGTGTAGGTGACGTTCTCCGGCAGCGTCCCGTTCTCGACCATCACCATCGTGACGCCGAGACGTTCCCAGGTGGCCACGATGCGCTCGGCCAGTTCGCCGGCGATCCGGTCGATTTCGGGACGTAGGGTGTCGTCTTCGTTCTGGACGACCTCGCTGAGCACCCGCTCGACGAACTCCCGGTCGTAGCCGCGGATCCCGTCGACGCCCTCGACGCGGTCGAGCGTGACCCACTTCGGCAGCAGCCCGGCTTCGTCGCGGTAGGGCCGGAAGAACGCCCCTTTGTCGGGCCGGATGTCGTAGCCGAGGTCGAGGTGGACGCGGTGCCCGGCGAACCGGCGCGCCGTCTTGAGGAACTCGACCACGACCCCGGACAGCGCGGTGGCGTCGAAGGACACGCCCCAGAGGACTGACATCGATGTCGGACTCCCGTCTCGGCTTCGCCGTCACTCCCAGCCTACGGGTTGTGGCGGCGAGTGGCCGCGTGAGAGCGCAAGCACGGGCTCCCCGGACCCGAGGACCCCGAGCACGATCGAGAGGAAGGCGCCGCAGGTCAGCACCCCGAGGGCCCGGTTCATGGAGCCACTCTGGGGCGTGGGTGCGCCGCGGTCAACCACCGCGCACCAAGGGAAGCGCTCTCTGTGGGGTCACCTGGGGCGCCGCACCGGAGTATGTCCACGACCGGCCCGGCTTCGCCTACGACACCGCGGTGAGCACGCTCTCGCGCCGCACGGACGTCGCTACCGCGCGGTGGACCGCGAAGGTCCTGGAGCTGTCCACCGACGGCGTCGGCTTCGAAGGCCGGGCCTGGCCGTGGCTGCTGACGGCGTTACCCGTCGCCCTGATCCTGCTGTGCGCCGGGTCAGGGCGCCCAGGGCTGCGCGACGACCCAGCTCACGTCGTCGTTGTACGACCCGGCGGCGTCCCACGCGTGGGCGCCGCTGGTGTCGGCGATGTAGAGGGTGTTGTTGTAGTGCCGCAGGTACTTGCCGGAGTAGTTGTACGAGCGGAACGACGAGCCCTGCCCGTTCTTCCCGGCGACCGGGCAGAACGTGGCGTCGGCGCGGAAGGCCGCGCTGCCGTCCATCGGCTGCCGGTAGACCTGGAAGTTGAAGTGGCGCAGGAAGTCCCCGGGGTAGTTGCGGGACTCGAACGACACGCAGGACGCGCTGGCGAGCCCGCGCCGGACGATCCAGGTGGCGTCGTTCTTGTCCAAAGTGGAGCTGATGGGCGAGATCACCGCGTTGTCGTTCTGGTGGCGGATGTAGTCGTTCGTGCAGCACGCGGTGGTCGCGCGCAGCGAGATCTCCGAACCGGGGTTCAGCGTGCCGGCGGACCCGGTCGCGCCGCCGTAGCCGACCGAGACGACGTTCGCCTGGACCGCGTTGTCCGCCGCGTCGGTCGGCAGCCCGGCGGTCATCACGCCCTCGAAGAACGAGCCGATCGAGCCGTTGCTGTTGTCCCCGCCGGTGCCGAGGACGATCGCGCCCTCCTGGTGCATCGGCGAATAGCCCGCACGCGTCGGTTCGGAGCCGGAGTACGTCGTCCGCAGGCCGCCGGACTGGGCGTTGCCGTCCTTGAGCGCGAAGAAGTTCTGGCCGTTGTTCTTCAGCAGCGCGGTGACGAACGGCGCGGTGATCCCGGTGTTCGCGGTGTTCTGGCTGCCGCCGGCACCGGACTGGAACAAGCCGTTCTCCAGGTCGGCCTGCACCCACGGACCGGCGCCGTAGCACGGCTGGAACCAGCACTCGGTGCCGAAGTTGAGCGCGTCCATGTGGCCGTTGCCGGTGTCCTGGTTGTTCGTCTCGGCGTTGCCGTAGTCGAAGCAGCAGGCGCCGTTGACGTGCGTGCCGGAGGTGATCATGTACATGCCTTCGGGCTGGCCGTTCTTCGCGACACCGGAGGTGCTGTTGTCGCGGTAGCCCATCCGGCCGGAGAACGAGGCGCCGTAGACCTGGTGGCCGCCCGCGGTCACCGGCAGGGCGTCCGCGGGGACGCCGGTGTCCTGGCCGCCCGCGCCGCCGGGGCCCTCGATCGTCAGGTCGTTGTGCCGCGGGGACTGGTCGTAGATCTCGGTGATCAGGCAGGTCGTCCCGGCGCAGAAGGAGTCCTGGGCCGCGGCGTTGGCGTACCCGCCCGCCGCCAGCAGGCCGATGTTCGTCTTCGCGCCGTCGGAGGCGCGCTGGACCTGGTACAGCGCGCCGTTGTAGGTGCCGTAGAGGGCTCGGGTGGTGCTGTGCGCCGCTACGCACGGCGTGCCCGCGGCCCCGTAGATGTCGCACGGCAGCGAGGCCGCGGCCGAAGCCGTCGACGCCGTCGTGAGGCTCGCGGCCACGAGGGCGACGACCCCCGCCAGTACCCGCAGGATCCGCGTCCGATTGTTAGCGCTAACATTCTTGCCGTCTCGACGTTGAGACACAAAAGCCTCCAGAGCGGGACCAAATGATGTGAGCGTTACCAGCGAGCACTATGCAGCTCGGCCCCGCCGTTCGTCAACGCTCCGATTTGCCCGAAACGGCCGTCCGGTACGACATAAAACGATTTAGGATTCCCGGCACCGTCGAAGCGATTCACCACCCGTACGTCCCGGTGGAGTATTGCCAACGTGTGAGTTCGTGATTACAGTCACGTATCACGCTGATTTGAAACGTTTTAAATATCGCCGCCCCATCCCCGCCCCAAGGGAGCCCGCATGCTGCCCTCGAAGCTCTGGCGCGCGACCACCACCACGCTCGCCGCGATCCTGGTCCTCTCCGCCGCGTCGGTCCCTCCGGCGGGCGCCGCGCCCCCGGTCGAGCTGACCGGCGCGCACTGGATCTGGTACCCGGAAGGCGACCCCGCGAACTCCGCGCCGGCCGCCACCCGGTACTTCCGCACCACGTTCACCGCCCCCGCCGGCACGGTCAGCGACGCCCGGTTCGTCGTCACCGGCGACGACACCGCCGACGTCTGGCTCAACGGCAAGCCCCTGGCCTCCTCCGCCCGCACCGCGGACTCGTGGCGGTCGGCACTGTCGGTCGACCTCGCGTCCGCGCTGACCCCCGGCACCAACACGCTCGCCGTCGCCGTCCGCAACTCCGGCGGCGCGGCCGGCCTGCTCGGGCGGCTGCGCGTGACGACCGCGTCGGGCACCACCGACCTCACCACCGGCGCCGGCTGGAAGAGCGCGACGACCGCGCCCGACGGCTGGGAACAGCCCGGGTTCGCCGACGGGACCTGGGCCGCGGCCAAGGACCTCGGCACCTACGGCACCGGCCCGTGGGGCACCCGCGTCAGCACGCCGAGCGCCTCGGAGCCGACGCCGCTTTCGATCGCGAGCGCGACGGTCGGGCAGCGCGTGAACCCGATCGGCGTCGACCAGCCGCGGTTCGGCTGGAAGCTCGCCTCGGCGGCGGCGGGGCAACGGCAGTCCGCGTACGAAATCCTGGTGTCCACGGGCGGCAAGGACGTCTGGGACAGCGGCCGCGTCACCTCGGCGCAGCAGGCCGACGTCGCCTACGGCGGTGCCGCGCTCGGCTCGCTGACCGCATACACCTGGAAGGTCCGCGTCTGGGACGGCCAAGGCCGGATGAGCGGCTGGAGCCCGGTGCAGCGCTTCGAAACGGCGTTGCGCGACCCGGCGGCCGAATGGACCGGCGCGTTCCTCGGCCGCGCCACGGCCGGCCCGGACCTCGCCGGGGCGAACTGGGTCTGGTACCCGGAAGGCGACCCGATCGGCGGCGTGCCCCCGGCCACCCGGTACTTCCGCAAGACCGTGGACCTGGCCGCCGCACCCGCGAAGGCGACGCTGGTGGTCACCGGGGACGACACCGCGACCGTCTGGGTCAACGGCACCCAGGTCAGCGACTCGCCGCGGGTCACCGACTCCTGGAAGACCGCCGCCGTCCTCGACGTCGGCAGCCTGCTGACCGCGGGGACGAACACGATCGCGGTCAGCACCGAGAACACGACCCAGAGCCCGGCCGGGATGGTCGCCAAGCTGACCGTCCCGAATGGACCGACCGTCGTCACCGACGGGTCGTGGAAGGCGAGCCAGAACGGCCCCGACGGCTGGCAGCAGCGCGGCTTCGACGACAGCTCCTGGCCGGCGGCGCGGGCGCTGACCGCGTACGGCACCGGGCCGTGGGGCGCGAACGTCGCCGTGAGCGCCCCCGCTCCCCTGCTGCGCAAGAGCTTCACCGTCTCGAAGCCGGTCGCGAGCGCGCGGCTGCTGACCACCGCGCTCGGCCTGCAGGAGACCCACCTCAACGGCGCGAAGGTCGGCGACGAAGCGCTGGCCCCCGGCTGGACCGACTACACGAAACGCCTGCAGTACCGCGTTTCCGACGTCACCAAGCAGATCCGCACCGGCGAGAACGTGCTCGGCGCGCTGGTCGGCAACGGCTGGTACTCCGGCAGCATCGGCATCGCCGGTAGCCAGAAGTACGGCACCGAGCCGTGGTACTCGGCGCAGCTGAAGCTGACCTTCACCGACGGCACGAGCACGACCGTCGCGACCGACGGCACCTGGAAGGCCGGTGACGGCGCGATCCGGGCCGACGACCTCTACCAGGGCGAAACCTACGACGCGCGGCTCGCCACCGGCTGGGACCGGCCCGGGTTCGACGACCGCGGCTGGGCGGCACCCCGCGTCAAGACCGGCGCGAAGCCGAACCTGGTGTCCCAAGTGGACAACGGCGTCACCGTGCAGCAGGAGTTCAAGCCCGTCGCGTGGACCCAGCCGAAGCCGGGGGTCTGGGTGGCCGACCTCGGCCAGAACTTCGGCGGCGTCGACCGGTTGTCGGTGACCGGCCCGGCCGGCACCACGATCACCCTGCGCCACGCCGAGGTGCTCAACCCGGACGGCACGATCTACACGGCGAACCTGCGCGCGGCGCAGGCGACCGACCGGTTCACCCTGGCGGGCACCGGGAGCGTCGAGACGTACGAGCCGCGCTTCACCGTGCACGGCTACCGGTACGTCGAACTGACCGGGCTGCCGTCCGCCCCGACGGCGGCGACGCTCACCGGCCGGGCGATGTGGACGTCCGGCGCGCAGACCGGCACGTTCACCTCGTCGAACGCGCTGGTGAACCAGCTGCAGCACAACATCCTCTGGGGTGAGCGCTCGAACATGCTGTCCGTCCCGAGCGACTGCCCGCAGCGCGACGAGCGGCTCGGCTGGACCGGTGACATCGGGATCTTCGCCGGTACGTCGACGTTCAACCTCGACGTGGCCAACTTCCTCGGCAAGTTCAGCGACGACCTGGTCGACGCGCAGCACGACGACGGGTCGTTCACCGACGTCGCGCCGGGCGTGCTGAGCGGCTCGGGCACGGCGGGCTGGGGCGACGCGGGCGTCATCGTGCCCTACACCCTGTGGCAGCGCTACGGCGACACCGGCGTCATCGACGAGCACTTCGCCGCGATGGTGAAGTGGGTGGAGTACCTGCGGTCGACGTCGGGTGCCGACCTGATCCGCGACCACCAGACGTTCGGCGACTGGCTCAACGTCAACGACAACACCGCGCAGGACCTCATCTCGACGGCGTTCTTCGCGTGGTCGTCCCGGCTGGTGTCACGGATGGCCGCGGCCACCGGGCACACCGCCGAAGCGACCAAGTACGGGACGCTGGCCGACCAGATCGGAGCGGCGTTCACGAACAGGTTCGTCGCGGCCGACGGCACGGTGGGCTCCGGCTCCCAGACGGGGTACGTCCTGGCGCTGGCGTTCGGGCTGCTGCCGGCTTCGCAGGTGCAGCCGGCGGCGGACAAGCTCGCGGCTCGGGTCGCCTCGGCGAACGGGCACCTCAGCGTCGGGTTCCTCGGCGTGGAGAACCTATTGCCGGTGCTGGCCGCGCACGGCCACGCGGACGTCGCGTACCAGGTGCTGCTGCAGCCGGACTTCCCCGGCTGGGGCTACATGATCGGCCACGGCGCGACGACGGTCTGGGAGCGCTGGGACGGGATCAAGCCGGACGGTTCGTTCAACGACCCGGGCATGAACTCGTTCAACCACTACGGCCTCGGCTCGGTGGGCGACTTCCTGTACCGCTCGGTCGGCGGCCTCTCACCAGCCTCGCCGGGGTACGCGTCACTGCTGGTGGCGCCGAGGCCGGGCGGCGATCTGACGGCGGCGAAGTCGGCGTACGAGACGCCTTACGGGACGGCGGTCAGCGACTGGTCGATCTCCGGCGGCAAGCTGACGCTGCGGGTGACGGTTCCGGTGGGCTCGTCGGCGACGGTCAAGGTGCCGACGTCGCAGCCGGGTTCGGTCGGGGCGCCGGCGGAAGCGGTCCCGTCCTCGGCGGGGTCGTACTTCGTGCCCGCGGGTTCGTACGTGTTCACGGCGTCGGCGTGAAGCGTGCCGGTGCCGTCACCTCACCCGTGACGGCACCGGCCGCACTCCGAACTCCAAGTGGAAGTGTCCAGGGTCGCCGGGAGGGGCAGATCGCGGGGCCCGCGCTGAACGGCACCAGCGGGCCCTCCGCAGACCGTTTCGAGCCAGACATCCGAGGTCGTCGGGGGAAAGAACCAGCCGCACCGACCGGCCGGGTACCCCATCGCGATGGGCCGACCCGAGCCCGCCACCCGGAAACGCCGTCAGTGGCGCAGGGCGAGGTTCAGCACGTCGCCCGCGTGGTCCAGGCAGTCGGCGCAGATCACCGCGTCCCGCGCTGCGCAGTCGACCCGCAGGAGCGGGCGCCGCAGGCCGAGGAACGTCCGGCGCTCCCGGCGGCCGCAGAACTCGCACACCGCGGCCAGCGGCGACGTCACCGCCGCCAGCACGTCACCGCTCGGCGTCTCGCGGTCCGCGCCGTCGCGCACCACCTTCAACCCGGCGCGCACGCACTCCACGCAGATCGGCCCGGACCTGCCGGGGACGCGCGGGCCGCGCACCGAGCCGCAGAACCGGCAGGGCCGCCCGGCCCCGTTCGCCGCCGTCACGCCGCCTCCTCACCGGTTTCGCCGCCCGCGCACGGGGAACCCGGGGCACGACGTCACCTCCCGGCCACGCTACCCGCATCCGGCCGAGCGGGGGCATCGGCGGACCCGGCTCGCGCTCGGCCGGGACCCGCGCACGGACCTCCCGCCCGGGCGGCACCACGGCACGAGCGGGCAGGGAGGGAACGTTGTCGTCGTTGACCGTGCTGTTCGGGGTGGCCGGGCTGCTCGCCCTCGCCGCGGCGATCGTGCCGAAGCTCGTCGCGGACCGGCCGTTCTCGGTGCCGTTGGTGATGCTGCTCGCCGGGATCGTCTTCGGCCTGCTCCCGCTGCCCGCGCCGTACGGCGACGGCTGGAGCGATCCCGCCGCCCACCTGCACAGCGTCGAATCGTTCACCCAGCTGGGTATTCTCGTCGCGCTCGCCGGCGCCGGCCTGTCCGTGGACCGCCCGTTCGGCTTGAAGCGCTGGGGCTCCACCTGGCGGCTGCTCGCCCTGACCATGCCGCTGTCGATCCTGGTGATCGCCGCGCTCGGGTACTGGTGGCTCGCGCTGGCGCCGGGGGTGGCCCTGCTCCTGGCCGCGGCGCTCGCGCCGACCGACCCGGTGCTGGCGGGCGACATCGGCGTGCCGCACCCCGACGTCGAGCCGGAACTGGCCAGGGACAACGAAATCCGCTTCACGCTGACCACCGAGGCGGGGCTCAACGACGGGCTGGCCATGCCGTTCGTCCTGCTCGGGCTGGCGATGGCGGGCAGCAGGCCGAACCTCGCCGTGTCGTGGGTGCTCACCGACCTGCTGCTGCCGGTCGTGACCGGCGTGCTGGTCGGCCTGGTGGCCGGGCGCGGGCTCGGCTGGGCGATCTTCCACACGTCGTCGGACCGGCTGCGGCTCGCCGAGTACGGCGACGGCCTGGTCCTGCTGGCGCTCGCTTTCCTGCCGTACGCGCTCTCGGAGCTGGCGCACGGCAACGGGTTCATCGCCGTCTTCACCGCCGCGGTCGTGGTCCGCAAGCAGGAGCGCGAGCACGACTACCACGGCGTCCTGCACGCGTTCGGCCACCAGCTGGAACGGCTCTTCGTGCCGCTCGCCCTGCTCGGGCTGGGTCTCGCCATCGGTGACGGGCTGCTGCGCGGCCTCCGTCCCCTCGAAGTCGTGATCGCCGTGGTCGCGGTGCTGGTGGTGCGGCCGGTCGTCGGCTGGGTTTCGCTGCTCGGGTCCTCGGCCGGGCGGCCCGGGACGCTGGCCATCGCGTTCTTCGGCGTCCGCGGCATCGGCACGCTCTTCTACCTCGCCTACGCGCTCGACCGGCTGCCGGTGGCGCACCAGGACGTCCTGTGGCGGGTCGGCGCGCTCGCGGTCGCCGTGTCGGTGGTGGTCCACGGCGTGCTCGCCGAACCCGCCATCCAGCGGATCGAGCGGATGGGCGGCCACCTGCCCGCCCACTGACCCCGGTTGGCGGACGCGGCCACGGGGTACCCGGCCGACGTGATTCGCGAGGTGCTGCCCTGGTGGCTCGGCCTGACCGGCCTGTGGGTCCTCACGCTGTCGACGCCGTCGTGGCCGGAAATCGTGGTCGCGGCGGTCGCGGCGGTGCCGTGCGCGTTCGCGGCCCGCGCGGCGCGCAAGGCCGTCGGGGGAGCCTGGCGGCCTCGCCCGAGCTGGCTGCGGTGGCTGCTCACGATCCCGGGAACGGCGGTCCGCGAATCGGCGTCCGCCCTGGTCAAGGTCGTGCGGCACCCGCGCGCGGGCCGGTTCGACACGGTCGGGCTGCCGGCGGAACCCGACGCGGTCCGCGACGCCAGGGCGGCCCTCGCGGCCGCCGTCGTCGGCTGCACCCCGGGCACGATGGTCGTGGCCACTCCTCCTGACGACCACAAACTGGTCGTCCACCGGCTCCTCGACGGGGACTCGCGCGTACTGGACGAGGTGCGCCGGTGACCGGCTGGCTGGTCGCCGCCGTGGTCCTCATGACGGGCGGCCTCGGCCCGGCGCTGTGGCTGGCCGCGCGCGGGGACGCCATCGCGCGCCTCGCCGGACTGCAGCTCGCCGGCCCGGTCACCGTGCTCACGCTGCTCCTGCTCATCCAGGCCTACGGTCCGTCGAGCGCGGTGATCCTGCCGCTGGTGCTGACCGTCCTCGCCTTCGCGGGCACGCTGCTGTTCATCCGGCTGCTGGGGACGACGGAATGACAGTCGTCGCCCAGCTTCTGGTCTTCGCCGGGGTCGCCGTCGTGGTGGTCTCGGCGCTGGCGATGCTGCGGGCCCGGACCCTGCTCAACCGCCTGCACCTGCTCGCGCCGGTGACGACGCTGGGCGCGCCCCTCGTCGGCGTCGGGCTGGTGCTGGCCGGCGGGTGGAACCTCGGGTCGGGCGCCATCCTGCTCACCGTCGTGCTGCTCGCGGTGACCGGCCCGGTGCTGCAGTCCGCCGCCGGGCGCGTCGAGGCGCGGCGGCAGGGCGCGATCGACGAGGACCTGCCGTCGTGACGACGGTCTTGCTGCTCGTCGCCCTCGCGTTCGTCGCCGTCGCGGGGTTCGCGGTGGTGGCCACCCCGGACCCGCGGCGGCAGGCGATCACGTTGTCGCTGTTCAGCCTGTGCCTGACGCTGCTGTTCGTGGTGCTCCAGGCGCCGGACGTCGCGCTCTCGGAGCTGGCCGTCGGGTCGGCCGTGGTGCCGCTGCTCGTGCTGCTCACCATCCGGAAGGTGGGCGGGCGATGACGCTGCGGGCCCGGACGTGGCTGTGCGCGGCCGGCGCGCTCGGCGTCGCCGTCCTGCTCGTGACGGCCTTCCTGCGGATGCCCGCGTTCGGCGGCGCCCTGCACGTCTACCGCGACCTCGCGCTGCCCGCGGCCATCGCGCGGATGTCGCCGAACCTCGTGTCGTCGATCAACTTCGACCTGCGCGCGCTCGACACCCTCGGCGAGGAGACCATCGTCGCCGCTGCGGTCGTCGGCGCGCTGTCGCTGCTGCAACCGTCCAAAGAGGAACGTCAGCGCATCGAACCGCAGCGCGGGTACGTCATGCCGGTGGTCAAGCTGGCCGGCTACCTGCTGCTGCCGGTGACCCTGCTGCTGGGCCTCGACGTCGTCGCGCACGGCCACCTCACCCCCGGCGGCGGCTTCCAGGGCGGCGTGGTGCTCGCGACCGGCTGGCACCTGCTCTACATCTCCGGCAGCTACCCCGCGCTCGCGCGGCTGCGCCCGATCGACTGGTGCGAGTACGCCGAGGCGGCGTCGACCGGCCTGTACGTAGTCACCGGGCTCGCCGGCCTGGTCGCCGGTGGCGCGTTCCTGGCCAACATCCTGCCCAAGGGCGAGTTCGGCTCGCTGCTGTCGGCGGGCACGGTGCCGGTGCTGAGCGTCCTGGTCGGGATCGAGGTCGCCGCCGGGCTCGTCGTGCTGCTGGCCCAGTTCCTCGGCCAGGGACTGATCCGGGAGGAGGACTCGTGACCGGGGTCGCCGGGATGGCCTGCTACTGCGTGGCCGGGTGGCTGCTGCTGATCGGCGCGGTGGGGATCGTGCGCAGCCGGCACCTCGTGCACACCGTCGTCTCGCTCTCGGTGGCGCAGGCCGGGACGTACGTGCTGCTGCTCGGCATCGGCTACCAGGACCAGGCCGGCGCGCCGATCGTCGTCCAGGACCAGCGCCAGCCGGTGGTCGACCCGATGGTGCAGGCGATGACGCTGACCGACATCGTCGTGTCGGCGACGATCACCGCGCTGCTGCTCGGCCTGACCATCCAGATCTCCAAGCGGCACGGGACGGTCGATCCCGACGAGCTGCGCGCCCTGCGCGGCTGAGGCGATGTCCGCCCTCCCGTCCCTCGTCGTCGCGCTGCCGCTGCTGGCCGCGTGCGTGCTGCTCGGCCTGGGCGTCAAGCTGCCGCGGGTGGTCGCCGACGGCCTCGCGACCGCGGCGGCGCTGACCGCAACGGTGCTGACCGCGCTGCTGCTCGCTGCCGTCCAGCACGGCCGGGTGGTGGTCTGGCTGGGCGGGCACCAGCCGGACGGCGCCCGTTCGCTGGGCATCGTCCTGGCCGCCGACGGCCTCAACACGACGCTGGCGCTGCTGGCGTCGTTCCTGACGACGTGCGCCCTGGTCTACAGCTGGCGCTACTTCGAGGCGGTCGAAGCCCGCTACCACGCGATGATGCTGCTGTTCCTTACCGGCATGCTCGGCTTCCTGCTCACCGGGGACCTGTTCACCCTGTTCGTCTTCTTCGAGCTGATGAGCGGCGTCGCCTACGCGCTGACCGGGTACCGCGTCGAGGAGGCCGACTCCGTCCAGGGCGCGCTCACCTTCGGCGTGGTGAACTCCCTCGGCGCGTACTTCACACTGATGGGCATCGGCCTGCTCTACGCGCGCGGCGGGCAGCTCGGGCTGGCGCAGCTCGGCGTGGCCCTCGACGGGAAACCCGCGGACGCGCTGGTGCTCGCCGCGTTCGTGCTCGTCTGCACCGGGCTGCTGGTCAAGGCGGCCGCGGTGCCGTTCCACTTCTGGCTCGCCGACGCGCACGCGGTCGCGCCGACGCCGGTGTGCGTTCTCTTCTCCGGCGTCATGGTCGAGCTGGGCGCCTACGGCGTGCTGCGGGTGCGGCGCACGGTGTTCGGCGGCGTGCTCGACGACGGCGCGTTCGCTCGGGTGCTGCTGGTGCTCGGGATCGCGAGCGCGGTGCTCGGGGCGATCCTGTGCTTCACCCAGCGGCACCTGAAACGGCTGCTGGCCTACTCGACGATCGCGCACACCGGGTTGTTCCTCTGTGGACTGGCCGCCGCGGACGGCACGGCGAGCACCGGGTTCCTGCTGGCGGTGGCCGGGCACGCGGGCGCCAAGGCGACGCTGTTCCTGCTCGTCGGCGTGCTCAAGGACCGCTACGGCAGCGTCGACGAGGACGAGCTGTTCGGCAAGTGCCGGCATTCCCGGCTCGAAGGCGGGCTCTTCCTGCTGGCGGGCCTGGTCCTGGCCGGGCTGCCGCCGTTCGGCATCGCGTTCGGCAAGAACGTCGCCGAGCACGCGCTCGAGAAGACCGGCTACGGCTGGCTCGTGGCGGTCTTCGTCCTCGTCACCGCCGTGACGGCGGGTGCGGTGCTGCGGGCCGGCCTCGGTGTCTACTTCGGACGCGGCCGGCGCCCGCGCCGCGACGACGGCGACCGCACCCCGGGCACCGACGAGGAGCCCGAGACGGGGCGCCGCATCGAGCGCACGCCGGCGACGATGACCGCCGCGATCGTCGCGGTGCTGGCCGCCGCGCTCGCGGTCCCCTGGCTGGGTGACGTCGCCGTGACCGCCGGGCGGCAGGAGGCGGACCGCGCGGGGTACCTGCACGACGTCCTGCCCGCCGTCGGCTCGCCCGGGTCACTCCCGCCGGTGACGGCCGGATGGACGTCGTCCGGCCTGCTGTTCGGCGGCATCACGGTGCTGCTGGCCCTCGGCATCGCCGCGGCGGCCCTCTGGCCCCACCGGCTCCCGTCCTGGCCTCGGCCGGTCCGCACGGCGCTGGACGCGCTGCACCGGGGGCATTCCGGGCACGTCGGGGACTACGTCGCCTGGCTGCTGGTGGGCGTGACGGTCCTCACCGCGATCATCTGGATCTGATGTGTATGCGGCCGCGTACCGGGTAACCCGGAGACAAGGCCCTTTTGGCGACTGGCCGATCCGGAAATGTCGCCGCGACGGAAGGTGCACCCGATGAACGACAAGATCGAGAACAAGGGCGAAGAGCTCAAGGGCCGGGCGAAGGAAGCCGTCGGCGACGCCACGGGCAACGAGCAGTGGCAGGCCGAGGGCAAGGCCGACCAGGCCAAGGGTTCGCTCAAGCAGGCCGGCGAGAAGATCAAGGACGCCGTCAAGGGCGTCAAGGACAAGGACTGACCGCTAGCCCTGCCGCTGCCGCACCCCGGGTTTCCGGGGTGCGGCAGTTCTCGTTTCAGCGCTCTTCGGACCGGCGCGCGAGCCGCTCCCGCTGCGGGATCACCACGTACTTCGGGTCCTTTGCGGACGCGACCCCGGCGGCGTAGACGCCGAACCGCGTGCACAGTCCCGACGCCAGGTAAGCCGCGCCCGCCAGCACGCCCGCGGCCCGGTTCCGGCTCGCCAGCAGGGAAAGGCCCGCGCCCGCCGCCGTCAACGCCTTCGCCGCCTTGAGCAGCTTTCCCGCGCGACCCGTCCGGTACGGCTCGGACACCAGGCCCAGCCCGGTCTCCAGGTGGCGCTCGGCCACCAGCTCCGCGGCGGCCCCCACCAGCCCCGCCCGGATCGCTGGGCCGACTTCGCCGGCGGGCGCCGCCAGCAGGGCCGCGCCCGCGCCGCTCGTCAGCGCGCTACCCGCGAACAGCACCGGGAGCGTCCCGTGGGCTTCGTGCCACGACGGCGTCGCCGTGTCGGCGAGCAGCACCGCCGTGTACGTGCACATCGCCGGGCCGAGCACGCCCGCGCCCACCCCCGCCAGCCTGCCGATCAACGGCAGCTTCCCGGTCACCTCGGACGCCGCCGCCACCGCGGCCAGCCCTGAGAACGGGGACAGGATCCAGGAACCCACAGAGAGCGGCGACGTCGGCTTGAGCACCCGCAACATGTGCAGGAACCGCGTCGGCCTCCCCAGGTCGTGGACCAGCGCCACGACACTCGCGAGCGAACCGCCCGACGCGACCAGCCTGCCGACGCGGGCCAGGCCCGGGCGTCCGGTGACGTCGGCGAGGGCCGCCATCGTCGCCGACGCGCCCGCCGCCCCGCCCAGGAACAGGTACAGCGGCACGTCCGGCTGCTTCCAGGCCGGCTCCTTCAGGATCGGCCGGCCGTAGTAGGACTTGAACTCGGCGGGCTCGACCATCGTCGGTTCGCGGCGCGGGCTCACCGGCGCCGTCCCAGGAACGACATCGCGACGACCGCGGCCACGCCGGCCGCCGTCACCGCGGCCCGCTTCCACATCGCCGGCAGGTCCCGGGTCGTGACGACCGGGTCCGGCGGCAGCCCGTACACCTCGGGTTCGTCCAGCAGCAGGAAGAACGCGCCGTCGCCGCCGACGCCCTCGTCCGGGTCGCGGCCGTAGAGCCGGGCCTCGGGCACCCCGGAGTCGTGCAGCGTCCGCACGCGCTCGTCGGCTCGTTCACGCAGCTCGTCGAGTTCGCCGAACTGGATCGAGTCGGTCGGGCACGCCTTGGCGCAGGCCGGTTCCATGCCCGCGCCGAGCCGGTCGTAGCAGAGGGTGCACTTGAACGCGCGGCCGTCGCTCTCCCGCTTTTCGATGACGCCGTACGGGCACGCCGGGACGCAGTAGCCGCAGCCGTTGCAGATGTCCTGCTGCACGACGACGGTGCCGAACTCGGTGCGGAACAGCGAGCCGGTCGGGCAGACGTCGAGGCAGGCCGCATGCGTGCAGTGCTTGCAGACGTCGCTCGACATCAGCCAGCGCACGCCGGGCTCCTCCTGCCCCGGCGCGCCGACGTCCGGCATCCCGAGGTCCACAGTGGACGGTGCCGGGGCAGCGGGCTTGGGTTGTTCGACGAACGCGACGTGCCGCCAGGTGTTCGAGCCCAGCGCGCCGGTGTTGTCGTAGGACGAGCCGAGCAGGTCGAGCTCGCCGCGGTCGGGCACGCCGTTCCACTCCTTGCACGCCACTTCGCAGGCCTTGCAGCCGATGCACACCGACGTGTCGGTGAAGAACCCCATCCGGGGCTGGGTGCCGTACTCAGCCATCGGCTCGCCTCCGGTACTCGTCCACGAACTCGGGCAGCGCCGCGCCGCGCGGGCGCCGTCCCGGCCGGATGTCACAGGTGGCCGCCTTCGACTCCTGGATGTGCACGTTCGGGTCCATCACGACCGACAGCAGGTCGTTCGCCGCGTCACCGCGGGACAGGCCGTTCGGGCCCCAGTGGTAGGGCAGGCCGACCTGGTGGATGGTCCGGCCGCGGACCTTGAGCGGTTTGACGCGGTCGGTCACGAGCACGCGGGCCTCGATCGCCGTGCGTGCCGAGATGATCGTCGCCCAGCCGCCGTTCTCCAGGCCGCGTTCGGCCGCGAGCGCCGGCGAGACCTCGCAGAAGAACTCCGGCTGCAGCTCCGAGAGGTAGGGCAGCGTCCGGCTCATGCCGCCGGCCGTGTGGTGCTCGGTGAGCCGGTAGGTGGTGAACACGTACGGGTAGACCGTGCTGCGCGCCGGGTTGTAGGGGTTCGACGGGCTGTCCAGGGTCTGGCGCGTCGGCGACTCCTGCTGGCTGTACAGCGCGTTCTCGACCGGGCTTTCGAACGGCTCGTAGTGGGTGGGCAGCGGGCCGTCGGCCAGGCCGGCCGGGACGTAGAGCCACGCCTTCCCGTCGGTCTGCATGATGAAGGGGTCGCGGCCGCCCAGCGCGTCCTGCGCCTTCGCGCCTTCGGGCGGTACGTAGTCCGGTGCCTTGGTGGGTTCGAAGTCCGGGACGTCCGGGCCGACCCACTTGCCCTGCTCGGCGTCCCAGCTGAGCAGCTTCTTCCGTTCGCTCCACGGCTTGCCGTCCGGGTCGGCCGACGCGCGGTTGTAGAGGATCCGCCGGTTCGCCGGCCACGCCCAGGCCCAGCCCTTGGCGACCCAGTCCTGCTCGCTGCCCGGCTGCCGGTTCGCGGCCTGGTTCTTCCCGCCGGCGCGGACGCCGCAGTAGATCCAGCAGCCGCACGCGGTCGAGCCGTCGTCCTTCAGCTGCGTGTACGCCGAGAGCGGGCCGTCCGGGCCGTGGCCGTTGATCTCGGCGAGCACGGACTCCGCGCTCGGGTCGTCCGTCGGTCCCTCGACGGGGTAGCTCCAGGTCAGGTCGCGGATCGGCGCGTCGCGCGGGTCGTCACCGACGCGTTCCCGGATGATCCGGCCCAGGTGGTAGTAGAACCAGAGGTCGCTGCGGGCGTCCCCGGGCGGTTCGACGGCTTTGTGGTGCCACTGCAGCAGGCGCTGGGTGTTGGTGAAGCTGCCGTCCTTCTCGGTGTGCGCGGCGGCGGGCAGGAAGAACACCTCGGTGCCGATCTCCTCCGGCTTCAGCTCGCCGGTCTCGACCTCGGGGCCGTCCTTCCAGAACGTCGCGCTCTCGATCATCTGCAGGTCGCGGACGACGAGCCAGTCGAGGTTGGCCAGGCCGAGCCGCTGGAACTTGCCGTTGGCCGAGCCGACCGCCGGGTTCTCCCCGACCAGGAAGTAGCCCTTGCACTCCCCCTCGATCTGCTTCTGCACGGTCGCGTACGTGCCGTGGTCGCCGGTCAGGCGCGGCAGGTAGTCGAAGCGGAAGTCGTTGTGCGGCTGGGCCGCATCGCCCCAGTAGGACTTGAGCAGGCTCACGGTGTAGGAGCGCATGTTGCCCCAGAACCCGGTCTTGCCCGCGTCTGCCGCGACGAAGTCGTCGAGGTTCTGGTGCTGGTGCGCGTGCGGCATCGGGATGTAGCCGGGCAGCAGGTTGAACAGCGTCGGGATGTCGGTGGAGCCCTGGATGCTGGCGTGGCCCCGCAGCGCGAGGATGCCGCCGCCGGGGCGGCCGATGTTGCCGAGCAGGGTCTGCAGGATCGACGCCGTGCGGATGTACTGCGCGCCGACCGTGTGGTGCGTCCAGCCGACCGAGTACACCCACGCCGTCGTCCGGTCGCGGCCGGAGTTCGCGGTGACCGCATCGGCGATCTCCCGGAACTGCTCGACGGGCAGGCCGCAGACGTCGGCGACCATCTCGGGCGTGTAGCGGGCGAAGTGGCGCTTGAGCACCTGGTAGACGCACCGCGGGTGCTGCAGCGTCTCGTCGGTCTTCGGCTTGGCGCTGATCGCCGCGCCGCCGCTGCCGTAGGTGTCGGCGCGGGCCGACTGCTGGTGCGCCTCGCCGCTGTGGTGCGACCCGGAACCGGGTTCGCCCGGCTGCTCGGCATCGGCGGAGCCGGCCGCGGGCACGGTCGGCGAGCCCTCGTACTCCCACGACGACATGTCGTACTTGCGCTTCTCCGGGTCGTAACCGGAGAAGACGCCGTCGAGGTCTTCGGTGTCCTCGAAGTCCTCACGCAGGATGGCGGCCGCGTTGGTGTAGGCGAGCACGTACTCCCGGAAGTCCTTGTCGTTGCTCAGGACGTAGTTGATCAGGCCGCCGAGGAACGCGATGTCCGAGCCGGCGCGCAACGCCGCGTGGACGTGCGAAACCGCGCTGGTGCGGGTGAACCGCGGGTCGACGTGGATGATCTTCGCGCCCCGGGCCTTCGCCTCCATCACCCACTGGAACCCGACCGGGTGGCACTCGGCCATGTTCGAGCCCTGGATGACGATGCAGTCGGCGTTGGCGAGGTCTTGCTGGAACGTCGTGGCGCCTCCACGACCGAAGGAGGTCCCCAGACCGGGAACCGTGGCGGAGTGTCAAATACGGGCCTGGTTTTCGATCTGTATCGCGCCGAGCGCGGTGTACAGCTTCTTCATCAGGTAGTTCTCTTCGTTGTCCAGCGTCGCGCCGCCCAGGCTGGCGAAGCCAAGCGTGCGGTTGAGCTTGCGACCCTGGTCGTCGGCGTCCTGCCACGTCTCGTCGCGGGTCTTCAGGACCCGGTCGGCGATCATGTCCATCGCCTTGTCGAGGGGCAGGCGCTCCCAGTCGGTGCCGTACGGGCGCCGGTAGAGGACCTCGGTGACGCGGCTCGGGCTGGTCACGAGCTGCTTGCTGGCCGACCCCTTCGGGCACAGCCGGCCGCGCGAGATGGGCGAGTCGGGATCGCCTTCGATCTGCGTGACGCGGCCGTCCTTGACGTAGACCTTCTGGCCGCAGCCGACGGCGCAGAACGGGCAGACGGACTTGACCACTTTGTCGGCGTCTTCGGTGCGGGCGTGCCATTTTTCCGAACCGTCCGATTTGGCCGCCGCGGCGCGGGCAGTGCGATCCGGACCGGTCAGCTGCCGGTACACCGGCCAGCCCTCGATCCACCGACGCACGCTCATACCTCGCACGGTAGTAGCGATACCCGCGGTTCGCAGCTCTAACCGCGCACCCTTCGGGTTCCGTCGCCCAACGGCTCGGTCAGGGCCGCCGCGTCGAGGCGTTCCAGCAGCGGGATCATCACCCGCCGCGTGCTGTCCAGCGCCCGGCGGGCCTCCGAAACCGTGAACGGCCGGGGCAGCCCGCGCAGCTCGGCCACCGCCCGCTCCTCGGCGTCCGGGCCGAGCACGACGCCGTCGGCGACCGCCGTCAGCCGGCCGAGCCGGACCGCCGCCGCTAGCTCGCGGCGGCCCAGGCCCAGCGCGCGCAGCTCGTCCGCTTCCGGGGCGCGGAACGGGTGCTCGGCGAGCCGTTTCACCACCGTTTCCAGCGCCTTCTCGACGGCCGGGGCGAGTCCCGCGCCGGGCCGGCGCACGAGCCCGCCGGTGACCTCGAACCCCGTGCCCGCCAGCAGCGGAGCGACCAGCTCCGGCGCGGGCAGCCCGAGCCGCTGCCGCAGCGCTTCCACCGGCACGCCCGCGGCCAGGGCGTCCCAGCCCCGGACGATCGCCGCGGCCTCGGCGCGCAGCCCGGCGACGCGCGCCGGGTCGGCGAACCAGTCCCCCATCCGGTCGCCCGTCTCCGGCAGGCCCATCGCCGCGAAGTCCGGCGCCGGCACGAAACCGTTGCGGCGCAGGTAGGTCCGGGCCAGGTCCGGGTCCGCCAGCTCCTCGCCGCGGGCCCGCGCCGCGCCCCGGCGGGCCAACGACGGCGGCCGGACGTCGAGCACGTCGAACCCGGCGGCGATCCGGTGCTCGCCGGGGTCGCGCAGCAGCCCCCGGTCGCCCACGCGCAGCGGCAGCGCGGCCGCCGTGGTGAGCCGCGCGGTGTCCGTCCCGAGTGGACGGACGCGCACCGGCACCGCCGCCGTGCCGAAGTGCAGCACCAGGTTCCGGTGGACGTCCGCGCCGCGCAGCCGGACGTCGAACTCGGCCGTCGCGTGCCACCGGCCCGGCGTGAGCAGGACGTCGCCGCGGCGCACGTCGGTCCGGGCCGTGCCGCGCAGGTTCACCGCCACCCGGGCCACCGCCGTCACCCGGTCGTGGGACTTCCCGAGTGCCTGCAGGCCGCGGACCTTCACCCGCGCGTCCCCGAGCACCAGCTCGTCGCCGACCGCGATCGTCCCGGCCGCGAGGGTGCCCGTGACGACCGTGCCGGCCCCCGAAACGGTGAACGCCCGGTCGATCCACAACCGGACATCGGCGTCCGGATCGGGCGTCGGCAACCCCTCGGTCAGGGTCCCGATCGCCGTGCGCAGCTCGGCGAAACCCGCGCCCGTCTTCCCGCTGACGGCGACGCTCGGCACCGCGCCCAGCGACGTCGCCGCGATTTCGTTCAGCGCCGCCGCGGTCGCCGCCGCCGGATCGGCCCGGTCGGCCTTCGTGACGACGAGCAGGCCGCGCCGGACGCCGAACGCGTCGAGCGCGGCGAGGTGCTCGGCCGACTGCGGCATCCAGCCCTCGTCGGCCGCGACCACGAACAGCACCGCCGGCGCGGGCCCGGCGCCCGCGAGCATGTTCGGCACGAACCGCTCGTGGCCCGGCACGTCGACGAACGCGACGTCTTCCGCGCCGATCCGCGTCCAGGCGAAGCCGAGGTCGATGGTGAGGCCGCGGCGGCGTTCCTCGGCCCAGCGGTCCGGCTCCATCCCGGTCAGCCGGCGCACCAGCGTCGACTTGCCGTGGTCGACGTGCCCGGCGGTGACGATCACCCGCATCGGCGGACGGCTTCCCGCAGCTTCGCGTCCTCTTCCGGCCGCACGGCCCGCAGGTCGAGCAGGCACCGGTCGCGTTCGACGCGGCCGACGACCGCGGGCTCGCCGGTCCGCAGCGCGACGGCGTACCGGGCGGGCAGGCTCACCGCGACGCTGGGCAGCTCGACGCCCGGCGCTCCCCCACCGCCGACGGCCGCGACCGACGGGACGACCCGGGCGTCGACGCCTTCCCAGGCCCGCACCAGGGCTTCCGCCCGGTGCCGGAGACTCTCGACGGACGCGTCGAGAGCCTCCGGCACCGGCGGCCGCGGCCCGCGCAGCGTCGCTTCGAGGGCGGCCAGGGTGAGCTTGTCGACGCGCAGGGCCCGCGCGGCGGGGTGCCGCCGCAGCCGTTCGACGACGTCGGCGGCACCGAACAGGAGACCGGCCTGCGGGCCGCCGAGCAGCTTGTCGCCGCTGGCCGTGACAACCGTGGCACCGGCGCGCAGTGCGGTCGCGGCGTCCGGTTCGTCCGGCAGGAGCGGGTGCGGGGTCAGCAGGCCGGACCCGATGTCGGCGACGACGGGCACGCCGAGCCCGGCCAGCTCGCCGAGCGCCACCTCGGAGGTGAAGCCGGTGACGCGGTAGTTCGACGGGTGCACCTTGAGGACGAACCCGGTGTCGGGGCCGATCGCCTCGGCGTAGTCACCCGCGGTGGTCCGGTTGGTGGTGCCGACTTCGCGCAGCCGGGCGCCGGTCGACGCCAGCAGATCGGGGATGCGGAAGCCGTCCCCGATCTCGACCAGCTCGCCCCGGCTGACGACGATCTCGCGGCCCGGGGCGAGGGTGAGCGCGCAGAGCAGCAAGGCGGCCGCGTTGTTGTTGACGACGTGCACCGCGGCGGCGTCCGGGACGGCGGCGGCGAGCGCCGCGAGGGCACCGCGGCCGCGCCGGGCTCGCTCGCCGGTCGCCAGGTCGAACTCGACGTCGGTGGCGCCGCCGGCTGCCACCAGGGCGTCCAGCGCGGCCGCGGACAGCGGGGCCCGGCCGAGGTTGGTGTGCACGACGACGCCGGTCGCGTTCACCACCGGCCGCAGCGACGCCGCGCTCGCCGGGAGCCGCGTGAGCACGACGTCGACGACGTCACCAGGGGCGACCTCGCCGTTTCGGGCCGCCTGCTGAACTTCGGTGACCACAGCTTTGACCAAGTCGCGCCCGAGCGTCCCCGCCGCCTTGGCGACGCGGGGCTCGGCCAGGACCGCGTCCGTCCGCGGGATCGCGCGGCGGGGGTCAGGCATGGCGGAGGCGGACGGGAATCGAACCCGCCAGCGGCAGGACCTGCCACTCAACGGTTTTGAAGACCGTGCCGGTCACCAGGCCGGATACGCCTCCCTGCACCATGGCGCCCATCCTGCCAACTCCGCGGCCGGCGGGCACGATGAACCGGTGGAGTACCGGCTGACGCAGTACGCGCACGGGGGCGGCTGCGCGTGCAAGATCCCGCCCGGCGAGCTCGAGGAGGCCGTCCGCGGCCTGACCGGGAGCTCCCCCGCCGACCCCGTCGGCGAGCTGCTCGTCGGCCTCGACACCGGCGACGACGCGGCCGCGGTCCGGATCTCCGGGTCGACCGCGCTGATCGCGACCACGGACTTCTTCACGCCGGTCGTCGACGACGCCTACGACTGGGGGCGGATCGCCGCGGCCAACGCGCTGTCCGACGTCTACGCCATGGGCGGCACACCGGTGGTCGCGGTCAACCTGCTCGGCTGGCCGCGGGAGACGCTGCCGTTCGAGCTCGCGGCCGAGGTGCTGCGCGGCGGCCTCGACGTCTGCGGCAAGGCGGGCTGTCACCTGGCCGGCGGGCACAGCATCGACGACCCGGAGCCGAAGTACGGGCTGGCCGTCACCGGTGTCGCGGATCCTTCGCGGCTGCTGCGCAACGACGCTGGCCGCGCGGGCGTGCCGCTGACGTTGACCAAGCCGCTCGGCGTCGGCGTGCTGAACTCGCGGCACAAGGCGACGGGCGAACGGTTCGCGCAGGCGATCGACCTCATGACGACGTTGAACGACGTCGCGGCCCGCGCCGCGCTCGCCGCCGGGGCCGTCTGCGCCACCGACGTCACCGGCTTCGGGCTGCTCGGCCACCTGCACAAGCTGGCCCGGGCCAGCGGGGTGACGGCCCGGATCGACCCGGCGGCGGTGCCCTACCTCGACGGGGCGCGCGAGGCGCTGCGCGACGGGTACGTCAGCGGCGGCACCCGCCGGAACCTCGACTGGGTGGGCCTGCACGTAGACGTGTCCCGGATTTCTTCCGACGAGGCACTCCTGCTGGCCGACGCGCAGACGTCCGGCGGGCTGCTGGTCGCCGGGGAGCTGCCGGGACATCCGGTGATCGGGGAGCTCGTGGCGCGCGGGGACCACACGATCGTCGTGGGCTGAGTTTCGGGCCGGCCGAGGCGGGTACGCGGGGATCATGCCTGCACCGGACCGTTCCAGCCTCGAACAGCACCTGGCCGAGACCGACTACCCGTGCGGCCGCGACGAGCTCCTGCGGCGCGCGGCCGCGGCGGGCGGCGGCGACTCCGTGCTCGGCTCGCTCGGCGGGCTCGCCGAAGGCGACCGGTACGAGAACTTCGACGCCGTGTGGGAGGCGGTGTCGGCCAAGCACATCGGCGGAGCGCCTTAAGCGAGCCGCTCCACGGCGTCGCGGGCTTCCTTGAGGTCCGCGCCGGTGTTCTCGCGGTAGACCTTGATGGCCTGGATCTTCTTGCCTTCGCGCAGCAGGGCGGTGACCTCGGCGAGCCCGGGCTCTTCGACGGTCACGCCGAGCTGCGCGACGATGGCGTCCAGCTTCCGTTCCATCCGGTCGAGCCGGCGGCTGAGCCTGCGTTCGGTGGTCGAGGAGCTCAGCCCGACGACCGCGACGAGCAGGACGATCCCGAGCAGCAGCATCCCGTAGTCCATGGCGGGTCATGCTACGTGCGGAAAACTGTCGGTGCCCGCGGTTAAGGTGGCCCGCATGACGACATTGCCGGATCGCCCCCGCACCGCCCTGCTCGTGGTCGACGTCCAGAACGGCGTCATGAAGGAGGCCCACGACCGCGCGGCGGTCCTCGCGAACATCGTGGCGCTGGTGGAGAAGGCGCGGGAGGGCGGGGTTCCGGTCGTGTGGGTGCAGCACACGAGCGACGAGCTGCCGCGCGGGAGTGCGGTGTGGGAGTACGTGCCGGAACTGGTGCGGGACGAGGCTGAAGCCTTGGTGCACAAGGAGTACGGGGACTCGTTCGAGGACACGGACTTGGAGCCGGTGCTGTCTTCACTGGGCGTGGGGCGGCTGGTGGTGGCCGGCGCGCAGACGGACGCTTGCATCCGGTCGACGTTGCACGGGGCGTTCACCCGGGGTTACGACGCGACCTTGGTGGCGGACGCGCACACGACGGAGGACCTGTCGGCGTATGGGGCTCCGGCTCCCGGGGAGGTCATCGCTCATACCAATTTGTATTGGTCGTTCCAGACCGCTCCGGGCCGGACCGCGGGGACGGTGAAGACCGCGGAGGTGGACTTCGGGGTCACGGCTTCGGCTTGAGGTTGGCCGGGCGGGGGAGGTTGAGTGAGCGGCTCGACGCCTGTCGAACTGGCGCGCCCGGCTCTCGCCTCGAGCCCTTGGCGAACCTCGTCCGGCGCAACGTCTACACCACCGACGTCGACGGGCTCTTCGCACTACGGCGTGCTGGCCGCTCAGGTCGGCGCCGCCGGGTGGCACCGGCGACGACCATGCTCGGCCTGACGCGGCCGGCCATCCCCGGCCGGCTCGTCGAGCTGGAGGGCACGGCGGTCGCCCAGGACGTACGGCTTCGAGCTACGTCGGCCGCTCGAAGCCGTACGCGCGCTCCACTTTGGCCACCTCGATGTGGTAATCCGCGTACCACTGCTCGCGCCCGCGCCGCTGCGCCTCGAGGTGCTCCGGGTGGCGCTGCCAGCGGGAGATCGACTCGGCGTCGCGGTAGTACAGGACCGTCAGCTCACGGCCGTCGGCGTCCGTCCGGGACTCGCGCCCCAGGTAGCCCGGCTGGACGCCGCCGAGTTCGCCCATCCGCGCGTCCATTTCCGCGTAGCCGTCGAGGTTGCCCGCGTCGAGCTTGCTGCTGATGATCACCGCGTAGTACAGCGGCTCCGGTCTGGTGAAGGACACCGGCGGAGCCTAAGTCCGCCCCGCCGGAAGCCCAACCGGATTTCATGCTCCGCGCAGATGATCTCGCAGCGCGCGGGCCACCCGGGCCATCAGCACGTCCGCCTCCGGCTGGAGGACCGCCGGGACCCGCGACTCCGTCAGCGCCACCACGCCGAACGCCCTTCCGTCCGCGTGCTCGACCACTCCCGCCTCGTGGCGCAGGTTCAGCAGCGTCCCCGTTTTCGACGACCAGCGGGCCGCGTCCGAGGCGAAGTCCGGGGTCAGCCGGTGGCCGATCACGTTGTGCGCCATCAGCTCTCGCACGCCCGCCGCCACCGCCGGGTCGATGCGGGACGGCGTCCACAACGCCTGCAGCAGCTCCAGCACCGCCCGCGCCGACGCCGCGTTCGCGCGCGTCACGTCCAGCTGGGCCAGCCGATGCCCCCGGCCCGCCGTGCCCGCGCCGATCGCCAGCGCGTGCGCCAGGTCCACCTCGCCCGCGTCCAAGCGCTCCGCCGGGGTGTCGACGAGGTCCGCCACCAGGTGCCGCACGGCGATCCCGGACAGCCCCCACCCGTTCAGCGTCCGCATGATCTCGGCCGGCGGGGTCAGGCCGAAGAGGACGTCGGCCGCCACACCGTCGCTCAGCGCCGTGCTCAGGTACAGCAGGTCGTCGACGGCGATCCGCGCCGGGTGGCGGAACCGGGTCAGCCCGATCGGCCCGGGCGTCGTGACGCCGCCGGGCGCGACTTCCAGCTGCGTCGCGCCGTCCAGCTCGCCGCGGCGGATGCGCTCCAGGGTCGCCGCCGCCAGCGGGACCTTGACCAGGGACGCGATCGGGTACACCCGGTCCGGGTCGATGCCCAGTTCGTGCCCGGACCGCAGGTCGCGAACCAGGAACGACCCGCGCAGCCCGCCGTCGTCGAGCTCGGCTCGCAGCTGCCGGACCAGCGCCTCCGCGGTCATTCCTCGGCTCCCAGGCAGCGTCCGACGGCGGCGGCTAGACCATGCAGCCGGCCGGCGTCCTCACCCAGCGCGGCCGCGACGGCGAACCCGCGCGCCAGCGCGACCTCGCCGACCGGCCGCCAATGCAGCCGCAGCTCCGAAGCCTGCGCCCGCGAGCACAGCAGCAGGTCCGCCGATCCGAACACCGCCGCGGCCGCCGCGGTCAGCGAGCCGGCCACCTCGACCTGGGCGGGCGGCAGCCCCACGGCGTCCCGCGCCCGCAGCAGCGGATCGCGGACGTGCGGGACGTCGTCCTCCGGCTGGATCCACACGCGCCGGCGCGGGCCGCCGGACCGCCCGGCCCGCAACGTCTCCAGGTGCACGACCCGCGCCTTCGGGGCGACCACCCCGGCCAGGCCCAGCGGAACCGACCACACTCCCTCGTCGGCCGGGACCGCGACGAGCGCCGCCCGCACCTCCTGGGCGCGGACGAGCTCGGCCCGCTCCCCCGGCGGCGCGACGCGGAACTCGAGGTGGACCTCCAGCGCCCGGGCCTCGGCGGCGAGCTCCGCCAGTTCGCGCACGCCGCACGTGTCCGGGACGGCCACGCGCACCGGCCGCAGCCGCGCGCGCCGCACGTCGTGTTCGAGCGTGTCGGCCAGCTGCACCAGCCGTTTCGCCGACGGCAGCACGTCCCGGCCGAACGGCGTCAGCCGCGCTCGCCGGGTCGAGCGGTCGAAGAGCCGCTCCCCGAAGTGCCGTTCGAGCGCCGCGATCCGCCGGCTCGCGACCGGCTGCGGGATGCGCGCGACCGCCGCGCCCGCCGTGAAGCTCCCCGCTTCGCTCACGCTCACGAACGCTCTGCAGCCACCGACCAGGTCCACGACCACACTCTATGCGATTCCGGCATGGAACCGCGAGTTTCCGTCTTGGACAGCATGAGCGAAGCCGGTGAGACTGCGGAGGTCGTCAAGATCGGAAAGGGTGTCCTGTGCCGTTGCCCCACGTCCAGCGGACCGCGCTCGCCGCGCTGGTCCTCGTTTCGCTCACCGCCTGCGTCGCCGAAGCGCCCGCGCCGGCTCCGGCCGCACCGGCGCCGTCGAGCACCGCCGCCGGCCCGCAGGCCGACTTCGCGCCGCTGGAGCGGGAGTTCGACGCGCGCCTCGGCGTGTACGCCGTGGACACCGGCTCCGGCCGCGAACTCGCCCACCGCGCCGACGAACGCTTCGGCTACGCCTCGACGCACAAGGCGTTCTCGTCGGCCGCCGTCCTCCAGCGCACGAGTGTCGACGGACTGGCGAAGGTGCTGAAGTACACCCGGGCCGACCTGCAGGAGAACTCCCCGGTCACCGAGAAGCACGTCGAGACCGGCATTTCCCTGCGCGACGCGATGGACGCGGCCCTGCGCTACAGCGACAACACCGCCGCGAACCTGCTGTTCCGCGAGCTGGGCGGACCGCAGGGGCTCGCCGCCGCATTGCGCGGGATCGGCGACACGACCACGCACGTCGACCGGATCGAACCCGGCCTCAACGACCTCGCGCCGGGCGACATCCGGGACACCAGCACCCCGCGCGCGATGGCCACGAGCCTGCGCGCCTTCACCCTCGGGGACGCGCTGCCGCCGGAGAAGCGGCAGATCCTGACGGACATGATGCGCGCCAACCAGACCGGCGCGGCGGTGATCCGGGCGGGCACGCCCGCGGGCTGGGCGGTCGCCGACAAGACGGGCACCGGCGGCTACGCGACGCGCAACGACATCGCCGTCGTCTGGCCGCCGGGGCGCGCGCCGATCGTGCTGGTGGTGATGTCCGACAAGAAGACCGAGCACGCCGACCACGACGACCGGCTGATCGCCGAGGCGGCGAAACTCGCGTTCAGCGCTCTTCGGTGAGGACGCGCGCCCGCAGGTCGACGCCGTGGGTGCCGAAGACCTCCGCCCGGACGAGCGACCCCGGTTCCGGCGCCGCTTCCGGGAACGTCACGCGCCCGTCGACCTCGGGCCCCTGGTGCGCTGCCCAGCCGTGGCCGCCGGTGCCGACGAGCACCTCGACGACACTGCCGATCCGCTCCTCCGCGCGGTGGGAGACGACCTCGTCGGCGAGCAGCGACAGCTCCTCGACGCGCTGGGCGAGCACCGGGGCCGGCACCTTGTCCGGCAGGCCGGCGGCCTCGGTGCCGTCCTCGTCCGAGTAGCCGAACACCCCGGCCGCGTCCAGCCGGGCCTGCTCCAGGAACCGCTTCAGCTCGGCGAAGTCCGCGTCGGTCTCGCCGGGGAACCCGGCGATGAAGTTCGAGCGCACCCCCGCGTCCGGCGCCAGCGCCCGGATCCGCCCGAGCAGCTGCAGGAACCGCTCGCGGTCGCCGAACCGGCGCATCCGGCGGAGCACCGGCCCGCTCGCGTGCTGGAACGACAGGTCGAAGTACGGCGCGACCCCCGGTGTCCCGGCGATCACCTCGACGAGGGACGGCCGCAGCTCGGCGGGCTGCAGGTAGCTGACCCGGACGCGGTCGGCGACGCCAGCGAGCTTCGGCAGCAGTTTTTCCAGCGCCTGCAGGTCGCCGAGGTCCTTGCCGTACGACGTCGAGTTCTCGCTGACCAGCACGAGCTCCCGGACGCCGTGGCTCGCCAGCCACTCGGCTTCGGCGAGGACCTCGGCGGGCGGCCGCGAGACGAACGCGCCGCGGAAGCTCGGGATCGCGCAGAACGTGCAACGCCGGTCGCAGCCCGACGCCAGTTTCAGCGGCGCGACCGGGCCGCCGCCGAGCCGGTGGCGCAGCACCCGCGGGCCGCTGGCCGGCCCGTCGCCCGGCACGTGGGCGACCGCGGCGGACGGCCGCTGGACCGGCGTGATCGGCAGCAGCGTCCGCCGGTCGCGCGGGGTGTGCGCGGACCGGGTCCGGCCGTGCAGGACGTCCTCGATGCGGTCGCCGATCTCCGGGTAGTCGTCGAACGACAGGACGGCGTCGGCCTCCGGGAGCGCGTCGGCGCGCTCGCGGCCGTAGCGCTCGGCCAGGCAGCCGACGGCGACGACCTTCGCGCCCTTGCCGGACTCGGCGAGGACCGTGTCGATTGACTCCTTCTTCGCCGCTTCGATGAACCCGCAGGTGTTCACCACGACGACGTCGGCTTCGGCGCCGGGTTCGGCGACCTCGTTGCGCGCGCAGCCCAGGGTGACCAGCGAGACGGTGCGCACGTCAGTAGGCGACGACGTCGCCCCGGCCGCGGCCTTCGTCGCCGATCGCGCGGGTCTGCACCAGCACGGGCGCGTCGACCGCGGGCGCGACGGCGTTCAACGGCAGGTAGGCGGTGATCATCATGCCGCTGGCGAGCAGCACCCGGGCCACCTTGCGGCGCTGGTCGCCGGCTTCGTGGACCCCGACGCACGTGCCCCACTGCCGGCCGGCCGGTGCCTCCGGTGCGGTTTCCGCGCGCCGCGAACCCCGCTCAAGGTCTTCACCGGAAGTGGCCGGAACCGGTCAGTGACCACCGAACAGCTGCCGGACCTCGGTTTCGACGTCGTCGAGCCACCCGGCCCGCTGCCGCTCGCCGGCGTCCGCGACGACGCGCAGGACGAGCCGACGCACCTCGGGCTCGCCGAGGTAGGGCGCGAGACAGCGCTTCCAGATCGCGTCGAGCGGGTCGCCGAAGAGCGTCCGCTCGCGCTCCGCGGTGGTGTCGGAGGTGTTCACCACGAGCAGCCGGCGCAGCGAGAGCAGCGACTCCGGCGCGCCGCCGGCGTCGTCGAGGCGGTACGCCACGCCGGGGACGAGGATCCGGTCGAGCCAGCCGCTGAGGATGGCGGGCGGCTTGCCCCACCAGTTCGGGTGAATCGCGACCAGCCCGCCCGCGTCCCGCAGCTCTTCGCGGTGGCGGCGCACCAGCGGGTCCAGTTCGGCGGCGAGGAACTCCTCCGCCCGGGTCCCGCTGGTGTAGGCCTCTTCGGCGGTCAGCACCGGGTCGAAGCCCTCGGCGTACAGGTCGTGGAAGCGCACCGGCCGCCCGGCGCGGGTCAGCGCGTCCCGGACCCTTTCGGCGAGCGCGTGGTTGAAACTCCCCGGCCGAGGGTGGGCCAGCAGGACGACCACCGGCCGGGACTCGTCGTCGATCACCGCATCAGCTTGCCACGGCGGCCCGGCGGCTCAGCCCGCGTTCGCCAGCAGGCCCGGCCCCGAAGGCGCGTTCTCCATCAGGCAGCGGTGGCACGGCATCCCGCGCAGCCCGTCGAGCACTTCGGCGTCGCCGGGGAAGATCGCTTCGCCGCACAACGCGGTCAGCCGGTCGGGCACCTGGCCGGCGGCCGGAACGGGGATCAGGTGGCAGACGCGTCTGCTCTCGCCGACGACGCCTCGGCGTAGCCGCACCAATGCGAGCATCCCACCGTTCTCACCCATAGCCGAAAGGTAGGCCGAACGGCTCATCCCGGCTTCGTGCCCGCGCACCAACGATCTTCGCCGCCGGTGGTCCGGGATACCAAAGTCAGGCCGGCGACAGCACCGCCGCGCCCAGGCGGTGGCTCAGGTTCAAGGCCAGCTCGACGTCCAGGCGGCTCTCCTCGAGCTCGCGCGGCAGCAGCTCCTGCGCCTTGCGGACGCGGTACTGCACCGAGTTCTTGTGCATCGTCAGCTCGCCCGCGGCCGCGGTGTAGCTGCCGCCGGAGGCGAGGAACACGCGCAGGGTGTCGCGCAGCCGCCCGCAGTTCTCGTCGTCGGCGCTGAGCGGCCCGAGCGTGCTCGCGACCCACAGCCGGGCCGCGTTGAGGTCGGTGGTCATCAGCGCCACCGTGCCGACCTCCCGGAAGGTCAGCACGCGGTCGCAGTGCTCGCCGGCGGCCAGCGCCAGCGCGTGCACCCGGCGGGCCTGCTGGTGGGTGTCGCGGAAGCCGGCGACGCCGGTGCCGGGGTCGCCGACCGTCACGCGCACGCCGGGGTCGGCCTCGGCGAGCACCGCGTCGAGGTGCTCGCGGCGGACCCCCGCGACCGGGAGCCACGCCCAGGCGCCGGCCTCGTCGCGGGGCACGAACAGCGGCCGCCCCGCCCCGCCGGCGCGTTCCAGCACCGCGCCCGCGACCGACTCCAGCAGCGACAGCACGTCGTGCGCCTCGGACGCGTGCCAGACGACCATCCCGACGTGCGTGCCGCGCAACCGGTAGCCGATGACGGCCTCGGCCGCGTCGACGTCGGCCGGCCCGCCGTTCTCGCTTAGCAGGTCCAGCACCTTCGCCGCCCGCGCGGCACTCCGGTTGAGCAGCCACTTGTCGCGTTCGTCCTGGTAGACGCCCACGAGCTGGCGCACCACCCGGGTGATGAACTCGTAGGCGACCTTGAGCAGCCGGCGCATCATGGCCCCGAGCAGGGCCGCGTCGTCGACGAGCCGGGTGCACTCCTGGAACCCGTAGTCGAGCATCGCGGCCTGCCCGAGGTCGTAGGCGAGGATCAGGTCGAACACCGGGGTGCCGCGCTGCGCCAGCCGGCGCGCGTACTCCACGGCCGCGGCCGGCGGCTCGACGTTGGCGGGGTCGATGCCGTGCTGGAAGATCTGCAGCGCGGTCTCGATGTTCTGGTAGACGCTCGCCGACAGCAGGCTCACCATGCGCTCGTCGTCGTTGACCAGCTGCGGCAGGTCGGCCGCGTACAGCTGGACCAGCTCCCCGGCCAGCTCGACCGCCCGGTCCGCGAGGGTAGCGGCGATCTGGCGGATGCGGTCCGAGACGACTTCTTCGTCCACCATGGAGCTACTCTACGGGGTGGACGATCAAGCTCGTCCGGCGAACTCGTCGATCAAGGCGAACGTTTCGGCCGGAGCCTGAACGTGCGGCACGTGCCCGGCACCGGCGACGACCTCGAACCGCGCGTCGGCGAACGCGGCGGCGTAGGCCTTGCCGAACTCCGGCGGCACGACGACGTCGTCCTCGCCCCAGATCAGCAGCGCCGGGATCCGCACCCGGGCGAGCCGGCGCAGCAGCTTCGGGTCGGCGATCCGCGGCCCGGCGTAGTCCCGCAGCGCCGCCATGTCGGCGGGGTCCGGTCCCGGCGCGCCGGGCGGCGGCTGCGGCAGGCTGATGGCGTGGCCCTCGACGTCCGGGCCGATGCCGTCGAGCACGACCAGCTCGCCGATCCGCCGGCCGCGGTCGCGGACGGCCATTTCGGACGCGACCCAGCCGCCGAACGAGCTCGCGACCACCAGGACGTCGCGGGCGTCCTCGTCGTCCAGCAGGTCGAGGTAGGTCACGGCGAGGTCGTCGACGCCGGAGAACCAGTCCGGGCGCGGCGTGCCCGCCCACCCGGGGTGGGTCGGCGCGAGCACCCGGGCGTGCGGCGCGAAGTGCTCGACGATCGGCTCGACGCCCCGCGGGCCGGCGCCGCCGTGCAGGACGAGCACCGTGCGGTCGCCGCTGCCGGTGTCGACGAGGGGGATGTCCAGTCCCGGGTGGGGACGCAGTGTCCGGGTCATCATGTGTCCTTTCAGGAGTGCGTGTGGGCCAGCATCTGCTCGACCATCGCGGCGGGCGCGTCCGGCCGGAAGCAGGCTTCGAGGTTGTCCGCCGACTCGCGGGCGGCTTCTTCCGCTCGCGGGAACAGCTCGGCTTCGTACGCCGAGAGAGCGCTTTCGACGTCGTCGTGCGCGGCGAGTGCGAGGGCCAGCTCGGCGGCGTCGAGCATGGCGAGGTTCGCGCCCTCCCCCGCGAACGGCGACATCACGTGCGCGGCGTCGCCGAGCAAGGTCACCCCCGGCACGCGGGCCCAGCGATGGCCGACCGGCAGCGCGTGGATCGGACGCGGGATCAGCGGGTCGTCGCTGTCCTCGAGGAGGGCCCGCAACCCGGCGTCGAAGCCCGCGAAGACGTCGAGCAGCCGGTCGCGGTCGGCCAGCTCCGTGACCGCCGCCGGGTCGTCGTTCTTGACCGCGGCGTACACGCGGATGCGGCCGCCGCCGTTGCGCTGGGCGATCAGGCCGAGGCCGTCGGACAGCGCGAACATCGAACCCGGGCCGACGAGCGCGCCGGCGGCCGGGTCTCGGGTGTCCACATCGGACAGATGAGCTTCCACGAACGACAGTCCCGAGTAGCCCGGCACGGCGGCCGACAGCAGCGGCCGGACCTTGGACCAGGCCCCGTCCGCGCCGACGACCAGCTCGGCCTCGACAACCTCGCCGGTGGCCAGGGTGAGGCGGCCGGCGTCCACCGCGGTCACCTTGGTGCCCCACCGGACGACGCCGTCGGGCAGCGACTCGACCAGGATCCGCTTGAGCGCGCCGCGATCGACCTCGGGCCGCGTGCCGCCGGCGGCGTCGGCGGCCTCTTCGAACCGGACGACGCCGTGGCGGTCGAGGATGCGCAGCGCCTCGCCCTCTTCGCGCGCGATCGCCCGGAACCGCTCGGTCAGGCCGGCTTCGGCGAGGGCGCGCTGCCCGGATTCTTCGTGCAGGTCGAGCGTGCCGCCCTGGTCGCGGGCGGTCGGCGACGCGTCCAGCTCGTAGACGGTCGACGCGATCCCGCGGGTGTGCAGGACGCGGGCCAGCGTGAGGCCGCCGAGGCCACCGCCGACGATGGCGATCCGGGTCATCGGGTCTCCTCGGGTTCGGAGCGCGGGGTGGCGAGCGCGCCGTTGAGCAGCGCGTCGAACGCCCACCGCGAGCGGGTGGGGCCCGAACCGGACACCAGGTCGGCGGCCAGCGCGGCGATGTGCGGGTGGGTGTCCGGCGAAGCGGTGGCCACGGACTCGACCAGGACGTCGTGCTCGTGCGCGGCCCCCGGTTTCTCCCGGCGGCTGCCGTGCTCGACGGCGGTCGCCGTGGCGGTCAGCAGCAGGATGTCGACCGCCCAGGCGGCCTGCCCCGGCGCCATGCCCCCCTCGTCGAGCAGCGCGAGCACCGCCTCGACGAGCTCCAGGTAGTGCGGCCCGCTCAGCCGGGTCACCAGCGCGACGCGGGCCAGGCTCGGGTGCGCGAACAGGACCGACCGGTAGGAGTCCAGCACGGCCCAGAGCCGTTCACGCCAGTCCCCCGCGCCGTCGAGCCGGACCTCGGCGAGCAGTTCGTCGAGGACAGCGGCGTGCAGTTCTTCGGTGTCCTTGACGTACACGTAGAGCGACGCGGGGCCGGTGTCCAGCTCCTTGGCGAGCCGTCGCATGGTGACGCGCTCGACGCCTTCGGCGCGCATGACGGCGACGGCCGTCGCCACGATCCCTTCGCGGGACAACGCCGGCTTCGCCGGTCGTTCCCGGCGGTTGTAGGTGCTTTCCGGAGCCATGGCCCCACTGTAGCGAACATGTTCGTTACGAGCACATTCGGGACGAACATGTTCGTGCGGGCTCCGTCACAACCTCGCAGCCCTTTCACGCGTGTACGCGGCGACACCGGGGAGGACGTCATGCATCCACTTCAGAACGGTGAACGGTTGCTGTGGTCAGGCAGACCGGAGCGTCCGCAACGCTGGTTTCCGGAGCACTTCACCTTGCTGCTGGGCACGGTCGCGGTGTTCGGCGTCTTCGGCACGTGGATCGCCGTGTACGACTCGATCGAAGCGTTCGTCGGCTTGCCCATCACCACGACGATTCTGTTCTCCACGACGCTCCCACACCTGCGGATCCGCCGCGCCCGCGCCTTCGCGACCATCTATCTCGTCACCGATCAGCGGATCATCTTCGCGGCGCAGTGGCCGACCGGGGCCGAGTACCGCTGGGTGCGGTTCAGCCGGCTCGGTCCACCGCGGGTCGAAGCCGACGAGCGGGGCATCGGGACGATCACCTTCGGCACGAGCCGGTGGACCCGCTGGCAGCTGGCCAACAGACCGCAAGCCGGCACTTGGGCGCCGTTCGTGCCGGACCTGTACGCGATCGCGGACGCGCCGCGGGTGGCCGAGCTGATCGGCGAAGCCCAGCGGGCCCTACCGCACCGATAATCGAAAAGAATCGGAAACAATCGCGAAACACAGACCACTCGACAAGCTGGTCTGGACCACTTTGCGAAGATCACCCATACGGCGGTTCCCGTTCTACCACAAGGCGAGACAGAGGTCCAGACCACTGTGTCAACCCCGGTTCCGCACTTCATTCGGAAAACCGGTTAAGCAACTTTCGGGGGGTGTGTCAACTTCTCACGAGCGGTATATCTGATTCCACCGAATCCGCACCGGCCGGCCGCAACCACCGGCCGGCCCGATGCCGCCCGGAGGCGCCCGTGCACCGCTTGGACCCGGCCCGCGACCACGTCATCGGGCTCTACCGGATCGTGATCGGCTTCCTGTTCGCCTGCCACGGCGTGAAAACGCTCTTCGGCGTGCTCGGTGCGAAGGCACCCGCCGCCGTCGGGGCGTGGCCCGGGTGGTGGGCCGCCGTCATCCAGCTCGTCTGCGGCGTCCTGGTCTGCGTCGGCCTCGGCACCCGCGCGGCCGCGGTGGTCGGCTCCGGCTCGATGGCCTTCGCGTACTTCACCGTGCACCTGCCGACCGGCCTGCTCCCGATCCAGAACGGCGGCGAGGCGGCGGCGCTGTTCTGCTGGGGCCTGCTGGCCGTGGCGTTCGTCGGCCCGGGCCGGTTCGCCCTGGGCAACCTGCCGGCCCTGCACCGGACCTCGTCGGAACCGGCGCGGACCCGCGTCACGGCCTAGGGGCGCGAGATCCCGACGCCACTGCGCGCGTCGGGACCGTACTTCGCCAGCTCCCGCGCGAGGTCGAGCGGCCCGCTCTTCGCCCGGTCCTCTTCGGTCAGCAGATCGCGCGGGATGATCCAGACGACCTCGAACTCGAGCCCGCTGGGATCCTTGGCGTACAACGACTTCGTGGTTCCGTGGTCGGACGAGCCGACCAGCGCGCCGGCCTCGGCGAGGCGGCCGGCGAGCCGCTCGAGGTCGCCGAGCGTGTCGACCTCCCACGCCAGGTGGTACAGCCCGACCGACGTCTCCCCCGCGCCCGAGTCGGCGGCGTGCGAACCGAGCTCGAACAGGCCGAGGTCGTGGTCGTTGGTCGAGCCGGGCGCGCGCAGGAAGGCCGCGCCGCGGTGGACGTCGCCGCCCTCGATGTAGTCGAAGCCCAGCACGTCCCGGTAGAACGCGACGCTTTCGGCGACGTTCCGGACGTACAGCACGGCGTGGTTCAGACGGAAGATCGACATCGACGGCCCCCGTGCGCGGAAATCGGTTGAAGTTTCAACCGAAGGGTAGCACGAACGACGCCACCCAAAGCCGGCCGAGCCAGGCCGCGTACCGCTCGTCGGACCACCCGCGCTCCTCGACGAGGTGGTGCCACAGCGTCCCGTCCGTCGTGGAGAACGGCACGTCGCGAGACTCCTCTTCGGAGACGGCCAGCTGCCCGGTGGCCGCGGCTTCGCGCGCGTGCCCGCCCATGCTCTCCAGCCGCTGCCGGTCGATCTCGGTGAGCATCGCCGCCGCCGCGGGGTCGCTCGCCGCCGCGCCGCGCACGGCGAGGTGCAGCCGCGCGGTCCGGCGCATGGCGGCGGTGTTGAAGACCGCGAACGCGGTGAGCCGGGTGCGCAGGTCAGGCTCGGCGAAGAGGGTCCGCAGCTCCGGCCGGTCCAGCATCGGGACGTCCTCGTCGTCCCCGCCGACGGTCACGTCCCAGGTCCGGTGCAGCAGCGCCGGCTTGTTCTTGAACGCCGAGTAGACGGTCTCCGGCGCCACGCCCGCCTCGGCGGCGACGTCGGCGATGGTCGTCCGGCCGTAACCCTTCGTGACGAACAGGTCGTGCGCGGCGGCCAGGATGCGCCGCCGGTTCTCCCGCGCCTGCTCCGGCCGGCGGCTCGAGTCGTACCGCCTCTTGACCGGCTCGCTCTGCTGCCGCGGGAGACCGCCGCCGAACGGGCCATGCACAACGGGGACGCCGGACCCCGCACCGCACTGTGGCCGAAGGCCGACCCGGTCAGCCTTTTCGGCGCCTGGCTGCCGATCCGCACCGGCTGGGCCGACGTGAGCGACGCCTTCCGCCGCGTCGCCGCGCAGTTCTCCGACTCCCGCGAGTACCGCTTCGAAGTCGTCGCGGCCGGCGCCAGCGGAGACCTCGCCTACACGATCGGCTACCAGCACAACACCGTGACGCTCAACGGAAAACCGGCGACGTACACCCTGCGCGTGACCCACGTGTACCGACGCGAAGAGGGCGAATGGAGGATCGTCCACCGCCACGGCGACCGGCCACCGGACGAACCCGCGCCGCTCCACTCTCGGTAGGTCCGGTGACCGACCGGGCGACAAACCTTCGACACCGCATCGAGGCCCTGGTCAGGCGCGCCGGAGGTTCGTAGGGTGAGTCCACCGCAGGACACCGTGTCAGCTGTCCCGCGGGCGGTGATGCCCCCGGATCCGACCTTTCCCCGAAGCCAAGTCCCGGGGCATCACCGCGACTAACCCCTCGAGCCGCGCAGGCGACTTGCGACGACCAGCCGGCCTGGCAGCGCGGGTTCGAGCAGTGGGCAGCCCTCGGCGCGAGCGGCTGCGCGAGTCGGCCCCCCTTCCGCCGGGCCGCAGGCAGTCTCGGCGCACCCGGCCACCAAAAACCGGCCGCTCCCACCGAGCCGCGAGGCGGTCGGCCGTCCGACCCAGCGCCCCTTCCCCAAGCCCGGGCAGCGTCGGCTCGGCCGGCCGAGCCTGCCCACCACCACCAGCCGCAAGCGCCCCTTCGCCCCCATCAATCCCGGACTCATTTACATACATACACCATGTATGTACTCTGCTGCACATGACGATACGCAGCGAATCCTTGGGCCAGGAACGCCGGATCCGGCTGCCGGCCGGCGAGGTGCGGTACTTCGAGCGGGGCGAGGGCGCCCCCGTGGTGTTCGTTCACGGCGTGCTGACGAACGCGGAACTCTGGCGGAAGGTGGTGCCGGACGTCGCCGCGGCTGGCTTCCGGTGCCTCGCCCCGGACTTGCCTCTCGGCGCGCACGACCTCCCCATGCGCGCGGACGCCGACCTCTCCCCCACCGGCGCCGCCGACCTCATCGCCGACTTCCTCGAGGCGCTCGACCTGCGGGACGTCACGCTCGTCGCGAACGACACCGGCGGAGCGCTGACGCAGATCATGCTCAGCCGCCGGCCGGAGCGGGTCGGGCGGGTCGTGCTCACGCCGTCCGACTGCTTCGAATACTTCTTCCCGCCCATCTTCAAGGCGCTGCCGCCGATCGCGCGGATCCCCGGGTCGATGGCGGTGCTCGGCCAGTTGCTCCGGATCAAAGCGCTGTACCCGCTGCCGCTGCTCTTCGGCTGGGTGACCAAGCGGCCGCTGCCGGACGCCGTCGCGCAGGCCTACCTCGGGAAGCTGCGGAAGTCGGCCGGGGTGCGCCGCGACCTGCGCAAGCTGCTGCGGGACGTGCACCCGCGCCACACCCTCGCCGCCGCCGAGGCACTGCGCACCTTCGACCGTCCCGTGCTGCTCGCGTGGGCCACCGAGGACAAGCTCTTCCCGCTCCGGCTGGCCCACCGGCTCGCCGCGCTGCTGCCGGACGCGAAGCTCGTCGAGATCGCGGACACCTACACGTTCATCTCCGAAGACCAGCCCGCCGCGCTGGCCGGGCACATCGTCGAGTTCGCGGGCGTCATGGCAGATTAGGCGGGTGCGACGTACCCAGCAGGACCGTTCCGCCGGCACCAAGGCCGCACTGGTCGCCGCCGCGCGCGAACTGTTCGCCGCCCGCGGCTACCAGGCCGTCCCGGCGGACGAGATCACCCGCGCCGCCGGCGTCACCCGCGGCGCGCTGTACCACCACTACGCCGACAAGCAGGGTCTGTTCCGCGCCGTCGTCGAAGAGCTGGAACGCGAACTGACCGACGAGGTCCAGGCCGCGTTCGCCGACGGCGCGGACCCGCTGACCGGCATGCTGCAGGGCCTCGGCGTCTTCCTCGACGCGTGCCTGCGCGAGGAGGTCCGCCGCATCTCCCTCACCGACGCGCCCGCGGTGCTCGGCTGGGAGGTCTGGCGCGAGATCGAGGCGGAGTACGGCCTCGGCCTGATCGTCGCCGTGCTCGAGCAGGCCAGGGCGGACGGGCTGATCGTCGAAATGCCCGTCCGGGCCCTGGCCCAGCTCGTGCTCAGCGCGGTGATGGAGGCGGCCCGGATGATCGCCGCGGCGGACGACCCGGCGCGGACCCGCGCCGAGGTCCAGCAGGTCCTCGGCGGCTGGCTCGCGAGCCTCCTGCGGACCTAGCGCGTCCGGTAGGTGCTGAGGATCGCGGGCCCGACCTGCGTGGTCGACACGAGATCGAGGTCCGCGGGGGTTTCGAAGAGCCGGCGGCCCGCGCCGGCGACACTCGGGAAGACGAGCACGCGGTACTCGTCGACGAGGCCGTGGCGGGCGAGGGTCTGCGCGATCCCGACGGACCCGATGACGATCACGTCCCGCTCCTCGCGCTCGACGACGTCGGCGAGATCTCCCTGCAGCAGCACGGAGTTCTGCCACGCGGACACGTCCTGAAGGGTCCGCGAGGCGACCAGCTTCGCCGCGGCGTTGAGGCGGTCGGGGAACTCACCCGAGCGGCCCGGCCACAGCTTCGCGAACAGCTCCCACGTCGTCCGGCCGAACAGGAGGACGCCGGTCTCCAGCAGCGTCCCGAGCCGGAACTTGTCCCCTGCCACGGCCTCCGGGCCGTGCCGGAAGGCCCAGCCGCCGGTGGCCGTGCCGCCGGAGCCGTCCGGGTCCTCGACGACGCCGTCCAGGGTGAGGAACTCGACGACGATCACGCTCATGACTGCTCCCGGTGGTCTTCGCCACGCCCTGGTGGCGCGGCCTCACCGGTACCTACCGGCGGCGGCCGCCGGATTCATCGGCCGCCGCCGGAGATTTTTCCTACGCCGTGACGAGGGACAGGCCGTAGGTCTGCAGGATCTCGTTCACCGGCTGGAACCACGTCTCGCCGCCGGAGCTGCAGTTGCCCCAGCCGCCGGAGGTGACGCCCTGGGCCTGGTCGCCCGTGATGAACGAGCCGCCGGAGTCACCGGGTTCGGCGCAGACGTTGGTGCGGGTGACCTGGTAGACGGCGCCTTGGGAGTAGTTGACTGTCTCGTTGAGCCCTTCGACGACGCCGCAGTGCCAGTGCGTCGTCGAGCCCGAACGGCACACCGACGTCCCGACGGGCGCGACCCACGAGCCGCGGACGAGCGCGTCGCTCACCGTGCCCCAGCCGAGCACGACCGGCGCGGTCCACCAGCCGTTGCCGATGCGGATGAACGAGTAGTCGTTGCCGGGGAAGGAGGAGCCGGCGAAGGTGCCCATCGCCGAGCCGTCCCAGCCGACCACCGAGCTGCCGACGCCACCGCAGTGCCCGGCGCTGACGAAGCCGCCCTGCACGGAGAAGCCGATCGAGCAGCGCGTGTTGCCGTTGATGTAGTACGGGTCGCCGCCGACGGTGCCGGCCGAGAACGGCTCGGCGGCCGGGGTGGTCGCGACGGTGACCGGGCCGGCCTCGCGGGCTTTCGCGAGGAAGGCGTCGACGTCGGCGCCGTGCGCGCCCGGCCGCAGGGTGACGACGACGCTGCCGGCGCGCGGGTCGGTGCGCCAGCCGCTGACCGCCGCCGGCGCGGGGTTCGCCTTGGCGGAGGCGTCGATCGCGGCTTTCGCGGCGTCGAGCTTGGCGGCGCTTACCTTGGCCGGCGCGGCTTCGGCACCGGCCTGCCGGACGGCGTTCGCCGCGGCCGGGTCGGTCACGCCGACGACGAGCTTGCCGAGCGCGGGATCGAACCAGGCACCCCCGAACGCGGCACCGGCGGCCTTCTGGGCGGCCGGCATCACGCGTGCCGCGGTGACCTCCTGGCCGAGCCGGGTTTCGGCCTGGGTGGCGGTCAGGCCGAAGTCCCGTTGCATGGCGGCGATCAACCCGGGCGACGCGACGGCCGGGCTGAGCGAGGAGGACGCGAGTGACGCGGTCAGGACGGCGGCGCCGCCGAGGGCGAGGGCGATTCTTCGACGCATGAGGTCTCCTTCGGGCAGGGGGAAAGAAACACACCGTGGGCCGAGTGTGCGGGTGGTCGCGGGAGTGGTCCAGAAATGTCCGGTCTTCTGTCCGGAATTCGCGGAGGCGAACAACTGTCCATTGCGGACTCTGGACATGGATGCGTTGCGAGACAGAGGTTTCGGGCGCGCGAGAGAAGCGCGAACCGGTGTCTCCCGTCCGCGCCGACGAAGGTCTGGACCAAGTACAGCACGCGGGTGCCGGGCGCGGGGGGAACCAGAGTCTGCGGGGCAGCAGACGTGCATGACCGTCCCCCCGAGAGCCCGTTGACAGGCGTTCACCTCGCAGGAGACCGTCTTCGTCGAGCTCACCACCGCCGACGGGAACACCGGCCTCGGCTGCTCCTACACGATCGGCACCTGCGGCAGCTCCGTCGTCCTGCTGCGGGACCACCTGCTCTCCCGGCTCCTCGGCCGGGACTCGCGGCTGGCCGGAGCGCTGTGGCGGGACCTCTTCGCCGCCACGCGGGCGACGAGCGTCGGCGCCATCACCTCACTCGCCGGGCGGGACGGGGTCAAGGTGAAGATCGGCTAGCCCGACGACCTCGAGTGGCTCACCGTGGTCCGCGAGGCGGTCGGGCCGCGGCTGGACCTCATGGTGGACGCGAACCAGTCGATGACGGCCGCCGAGGCCGGCCGACGACGTCAGCGGGCACGCCCGGCTCCGCCGTGGATCAAGGTCGCCCACATGGCCGAAGCCTTCACCGTCGACGTCTGCCGAACGGCCGGTACGTCGAGCACATCCCCCAGCTGCGAGCGATCCCCCCGGAAACGCCCGGGCTCGGAATCGACTGGGACCGCGACGCGATGGACGACCGCCGCACCTCGTGAAACGCGGACAGGGCTCCGTCCGGCCACCCGGGAATGGGCGACCGGACGGTTCTGCGCGCGAATCAGATTTCGTCGACCCGGTAGGCCACCACCCGCGCCGGGACCAGCAGCGCGCCCGAACATTCCGCCACCGCCGGACCGAATCCGTACGGCACGAAATCGCCGGCCACGAACCAGAACGCGCTGCCGTTCGCGCACTGCGCGATCACGCGGTACCCGTAGCCCTCACCGGGGAAGCAGCTCACCGAAACGCCTTCGCCGAAGAGGGTTCCGTAGCGCTCGCCGAAACAGCCGGGTGGCGCGAAGTCGCCGCCGGCCGCGGCCGCGGGCACGACCGACAACCCGAACAACGAAAACACAGCGACCCCGAGAACCGCCAATTTCCTTCGCATGCACACTCCTCAACGCGGAGAAACCCGACGTTATGAAGCGTAGAAGCGCGGAAGAATTACCGGCAATTCATCGGGCCAGTGAATGCGCGCAGCGGAAAGTCACCACGCTGCTCCATCCGGGCTAGCCCGCGACCCTGGACGGATGGCGGGCGGGGCCGCAATTCCTCAACGGCTGACGCAAACCCGATCGCGGCCGGCGTTCTTCGCCGCGTAAACGGCCTTGTCCGCGGCGCCCAGCACCTCGTCCACCGCGCGGCCCGCGGCCGGGTGCACCGCCACCCCGATCGACACCGAGAGCCCGGCGATCCGCGTCCCGTCCGCCGCCGCGACGGCCAGCCCCGCCACCGCGTCGCGGATCCGTTCGGCGACCGCGACGGAGTGGACCTGCCCGATGCCCGGCAGCAGCACGACGAACTCCTCCCCGCCGAACCGGCCGACCGAGTCGTAGACCCGCACCTCGCCCCGGACCGCGTCGGCCACCGCCCGCAGGACGTCGTCGCCCGCCAGGTGCCCGTAGGTGTCGTTGACGCGCTTGAAGTGATCGAGGTCGAGCATCAGGATCCCGCAGTCGCCGCCGGCGCGCGCCGCCCGGCTCAGCTCGGCCTCGGCCCGCGCCCGCCACTCCCCGCTGGTCAGCAGCCCGGTCTTGGGGTCGCGGGCCTGCAGTTCCAGCCGCCGCCCGAGCTCGCCGCGGTGCAGCAGCACGACCGGCAGTACCAATAGCGGGACCAGCCACGGCCGCGCCGGCAGCAGCGCCGCCGCCACGATGCCGAGGCACAGCGTCGCCGCGTCCAGCAGGTTCTCCGACACCGATCCCGCCAAGGACAGGAACGGGCGGCCCGGCTCGTGGAGCTTGAACCCGACCATCACGAGCAGCGTGTTGACCAGGCCCAGCGTCAGGCCGGACGCGATCGGCCCGGCCACGCCGGCGACGGCCCCGGCGGCGAAGACGGTGACCACGAGCGTGGCGGCCGAGCACGTCGCCCGGTACAGCCTGCTGCCCGGCACCCCGCCCGCCGTGCGTCCCCAGAGGTGGCCGTAGACCACCACCGCGAGGACGGCGGCCAGGACCGGCGGCAGCACGAGCGCCCCGGCGAAGTACCACACTGAGGCGACGCTGACGTGCGGGTTCCGGGACAGGAACCGGCGCATCCGCTCGGCCTTCGCCGACAGCTCGGTCTGCACGACCGCCGACGCGAGCAGGACGGCGAAGAAGAGCCACTCCCGCGGGGCCGGTTTCGTCGAGGGCACGGCCAGGACCAGCAGCGCGACGGCGCCGGCCTCGATCGCCAGGTAGTAGGGCACGACCCCGGGCGGCGCACCGCGGTACGCGAAACGAGACTCCCCCTGCTGATCCACTTACCCTCCCGTGTCCGTGGATCGGCCGGGCTCCCCCGCCCGGCGGCTCCAGGATAGGCGCACCGGGCGCGTCCCCGGAAGCCACCGGACGGAGTGTCCTCAGTGGACGGTCAGTGGGCGAACGCGGTCAGGAAGCGGTCCCGGAAGGAGTCCATCTTCCAGACCGGCGCTTGCGCGGCCGGGTGCAGGCCGTCCGTCCAGCCCCAGCCGGAGATCCGGTCCAGCACCTTCGGGTCCTTGGCGACGATCGTGATCGGCACGTCGTGCACCGCTCCCTGCGGCGTGACGACCGGCGGCTGGTGGTCGCCGAGGAACACCAGGACGGTGTTGTCGTCGCCGTAGTGCTGCATGAACGAGATCAGCGTCTTCAGCGAGTAGTCGGTGGCGTCGCGGTAGGCGTCGCGGATCTTCGCCGGGTCCTTCCAGACCGACTCCGGTGCCTCGCCCGCGGCCGGCTGCGGCGCGAAGACCGAGCCGTCGCCGACCTGGTTCCAGTCCACCAGCCAGGGCCGCGGCGACCACGGCGCGTGGCTGGAGACGAGGTCCACCTCGGCCATCACGGGCTTGTCCGCGCTCTTCGAGAGCTCGTTGCGCTGCAGCATCGAGAACGTGTACTGGTCGGGCATCGTGGCGTAGGCGTACCCGGGTCCCTTGTACCCGATGTTCCGGAAGTCGTAGTAGGCGTCCGGGTGGTAGAACCGCTGTCCCTCCGGCCAGTCCTTCGTGTGCGCCGGGACGTCCCAGACGGTCTTCCAGCCCGCCTTCTGGAAGGCGCCGCCGAGGGTCAGCCGGTCGCTGTCGAGGAGCTTGTTGTACCGCTGCTGGTTGTCGATCCACATGCCGGACTCGACGGTGGAGTGGGCGAGCCAGCTCCCGCCGCCGAACGTCGAGGAGGACAAGAACGCGCTCTTGGCGCCGATGCCCGCCGCGCGCAGCTCGGCCGTGCCGGCGTCGAGCGTGGCGCCGATCTTCGGGGCGATGGCGGGGTCGTCGAGCGCGATCCGGCCGTAGCTCTCGACGAAGGTGAGCACGACGTTCTTGCCGCGCAGGCCGGTGAGCAGCTGGTCGCCGGGGGTGGTGCGGAACGCGTCCTCGGCGGCGACCTCGCCGAACGGACGCTGCTCGCGCAGGTCGGCACCGACCTGGCGCAGGTCGCCGTAGGCGAGGGCGGCGGCGCTCTGCGCGGCGACCGGCTGCCCCGGCGCGATCTCGACCCCCAGCACCGAGCAGACGATCCAGACCACGCCGAGCACCGCCACCACCCGCGTCGCGCCGGTCCGGCGCCCGGCGGCGATCCGGCTCAGCCGCAGCATCGCCAGCACCATCAGCACCACGACGGCGACCACGAGCACCCCGGCGCCGACGAGCGCGGTGATCGCGCCCGCTTCGCCGATCTGCCCGGCGAGGAACTCGACCCCGGCACTGAAGAAGCTCCAGTCGTAGACCGGGTCGAAGGGCTTCTCCAGCGTCGCGTAGAAGCCCGTGTCCAGCGCCTTCAGCACGACGAGCAGCCCGAGCACCAGCCCGGTGAGCACCGCGACGACCCGCCGCGGCCGCGGCGGCAGGACCAGCAGCAACGCGGCGACGACGACCCCCTCGACCGGCACCCGCACCAGCGCTTCGGCCGAGAAGGACGTCAGGTCGTCCGGGGACAGCAGCGCGAACAGCACCAGCAGCGCGGCGAGCGCGGTCACGACCACCCCGGAGACGGCGTGCCGCCGCCCGGTCCGGGGCAACCCGAAGTCGGGCAGGGGTACGGCGGCCGGGGTGGCCGGGACGGGCTTTCCAAACATGCGGGCCTCACGTCGATCGCGGCGGTGACCGCCCGGCCCGTGCGGCGGGACCGGCGATCCTCACCCGGTATACGGCCTGGGGCCCCGGCTGGTTCAAGCGGCCTCCTTCGGCGGCCAGTCGTACTGCCTTTCCGGGACGATCCGGACGATCACCCGCTGCGCGTCCGGCTCGGGCGGTGGCGTATTCCCGCCCATGTACCGGTCGTACATTTCGTGCAGCAGCACCTTTTCCGGATCGTCGGCGATCTCGACGGTCCCCCGGAGCTCGACCCACCGGCCGGGGTGGGCCGACACCAGCAGGCTGACCCGCGGGTCGCGTTCCATGTTCCGGGTCTTCAGCCGCCCCTTGATGGTGCTGAAGACGACGGTGTCGCCGTCGCGCTTGACGAAGATCACCGACGACTGCGGCCGGCCGTCGGCGTTCGAAGTGGCGAGCACGGCCGTGTGCGGCCCGTCGAGCACCTCGCGGGCGGCTTCGGTGAGGGACAGGGTCATCGGAACGTCCTTTCCGGGGTTTCGGCCAGCCACTGCCGGAAGGTCAGCAGGCCGGGGTGGAGGTCGCGGACCGCGGCCGGATCGCGCGCACCCGCGTACGCGGCTTCGAAGTCCTGGGTGAACCGGAACATGTTGCCCAATTCGGCGGGAAAGACGCTCGCGGGGACGTCCTGGAACCGCACCGGTTCGCCGAGGAATGTGGCGAACGCGGCCGCGAGCTCGGCACCGGTGAGGTTTTCGCCGGTGATGCTCACCGTTTTCCCCGCCAGCTCCGGACGCCGGAGGATCGCGTGGGCGCAGTGGCCGATGTCCGCCACCGCGATGCCGGGCAGCCGCGCCGAACCCAGCGGCAGGGCCAAGGTGAGAACTCCGTCTTCGCCGCGGCGCGGGCCGCCGTCGAAGAAGTTCTCCCAGTAGAACGCCGTGCGCAGGAAGGTCGTCGACGCGGCATCGAACTCCGCGTCGGCCGCGCCCTTGGCGTCGTAGTGCGGGACCAGGTAACCGCCGGGCAGCACCGGCATCCGCTCGTCACCGGGCGCGACGAACGTCCGGGTGTCCTCGAACGTCGACCACACCACGTGCCCGACGCCGGCGGCCCGGGCCGCCGCGGCCATCGTGGCGGCGTGCGCGGTTTCCCGTTCCGGTGGGTGTTCCTGCGCCGCGGTGACGCAGAAAGCGCCGTACGCGCCGGTGAAAGCCGCCTCGACGGACGCGGGGTCGTCGAGGTCCGCGGCCACGACTTCGGCGCCCAGCCCGGCCAGTTCCTTCGCGCGCGGCGAACCCGCGTCGCGCGTGATGGCCCGGACGGTGAAGGCACCGTCGGGGTCCGCGGCGATCGAGCGGACCAGCCCGCCGCCCTGCCGCCCGGTGGCGCCGACGACGGCGACCACGCGTTTCTCTTTCAGGGAAGTGCTCATGCCCTTACCGACCGGGCCCGCGCCGGAAAGGAATCGGCCGCTACCCGGACACGCCGGTTCCAAACCCCGTCGAAGAGCTTTCACCCGGGAAAGGGGCGGTAATACCCACGACAGGTGAGGGAATGCGGCCATTCGGTTGCGAGCCGGTTGCGCCGGTGTTCTCCTCGGGGTGTCCGAAGATCGGATTCCGAACGGAGGCACCGATGAACCTGTTCGACAAGGCCAAGGAAGCGCTCGGCAAGCACCCGGACCAGGCCGACCAGGGCGTGGACAAGGCCGCCGACGCCGCCAAGCAGCGGTTCGGCGAGCACGCCGACAAGATCGACCAGGGCTCCGAGAAGGTGAAGGACTACCTGCACAACCAGGGCGGCGGGCAGCAGGACGCGCCCCCGCAGTGAGCCCGGCCCGGCCGCGCCCCGCGGCGCCGGGTGCGGAGATCAGCCGGCGCAGCGGGGGGCCGCGACCCGGCCTCCCCGCCGCGCCGGCCACGGTGTCCGGACCCGGGGCGCGCTGAGCCCGATCCGGTGCGCGCCCAGCCGTCCGGGGGAAGCACGCTTCGTTCCCCGTCCGGCTGGGTACCACCGGCTCCGTGGTCGCCACCTACCTCGTCCCCGTCCGGACGGCCCTGATCCTCTTCCCGTTCCTAGTGCTGGCCGTCATGCTGCCCGCCGCGTTCGTCAGCTACCGCCGGCGCGGCCGGGCCGGCGGCTGGCCGACGTTCGTCTTCTACACGTTCCTCTTCTACCTGCTGGCGATCGCGATGCAGACGGTGCTGCCACTGCCCGCCGACTCGGCGTACTGCGCGGGGCACACCTACGCGAGTTCTCCGCAGTTGCGGCCCTTCTACTTCGTCGAAGTCGTGTCCCAGCGCGCCCGGGGGCACTGGAGCCCCGGCGCGCTACTGCACAACCCGGCGGTCTGGACCACCGCGCTCAACGTCGTGATGCTGGCGCCGCTGGGGTTCTACGTCCGCTACGCGCAGCGGATGCGGCTCGTGCCCGCGACGCTGATCGGCTTCGGCGTCTCCCTGTTCTTCGAACTGACGCAGCTGACCGGCCTGTGGTTCGTCTACCCGTGCCCGTACCGGCTCTTCAGCGTCGACGACCTGATCCTCAACACCGCCGGCGTCGTCGTGGGCTGGCTCGTCGCCGGGCCGCTCGGGCGCCTGCTGCCCTCGCCCGAGCCGGAGCACGACCGGCGCCGCTACGCCGCGAAGGTCACGTTCACCCGGCGGCTCTTCGCGCTGGCCACCGACCTGCTCGGGTTCGCCGCGCTGCTCGGCTTCCTGTTCGGCCTGCTCACGCTGTTCGGCGAGGACCTGACCCACCGCGACACACCGGTCGTCATCCTCGCCCTCGTCTGGTTCGTGGTGCTGCCCGCGGTGACCGGGTCGACACCCGGGAAGCGGGCGATGCTGCTGCGCGTGGTGCGCCGCGGCCGGCGCCGGGCCGGGCCGATCGCGCTGCTCGTCCGCAACGGCATCCTGCTCTCCCCGCTGTGGCTGACGTGGCTGGTGCTGGACCTGGACCACTGGGACCTCGGCAGCCACCCCGAGCGGCTGCTCCTGCCGGTCGCGCTGGCCGCGTCGGTGTTCGTCGTGGGCGTCTGGACGCCGCTGGCCGTGCTGCTCGACGGCGAGCACCGGGCGCCCTACGAACGGCTGACGCGGACGGTCAACACGGCCATCGTGCCGGACGTTCCGGAGCCCGGCGCGGCCCCCGAACCGGCCCGGCGGGAGGAAGTCCTCAAAGGACGGTGACCGGGGCACCGGGCTGCCCGGGCCCGGTGGCGCTGGTAGATTGCGTCGGAAGCAGGTTGAGCCGCCAGCCCGCGTTCCCGATCCCCCATCCTGGAGCCTGCATGACGACCGACGCAACGCGGCCTCGGCAGCGGTACTCCGGTGACGGCTGGTCGCTCGACGTCGGCGAAGGCGGGGACCCGCTGATCATCACCCTGCGCGGTGAGTTCGACTTCGCGGTTTCCGCGAAGCTGGCCGAAGCGCTGCCGGCCGAGCCGGGCGCCGACCACGTCGTGCTGGACATGGCCGACGTCGAGTACTGCGACTCCAGCTGCCTGCAGGTCCTGCTGCTGCTGGGCAGCCGGCTGCGTGGGGCGGGCGGCCGGCTGGCGGTCGTGACGACCGTGCCCGCCGTGCTCCGGCCGATCGAACTGCTCGGCCTCGGCGACGTCATGCCGGTGCACCCGAGCGTCGCCGCGGTCCGCGCTTCCTGGGCCGAAGAAGCATGACCTCCTCCGATACCCGTGTCGGCGGGCCCGGATCCGGGCATGAAGAAGGGGCAGGGTTCTCCCCGAAGCCCGGCGCGGCGAAGGAGGCGGACGTGAACCGGAGACCGATCCGGCACGAGCTCGGCATCACCGCCGAGCTCACCGAGCTGGCCAAGGTCCGCCACTGGGTCCGCACGGTCCTGCGGGAGCTCCCGGCGAACGTGGTCAGCACCGCGGTGATGGTGGTCGACGAACTCACTTCGAACGCGCTGCGCCACGGCCGCGCGCCCTACCACGTGCGCCTGCTGCCCGGCGCCGCGAAGCTGCGGATCGAGGTCGACGACGGCGGCGGCGAACCCGCCCGCCGCCGGACACCGTCCGACCAGGGCGGCCGCGGGCTCCTGCTGGTGGAGCGCTGCGCGGCGGCCTGGGGCCAGCTGCGCCGGCCCAGCGGCAAGACGCTGTGGGCCGAGCTGACCACCGACGACCCCGCGGGTGCGCGTGGCTGACCCGGCGCGCACCGCGCCGGCCGTCCCGGACACCGGCGACCTGGGCTGGGCGGCCGCGCCCGTGGCGGCCGTCTGCGCCGACACCACCGGGGTCGTCCTCGCCCTCAACGAGGCCGCCCGCACGCTCTTCCCCGCGGCCGGGCCCGGCCGCCGGCTCGCCGAGACCGCGGCGGGCTGGCTGGCCGGCGCCCACGACGACCACCACGGCGACGAGGTCGTCCGCGGCGACGTCGGCGATCGGTCCTTCGCGGCCCACCCGATCCGGCACGGCGAGTCCGTCACCTGGTGGCTGGTCGACGAGACCGACGCCTGCGCGGCCCGGGACTCCCTCGCCCGCGAGCGGGAGCGCACCGCGTTCCTCAGCGACGCCTCCGCCGCACTGCTCGGCTCGCTCAACCTGGACCGCTGCATGGAGGTCGCCGCCCGGCTCGCCGCGCAGCACCTCGCCGACGCCGCTCTGGTCGTGGCGCCCACCACCGGCGGGAGCTACCCGGCCGTCACGTGCGTGCGCGACGGGGAACCGACGCGGTCCCTGCTGGAGATCGACCCGGACGAGCTGCCCGGCCTCGGTGAGGCGCTGCAGGGCTTCCCGCCGGTGCCGTCGCGCTGGCTCGACCCGGCCGCGGCGCCCGGCTGGGTGCTGCCGGCGGGCTTCGGCCCGGTCGGCTCGATCGTCGTCACGCCGCTGCCCGGTCACGGCGTCCCCGCCGGCGCGCTGGTGCTGCTCCGCCGCGGCGACCGGGCGTCGTTCACCGACTCCGAAGAGCTCTTCGCGCGGCTGTTCGCGGCGCGGGCCGGCGCGGCGATGTCGGCGGCGCGTGTGTTCGCGCTGCAGGCGTCGATCACCGACACGCTCATGCGCGAGCTGCTCCCGCCGACGCTCGAGCAGCTGGGCGGGGTCGAGTTCGCCGGCCGCTACCGCCCGGCCCGCGACGGCGAGCGCATCGGCGGCGACTTCTACGACGTGCACTCGGCGGTCACCACCGGGGGCGACGGGTCGCTGGCCGTGCTCGGCGACGTCTGCGGCAAGGGCCTCGAGGCCGCGGTGCTGACCGGCAAGATCCGCACCACGCTGCGCGCCCTGCTGCCGATGGCCGACGACCACGAGCGGCTGCTGAAGCTGCTGAACCGCACGCTCGCCGACGGCCGGAACGCCCGGTTCGTCACACTCGTGCTCGCCTCGGCGCGCCGCGAGGGCGCCACCGTCCGGCTGCGGGTCACCTGCGCCGGCCACCCGCCGCCCCTGATCGTCCGGGCCGACGGCCGGGTCGAGGAGGCCGACACCCACGGGAGCCTGATCGGCGTGCTGCCCGAGATCGAGTCGTCCGGCACGGACGTCACGCTCGACCCCGGCGAGACGTGCTTGCTCTACACCGACGGGATCGTCGAGGCGCGCGGCGGCCCGCTCGGGGACGCGATGTTCGGCGAGGACCGGCTCCGGCAGTCCCTCACCGAGTGCTCGAACATGCCCGCCGACGCCGTCGTCGAGCGGATCCAGATGCTGGCGTCGCAGTGGATCGGCCGCGGCGCCCACGACGACATGGCCGTCCTGGCGATCACCGCGCCGCGCGGCCAGCACCTGGCCGCGGTCGGCGGCCACGGTCGCGGGAGGTACACGGCATGAGCACCCCCACCCGCGCGCCCGGGGTGGCCGAGCACGCCGAACGGCTCTGGGACGCCGTCACGACCGGCGACGAGTACGCCGCCGGTGACGTCGTGGTCCAGGCGCTCGGGGCCGGCGCCGACCCGGAGAGCCTGCTGCTCGACGTGATCGGCGCGGTCCAGCGCAAGGTCGGGCAGGAGTGGGCGGCCAACCGCCTGACCGTGGCGCAGGAGCACGCGGCGACCGCGATCAACGACCGCGTCATCGCGACCTTCGGGTACGTGCTGAAGCGGCCGGAGCCGCACCTCGGCCGGATCACCGTCGCCTGCGTCGACGGCGAGTGGCACGCGATGCCCGCCCGGCTTCTCGCCGAGGTGCTGCGGCTGCGCGGCTTCCGCGTCGACTACCTCGGCGCACAGGTGCCCGCCCCGCACCTGGTGGCCCACCTGCACCGCACCGGGCCGGACGCCGTCGCGCTGTCCGGGTCGATCGCGACCCGGCTGCCGACCGCGCACGCCACGATCACCGCGTGCCAGGCGGCCGCGACGCCGGTCATCGCCGGGGGTGCCGCGTTCGGGCCCGACGGCCGGTACGCCCGGCTGCTCGGCGCCGAGGCGTGGGCGCCGGACGCGCGCACGGCGGCCGACCGGCTGACCGAGCCGCTCCCCCGCCCGCACGCCGGGCACCAGCCGCTCGACGACCTGCCGCACCTGGCCGACCAGGAGTACACATTGGTCAGCCGCAGCGCGGCTCGGCTGGTCAAGGCCGTGCTGGCCGGGCTGGAGGAGCGCGTCCCGGCCATGCGGACCTACACCGACCTGCAGCGCCAGCACACCGCCGAGGACCTCGCGCACATCGTCGAGTTCCTGGCGACCGCGCTGTACGTCGGCGACGAGGAGCTGTTCACCGGCTTTCTGAGCTGGACGGCCGGCATCCTCACCGCGCGTGGCGTCCCGGCCGCCTCCCTGGTCCCCGCCCTCGAGCTGCTCGAGGCGGAGCTGCGCGACTTCCCGCGGGCCACCGGCCTGCTCCGCGCGGCACGCACGCACGTGGCGGGCCCGGCCGCCGGATCGGCGGTCCCGGCATGACGTTGACCTGCACGTGGGCTGCGCCGGACGGCGAACCGGCCCGCGTCACGATCACGGGCCCGCTCGAGTTCGCCACGGCCGGGTCGCTGCTGCGGCTGGTCACCGACCGGCTGGCCGGCCTCCCGGGCGTCCGGGACGTGCGGCTCGACTGCGCCGGGATCGCCTTCTGCGACTCCTCCGGGCTGTCGACCCTGCTGCTGGTGCACCGCGCGGTGACGGGCGCGGGCGCCCGGCTGCACCTGGACAACCGGCCGGCGTCGCTGGACCGGCTGCTGGCCCTCACCGGCACGACGGACTATTTGACCGGCGAAACCCGGCAGTCCCGCGCCCGGCTCGACTCCTAGGCGCGCAGGCGGGCCAGCTCCCACGGGTCGTGGGCGCTGAAGACCGTCACCTCGTCGCCGTGGCCGCGGACGAGCTCGCGCAGCCGCGCCTGCGTGCCCAGGCGCAGGTCGTGGTGGATTTCCGAGCGGGTCTGGACGACGTCGAGGACCGGGTGCGGCATCGGGGCCGCCTCGAGCTCCCGGTGGTAGTAGTACGCGTCGCCGCAGTGCAGCAGCCACCGCGAGCCGTCGTGGACGGCGACCCCGGCGTGGCCCGCGGTGTGCCCGCCGAGAGGGACCAGCCGGATGTCCGCGCGCACGCCCCTGAGCTGCACCGACGCGAAGCCGAACCAGTCGTCGCCGGAGGGCGGCTCGTAGGTCTCCCACTCCGGCTCGTGCGCCCAGTGCGCGGGCCGGTAGCGGAAGCTCGGCGCTTCGGCCAGCGCGGCATCCCGCTCGGCGGCCAGGACGTGGACCCGCGCGGCCGGGAAGTCGGGCAGGCCGCCGCAGTGGTCGACGTCGAGGTGCGTGACGACGACGTGCCGCACGTCTTCGGGCGCGAAGCCGAGCCGGGCGACCTGGCGGACGGCGGTCTCGTCTTCGGCCAGCAGTGGCTGGGCCATCGTCACCCAGTCGCCGCCCAGGGTGGCGGCGGGGTCGCGGACGTCGTCGAGGCCGAGGCCGGTTTCGACGAGGACGAGACCGTCGTGGTCGGTTTCGGCGAGCAGGCAGTGGTTGACCGCGGGCGCGGGCGGCAGGCCGGGAGCTTCGATCTGCCGCACGGACCCGCAGTTGAGTTGAAGTCCGGGCTGGCGCCCTCGGCCCTGCGGTTCTACGAGAAGCGCGGGCTCGTCGAACCGGCCGGCCGCAACGGCCTGCGCCGCACCTACCACCCGGACGTCCTGGGCCGCCTCGACCTGATCGCCTGCGCCCGCGGAGCGGGGTTCACGATCGCGGAGATCGCCCGGTTCCTGGTGGCGACCCCGAGCGACGACGCGCTGCGCGAGCGGATGGCGGCCAAGGCGACCGAGCTGGACGACACGATCGGCAGACTGTCGCGGATGCGCGACAGCCTGCGGCACGCGGCCGGCTGCGACCACGTACCGCTCGTCGAGTGCCCGGACTTCAAGCGGGCGATTTCGTAGCCTTCGCCAGCTTCGACGGCCACCAGACGCGGCGCCCGACGTCGACCGTCAGCGCGGGTACCAGCAGCGACCGCACCAGGAACGTGTCCAGCAGGACGCCGAACGCGACGATGAACGCGATCTGGGCGAGGAACAGGATCGGGATCACCGCGAGCGCCGAGAACGTCGCGGCGAGCACCACGCCCGCCGACGTGATCACGCCGCCGGTCAGCGACAGCCCGCGCAGCGTCCCTTCGCGCGTGCCCCGGGTCAGCGCCTCTTCGCGGACCCGCGTCATCAGGAAGATGTTGTAGTCGATGCCCAGCGCCACCAGGAAGACGAACCCGAACAGCGGCACCACCGGGTCCGCGCCCGGGAAGTCCAGGATGTGGTTGAACACCACGGCGGACACGCCCATCGTCGCGGCGAACGAGAGCACCACGGTCGCGATCAGCAGCAGCGGGGCGAGCAGGGACCGCAGAAGCAGGGCCAGCACCAGGAAGATGACCAGCAGCACGATCGGGATGATCAGCGCGCGGTCGTGCTCCGAGGTCTTCTGCGTGTCGAGCTGGATTGCCGTCGGGCCGCCGACCTTCGCGTTCGCGCCGGGGACCGCGTGCACGGCGTCCCGCAGCCGCCCGACCGTCGCGACCGCCGCCTCGGAGTCGGCCGGGTCGTTCAGCACCGAAAGGATCTGAACGCGGCCGTTCACCACCTCGGGCAGCGGCACGGACTGCGCCACACCGTCCATTGTGGACGCCTTGAGCACCGCGGGCACCGCGTCCGCGTCGGCGATCGTGATGGCGGGCGCACCGAGGCCGCCCGGGAAGTGCTTGCCGAGGATGTCCTGCCCGGTGCCGGATTCGACCTGGGTCAGGAAGACGTCGGACTGCGCGGTGCCGGACGCCTTGAGCTGCGGCAGGAACGCGACACCCACGCCGAGGACGAGCGCCGTCACCACCCACACCGCGCGCGGGCGGCGGCCGACCAGCCCGGCCACGCGACCCCAGATCCCGGACGTCTCGGGGTGCGGCGAGCCGAGCGCCGGCTTGAACGGCCAGAACGCGCCGCGACCGCACAGCGCCAGCACGGCGGGCAGGAACGTGGTGGACGCCAGCAGCGCGGCACCGATGCCGATCGCCGCGACGGGCCCGAGGCCCTTGTTCGAGTTCAGGTCGCTGAACAGCAGGCACAGCACCCCGAGGATGACCGTGCCGGCGGAGGCGGTGATCGGTTCGAGCGTCGCGCGCCACGCGAGTTTCAGCGCGTCGAAGCGGCTCGGCGTGTCCCGCAGCTGTTCCCGGAACCGGGCGACGGTCAGCAGCGCGTAGTCGGTCGCCGCGCCGAACACGAGGATCGAGAGGATGCCCTGGCTCTGCCCGTTGAGCGCGAGGACGTCGTTCTTCGCCAGCAGGTAGACGACGAGGCTGGCCAGCCCGAGCGCGAACACCGCCGACAGCAGCACGAGGAACGGCAGCAGCGGGCTCCGGTAGACGACGATGAGGATCAGCGCGACGACCCCGCCGGCGACGAGCAGCAGGATGCCGTCGATGCCGCCGAAGGCCGTCACCAGGTCCGCGATCTGCCCGGCGGGCCCGGTGACCAGCACGGTGAGCCCCGCCGGCGCGCCGGTCAGCTTCGCGCGGACCTCCTTGACGACGTCGGCGGGGTTGCCGCCGGCGAGGATCGGGACGGCCAGCTGCACGGCCTGGTCGTCGCGCGGCGCCTTCTCGGGTTGCCCGAGCGGGCCGACGACACCGGGCACGGTGCCCAGCTCCCGGGCCTTGGCGTCGAGGAACCGGCGGTCTTCGGCGGTCAGGCCGGTGGTGCGCTCGGCGACGACGGTCGCGGGCAGCACCTGGCGCGGGCTGAAGGCCTTCTGCTCGTCGGAGACCTCGGTGGCCTCGGCCGAACGCGGCAGGAAGGCGGCGTTGTCGTTCTTCGCGACTTCGCCCAGCTTCCCGGCGAACGGGCCGCCGAACCCGCCCAGCCCGAGCCAGGCGACCACCAGGAGGGCGGGGATCAGCCAGCGGAGCCGGCGCGGCTTGTCGTTCATGGTCGCTAAGGTCCTTTCGAGGGCGAACACGCCCAATTGTTCAGCAAGCTGAACATTCTGCACGACGACCCGGAGTGACGGTGAGCACAACCCCCGAACCCGACCTGAGCACGTGGCCGACCGGCCGGCTCCTGGCCGTGGCGGCACGCCTGGTCGAGCACCGCTGGGCGGCGGTGCTCGACGACCTGGGGCTCACCCACGCGGGGCTGATCGCGCTGCACACCTTGCGCGACGGGCCGCTCCCCCAGCGGACGCTGGCCCAGCGCTGCCAGGTGACCGACCAGACGATCAGCCGCACCCTCGACCGGCTGGCCAAGGCGGGGTTCGTCACGCGCACCCCGGACCCGGCGGACGCCCGGCGGCACGTCACCCGGCTGACGGCCCGCGGGCGCGCGGTCCACGAACGGGCGGTGCGGGCCGAGCCCGCGGTGCTCGGCGACCTCGCCGAGGACGCCGCGTTCCGGGCCGGGTTGCTGCAGGTGATCACCCGGCTGTCCGCGGCGGATCGAGACCAACCGGTGACCTGACCGGCTCCGCCCAGGCCAGGCCCCGATCAGCGGGCTTTCGACAGCCACCAGCGGGCCCCGCCGCCGTCATCGCGGCGATTCATCTCCGGCGGGCCTGGGTAGCTCTTCTGGCATGTGGATCGCGGTGAGCACCCCAGTGGCCCTCCTGATCGCTACCGTCCTGATGGAGCGGTTCGAACGACGATGCACGCTGGCCCCCGCCGCCAAGGGCGAACCGGCCGAGCTGCCGGCCGCGGGCGCGCTCGACTAGCGGCCCCTCCGTCCCCTGTGGACGTGCGAGCGGCTCCCTGCCGACTGTGATCCACGTCTCACTCCCCTTCGCCGAGAACCCCGGGCCCGTCCCGCGGCGACTGACGAAGCAGATCCGGCGAACCCCGGATCCAGGGAGGAGAACACCATGCGCAGCAGGACCACCCGCACGGTGACCGGGCTGGCCGCGGCGGCCGGGCTCGTCACGGCGGTGACCATCGGGATCGCCGGCGGCACGTCGGCGGCCGCGGGGACCACGGAGGGGACCATGACCACCCAGCCACCCAAGGGAGCGCGAGCCACCGTCGAGGTGACGCCGAACCCGACCACGCACCGCGGCCAGGAAGTGACCATCACCGGCAGCTGCGGCGGGGGCACCGGCCTGAAGTCCGTCCTCGGCGGCTTCCCGGAGCACCCGGCGCTGGAGAACATCCGGATCGTCGACGCCGGGCCGGACCACTTCGTCGCCAAGGCGAACGTGGCGCAGCACATCGGCAACGGCGTCGGGCCGGTCTTCGTCGACTGCGGCGGCGAAGCGGGAGTGACACTCCTGGTCACCCACGTCTAACGCGAAGCGGCCCGCTCACCGGCCTGGTTCCGATGAGCGGGCCATTTCCCGCAATTCAGCAGGTCTTCCACGCGAAGTGGTAAATCGTGTCCACGCTCGCGTGTTCGGAATCCATTTCGATGTAACTCGTTCCCTCGGCCGTACCCGCGTCCGCACGCAGTTCCGCATTGATGTTCAGGTTGCGGTCTTCACCGCACGGGGCGAACACGAGCGCCGCCACGTCGGTGGTGTCCGTCGCGCGCCACACGCCGTGGAACGGGCCGGGGAAGGTGTGCCGGACCCGCGCGGTCGGCGCCGTGCCCGTGAAGTAGTAGTTGGCTTGCTCGAGCGCGCTCGCTCCGCTCTCGATGTGCGCGAAACCGCGGTAGTCGGCTTCGGCGATCGCGTACGTGAACCCTTGCGGTACATGGACGAGCACGTTGATCTGGCAGTTCTTCCGGGCGTCGAGCGCGGACGCGCCACCGCCGGCCTTGGCGGTGAAGTTCGTGTAGTGCACCGTGAACGACGTGTTGTCGGACGCGACGTCGGCCGTCGCCGTGGCCGTGCCCGCCGGGCAGCCCGACCCGTTGATCGTCTTGACGTCGAGCGTGATCTTTTCGGCCGGAGCCGACGTCGCCGGGGAATCGACGGGTGCGGCGAGGGCGGACAGAACCATTCCGGCTACGACCAACATACCGAGCATGACGCTCCTCCAAATGGGCCACGATGCCTTTTGATCACGATGATCGCGCGCGGAACGGATCGTAGCGCGATCGCAACCTTTTCGACGGCCACTGAACGGAGTAACACGACAACGCGGAGTGCGGGAAATCCATTTCCCGCATTTTATCGCTTCAATACTCGCTTATGTCGGACAATCATCGGTCACGACTGGTCCGGACCACTGGCGTGCCGGAGCGAGTACGGCGGAGTCGTGCCGCCGAGCAGCGCTTCGGCGTCCAGCGTGGCCGCGCCGCTCCCCCGCTCCGCGAACCGCCGCGCCACCAGCGCGCCCGGGTCGTCGACGACGTCGGCGCGGCCGGTCAGGAACGCCCACTCGTGCTCGTCGGAACCGAAGTACAGGACCGTCCCGAACACCTCGCGGAACCGCCGCCACGCCGCGAGCAGCGTTTCGTTGCGCCACAGGGTCGGGCAGCCCGCCTGGCAGGTCACCACGCCGCCGGGCGCGAGGACGCGAGCGCAGCGGCCGAGGAAGTCCGTGCCGTACAAGCGGTTGTGCTGCGCGTCCGGGTCGGTGTTCTCGTCGGGGAGGTCGATCACGACGACGTCGTAGGTGTCGCCGCGGGCTTCGGCCGCGGCGAGGAACGCCCAGCCGTCCTCACAGGACACCCGGATCGGCCCGGTGCCGCGGGCGAGGTCCGCGGTCGTGTAGCCGTAGGGCAGGTGCTCGGCGCAGGCCCGCACGGCCCGCTCGTCGATGTCGACGTGGTCGACGAGCGTGGCGCCCGCGGCGACCGCCAGCTCGGAGGCGACGCCCTCGCTCGACCCGATGATCAGCACCCGCCGTACCCGCTCGGCCAGCAGGAGCGCGGGCACCATCAGTGCCTCGTGGTAGACGAGCTGGCTCGCTTCGGTGCTCTGCCGTTCCCCGTCGCAGAACAGGGAAATGCCCTGCGCGGTCGTCCCGATCAGCACCTCCTGGTACGGCGTGCGCTCGTGGAAGCGCACCTCGCCGACCTCCCAGACGCGGGTGAGCCCGGCGCCGACCGGTTCGTGGATCAGGGGCATCAGCGTTCTCCCCGGTGCAGGACGGACAGGTGGACCGAAGCGGCGTCCAGCGATTTCGCCAGCAGCCGCAGCGCGTGCTCGGGGTCGGCCCGCGAGCCGCAGGTGAAGACGTCGGCGAACAGCGAGCCGTGCTCGGGGTAGGTGTGCACCGACGCGTGCGACTCGGCGAGCAGCGCGATCACCGTGGCCCCCTGCGGCACGAACCGCTTGGCCACGACGTCGACGACCGTCGCACCCGCCTCCGTCACCGCCGCCCGCAGCAGTTCGCCGAGGCGAGCCGCGTCGTTGAGCAGGCCCGGGTCGACTCCGTGCAGCTCGGCGAGCACGTGGCGCCCGGTGAACCGGCCGATCTCAGGCATCGCCCCACCGCCCGACGCAGTGGGTGCGCAGCGGCTCGATCCCGTTGAAGCCGACCGACGCGTAGCTCGCGGTGTAGGCGCCGGTGCCCGGCAGGTCGAGCCGGTCGCCGGTGGTCAGCGACAGCGGCAGCTCGTACGGCGTCCGCTGGTACAGGACGTCGTCGCCGTCGCAGGTCGGCCCGGCGAGCACCACCGGCCCGCTCGGCCCGTCGTGCGCCGCCACCGGCTCGAACCGGTAGGCGATCGCCTCGTTCTCGGCTTCGGCGAGCCCGTTGTAGCGGCCGATGTCGAGGTACACCCAGCGCCGCTCGCCGCGGTGCGCGACCAGCACGACCTCGGCGCGAAGCAGTCCCGCGTCGGCGACGAGGACCCGGCCCGGCTCCAGCATCAGCTCGGGCCGCTCACCGGGGAAATACGTGTCGAGCGCCGTAGCGATCCTCGCCGCGTACGCGGCCAGCGCGGGCACCGCGGTCCGGTGGGCGGTCGCGAAGCCGCCGCCCAGGTTGAGCCGCGTCATCGCGACGCCCTGCGCCGCGGCCTCGGCGAACAGCTTCGCCGCCGTGGCGATGCCGATCTCCCACGCGCCGGCGTCCGGCTGCTGCGACCCGACGTGGAAGGCGATGCCCGGCCGCAGCCCGCGCGCGGCCGCCCGCAACACGAGGTCGAGGGCCTCGGCCGGCTCGCAGCCGAACTTCCGGCCGAACGGCGTCACCGAGTCGGGCGCGTCGAGCAGCACCCGGATCGACACGGCCGAGCCGGGCGCGTGCGCGGCCAGGTGGTCGACGTCGGCCGCGGCGTCCGAAGTGAACTCGCGGACGCCGCGTTCGAAGGCGTACGCGATGTCCCGGGGTTTCTTGATCGGGTTGCCGTAGGCGAGGTCAGCCGGGTCCGCGCCGCGCTCCAGGCACAGCGCGAGCTCGGCGGGCCCGGCGACGTCGAAGCCGAGCCCGGCCGCCACCAGCGCGTCGAGCACCGGCGGCGCCGGGTTGGCCTTGACCGCGTACCGGATCAGCGCGTCCGGGAACGCCGCCCGGACCTCGCGCGCCCGGGCCGCGACGGCGTCGGTGTCGACGACGAGGCACGGGGTCGGCGGATCCCGTTCGTCGAGGAACCGGCGGAGGGGGTCGGCGCACACGGCGCCAGTGTCGCAAACCGCGTCAGACGAACCGCCACAGGTGGTCCGGTGTCCCGTTGTCGTCCCACTGGATCACCTGGGCGCCGTCCGCGGTGGACTGCTGGTCGACCGCCATCACCTTGCCGCTGCGGACGTTGACGAGCTTCGACCAGCCGCCGCCCGCGTCGACGATCCGCCAGTTGTGGTCGGGGGTGCCGTTGTCCTGGAACTGCTGGACGTGGGCGCCGTTGTCGAGGCTCTGGTCGTGCACCGCAAGGACCTTGCCGCTGTTGCGGTTGACGATCCGGACGGTCCCGTCACCGTTGTCGACCACCGCCCAGAGGTGGTCGGCCGTGCCGTTGTCCGACCACTGGGTCACTTCGGCGGTGTCGGCCAGCGACATGTTCGATACGGCGAGCACCTTGCCCGACCGCTGGTTCTGCAGCTTCCGCCAGACCGTGGCCGACGGCGTCGGGCGCGTCAGCAGGGCCAGGTAGCCGCCGGCCACCGGGCGGGCCTGGAAGCCGCGCTGGGTGGCGTCGGCCACGACGTACCAGTCGCTGAACGGCACCCGCTGCGGCGTCACGTTCGCGTAGCTGTAGACGCCTTCGACCAGCGAGTTCCGGATGTTCGGCTGGTCGGTGAGCCAGGCCGCGGTCCACAGTTCCCAGTCGGCCTTCGTGTAGTCGTTGCGCGGGTCGAGTACGACGCCGTGGGCGCCGACGTGGCCCTGGTACCAGGCCGCCTCCTGTGCCGCGACGCCGAGCGGGACCAGGTCGAGGCCGAGCACGCGGTCGGCGAAGCCGTTGTACTTCAGGCTCCACGTGCCGGCCTGGTCGTAGGCGAGCTTGAGGTGCTGGTTCGACGAGTCCTGGGCGAGCGTCACCCACTGGCTGATGTAGCTGCGGGACGTCGAGCGGTAGCGCTGGACGTCGGCGGTGTTGCCGGTCGCGGCGGCGATGACGCCCATCGCGCCGACCCCGATGATGCCCTTCAGCGCGAGGTTGGCGCTGTGGGCGATGAAGCCGGTGAAGTCGTCGGTCTGGTTCTGGAAGCCGGGGTCGAGGGTGTTGCCGATCAGGTACTCGGCCCACTGCCGAAGGATCCGGTAGTGGGTGGTCGCGAAGGCGACGCCGTCCGCCGACGGCAGCCGCTGGACCAGCGCGGCCGCCATGATCAGCAGGTTGGCCGACTCCTCGACCGGCATGCTCTCCTCGTTGCCGTCGTTGTGGCCGGTCGCGTCCGGGTAGTGGGTGCCGAGGTCGTGCTCGGCGAACTGCATCGGCCAGCCGCCGCGCTCGGCGTAGTCCAGCAACGGCTCCAGGACCAAGCGCAGGTAGGCCGGGGACAGGTAGAGGTAGGCCGGGAACGCCGGGTAGGTGACGTCCACTGTGGACATGTTGCCGTTGGAGGAGATCTCCTTGAGGAAGCCCCACGGCGCGCCGCCGCGGTCGACGAGTTCGGTGCCACCGAAGGCCTGGCGCAGCGCCAGCGCGCAGATCCCGGCGTAGTGCTCACCGGTGGTGCCGCCACCGGCCGCGGCGACGGCGTCGTCGTGCAGGCGCTGGTCGATCGCCGTCGCGGCGGACAGCGCGGCCGCGTAGTCGTTGCCGAACCAGACGGCCATGTCCGGCCAGCTGCCCCAGTAGTGCGTCCACCAGGGGTTCAGCTGGGTGCCCAGGTAGCGGACGGCGGGCGTGCGGACGTGCCCGATCGACAGCGTGAAGGGGGCCGACGTGCCGCCGGCCGGGATCGTGCCGAGGTCCTTGTTGAAGGCCAGCACCGGCCAGCGGTCGTTGATCGCGCGCGGCTGGGCGGTGTCGCTGGTGTTGGGCAAAGCGCCCTGGCCCGCCGAGGCGGCGCGCACGACGGTGTCCTGCCCGATCTGCCAGCTGGTCCCGGACGTCGGCGCGGCGAGCACGAGCCGGCCCCAGCTCGCCTGGTCGCCGTTCTCCTGCAGGACGCCCGGGCTCGCCGGGGTGCAGCTGAGCAGGGTGTAACCGCCCGACTGCTGCTGGGTCCAGGTGACCGGCGTGGACGTGTCGCCGTGCACCCACTCGGCGGAGGTGTCGAAGTGCAGGTCGACGGCGTGCGCGCGGCCGTCGGCGCTGGTGGCCTGGATGGTCACGTAACCGAAGGGCACGCACTGGCGCTGCAGGTTCGCCGGGTCGACGGGCGAGAAGAACGTGACGGTGAGGTTCACGCCGCCGCCGGTGAGGACGTAGGTCGAGCGCGTGCCCGTGACCTGCAGGCTGACCTGCGTCATCGGCGTGAGCGCCGGCCCGGCGGGCAGGGCGGGCTGACCGGCGAAGACGTACGCGGCGCCGTCGATGCGGGCGAGGCCGCACAGGGCGGTGATGTGCCCGGTCCAGAAGCTCGACCAGGTGCCGGCGAGGTTGTCGGCGGGCTGCCAGGTGGACAGGTAGGGCGAACGGACGAGGAGCGGGGTGGCGGGCGGCCGGATCGGGCTGAAGGTGCCCGCGGCGGCCGCGGTGCCGGGCAGCCACAGCGCGGCGGCGACGGCGGCGGTCGTGCCTCCGGCGAGCCGGAGCAGGTCCCGGCGGGTCAGGTGAGCGCGTTCTCGGGAGGACATCGGTGGCCCCTTCCACGGCGGGCGAGCTCGTGCGGGGATAACTTTTACATCGTTGGTACAACGTTGTAAATCCGCCGTTGGTCGGTGTGGTGATGGGTTGACGGACCACTCGACGCGCAGGTCCGGTGCGGATTCCGGCCGGCGGGCTCCGCTCAGGCGGTGCGCGGCGGCCGGTCCGACGCCGGCCAGACGTACGGCGGGTCGTCCGGCACCCCCGGGAACCGCGCGGCGTAGTGCTCTGGGTCCTTCCGCACCAGTGCGGACCGGTGGCTGCGGTGCAGGGCTTCGTCGCCCAGCCAGGGCGGCAGGTCGCCGGTGGCCGTGAGTTCGGTCTGGGTGCGGACCGCCGTGCGGCCGATCGCGTGCGCGAACTCGTCGGAAAGCTTCACCGCGCACGTGTCCGCCGCGCCCAGCGCGCACCACACCGCGCACACCTCGAGGCCGTAGCGCGTCAGCGCCTCCTCGTACCCCGTCCACATCTTCGCCGCCGGGTGGTGGCGCCAGCCGTAGCCCGGGACCACGAGCGCGCGCAGCACCTGGAGCGTCTCGACGCGCTGCTTGCCCAGCCGGCGGCGGTCGAGCGCGCGGGCGCTGGCGGTGAAGTCGGCACACGGCAGGAACGTCTGCATCCCGGCCGGGTACCCCGCGCCGGCCCGTCGATGCGGGAAGATCGAGGACATGCACGCCGACCTCGTCTTCACCGGTGGCCCCGTGCTCACGGCCGGCGGCCGGGCCGGGTTCGCGGCCGTCCGCGGCGACCGGATCACCGCCGTCGGCGCCGACCCGGCCCCGCACCTCGGCCCGCGCACCGAGGTCGTCGACCTGCGCGGGCGCCTGCTGCTGCCCGGGTTCCAGGACGCGCACATCCACGCCGTCGGCGGCGGGGTCGAGCTCGGCAAGTGCGACCTCACCGGCGCCACCAGCGTTGTGAGCTGCCTCGACGCTGTCGCCGCGTACGCGCGGGCGAACCCACCGCTCGAGTGGCTCACCGGCAGCGGCTGGTCCCTGGACACCTTCGCGGGCGGCCTCCCCCACCGCCGGCTGCTCGACGCCGTCGTCGCGGACCGGCCGGTCGTCCTGGTCAACCGCGACCACCACGGCGCCTGGCTGAACAGCGCCGCGCTCGCCCGCGCCGGCATCACCGCGGACACCCCGGACCCGCCGGACGGCCGCGTCGAGCAGGACGCCGACGGCCCCACCGGCGTCCTGCAGGAGGGCGCGATGGACCTGGTCACCCGGCTGCTGCCGCCGGTCACGGAGGTCGACGAGCTCGCCGGGCTGCTGCGGGCGCAGCGGCTGCTGCACTCGCTCGGCGTCACCGCGTGGCAGGACGCGCTGCTCGGCGAGTACGGCGGCATGCCGGACCCGTCGCGGGCGTACGCGACCGCGTCGGAACGCGGGCTGCTGACCGCCCGCGTCACCGGCGCGCTCTGGTGGGACCGCGCCCGCGGCGCGGAACAGCTCCCGGAGCTCCTCGAGCGCCGGGAGTCGTTGCGCCGCAGCGGGTTCCGCGCCGAGACAGTCAAGATCATGCTGGACGGCGTCGCCGAGAACCACACCGCGGCCATGCTCGGCCCGTACCTGGGCACCGGACACCGTGGACTGAGCTTCGTCGACGCGGTGGCGTTGCGCGAGTACGTGACGCTCCTGGACGCGCACGGCTTCCAGGTGCACTTCCACGCGCTCGGCGACCGCGCGGTGCGCGACGCGCTCGACGCCGTCGAAGCCGCCCGCGCGGCGAACGGCACCGGCCGGCGCCACCACCTCGCGCACCTGCAGGTGGTGCACCCCGACGACGTCCCGCGGTTCGGGCGGCTCGGCGCGACGGCGACGATCCAGCCGCTGTGGGCCGTGCACGAACCTCAGATGGACGAGCTGACCATCCCCTTCCTCGGCGCCGAACGGGCGGCGTGGCAGTACCCGTTCGGCGCCCTACTGCAGGCCGGGGCCACCCTGGCCGCCGGCAGCGACTGGCCGGTGAGCAGCCCCGACCCGCTGCAGGGCATCCACGTCGCGGTCAACCGGGTCCCGTACGGCGAGGACGTCCCCGCGTTCCTGCCGGACCAGCGGATCGGCCTGGCCGCGGCGATCACCGCGTACACAGCTGGTTCGGCCTACGTCAACCACCTCGACGACACAGGCGTGATCCGGCCCGGCCACCGCGCCGACCTGGTGGTGCTCGACCGCGACCCCTTCGCGGGCCCCGACCGGGAGATCGGGGCCGCGAAGGTCGCGATGACGTTCACCGGGGGCCGGTGCGTCCACGAGCCATGACGGCGGGCTCCGGTTCGACGCTCACCCGGGGCCGCAGCGGCAGGTTCTCCAGGCCTTCGACGTCGAGCACGAGGAACCAGTGCGCGTTGGCCGGGATGTGGATCTTGAACATCGGTGCGGTGGCCACCCCGCCATGCATCCGGTAGTACTGCCGGCGCCGGTAGGCCTGGAAGTTGACCTTCGTCAGGAGCCTGACGTTGGCCATCGCGTCCAGCCGGATGGTGACCACCGAGTCTCTTCGCACTTTCCCGAGATCGAACACATTCGCTTCCATTTTCGCCCCTTTTCACGCATGGGTGGTGGTGGTGACTGGTCGCGGGCAGCGCGGAACACGCCGCGCACCGCGACGGCGAGGTTGATCGGGGCGTGATCAGCCGGGGCCGGTACCGGGCTTGCAGGGCCGCCAGAGCGGCACGAAGTGCCCGTGCGACCGCGTGAACGCCGGGGTCGCCCGGGGTCCGAGGTCGGGGGTCAGGAAGGCGGGCGGGATGGTGGGAGCCGACCCGCAGGCGGCGTCGGCGGGAACCGCCGGGGTCCTCGGCGCCGGGGAGGGGCCGGGCGTGGGCGCCGCGATGTGTTTTGTGGCCTGGGCTTTCGCGGCGAGACCCGCGTCGGTGCGGGTGCAGGGCTGGGCATGGGCGGCCGGTGTCGCGGTGGTCTGCGGTTCGGTCGGTGGCAGCTCGGGTTTTGCCGCCGGTGGCTGGGTTTTCGCCTGGAGAGCCGGGGTCTCGAGCAGCAGTTTGGTGGCCCGGGTCTTGGCAGGTGGCTTGGCGGCTGGGTCACCGACGGGGGTGACGACGGTTCCGCTGACCGGTTCGATCGGGCGCACAACGGGCTCGACGGCTTGCCCGACCGGGTCGAGCACGGGTCCCGCAGCGCGAATGACCCGATCGCCGGGCGCGAGGATCGGCTCGACCACGGGCGCCACGGCACGCACGACCTGGGAGACGGGTTCGAGGACCGGCTCGAGTGAACGCACCACCGGCGCGGCGCGGCGCACCAGTTGCGAAACCGGCTGGGTCACGGGCGCGACAACCTGCGACGCCGGCTTGGCCACAGCTTCCGTTACCGGCGCGACCGCGTGCGAAACCGGATCAGCCACCGGACCGCCGCCACCGGACGGCGGCTCCCCCAGCACTCCAGCCACCACCGCGCCGAGCGGATCCGCGTCCCGGCCCGCAGCCTCGGCGTGCCCTGACAACAACCAAGACACCAGCCACAACCCGGCCGCCGCTGCGACGACCACCAGCACGCGTCGGGCAGTGGTTCTCACGCCACCCTTGTCGCGAGCCCTGGTCACGGTCGGCGAACCTCCAAGTGCGGAAAGCAGGTCTGGGACTTACCCCTCAACGCCCCTTCCCACACCCGGGCAACGCGCCCTCTTCGGCGACCACTCGACCGGCCTATCCGCAAGCCCGAACACCTCCGCCACTTGGCCGTCACCAGTACCCCGGTAGCAGGCCGCGCGGAATCAGCCTTCCTGAGAACGCCGCTGGGACGACAGGGCACCCAGCGCGAGCACCCCGTGCCGGAGCCCCTCGCGGAACGTCGCGCGCTGGGCCGGGCTCAGCTCCGCCAGCAACGCGCCCTCCACCTCCGCCACCGCCGGGGCGCAGCCGGCCAGCAGGGCGAGGCCCGCGTCCGTCAAGCCGGCCAGCAGGACGCGGCGGTTGTCCGGCTTGGGCGTCCGCGCGATCAGGCCGCGCTTCTCCAGGGCCAGCACCATCTCGTGCATCGTCTGCGGGCGCAGGAACGACCGCCGGGCCAGCTGCGCCGACGACAGCGGGCCGCTGGCCTCCAGCACCGTCAGCGCCGTGTACTGCAACGTCGTGAGCCCGACCGGCCGGAGCGCGTCGTCCAGCAGGGCCCTGATCGCCAGCTCGAGCCGTTTGACCAGGTAGAGGGTCAACGGCGAGCCGGCGGGCTCCTGCTCCGCGGACGTGCTCACGCCGCACATCATGACACGTGCCCGCCGCTATGCTCCGATCATGGACCTCGGCCGGCAGACCCGCGTGCGGCAGGCGTTCGACACCTTCTTCGGGCCGCCCGAGCCACCGGCCGCCGACCACGTCCTCGGCCTCTTCCGCCGGACCGCGGAAACCGTGCCCGCGTACCGGAAGTTCCTCCGTGAGCACGGCGTCGCGCCCGGGAACATCCGGACGATGGCCGACTTCCGGACGCTGCCGCTGCTCGACAAGGACGGCTACCACCGGAAGTACCCGCTGCCCGAGCTGTGCCGCGGCGGCACGTTCGACGGGCTCGACATGATCGCCGTCTCCTCCGGCTCCAGTGGCCACCCGACGATCTGGCCGCGTGCCCTCGAAGACGAGCTGCACGTCGCCCGCCGGTTCGAAACGGTCCTGGTGGACGCCTTCGAAGCCGACCGGCGCCGCACCCTCGCCGTCGTCTGCTTCCCGCTCGGCACGTGGGTCGGCGGCCTCTTCACCACGGCGTGCGTGCGCCATCTCGCGACCAAGGGCTGTCCGATCACCGTCGTGGCGCCGGGCAACAACAAGGCCGAGATCCTGCGCGTGCTCCCCGAACTGGCGCCGCACTTCGAGCAGGTCGTGCTGCTGGGCTACCCGCCGTTCGTCAAGGACGTCGTCGACACCGGCGTCGCCGAGGGTGTCGACTGGCCCGCGTACGCGATCAAGCTGGTGCTGGCCGGCGAGGTTTTCAGCGAGCAGTGGCGCGAGCTGGTGGCCCGGCGGGCCGGCGTGGCCGACCCGGTGCGGGACGTCGCCTCGCTGTACGGGACGGCCGACGCCGGGGTCCTCGGCACCGAAACGCCGCTGTCGGCAAGCATCCGCCGCTTCTTCGCCGACCGCCCCGAGCCGGCGCGCGAAGTCTTCGGCGACGCCCGGCTCCCGACGCTGGTGCAGTACGACCCGGCGAGCCGCTTCTTCGAGGTGCACGAGGGCACGCTCGTCTTCACCGGCGACGGCGGGATCCCGTTGATCCGCTACCACATCGCCGACGACGGCGGGGTCCTGCCGCACGCCGAGCTGCTGGACTTCTGCGCCCGCCACGGCTTCACGCCGCCGCCCGGGCCGCAGCTGCCGTTCGTGTACGTGTTCGGCCGGTCGCTGTTCACGGTGTCGTTCTTCGGCGCGAACGTCTACCCGGAGAACGTGACGGTCGGCTTGGAGCGGCCGGGCATCAGCGACACGGTCACGGGCAAGTTCGTCATCGAGTCGGTCGAGGACGAGGACCGCGACCGCCGCCTGCGGATCACGGTCGAGACGGCCCCGGGCGCGACGGCCGACGCCGCGGCGATCGCCGACGCGGTGCGCGACGAGCTGCGCCGGCTCAACAGCGAGTTCGCGCACTACGTCCCGGCCGAGCGCCAGCGGCCGGACGTCGTGCTGCGCCCGGCGGGCGACCCGGAGTACTTCCCGGTCGGGGTCAAGCACCGCTACACGCGGCGCTCATGAGGCGATTTGGCGGGTACGCTCGGTCCTGGCTGCAATCCCGGTGCCGCAAAGACGGGCGATCGGGTGCCGGACACCGGGAGTTTCCGTCACTCGCGCCCGTCCCAGGATCAACGCTGATCGAGTTCTGAAGCAGCAGCCTCGGACGCCCGGATGACCCGCGCGGTCGGGTCCGGCGCGCAGGGGTCGCGCACCCGATCGGTGATCAGGAAGCCCGGCAGCTCCAGCCCGTCGTCTTCGGTGAGCCGGAAGGTCCCGCCCACCGCGGCGGGGTCCCAGCCCAGGGTCAGCGCGTGCTCGACGAGGCGCCGGACGCCGGCCGGCGCCGGGTAGGAGCCGTCCGTCGCGGCCGGGGTCCAGCCCACGCTCGTGGCCTTCGAAAGCAAGTCGGCCTCCAGGGCGCGGCCGTTCTTCCCAGCACCCCACACGCGCACCCTGATGCAGCGGTGGACATCGACGCCGTCGCCCGCGACCTGGCCGATCGTGGCCAGCCACGTGTAAGTCCGCTCCCCGACGCGGAGTGTCCGCAACCTCGCCCGCACCGGGCCACCCTACGGCCGGGCGAGCTTGCGGAACCGCTCGCGCCGCTCGTCGGCCGAGGAGCCGTCCGCGATGTCGTCGTCGAACCACGCGCTCAGCGCCGTCCACAGGTCGGCGCACGCCGCGAAGCCCGTCACCGGGGACGGCTCGGCCAGTTCCGCGATGTCCGCGGCCAGCTGGTCGAGCCGCTGGTCGCACAACCGGACGTACTCGCGCACGACGATGTTCGCGTCCAGCCCCGTCTTCCCGCGCGGGCCGGCCGCGCCGCGCAGCTGAGCGTGCAGCCGTTCTTCGCTGTACAGCGGGAACCCCTCGATCGCGCCCGGGTAGCCCGAGTCGGCCGACCACGCGCGGAACGCGCGGATCGCCTGGTAGCGCGTGTACCAGTCCTGCTTGCCGGTCGCGAGCTCGGCCAGCTTCCGCCACGCGTCGCGGTCGGCCGAGCGCCAGCGGTCGAGCGTCCGGTCGTCCGGTCCGGCTTCGGCGGCCCGGGCGCGCCAGAAGTGCGCGCGGCAGGCGGCGATCTCGCCGACGAGGCGCCGGACGTAGCTGACCTGTTCCCAGACGTGCGCGCGCTGCGGTCGCAGCGGCGCCGCGCGGTCCGGGGAGAACGTCACCATCTCGAACACCCGGAACAGCTCGTGCCCGCGCAGCGCGACGAGGTCGGGGTCCTCCCCCATCACCCACGACCGGCGCTCCGGCAGCCGGCCGCTGTGGCTGATCGTCGCGGCGTGGTAGAGCTCGCGGACGGCGCGGCGGGCCACTTCGTCCCGCGCTTCGCCGACCAGACGCGGGTTGCGCGCGCGGTCGCGGAGGTCGCGCTCACCCCGCGGGCCCACTTCGAGCATCGCCACGGCGTACACGCTCGCCGCGTTGTAGCACTCTTCCCACGACTTGCGCGGGCCCGCGGCTTCGACGGTGTCGTCGAGGGCTTGGGGATCCGGCGGCCAGCGCCGGTCCGGGCAGACGTCGGCCAGGCGCACGCGGCTGGCCGGGTAGGCCGGCTGGGGCACCGGAACCGCGCCGGTCACCGGCTCGACGTCGGCCATCGCGCGCCGCACCACCGCCCAGACCAGGGACAGGTCCAGCGCGCGGTTCGTCAGCTGGTGCCAGCTGCTGCGCCAGCGCCTGCCGAACCGGCGGTAGTCCGCGATGAGCCGTTCGATCTCGTACTGCGACAGCGCGCCGAGGTACGAGCGCATCTCGGCGGCGCGCTGGTTGTACTCCGTCAGCCGCTCGGGCGTGGCCTCGTGGACGACGATCTCCTCGACCGGCACCTTCAGCACGCGACGGTGCAGTTCGAGGCGTTTCTCCGGCGGGATCGCGTACGGCCGCACCCGCACGTCGAGCTCGACGTACCGGCGGAAGCGCAGCTCCAGCGCCGTCCGCAGCTCGGCCCGGCGCAACGCCCGCGCGTCGTCGGGCGCGCCCGCCGTCGTGCGCCGCACCCACCACGAGCCCGCCACCGAGTCGCCGTGGCCGAGGACGAGCGCGTGCCGGTAGCGGGCGATCAGCAGCGCGACGCCGCGGCCGCGGCCCGCGTGCCGCGGCTGGCGCGCGAAGTCCGGGCCGATCCACCAGCGGGCCAGCGCCGGGTGGCCCCGGCTGCACACGGTGATCACGTCGTCGTAGGTCGCGAGCGCGTCCAGGTGCAGGTCGAGCTGCTCCTGCAGGGCGGCGATCTCGAGTCTGATGTAGACGTTCGACGGGTCGAGGCTCACCGCGCGGTAGTACTCGGCGAGGGCTTCGTCGTAGCGGCGGTGGGTGATGAAGTGGTTGGCGCGCTGGTAGGCGTCGAACAGCTCGTACGGGATCTTCGCGCCCCGCCAGGCGGCCCAGTGGATGTTCGTGCGGACGTAGGCGCTGCGCGGGATGACGAGCGCGGCGACCGCGTTGGCCGCGCGGTGCAGCACGCGCGGCCAGTTCTCGTCCTCGATCACCAGCGGGCTCGCGGCGAACCGCGGGACGCGGACGAGCTCGAGGATGAGCTGGTAGCGGCCGGTGCTGTTGCCGGGCCGGACCGTCCCGGTGACGGTGAACGCGGCGGGCGGCTGCGCAAGCCGGACCAGCTTGGTGGCGGCCTTCCACCAGCCTTCCGCGGCGTCGCCGGCGTGCTCGACGATCTGGATGAAGTCGTAGGAGCTCCCCACCCCGGGTACCGGCGTCGGCGTGTAGAGCCGCGAGTCGTTGAGGATCCGCTTGAACGCGGCGGTCAGCTCGACCGCGGAGTCGATCTCGCGGTCGTGGCTGCCTTCGGGGCGTTCGTCGGCGAAGAGCCGGATGTCGATCTGGTTCGCGCGGAAGGCGGCGGCTTCGAGGCGGGCCCGGCCGATGAAGTAGAGCGTCAGCACCGCGGAGACGGCCACGACGGACGTCTGCAGCACGGTCCAGGTGATGACGCTCGCGACCTTCGGGTCCCGCACGAACGTCCAGCTCTGGAAGAACGGCAGGTACGGCACCACGGCGAACCCGGTGGCGACGAGCCCCGCCGCCACCGCCGCGACCCACCACCGGATCCGGTGAGCCGCCGGAAGTTCCGCTTGATCGAAGCCTCCGAGTCGTCGCGCGGACACCGTCGATCACCCCCTCGTGTCGCCAGGTTACTCGCGGAGGGGGTGGGGTTCGTTACGGCCCGTGATCCGCGATCTCGGCGATCACCTGGGCGTGACAGAGCTCGGGGACGCACCAGCACCCCAGCCGCTTTCCGCGCAGGTCCGGCAGGAGCGCGAGCAGATCCGGCCGCGCCAGCAGGTGCTCGCGGTACTTGGCGAGGACCTCCTCGCGGGTGCCGTCCGGGCCGGGCCGGAAGGGGCTGGCGAGCTGCGACCCGGCGAGGTGCCAGCCGCCCCGGTGCATCGGCCGCCCGACGTAGACGACGTCGGCGTACTCCGGGTCGTCGCGGTGGCCCTTGAGGTTGACGACGGTGGTGGGCATGCGCGCTCCTTCCTCGGTGGCCAGCCTGGCGGGCCCGGCCCGGGGGCGCCAGCCGGCCGGTGGCGTCGCCGCGTGGGTCGCCGTCCGGCCGGCGGAGTGCGCCGAGGTGGTCCATCTAGTGCATGTGCACTATGCTGAGGGCTCACGGTTGAGCCGTCAGCCGCTGCCGGACGTTCCGCGCCCGGGCCGGCAGGCTGCCTCGATCGGCGCCCATCCGCCCTCACGTCCGGTCCGCCCCCGCTGCCTGACGAAAGGGTGTGCCGCGATGGTTCCCGAACCTCGCTCGGCCGACCACGAGCTCACTTCCCCCGGCTGGGTCGACGCCGGCCGTATGACCCTGCGCGTTTCGCGCCCCGCCCCGCGCACCGTCCTCGTCCGGGTGAGCGGCGAGGTCGACCTGAACACCGCCCGCCGGCTCGACGAGCTGCTGCGGACCCGCATCCGCAGCCAGGTCGAGGAGGTCGTCGTCGACCTCTCCGGCGTCACGTTCATCTCCGTCGCCGGGCTGAACTCGCTGCTGCGCGCCCAGCTCCTCGCCGACGCCGCCGGCGCGCGCCTCACGGTGGAGCCCGGGGATTCGCGGGCGGTGCGGCGGCTGTTCACGGTGCTGCCGATGGACTTCTACGGGGTGATGAGCCCCCGGCCGGTCGGCTGACCGCTCACGACGCCCGCCCCAGCCGCCGGACGGCCTCGACGATCTTCACGTTCGGCACGCCCTTCACCAGGTACTCGGTGACGCCCGCCGCGGCCAGGCCGGCCATCGAGGCCCGGTCGGCGTAGGCGGAGAAGGCGAGGATGGCCGTGTCCGGGCTGCACCGGGCGATCTCGCGCGCCGCCCGGGCCCCGCCACCGCCCGGCATCCGGACGTCGAGGACCGCCACCGCGGGCCGGTGGTGCTCGGCCAGCCGGATCGCCTCGTCGGCGTCTTCGGCGACCGCGACCACCGCGATGTCGGCCTCGGCGTCGAGCACCTCCTTGAGGACGGCGCGGATCATCTCGTCGTCGTCGGAGATCAGCACCCGCACCTCGGTCACGGTTCCAGTCCCGCCACGTCGGGCAGCATCGGCAGCCAGAACTCGACGACCGTGCCGCGGCCGGGCGTGCTCGTCACCGACAGCCAGCCGTGCGCCGCTTCGGCCCGTTCGTACATCTCGACCATCCCGAAGTGGCCCGCGGCGGCGTCCTCGCCGGTCATGCCGACGCCGTCGTCGGTGATCCGCACGGACGTTCCGTTGTCCACTGTGGACAGGTGGAGGTCGACGCGGGTGGCGCGGGCGTGCTTGTGGATGTTGCTCAGTGCTTCCTGGCAGATCCGGTACACGGTGATCGCGGCTTCCGGCGACGGCTCGGCGGTGAGCTCGTCGCGCACCGAGTGCCCCAGCCCCCAGCGGCCCGCGACGTCATCGACGTAGCCGGACACCGCCTCCACCAGGCCGTGCCGGTCGAGCTCCGGCGGCCGCAGCCGGGACACCAGGCCCCGCAGCCGGCCGATGGCGGCCTGCACGGACTCGTCCAGGCCCGTGACGGCGCTCGCGTGCGGCTCCGGCAGCCGGGAGGCGAGCAGCTGCAGGCGCATCCCGACGGCGACCATGGACTGGATCGACTCGTCGTGGACGTCCCAGGCGATCCGGCGCCGCTCGACCTCCTGGGCGTCGACGAGGTGGCCGACGAGCCGGCGGCGTTCGCGCAGGGCCTGCTCGGCGTTGCGGCGCTCCGTCATGTCACGCGTGACCTTCCCGAACCCCGCCAGCCGGTGCTGCTCGTCGAACAACGCCGTGATCACCACATTCGCCCAAAACCGAGTGCCGTCCTTGCGGACGCGCCACCCCTCGTCCTCCAGCCGCCCCTCCCGCTCCGCGACCTCCAGCTCCCACGCCGGCTTCCCCGCCGCCACGTCCTCCGGCGGGTAGAACACCGAAAAGTGCTGCCCGACGATCTCCTCCGCGGACCAGCCCTTGATCCGCTCGGCCCCGGCGTTCCAGCTCGAGATGTGCCCGCCCGGGTCCAGCATGAAGATCCCGTAGTCGAGCACGTTCTGCACCAGGAGCCGGAACCGCTCCTCGCTCTGGCGCAGGGCCTCCTCGGCGGTCCGGCGCTCGGTAACGTCGCGGGTGACCTTCCCGAACCCCGCCAGCCGGTGCTGCTCGTCGAACAACGCCGTGATCACCACATTCGCCCAAAACCGAGTGCCGTCCTTGCGGATCCGCCACCCCTCGTCCTCCAGCCGCCCCTCCCGCTCCGCGACCTCCAGCTCCCACGCCGGCTTCCCCGCCGCCACGTCGTCCGCCGGGTAGAACACCGAAAAGTGCTGCCCGATGATCTCCTCCGCGGGCCAGCCCTTGATCCGCTCCGCGCCCGCGTTCCAGCTCGCGATGCGGCCGTCGGAATCGAGCAGGAAGATCGCGTAGTCCTGGACGCTGCGCACCAGCAGCCGGAACCGGTCCTCGCCGCGCCCGTCGTCGTCCATGGGGCAACTCTGCCGGATGGGCGCCCGGCCGGCACGGCGCGTCAGCCGGCGAGTTCGGCCGACGGCGCGGACAGCGCACACCAGACCACCTTCCCCAGCCCTTGGCGTGCGGTCCCCCAGGCCAGCGAGAGCCGCTCGACGAGGGCGAGGCCCCAGCCGCCGTCGGCACCGGGCGAGCGCCGCACGGGCGGCGCCGGGTCGTCGTCGTACACCTCGATGCGCACGTGCCCGGCCCCGACGCTCAGCCGGAGGACCGGGCGGCCGGCGCCGTGCTGGAGGGCGTTGGTGGCGAGCTCGGTGAGCAGGAGCAGCGCGTCGTCCACGACGGAGTCGCAGGCCCAGGCCGTCAGCGTGAGGCGCGCGAACCGGCGCACGACGGCCAGGCCGCCCGCCGGATCGGTCAGGGCGCACTCGGCGGTGAGCGGTGCCGGGATGTCCACGGCGTCCAGCGTGCCGGGCGGCCCGCTGGGGCACGAGATGCAAACCCCGGCCGCGTCACTGGTGCAGGTGCATCAGCCGATCAGGCCCTCGCGGCGGGCCACGGCGACGGCTTCGAGCTTCGAGCGCGCGCCGAGCTTCTCCAGCACGCGCTGGACGTGGTTGCGCGTGGTGTTGCGGGAGACGCCGAGCCGCTCGCCGATCTTCTCGGTGGTGGCGCCTTCGGCGAGCAGGTCGAGGGTTTCGCGTTCGCGCGCGGTCAGGTCCGCGCCGCGGGCGGGAGCCCGGCCGGTGAGCCGGTCGAAGATCTCGGGCAGCAGCTCGGGGTCGAAGACCATGCCGCCGGCGGCCACGTCGCGCACCGCGGATTCCAGCAAGCCGAGCTGCGACGACTTGAGCAGGAGCCCGGCGCCGCCCGCCTTCGCCACCTGCACGGCGACCGACGGCGTCGCGTCGCCGGTCAAGACCAGGACTCGCGCGCCGGTCTCCCCCAGCTCCCCGATGACGCCCAGGGCGTCACCGTCGGAGAGGCGCCGGTCGAGCAGGACGACGTCCGGCCGGTGTTCCCGCGCGTCGGGGACGGCTTCGGCCCGGGAGCGGGCGCGGCCGACCACCGTGATCCCGTCGGCGCGGTCGAGCGCCAGCTGCAGTGCCTCGGCCACCATGTCGTGGTCTTCCACGAGGAGGACGCGGACGGGACTCGGTTCGGCGCTGGTCACGGGGTTCCCTCGGTGGACGGGACACGGGCGGACCCATCCTAGGCGTCACCAGCCCGGCGAGCTCGGCCGCAGCAGTCCCTCGGGGCCGGTTACCGGCAGCCAGTCGACGAGGTCCTCGTGGCGCCCGGCCGTCCGGAACACCGGCGGGCGGCACGAGCCGGCGGGCAGGCCGGCCGACCACAGCAGGTCGAGGAACCGCGCGACCGCGCGCGGCGACGGCAGGACCTCGGGCCCGGCGAGGTAGGCGAGCACCTCCGGTGCGCCGCCGCCCGCGGGCTCGACGGCGACCGACCAGCCGTGCACCTCGTCCCAGATCAGCGCCAGGTCGTGCCCCGGCTGGTCCGGCAGCGCGCGGTCGAGCGCCACGTAGCCGGAGGTCGGGACGTCGAGGTCGAGCGAACACGACTCGAACCCGACACCGACGGCGCGGGCGACCCGGGCGAGGTAGGCCCGCAGGCCGCGGACGAAGTGGTATTCGATGTCCCTGCCGAAGTCGATGAGGGTGTCCATGGTTTCGCCTCCCGCGCCGCCGCTGCGCGCGGATACCCCGGTCGGGCGAACATCACACTTCCGGATTACTCCTCGACCGCGCCGCCGACGGCCCGCAGGTGGGCGCGGAAGGTCAGGGCCGGATCCGCTTCGCGCGCCGCGAGGAAATCGGCGAAGCGGAGCTGCTGCCGCAGCGGCTCGCCGGCCCGGATCCGCTCGGCCTGGCGGCGTTCGGTGTCGCGGATGCCTTCGGCGAGGGTGAACAGCTCGGGCGCGCGGTCCAGCGGGAGGAAGACGACGCCGTCGTCGTCGCCGGCCACCAGGTCCCGCGGCCCGATGCGCCAGGACCCGACGACCGCCTCGTCGAGGCCGCCGTCGACGCGCGGGCCGAGGCTGAGCGGGCCGGTGGGGACCGAGCCGAGGCTGAACACCGGCAGCCCGATCGCGCGGACGTCGGCGGTGTCGCGGTGCAGGCCCCAGATCACGACCCCGGCCAGCCCGGCGGCGCGCGCCTCCAGGACCATCAGGTCGCCGACGCAGCTTTCGTCGAGGCGGCCGCCGTTGTCGACCACCAGGACGTCACCGGGGGTCGCGTGCTCGAGGGCCTCCAGGAAGACGTCGACGCTGCCGACGTGCCGGGCCGGGAGCGCGGGGCCGAGCAGGCGGGTGCCGGGCACGACCGCGCGTCGGCGCCGGGGCGCAGCGCACGGCGAGGCCGGCGCGGATGCAGGCGTCCGCGAGGTGGGCGGTGGTGAGGGTCTCGAAACGCTGGCGAAGGTCTTCCATACTCCCGAATCTAGCCAGCGGTTTCGGTGGTGAGCCAGGACAGGTAGGCGGCGCTGCCACCGACGATCGGCGTCGCGATCACCTCCGGCAGGTCGTAGCCGTGCAGCTGCCCGATGCGCTCGGTCAGCGCGGGCACCCGGCCGGCCGTCGTCTTGATCTCGACGCGCCACTCGCGGTCGGTCCGCACCTCGCCGTCCCAGCGGTAGACGCTGGTCACGGGCCCGACGACCTGCGCGCAGGCGCCCAGCCGTTCTTCGATCGCCTTCGCGGCCAGCTCGCGGGCCGCGGTCTCGGAGTCTGTCGTGGACGTCACGATCACGTGCTCTGCCGCCATGTCCGCGAGGCTACCGGCGGCGAGCGCCCGCGCGGATCACGTCGTGGGCGCCGCGGTCGTCGTGGTCGGCGGGGTCGTGGTCGTCGTCGGCGTCGTCGTGCGCGTCGGCGTCGTCGTCCGCGGCGGTGTCTTGCGCCGGGTCGTCGCCGGCGGGTTCGTGTGCGGCGCCGCCACCGTGGCGTGCGTCGTCTCCGGAGCCTCGGGCGACGGCAGCGTCACCAGCGTCGGCGTGTCGGTCGCCGGACTCGACGACGGCGGGGTGCTCCCCGAGCCGCTCCCGCCCGAACTGCTCACCGCCACCGCCACGCCGCCGATCGCCACCACCGCCACCGCGCACAGCCCCACGACCACTCCGCGGCGCGAGGCCCGGCGGCCCGGGCTCGCGTCGGACTTGGTCCGGCCGAGCGACGGCGGCGGTGCCCCCGCGCCGAAACCCGGGGTCGCCGGCTCGCGCGTCTCGGGACGGGGTGCCGGCACCCGCGGGACCGGGACCGGCGGCGGCACCGGCTGGGCCCGCGTCGCCTGCACCAGTCCCGACCGGCCCGACGCCAGCGCCGCCGCGCCGAGCGCCACCCCGTACTTCGGGTGGATGTCCACCGCCGTCGGGCGGCCCAGCTCCGCCGACACCAGCTGGGACACCAGCGGGATCCGGGACGAGCCGCCGACCAGCAGGACCGCCCCCAGGTCCGCCGGGCGGAGGTTCGCCGACCGCAGCGCCCGGTGCAGCGACCCGATCGTCGCGGTGATCGACGGGCGGATCATCTCCTCGAACTCACCGCGGGTCAGCCGGACCTCCGTCTGCACCGACGGCAGCAGCACCGGCACCGCCGCCTCCGTGTCGGCCGACAACGCCTCCTTCGCCAGCACGCACTCCTGGCGCAGCCGCACGACCGCCGCCACCGCGCCCGGGTCGTCCGGGTCGATCTGCGACAGCTTCCCGTCCAGCGCCCGGTCGACGTGCCCGAACACGGCCTCGTCGAAGTCCACGCCGCCGAGCCCCTCGATGCCCTCCGGCGAACCGAGGATCTCGAACCCGTTGCCCCGCTTGCGGAGCACGGTCGCGTCGAACGTGCCCCCGCCCAGGTCGTACACCGCGACGACCGCGCCGTCGTCGAGGCGTTCCTGCGCCGCGTAGTGCGCCGCCGCCGCTTCGGGCTCGGTGATCAGGCCGACCTGGTCGATCCCGGTCAGCCGCGGCACCTGCTCGAACAGCTCCCGCTTGTACGGCCCCCAGTTCGCCGGGTGCGTCAGCGTGATCCGGTCGGGCCGGCCGCCCTGCTGCCCGGCGACCGTCCGCACGACGTACCCCAGCAGGTGCGCCATCAGCGACGCCACCGAGTGCGGCGCGCCGCCGAGCAGCACCGGCGTCGGGTCGCCCAGGCGCCGCTTGAACTCCCGCGCGACGCGGTCGGGCTCGACGGCCGCGCGCCGGCTGGCGGCGTCACCCACGAGCACGCCGCCGTCGGCCCGCAGCAGCACCACCGACGGGATGGCCGCCGTGCGGTCGCCGAGCGACACCATTTCGACGTGGCCGGCGCTGTCGACGGCGGCGGCCGTGAAGGTCGTGCCGAGGTCGATGCCCAGTCCGTAGCCCATTGTCAGCCTCCGCCATCCGCGTGCGCGTGGTCAAAAGTCGGGTGCTCGTCCGGGACCTGCTCCGGGTCCGGGTCGGCGAGGTGGTGGTCGTGGTGGTCTTCGTGCTCCGGTGGCGGCTCCGCCGGCGGCGTCGCTTCGGGCGGCTCCGGCGGCGGTTCGCCCGGCAGGTGGCCGGTGTCCGGCAGGTGCTCCGGCTCGGGGTGCCGCGGCGGCTCGAACGGGTGCTTCCGCTCCGCCGGGTGCGCCCGGGAGCCGGTGACCTCGCCGGCGTCGTGGTGCTTCGGCTCGGGCTCGGTCGCGAAGCTGTGCTTCGCCGGCGGGTGCTCGGCCAGCGACGAAGACGCGGCCAGCGCGGCCGTCTCCGCCGCGGCCGGCTGGGGGTCCACTGTGGACACACGGCCGATGGTGACGGCGACCGGTGCCGCGGGCGGCGCAGGAACGGTGACCGACGTCGTCACGGCGGCGCCGCGGGCCTTGTCGCCCACTGTCTCGGTCTGGTGGATCACCGGCCCGGCGGGTTCGCCGAACGGGTCGTCGGCCTTCGCCTGCTCATCGACGCTGATCCCGACCGCGATCCCGGGCGGCCCGCTCGCCGCCTCGTCGAGGGTCACCGATTCGTCCTGGAACACCTCGATGTCGCCGTGGCCCGGGGTGTCGGGTGTGAGCTCGTAGGTCAGCGAACCGCCGTGCTCGACGCTGATCGTGCCGTCCGGGTTCTCGTGGACGACGGCGTCGGCGTTCTGGACGACGTCGATGTCCGTGTCGCCCGGCGTGCCGTCCCCGGGCACCACGACGTGCTGGTGGTCGACGTAGACCTGGTCGTGGCCGTGGTCGTGCACCACGAACCGTTCGGTGGCGTCGATGACGAAGTTGCCGAACTCGTCCTCGTGGACGTCGATCTGCTCGAACTCCTCGACGGTGGGCAGGTCTTGGACCGGCGCGCCCGCGGCGGTCTCCGGGTGCCAGACGGTGCCGGTCCGCGCCTCGACCGAGCCGTCCTCGCCGCGCGTGACGGTGCTGGTCTCGACGTGCGGCACGTACTCGTGGCCGGTGTCCGCGTGCGCCGTCTCCGCGGCGGCCGGTTCGGGGTGCGAGGGCGCGCTCGCCAACCCCGGCGATCCGGATGATCCGGACGATCCGGGCGTAAGCACGTTGCCCGCCACCTCCGAGGCGACCGCGCCGGCCGCGGCTGTGACGGCCTTCCGGATCTTGTGCTTCGGCTGTTCGGTCACGACAGGACCTCCGCCCGGGCTTCGCTGAGCAGGATTCCTTCGCAGGTGCGCACCAGGACGCGGGCGGCCTCGCGGACGTCGCGCGGGGACGCGGGGTGCTCGGCGCGCCGCTGCCACCTCAGCAGCTGCGCGCCGAGCGCCTGCCGGACCGCGCCGCGGCCCGCGTCCTCCGGCAGGCCCAGGCGGCTCGGCACGTCCACCCCGGCCGCGCCGAGCAGCCGTTCCGCGTCGCGGGCCTCGTCGGTGGTGAACAGCACGACCCCCAGCCGGATCGAGTCGATCAGCTGGATCTCGGCGAACTCGTGCGCGCCGGCGACGATCCGCTCCCACTCGTGCAGCAGCCCGCCGGTGCGGTCCGGGTAGGCCCGCAGCACCAGTTCCACCGCCTGCAGCGCCGACCGCGCCTTGAGGACGTCGGCCCGCGCGGCGAACTGGGACGTCAGCAGCGACCGCAGCCGGTGCAGGCCGCTGCGGGCCAGCAGCTCGCCCGACAGCGCCCGCGCGCCGGTCACGTGGCCGCCCGCGGTCAGCTCGATGCCCAGCCGGACGCCGAAGAGCCCGTAGCGGTCCAGCAGATCGGCGCGCGCGGCCGCCGGAACGTCCACTTCGGACTCCGCGCGGGCGAACCGGTCGGCTGAGGTCAGCAGTCGCGTCACCTCGGCTTCGGGGGCGGCGGCCAGCACCCGGAACGCGCGGTACTCGGATTCCTTGAGCGACGCGGCGGAGCTGGCCAGCAGGCCGGCCACCGGGACGACGGTCTGGCAGAGCCCCCGCACCCGCGGGTCGCGGGCGTAACGGCCGGCGATCTTCTCCGCCGAGTCGAGCGCGTCGGTGCGGGCGTGCCCGACCTCGTCGGCCTTGGACAGCACGCCGATCGTGTTCACCGGGCGGCGCTGCGCCGGGTCGTCGTGGAAGGCGTCGAGGAACCGGACGTCGTCGCCGTGGACGTGCCGCATCAGGTACACGACGGCGTCCGCGGTGCCGACGCCGTCGCCCTCGGGGACGAGCGCCGCCTCGGTGCGGCCGGAGACGGCCGAGCGCGCCGAGCCGAGCCCGGGCGTGTCGATCAGCGTCATCGCGCGCAGGGCCGGCGACGGCCAGTCGACGACGAGCCGGTCGACGTCGTCGGGGGCCATGCCGAGCTCGAGGCCGAGCGTGCCGGACAGGCGGCCGAACGGCAGCTGGCGCGGCATCCCGCGGACCGGGTGCAGCATGATCCGGTAGGTCGGGCCGTTGCGGTACCAGGTGACGACCCGGGTGCACTCCCCCGCGTCGGTCGCCGCGAGCTCCTGCCCGACGAGCGCGTTGAGCAGCGTGGACTTGCCGGCCTTGACGCGGCCGGCGATGGCGACGCGCAGCGGCTCGGCGAGCCGGCCGGCGATCTGCCGCAGCTGCGGCTCGGCCGGCGTGCCGGCGTACCCGGCGCACGCGCGGGCGACGAACCCGCGGACCTGGACGTAGAGCGGGGTCATCGCGTCACCGCCGGGACCGGCGCGGGCGCGGCTTTGGGGGCGCTGCGCAGGGTGAGCTCGTCGGCGCGGCGGCCGAGCACTTCGAGGGCTTCGATGTCGGCCTCCAGCCGTTTGAGCTCGGCCGCTTCGGTGTCGTCCTCGACGACGGCTTTCTTGGCGTTCGCCAGCGCTTCGGTGAGGGACCGCTGGAGTTCTTCGACGCGCGCGCTGTAGGCGTCGCGGAGTTCTCTTTGGACGGTCCGCATCGCGTCGCGGGAGTCCTTGCCGACCTGGAGGTTGAACTCGTCGACGAACCGGCGCACGGCGGTCTTGGCCAGGCCGCGGCGTTTCTCCAGCTGCCGCTTGCGTTCGTCGAGGAAGCCGGAACGGCCCATGAGCAGGCCGGCGGCGACGCCGAAGGGCGTCGGAATGGCCAGTGCGGCCATCTTCGTGAGCATCGAGAACATCAGGAAGCCGCTGTAGGCCTTCTGGAACGCGGCCATGCCGGTGGTCCCGCGGGTCTTGACGCCGGTGAACGACGAGTCGATGTCGATCTCCTCGACCACCCTCACCGGCGCCTGGACTTCGCGCGGCAGCACGGCTTGGGATTCGGCGAGCTCGAAGTGCTCGGCGACGCGGGAGGCGAGGCCGCGGGCCTCCTTGACGAAGGTGGTGTAGTTCTCGAGGGTTTCGTTCGCGAGGCGCTGGCGCAGCCACTTCTCGAACTCGTCCCAGTTCTTGGCGGGGTCGCCGTCCTCGATGGCCTCTTCCGCCTCGTGCAGCACGCCGCGGGAGCGGGCGCGCAGGTCGTAGTCCACATCGGACGAAATGTCGGCGAAACCGTCGAAGAGCAGCTGCTGCCACCTCGCGGACTGGCTGCGCAGCGCGTCGACGCGGTCGTTGACCCGGCTCAGCTCCGCGACGAGCGCCGCGGACTGTTCGGGGTGCGCGAGCGCGGTGCGGCGGGCGCGCAGGGCCGCGTGCAGCTGCCCGACCGCGGACCCGACGTGCAGGCCGACGGCGTTGAGCGCGGACCGCTCGGCGTCCCCGACGACGCCCTGCAGGCACTTGACCAGCTGCGGGAAGCCGGATTCGACGTTCAGCTCCTGGTCGGCCGAGCGAGCCGCGACGGTGCGCAGCTCGGAGGAGACGGCGATCGTGTCGATCGCGATCCCGCACGCTTCGAGGTGGCCGGCGTTGAGCTCGAGGATGCGCCGCCACTGGGGGTAGAGGTCGATCTTCGTGAGGACGAAGAAGACGCTCGGGCAGAGTTCTTTGACCGTCCGGAGGAACCGCAGTTCGGCGCCGGTGAGCTCTTGGGAGGCGTCGGAGAGGAAGAGGACGGCGTGCGCCCGCGGCAGCGAGCTGACGGTGACGGCGTTGTGCAGTGAGCCGAGCCCGCCGACGCCGGGGGTGTCGACCAGCGCCAGGCCGCCGGAGAGCAGCTGGCGGCTGATCGACGCCGTGACCGACTTGAGCTTCCGGACGTTGCCGGGGTTCCCGGCTTCGGAGACGTGGGTGGGCAGGTCTTCGAGGGAGATCCGCTCGGTCCACGGCGGCGACGACGGGTCGGCCGGTTCGTAGGTCGCCAGAGCCCCGGACTCCGGCGCGTAGCGGACGACGGTCGGCACCGCGGTCGCGATGTCGTCGTCGACCGGGCAGATCTTCGCGGTCAGCAGGGCGTTGATGAGCGAGCTCTTGCCCTGCTTGAACTCCCCGACGACGTAGACGGTGATGTCCGGTTCGGACAGCAGGCGCCGGGCGTCGGTGAGGCGCTGGACGAGATCGTCCCGCCCGTAGGCCTTCGCTCCCTTGACGGCGAGGTCGAGGGTGTCGAGGGCGATGCGCCCCCCGCCGCTCGGCTCCTGCATGACCGCTCCCTCTTGCTTGCTAACTGCCTGTTCGCCTGCTTGCTCGCGCCGGCTCAGTAGTGGTCGACGTCGTGGTGGTGGTCGACGTGGTGGTCCTGGTGGTGCTCGTCGACGTGGTGGTCGTGCTCGTGGTGCTCGGTGGACGCCTGCTCGTTGAACTGGTCGCCGCCGTGGCCGTGGTGGGCCTGCTCGTTCTGGAAGATGTTGCCGTGGCCGCCGGTGCTGGCCTGCTCGTTGAACTGGTTGCCGCCGTGGCCCTGGCCCTGCTCGTTCTGGAAGATGTTGCCGTGGCCACCCGTGGCGGCCTGCTCGTTGAACTGGTTCCCGCCGTGACCGCCCGAGCCCTGCTCGTTCTGGAAGATGCTCCCGTGACCGCCCGAGCCGGCCTGCTCGTTGAACTGGTTGCCACCGTGACCGCCCGAGCCCTGCTCGTTCTGGAAGATGCTCCCGTGGCCACCCGAGCCGGCCTGCTCGTTGAACTGGTTGCCACCGTGACCGCCCGAGCCCTGCTCGTTCTGGAAGATGCTCCCGTGGCCACCCGAGCCGGCCTGCTCGTTGAACTGGTTCCCACCGTGACCACCGGAACCCTGCTCGTTCTGGAAGATGTCCCCACGGCCGCCGCTGCTGGCCTGCTCGTTGAACTGGTTGCCGCCGTGGCCCTGGCCCTGTTCGTTCTGGAAGATGTCGCCGCGGCCGCCCGACGAGGCCTGCTCGTTGAACTGGTTCCCACCGTGCCCGCCCGAGCCCTGCTCGTTCTGGAAGATGTCCCCACGACCGCCGCTGCTAGCCTGCTCGTTGAACTGGTTCCCACCGTGGCCACCGGAACCCTGCTCGTTCTGGAAGATGTCACCGCGGCCACCCGACGAGGCCTGCTCGTTGAACTGGTTGCCCCCGTGGCCCTGGCCCTGCTCGTTCTGGAAGATGTCTCCCACGCCGCGACCGGTCGAGGCCTGCTCGTTGAACTGGTCCCCACCGTGCCCGCCGGCGCCCTGCTCGTTCTGGAACACGTCGCTGTGGTGGCCGGCCGACGCCTGCTCGTTGAACTGGTTGCCGCCGCGGCCGGAGCCTTGCTCGTTCTGGAAGATGTCGCCGCGGCCGCCCGACGCAGCCTGCTCGTTGAACTGGTCCCCACCGTGACCACCGGAACCCTGCTCGTTCTGGAAGATGTCCCCACGACCGCCGCTGCTGGCCTGCTCGTTGAACTGGTTGCCGCCGTGGCCCTGGCCCTGTTCGTTCTGGAAGATGTCCCCACGCCCCCCGGCGCCGGCCTGCTCGTTGAACTGGTCGCCGCCGGAAGCCTGCTCGTTCTGGAAAACGTCGCCCGATGAAGTCGTCATCCTGTGCACTCCTGACATTCGGATCGGTGAAGCCCGTGCCCCTCCGTTGTCATCCAGTCTTGGGCCGGCGGGCCTTCGGGTCATGAGTAGCGGCTACTCGGCTTCCGCTCGCCCGCGGCCGCGATCTACCTATGGACCGTCGCCGGGGCTACTCCCCGATGCCAGTGGCCCCACCACCGAAGCCAGCTCACGGCGCCCGGAAATACCCAGCTTCGCGTAGACCCCGTGCAGCACGTTGTCGACCGTTCGCACCGACACCACCAGCCGGTCCGCCACCGCCCGGCTCGTCAAGCCCGTCGCCACCAGGCGGGCGATCTCCAGCTCCCGGACCGTCAGGTCGAGGGGCGTTTCCAGCAACGAAAGGGCCGGCGTCGCAGCGTCCTCACAGGACGCCAGCCACGCCCGCGCGCGCTGGGCCGAGGTTGCCGCGCTGCCGTTCTTGCCCTCGGCTCGGTACGCCCGCGCCGCCTGGGCCGACACCTCCGCCGCGAGCAACCGCGCGCCGACGTCGGCGAACGACGAGGCCACCGCGTCCAACGCCGGGGCGTCCGAACCCGCCGCCGCGTGCGCCGAGTACAGCGCCGCCATTCCGCCCGCCGACGGGATCTCCCCCGGGTCGGCGCCGAACCGGAGCAGGTCGTGGCGGATCTCGGCCGCGACCGCGAGCCTGCCGTCCGCCAGGGCGGCCGCAGCGGCGGCCGAGCCCAGCTCCGCGGCCCGCGACGGCTCACCCCGCGCCGCCGCGACCCACGCGCCGTCCCAGTCGCCGAGCGGCTCCGCGGTCCGGCCGCTCATCGCCGTCGCCCGGACCAGCGCCGCCGCGACCGCCGGGCGGAACTCGTACGGCTGGTCGTGCGCCTCCGCCGCCAAGGCTTCCCGCAGCCAGCGGATCGCGCCGCGGACGTTGCCGTACGCGAGCGCGACCGTCCCGAGCGACGCCGCCGCGCCCGCCACCGCCGGGCCCCACCGGTCCCGGACGGCGTCGCGGTAGTCGTCGCCGGCCAGGTCTTCGGCCTCCTCGAGCCGGCCCGCCCGGCACAGCGCGACGATCCGCGCGTGCTCCAGCCGGACCCGCGCCCCGGGCGCGGAAGCGTCCGAGATCCGCGCCGCGATCTCCAGTCCTTCGTCGACGACGCCGAGGCACGCCTCGGTCCGCCCGGTCGTCGCCAACGCCCCGGCCGCGACGACCAGCGCCGCGAGCCGCAGCGCGTCGCCGCGCCGGTTGCGGTCCAGCACCGGCCCGAGCAGCTCCAGGGCCGCGCGTGACGAGCCGGAAGCCGCCAAAAGGGCCGCCCGGGCGGTCACGAGGTCGTCCTGGGTCCCGGACACCGCCGTCTCCGCGGTGTCCAAGACCGCCGCAGCCTGCTCGAACCGGTTCAGGCCGAACGCCAGGTTCCGCGCCCGCGTGGCCGCGACGCGGGCGTGCTGCGCGTCGGACACCGTTTCGCCCGCCAGTTCGGACAGCAGCGAGTCCGCGTCGGCGGGCCGGCCGCCGGCGACCCGGACCTGGGCGAGCAGGAACTTCGCGCCGAACCCGCCACCCATCCGGGCGGCTTCGGCCGCCAGCTGCTCGGCCTGTGGGAAGTCCTTGCGCAGCAACGTCTCCGCCGCGGCCCGGACGAGCTGCGGGTCGGTCGGCAACCCGGCGGCGAGCCGCCACCGCACCAGCCGCGGTTTGTCCTCGGCTCGGCGCGCGCCGGTGAGGTCGAGGGTCTGCGCGAGGATCCGGTAGGTGTCGCGCTGGCGCAGCGGCGACGTCCGGCGGCGGATCACCTCGGCGTAGAGGGGGTGCGCGAGCCGGACGTTCAGCCGCCGCCCGGTCCGTTCGGACACGACCAGCCCGGCCTGTTCGGTCGAAGCGAGGACGCGGGCGGCGCCGAGCCGCACCAGCGGATCGCTGCCGAGCGGCTCCCCGAAGGCGAGCAGCTCCAGCAGCCGCCGCTCGTCGGCGTCGACCCGGTCGGTGCGGGTCTCGATCAGCTCGACCAGCCGCGGGGACGCCGTGAGCGCCCCGCTCCACCGCCACACGCCGTCTTCGGCCGACAGCGAGCCGCTGTCGAGGCCGCCTTGCACGAGTTCGCGCAGGAACAGCGGGTTGCCCAGGCTCAGGCTCCACAAGCGGTGCTCCGCGCCGTCGTCGAGCCGTCCGTTCAGGACGGCGGTGATCAGCTCGGTGGTCTGCGGGCGCGTCAGCTCGCCGACGTCCAGCCGCTCGGCGACGCGGTCCTTCCACATCGCGAACACCGCGTCGGGCACGCTCACGCCGTGCGGCGCGATGACGATCACGAACGCCGACGCCGTCGCGGCCAGCTGGTGCACCAGGGTCGCGGACAGGTCGTCGAGCAGGTGCGCGTCGTCGACGCACAGCACCAACCGTCGCCCCTCCGCGCCGCGGGTGAGGTGCCCGGCGACCTGGTTGAGCCGGTGCGCGCGGTCCCCCGAACCGTCCGCGCTGCCGGGCAGGAGGTGGGCGAACGCGCCGAACGGGATCGTCGACGCCGAAGACATCGCGCGCACCCAGTGCGTGCGCGCGCCACCACCGGCCAGCTCGGCCAGCAGGACCTTCGCCAGGCGCGTCTTGCCGGCGCCGGCGCGGCCGGTCAGCAGCAGCCCGCACACCTCGGGATCGGCCAGTGCCCGGCGCGCGAACGCCAGTTCCTGTTCGCGGCCCACCAGCGGCCAGTCGTTCGCCACACCCACTGCCTCCCCAACCCCTCACGGGTCTTTCCGCGCCCGCGCACAGTCGTTCCTCGGATAATGAGCACGCCCGGCCCGGTCGAGTACCGAATCCGCGCGGCGATTTGGCGTAAATCGACGAGCGGTGCCGCGAATGCGGCACAACGGACAGTCGATCTCCCATTCCGTGAGCGTTTACCGGCTATCGAGGAAATACCGTTATCCCCGGTTTTCCGGTGATTCTTTTTCCTGCGCCACCATCATTCCTATGACGCGCGGCAGGACCACCGCGTTCCACCCCGCCATGGCCGTGACGAGCTCCGGTTCGGGGCCGCCGGTCCACACGCGCACCTGGCCGGCGCGCAGGTCGGTGCCGAGCACGCCGGCCCACGGCACCTTCGGGGCGAACCACCGCCACCGGCGCAGTCCTTCCGCGTCCGCGTCGATCCGCCGGTGCCCGCCCCCGCCGAACCGGGCGGTGGCGCCGGCGGTGATCGCGTCGACCGCGGCCTGCGCGATCCGCGGGCAGGCCGCCGACTCGACCAGCTCGACCAGCCGCCGCCACGTCTCGCGCGCGTCCTCCAGCTCCTCGCCCCCGAAGGCGTCGAACACGAACCGGCTCCGCACCGGGCCGCGGGCCAGGCCCAGCGCGTAGCTGGCCTGGCGCGGCCGGGCCGCCGCGGCGTAGGCGACCCGGTCCACCTCCCCCAGCCGGAAGACCCGGTCGCCGATCACGATCGCGTCGCCCGCGGCGGCGAGCGTCCGCCCGCCGCTGCGGACCACGATCTCGCCGGAGCCGGTGAACGAGAACTTCCCGGCGGTCATCGGGCTACTTGCCGGTCTTGGCCAGGCAGAGCACGACGCCGGTCTCGCCCTCCTTGCCCTCCCAGAACACCTGGTCGGCGTCCGGGTACGGGGTGCACGCGCTGATCTGCGCCTCGATCTGCGTCTTGCCCTCGACCCGCGCGACCACCTTCAGCGTCGCCTCGGGCGTCCCGCAGTCGACGATCTTCACGTAGTTCGCGCCGCTTTCGGTGACGCAGTTGCCGACCTGCGCGTTCTCGCCGTTCGACCGGGTGGCCACCCAGACCAGCGCGAGGACCGCGGCGACCACGATCAGGAACACGGTGAGCACGATCTTCTGGCGCCGCTTCGACTTCTTCGGCGCGGCCGGCGCGGCCGGCGGCGGCCCGGGCACCCCGGCCTGCGGCGGCACGGGTCCGGTCGGCTCCGGGAACTGGGGTCCTCCCGCGTAGGTCATGACGTTCCTCCCTCGATGTCCAGCTGTCCCCAGCTAGGCGTTCCACCCGTGTTCCACGGTGTTCCACCCGCCGTTCGGGCCGGCGGGCCAGGATGGGACCGCCCCGTTCCCCGACGCGAGGACCCGAGGATGACCCGACTGCCCGCACTGGCCGTCTCAGCGCTGGCCACCGCCGCGCTCCTGACCGGCGGGACCGCCGAAGCCGCGAGCCCGCCGTTCACCGCGTCGGTCTTCCGCGCGACGCACAACAGCTATTCGGGCAGCGTCGACGGCGCGAAGAACTCGATCGCCTACCAGCTCGACCACGGCGTCCGGTTCATCGAGTACGACATCCACGACAACGGCTACGCCACGAACCACGACTACGGCGTCGGCCACAACTCTCCCGGCGACGCCGTCGACCACAACGGCGGCAACCCGGCGTCGGACAACCTGCGCGACTGGCTGTCGGTGGTGAACACCTGGTCCGCGGCCCACCCGTCGGCCGCGCCGATCGTCGTCATGCTCGACCTCAAGGACGACCTGACCGACAACGCGAACTTCGCGGCGGGCAACCTGACCGCGGTCAACCAGGAGCTGGAGTCGGTCTTCGGCAGCCGGCTGCTGCGGGCGCAGGACTACCCGGCCGGCTCGCCGACCGTGGACGCGCTGCGCGGGCGCGTGCTGCCCCTGCTGTCCGGGGACGGCGGCAGCCGCACGGAGTACAAGCGCGACGTCGGGTACCACCCGGCGATCGCGATCAACGGGCGCGGCCAGGTCGTCGAGGTGCACGACTCCGGCGGCGGCGCGCTTTGGTACTGGACCGGGACCTACGGCGCCGACGGCCGCGTCACCTGGCTGCGGCACGGCAAGTACGACAGCGGGCAGACCCCCGCCGTCGCGCTCAACGACAACGGCGACCTCGTCGAAGTCCACCAGTCGCAGACCGCCTCGACGCTCTGGTACCACGTCGGCAGGCTCGGCGCGGACGGCGAGATCACCTGGCAGGCCAGCCACCAGTACGACAACGGCGTCCAGCCGACGGTCGCCTTCACCGACGCGACGCACGTGCGGGAGATCCACCAGAGCCAGAGCAGCAGCCAGAACTGGACGTGGACCGGCACCCTCGCGGGCACGACGGTGACGTGGACCGGCAACGCCAAGACGTCGGACGCGCGGTACGCCAAGGACACCGCTGCCGACGGCACTCTGCGCGTCAAGGTGTGGACGGGCGCGGACGGCCCGACGCCGTCGAACACCCTGCGCGTGGACACCGCGAGCGTCACCGGGGACCGGATCCGCTACCGGCAGGTCGCGTTCGACGAGTTCCAGAAGGGCGACAGTGCGGAGCTGCAGCAGGGCGCGCTGTTCTACGGGGCGCCCGCGACGGAGTCGGCGTTCATCACCTCGGCCCGCCAGTCGGGCAAGCTGGTCCGCGGCTGGGACTTCGACTCCTCGAGCGACGCGACCACACCGCTGGCGAACTACCCGGCGACGAACCACCCGTACGACGCCTGGTACCAGACCTTGCTGACCCAGAACGGCGCGGTCGAGTAGGCGCTCATCCCGGGTCGTAGCTGCAGCGGATGCCGGTGCGGACGCCGTCGCGCAGGACGTCGCCGATCACCGCGTCCGCCGCGGCGATCCGGGTCAGCGCGCGGCGGATCGCCTTGCCCACGGCGATCCGCGCCTTCTCCTCCGCGCCCGCGAACTCGCGGACGCGGCCGGCCAGCCCCGCGGCCGCCGACAGCTCGCCCAGCAGCCAGTCGCGCTCGGTGCGGACCTGCTCCGCGCGGCCCGCGTCGTGGTTGGCCTCGTGCTCGTCGAGCTCGGCTTCGAGGTTCGCGAGCCAGCGCCGGTAGTGCGCGGTCGCCGTCCGGTCGAGCACCGGCTGCGCCGACGTCACCTCGGCGACCACGCCGTGCGCCAGCTCGACCGCGGTCAGCTCGTGGCCCGGGTTGTCCAGCAGCGTCGCCAGGTAACCCATGCCGACGCTGTGCTCGACCAGCGCGGACCGCCCGTCCAGGACGAAGAGCCAGTGGCTGCCCTGGCGGCGGCACGTGACGCGCCGGTTCACCCCGCCCGCCGCGAAGTCGGGCAGCACCATCCCGAGCTGCGACGCTTCCCGCGTCGCCGCGGCCAGCTCCCGCGCGGCTTCGGCCGACGCGGGGCCGAGCGCCTGCGCGAGCCGGGCGCGGGACAGCGCCGCGGCCGGCCAGTGCGCCAGCGCGAGGTTGTCGCGGACCGCCGCCCGGAAGTGCTCGGTGGCGCGCCCGCTGTCGCCCGCGGTCAGCATCGCGACGCCCAGCGCGTGCTGCACCGAACCGAAGCAGGCGACGCCGAGGCTGGCCGTCATCGGCAGCCGCGCGAAGGGCGTCAGAAGCGCGTACGCGGCCAACGCCGATTCGACGTCCGACAGCAGGTACGCGGACTCGACGATCCCGTACATCGACACGAGCCAGCTGCTCGACCGCGGCAGCAGCGCCAGGTCCCGGCCGCGCAGCCGGGCCAGCGCGCCGGCGGCCTCGCGTTCGTCGCCGGCGGCCGCGGCGGCGACCGCCAGCCCGGCGATCAGCGCGTTGTCGACCGCGCTCAGCGTCGGCGAGTGCACCGTCTCGCGCAGCATCGGCAGCAGTTCCGCGACGCGGCCCTGGTACCACCGGACCGCCCCGAGCTGCGCGGTGTACCAGCCGATCGCGTCGGCGTCCCCGGCTTGCTCGCCCCGCAGCGCGCAGGCCGCCGCGCGGGCTTCGGCCTCCTCGAAGCGGCCGGCGCGGATGCTGAGCATGACGTCGATCGCGTCGAGCACGAACCCGACCGCGAGGTGGTCGCGCTCGGCCAGCAGGCCGCGCAGGTCGGCGAGCCCGCGCTGGGCGTGCGGGTCGCCGTCGAGGAAGAGGTCGACCGCGCGCCAGAGCATCCCCATCAGCAGGTCGCTGCGGCGGTCCGTGCGGAAGCCCTCGGTGATCAGCTCCTGCGCGAGCGCGCGGCGCTGGCCGCCGTGGTCGGGCCCGAGCAGGCAGTGGTGCGCGAGGCTCGCCGCCTCCGCCCAGGCGACCGGGTCGCCCGCGCGCTTGGCCTCTTCGAGCACCGCGAGGATCTCGTTGCTCTCCCCCGCCACGTAGTCGGCTTCGCCCGCGAGACGCGCCTTGAGCCGCAGAGCCAGCGACGACCCCGGGTCGACGGCGGTCCGCGCGCTGCGCAGCCTCGCCTGCAGCAACGCGGCCGCGGGCGCGCTCCGGTGTTCGTGCACCCACAGACCGGCCAGGCCCAGCGCGGCGCGCGCCATCCCCGGCCCGTCGCACCCGGCCTCCGCGGCGCGGTACGCCCGGTCGAACCACTCCCGGCCGGCGCGCAGGTCGCCGTCGGCCTCGAGTGCGCGCTCCCCGTTGCGCAGCAGCTCGCCGAGCGCGGTGGCCGCCGGTCGCGTTTCGCTGTCCAGCATCGCCCGCCCCCTCTCCCCCGGGAAATGGTGCCCGCGCGACCGGCTGGGGTCAACGTGCGAAAACCGCCGGGAAAGCCCCGCGCGCGGCCGGGAATTTTCCGCCGTCACGGTCCGCGCGCGGTCCATTCGCGACAGTCGCCGACGGCCGCCGTCAGCGCTTCGCCAGGGACCGGTAAGCCGTCCTAGCGAAGCTCGGCGGCATGAAAAAGAAGTCCGTCCTGATCTCCGGTGCGAGCATCGCCGGCCCTGCCGTCGCCCTCTGGCTGACCCGCTACGGCTATGCGGTCACCGTCGTCGAACGCGCTCCTTCGGTGCGCCCCGGCGGTCAGGCCGTCGACTTCAAGGGCGCCACCCACCGGACCGTCCTGGAGCGGATGGGCATCCTCGACGACGTCCTCGCCCGCCGGACCGGCGGCACCGACCAGACGATCATCGACGCCGACGGGCGGCCGCAGGCGGTCATCCCGGGCGAGTTCACCGGCGGCGACATCGAGATCCGCCGCGGCGAGCTGAGCGACCTCCTGTACGAGCGCACCGCGCCGCACTGCGAGTACCTCTTCGGCGACACCATCACGGCGCTGACGGAGACGTCCGACGGCGTCGACGTCACTTTCGCCCACGCCGAGCCGCGCCGGTTCGACCTCGTCGTCGGCGCCGACGGCATCCACTCGAACGTCCGGCGGCTGGCCTTCGGTCCCGAACGCGACTACGTCCGGTTCCTCGGCCACTACTACGCCCTCGCCGAGCTGGGCGAGCAGATCGGCGGCGGCGAGGCCGTGATGTACAACGAGCCCGGCCGGATGGCCGCGGTCGGCGGGCCGAAGGCGTCGGCGTTCTTCGTCTTCGCCTCGCCCGAGCTGGACTACGACCGCGGCGACACCGACCGGCAGCGGCAGCTGGTGACCGAGGCCTACCGCGGTGCCGGCTGGCGGGTGCCCGAACTGATCGCCAAGCTCCCCGACGCCCGCGAGTTCTACCTGGACTCGCTCGCCCGCGTCACGATCGACCACTACTCGCGCGGCCGGGTCGTGCTGCTCGGCGACGCCGCCTACGGCAACACCCTCGGCGGCTTCGGCACCGGCCTCGCGATCGTCGGCGCGTACGTGCTCGCGGGTGAGCTGCTGGCCGCGGACGGCGACCACCGCGTCGCCTTCGCCCGCTACGAGGAACAGTTCCGCGGCTACGCCAAGATCTCGCAGCGCGGCAGCGCGGGCCCGTTCCTCGCGCCGCCGTCACCGCTGCGGATCAAGCTGCGGGACTGGACGTTCAGGTCCCGCTTCCTGCTCGGCCTGATGCTCAAGGCGACCGACAAGTTCGCCACGGACATCGAGCTGACGGACTACGCCTCGGGTTCGTAGGCCAGGTTCGGCCGCAGCCACTGCTCGACCTCGGCCCGCTCGACGCCCTTGCGGCGCGCGTAGTCCTCGATCTGGTCGCGGCCGAGCCGGCCGACGGTGAAGTACCGCGAGTCCGGGTGGGCGAAGATCAGCCCGGACACGCTCGCCGCCGGCGTCATCGCGAACGACTCGGTCAGGTCCATGCCCAGCCGGTCGGCTTCGAGCAGGTCGAACAGCTCGCGCTTCTGGCTGTGGTCGGGGCTGGCCGGATAGCCCAGCGCCGGGCGGATGCCGCGGAAGCGCTCCGCGTGCAGGTCGGCCAGCACCGGCTCGGCGTCCGGCTCGAACCAGTCGCGGCGGGCCCGCAGGTGGATGTGCTCGGCGAAGGCCTCGGCGAGCCGGTCGGCCAGGGCCTTGACCATGATCGCGCGGTAGTCGTCCTGCTCGGCCTCGTACTTCGCCGCCAGCTTCTCGGCGCCGTGGATCGCGACCGCGAACCCGCCGAGGTGATCGCCTTCCGGGGCGATGTAGTCGGCGAGGCAGCGGTTGGCGCGGTCCTCCGGCTTCGACGTCTGCTGGCGCAGCATCGGGAACCCGACGTGCGCGAACTCGCCGTCGAGCCGGATGTCGTCGCCCTCGCTGTGCGCCGGCCAGAACGCGTACGCGCCCTTCGCGGTGAAGCTGCCTTCGGCGATGATCTGGTCGAGCAGCGTGTTCGCGTCGTCGAACAGCTCGCGGGCGACCGGCTGGTCCAGGATCGCCGGGTACTTGCCCTTGAGCTGCCAGGCCAGGAACAGGAACTGCCAGTCGATCATCTCGCGCAGCTCGGCGATGGACGGCTCGACGACGCGGGAGCCGGTGAACAGCGGGGTCGGCAGGTCGGCGAACACGACCTGCTCGCGGTTCAGCCGCGCCTGCTCGAGCGTGAGCATCGGCCGGCGCTGCTTGCTCGCGTGCTGCTCGCGCAGCACCTCCTGGTCGGCGCGGTTCTTCTCGGCGAGCGCGATCGAGCGGTCCGGGTCGAGCAGGTCGGACACCACGCCGACCACGCGGGAGGCGTCCAGCACGTGGACCGTCGCGTTGTCGTAGGCGGGCGCGATCTTGACCGCGGTGTGCTGGCGGGACGTCGTCGCGCCGCCGATGAGCAGCGGCAGCTTCAGCCCGCGCCGCTGCATCTCGGTCGCGACCGCGACCATCTCGTCCAGCGACGGCGTGATCAGCCCGGACAGCCCGACGGCGTCGGCGCCTTCGGTGACCGCGGTGTCGAGGATCTTCGCGGCGGGCACCATCACGCCGAGGTCGATCACCTCGTAGTTGTTGCAGCCGAGCACGACCCCGACGATGTTCTTGCCGATGTCGTGGACGTCGCCCTTCACCGTGGCGAGCACGACCTTGCCCTGGCCGCCCTTCGACGGGAGCCGGCCTTCCTGCCGCGCCTTCTCCTTCTCCGCCTCCATGAACGGCTCGAGGTAGGCGACGGACCGCTTCATCACGCGGGCGCTCTTCACGACCTGCGGCAGGAACATCTTGCCGGAGCCGAACAGGTCGCCGACGATCTTCATGCCGTCCATCAGCGGGCCCTCGATGACGTCGAGGGGCCGCGCCAGCTGCTGCCGCGCCTCTTCGGTGTCGTCCTCGATGTAGTCGACGATGCCGTGCACCAGCGCGTGCGACAGCCGCTCGCCGACCGTGCCTTCGCGCCACGAGAGGTCCACGACGCGCTTGGTGCCGCTGCCCTTGACGTTCTCGGCGAAGCTCACCAACCGGTCGGTGGCGTCCTCGCGGCGGTCGAACAGCACGTCCTCGACCAGCTCGAGGAGCTCCTTCGGGATGTCTTCGTAGACGGCGAGCTGGCCCGCGTTGACGATGCCCATGTCCAGGCCGACCTGCATGGCGTGGAACAGGAATGCCGAGTGCATCGCCTCGCGGACGACGTCGTTGCCGCGGAAGGAGAACGACAGGTTCGAGATGCCGCCGGAGATGTGGACGCCGGGACAGCGTTCCTTGATCCGGGGCAACGCGTCGATGAACGCCTTCGCGTAGCCGTTGTGCTCGGCGATGCCGGTGGCGACGGCCAGGACGTTCGGGTCGAAGATGATGTCCTCGCCCGCGAAGCCCGCCTCCTGCGTCAAGAGGTCGTACGCACGGCCGCAGATCTCGACCTTGCGGTCGGCGGTGTCGGCCTGGCCCCGCTCGTCGAACGCCATCACGACGACGCCGGCGCCGTAATTGCGGATCGTGCGGGCCTGGGCGAGGAACGGCTCCTCGCCCTCCTTGAGGCTGATCGAGTTGACCACGCCCTTGCCCTGCAGGCAGCGCAGCCCGGCCTCGAGCACGCTCCACTTGGAGCTGTCGATCATCACCGGGATCCGGGCGACCTCGGGCTCGGTGGCGATCAGGTTGAGGAAGGTCGTCATCGCCTGCTCGGATTCGAGCAGGTCGGCGTCCATGTTGACGTCGAGCAGGTTGGCCCCGCCGCGGACCTGCTCCAGCGCGACGTCGACGGCGGCCTGGTGGTCGCCGGACTCGATGAGCCGGCGGAACCGCTTGGAGCCGGTGACGTTGGTGCGCTCGCCGATCATCACGAACCCGGTGTCGGCGCCGATGCCGAACGGCTCCAGCCCGCTGAACCGGGTGTGCGTGCGCGGCGCGGGTACCTCGCGCGGCGTGACGCCCTTCGCGGCGTCGGCGATCTTCGCGATGTGGGCCGGGCTGGTGCCGCAGCAGCCGCCGACCAGGTTGACCAGGCCGTCGCGGACGAACCCGCCGATCAGCCCGGCGGTCTCCTCGGGCGTCTGGTCGTAGCCGCCGAACGCGTTGGGCAATCCGGCGTTCGGGTGACAGGCGACGTAGGTGTCGGCGAGCCGGGACAGCTCCTCGACGTGCGGGCGCATCTCCTCCGCGCCCAGCGAGCAGTTCACGCCCACGACCAGCGGCTTCGCGTGCTCGATCGAGCTCCAGAACGCCTCGACGGTCTGGCCCGAGAGCGTCCGGCCGCTCAGGTCGACGATGGTGACCGAGATCCACAGCGGCAGGTGCGGCGCCACCTCGCGGGCGGCGGCGATCGCGGCCTTGCAGTTGAGCGTGTCGAAGATCGTCTCGATCAGCAGCAGGTCGACGCCACCCTCGGCGAGCCCCGCGATCTGCTCCGCGTAGGAGGCCTTGACCTGCTCGAACGACACCGCGCGGTACGCAGGGTCGTCGACCTTGGGCGACAGGCTGAGGGTGACGTTCAGCGGCCCGATCGACCCGGCGACGAACTTGCCGCCGGCCTCGTCGGCGGCCTGGCGGGCCAGCTGCGCGCCGCGGACGTTCATCTCGTGGACGTGCGCCTGCAGCCCGTAGTCGGCCTGGCCGATGCTGGTGGCGGTGAAGGTGTTCGTCGTGGTGATGTCCGCGCCGGCCGCGAGGTACTGGCGGTGGACGTCGAGGATGACGTCCGGGCGGGTGAGGTTCAGCAGGTCGGGGTCGCCGGTGACGTCGTGGGTGTGGTCGCCGAAGCGATCACCGCGGTAGTCGGCCGGGGTCAGCCCGGCGCCCTGCAGCATGGTGCCCCAGGCACCGTCGAGGACCGCCACCCGCTGTTCTAGCAGCTCACGCAGACGCGCTTCGGGTTCATGCGTGGTGTTCACCGGCAGCCTCCCTCGGTCGGGAGGCGCCCTTGGTCAGGTGAAGCGGGTCGAGCGTGGCGGACCCGGCGGTCCGTTGCAGCGCCTCTCGGCCCGTGGACCAGGATAGTGGAACCGGCCCCCGGCTGGCCATCCCGGTCGGGCCGGGCGTCCACGATCCGGGACACCGGCCGTGACCGTCCACAGTGGAGCACCGCGTTCACCCTGCACCTCCGCCCATCGATCCTCCTCACGGCGACGGCGGCGCTCACCTCATCGACTGCCCTCCTTGAAAACTGAAACACGTTCTAATACGCTCCTCCCGTGGACTACGGAATCGTGCTGTTCACCAGCGACCGGGGCATCATCCCGGCGTCCGCCGCGCGCGCCGCGGAGGCCGCGGGGTTCGCCACCTTCTACGTGCCCGAGCACACGCACATCCCGGTGAAACGCGAGTCCCCGCACCCGCGCACCGGCGACGCGTCCCTGCCCGACGACCGCTACAGCCGCACTCTCGACCCGTGGGTCGCGCTGGCGACGGCGGCCGCGGTGACGTCGCGGATCCGGCTGTCCACGGCGGTGGCCCTGCCCGTGGAGAGCGACCCGATCACCCTCGCCAAGACGATCGCGAGCCTCGACCACCTGTCCGGCGGGCGGGTCACGCTCGGGACGGGCTTCGGCTGGAACGTCGACGAGCTGACCGACCACGGCGTCCCGGGCAACCGGCGCCGCACCGCGCTGCGGGAGTACCTCGAAGCGATGAGTGCACTGTGGACGGAGGAAGAAGCCTCCTACGCCGGGGAGTTCGTCTCGTTCGGCCCGAGCTGGGCATGGCCGAAGCCGGTCCAAGCGCACATCCCGGTGCTGCTCGGCGCGGGCCCGACCGAGAAGACGTTCCGCTGGATCGCCCGCCACGCCGACGGCTGGATCACCACCCCGGCCGACAGCGACCTCGACGGGCACGTGGCTCTGCTGAAGGAGATCTGGTCCGCCGAGGGACGGTCGGGCGCGCCACAGATCTGCGCGCTCGGCGAACGCCCCGCCCCGGACCGGTTGGCGCACCTGGATTCCCTCGGCGTCACGGAGACGATCTTCGGGCTCCCCGACCGCGCACCCGAGGAGGTCGAGGCCTGGATCGGGCGGCTGGCCGGGAAGCTCGGGCTCGCCGTCACCCTGTGAGAGCTCCTCAGAACCAGTGCAGGCAGTGCGGCGCGCGCTCGGCGCGGAAGAGCGCGTCGGCGCGCGCGGCCGCGTCCGGATGGTGGACGCGCAGGTGCCCGGCCCGCGCCAGCGTGCTCGGCGCGACCCCGCCGAGGTACACCGAGCCCAGGTCGCTGACGTCGAGGGACAGGTCGGGGGCCCGGTCCGTCGGGACGCACTCGGCCTTGCCCTCGCGGACCGTCAGCGAATAACGCCCATCCTCGCCGAGGAACGGGTCTTCGACGTCGAGGACGAGCTCACCGTCCGCTGACCAGCCGCGGGCCGTCATCGCGCGGGGGACGTCGAGCAGGCGCACCCACAGCCAGTCCGTCTCGTCGCTCACCTCGGCCGCGCGGAAGTCCGCGAGCTGCCAGCGCAACGGGTGGTCCGGCGGGCACTGCTTGAACACGACGCGGGTGGCCAGGTCGTGGTCGAGCAGGAAGCGGGCCAGCGCCGTCGCCACGGCGTCGTCGGCGGCGATCGTCTCGTCGACCGTCAACGTGCCGTCGAGCAGGTAGGTCGCGTACCCGTCCGGGACACCGGCCGGGTCGCGGTGCAGGGCGACGTACCGCGGGGCCGCGGAGACCGGCGGCTGCCCCGCGCCGCGGGCCCACCAGCGCGGCGGCCGGGACAGCGCACCCGGCCGGGCGCGGCGGTAGCGGTCGTAGACCTCCTCCAGGAGGTCGCCGCACTCGCCGCGCCGCAGCACCTCGATCGAGCCCTCCGCCGGGACGGCGGTGCTGCGCAAGGCGGCCTGGCGTCGCGGCACCGTCAGCCGGTGCGTGGTGGTCGCCGGCCCGTAGCCGAACCGGCGGTAGATGACGGCCTCGCTGGCCAGCAGCACGGACAGGAACTCCCCGCGCGCCCGCGCGTCGGCGAGCTGACGCCGCATCATCGCGGTCAGCGCGCCTCGACGCCGGTGCGAGGGCAGGACGCCGACGGCGGTCACGCCCCCGGCCGGGACGACGACCTCCCCTGGCAGCGTCAGCTCGAAGGAGTAGACGGCCGAGGTGCCGACGGGCCGGCCTGCCGGCGTCACGGCGAACAAGCCGCGGTCCAGCTCCAACGCCGACCAGACCCGGTCGCCTTCCGCGGGGAAGCGCCCGAAGGCGGCGAAAAGCGTGTCGACGAAGGCGTCGCGGTCCTGCTCGGTCGTGGCGCGGATCTCCATCGGGGCACAGTGCAGCGCCGGACCGCCCCCGGGCAAACGAATAACGCGGCGGGGCCCGGCGCACCAGCGCCGTACCCCGCCGCGCGAGACCCCCCGGGTCAGCTCTTGGCCGCGACCCCCTGCCGCGCCCGGAGGTCGAGCTCGATCTGCTCGAGCGAGCGCCCCTTGGTCTCCGGCACGAGCCACTTGGTGAGCACGAACAGCACCACGTTGATGCCGGCGAACAGGAACATCGAACCGCCGATGCCGAGCGACTTCGGGTCGGAGATGATCGGGAACACCGCGCTCACGATGCCGGTCGCGGCCCAGAGGACGACGCTGCTGACGCCCATGCCCGTCGCCCGGTACTTCAGCGGGAACACCTCGGACATCATCACCCAGACGACCGCGCCCCAGCCGAGCTCGTAGCCGACCAGGTAGAGCACCATCATCACCAGCATCAGGATGCCGCGCGTGCCGGTGTCGTGGACGTTCAGCACCACGAGCCCGGCCGCCACCAGCGTGATCACCATGATCACGTTGCCGATGAGCAGCAGCGGCTTGCGGCCCCAGCGGTCCACCACGAACACGACCCAGGCGGTGAACAGGAACTTCGTGACGCCCAGCAGCACGCCGGACAGCAGCGCGGCCTGCGTCGCGAAGCCGAGGCCGATCAGCATCGTCGGGAAGTACGCGTTGATCGCGTTGACGCCGCTGAACTGCTGGCCGATCGCGAGCAGCAGCGCCACCACGAGCATCGGCCGGACGAAGCCGGAGAACAGGTCGCGCACCCGCGGCTTGTCCTCGGTGTCGAGCCGGATGACCTCGTTGATGGTCGCGATCTCCTCGTCGAGGTTCACGGAGTTGCCGTGCGCGCTCGCGAGCACCTGCCGGGCTTCCTCTTCACGGCCGTTCTTCACCAGCCAGCGCGGGGTTTCCGGCAGGAACAGCAGGCCGACGAGCAGGATCGCCGCCGGCACGATGGCACCGGCGAACATCCACCGCCACGCCGATACCGGGCCGAGCCAGTAGCTGACCAGGAACGCGATCAGGATGCCGAGCACGATGAAGATCTGGTTCAGCGCACCCATCGCGCCACGCAGCCGCGCCGGCGCCAGCTCGGAGAGGTACGTCGGCACCGTCGAGGACGACAGGCCGATGCCGAGGCCGATGATCAGCCGTGAGATCACCAGCAGCGCGAACGTCGGCGAGAACGTCGCCGCCAGCGTGCCCACGATGACGATCGCCGCGGCGACCTGGATCGTGCGGCGGCGGCCGAGCGCTTCGTTGGTGCGGCTGGAGAACAGCGCGCCGACGATGGCACCGACCGACAGGCTGGCGGTGATCACGCCCTTGTCCCAGCTCGTCAGTGCCCAGAGTTTCCCGATGAACGGGAGCACCCCGGAAATCACGCCGAGGTCGTAGCCGAAGAGGATGCCGCCGAGCGCGCCGAAGAAGTACAGGGTGGTTCGGCTGATCTGCCGCGCCGGGGCTGTCTGCGTCATTGCCGGGTCGCCTCTTTCGTAGGTCCAGTCCAGCCAGCGGCCACCACACTCACACGCCCGAAAAAACCGGGCAAGACAGTTCTTGATAACGATTCAGAAACCTGATCGTCGTTCACATATGTGATACCGGTTGGCGCACAACGTTGCTCCGTCCGCCGCACCCTCCTTTCCGGCCGTGAACCCGGTACACAATGGACACGGCCGGCCGGTTCCGCCGGTTCACGAAATCCACTGTGGACGGATCGCGCGGGCGAAATCGTCGAAGGGTTTGACCTGGTCGCAGACCTGGCTTACGGTTTTCGGAAGCGCTCCCAGCCTCCTATCGCCCGACGCATGGAGGCAAACGTGCGAAGCACACGTTCCCGATCACCGAGACAATTTCTCGCGTACGCGCTGGCCGCGCTGACACCGATCGCCGTCGCGATCACCGCCGGCGCGCCCGCGTCTCCCGCCGCTCCCGCGCCGTACACGTGGCGCAACGCGGAGATCGGCGGCGGCGGGTTCGTCCCCGGCATCGTCTTCAACCAGGCCGAACCGGGCCTCGCCTACGCCCGCACCGACATCGGCGGCGCGTACCGCTGGAACCCGGCCACCGGGCACTGGGTCTCGCTGCTGGACTCGGTCGGCTGGACCGACTGGGGCCACAACGGCGTGGTCAGCCTGGCCACCGACCCGGTCGACCCGAACCGCGTCTACGCCGCGACGGGGATGTACACCAACAGCTGGGACCCGAACACCGGTGCGATCCTGCGTTCGGCCGACCGCGGCGCGACGTGGCAGGCCTCGGCGCTGCCGTTCAAGCTCGGCGGCAACATGCCCGGCCGCGGCATGGGCGAGCGGCTCGCGATCGACCCGAACCGCGACAGCGTCCTCTACCTCGGCGCGCCCAGCGGCAACGGGCTCTGGCGCAGCACGGACTCCGGCGTCACGTGGGCGAAGGTGACCGCGTTCCCCAACCCCGGGAACTACGCGCCCGATCCCGGCGACACGACCGGCTACTCCAGCGACAACGAAGGCGTCACCTGGGTGACGTTCGACCCGTCGACCGGCACCCGCGGCAGCACCACGCAGACCATCTACGTCGGCGTCGCGGACAAGGCGAACACCGTCTACCGCAGCACCGACGGCGGCGCGACGTGGGCGCGGCTGGCCGGCCAGCCCACCGGTTTCCTCGCGCACAAGGGCGTCCTCGACCCGGTCGGTGGTTACCTCTACCTCGCGACCAGCGACACCGGCGGCCCCTACGACGGCGCGAAGGGCGACGTCTGGAAGTACGCCACGAAGACCGGCGCGTGGACGCGGATCAGCCCGATCCCGTCCGACAGCACGGACGACTACTTCGGCTACAGCGGCCTGACGATCGACCGGCAGCACCCGAACACGCTGATGGTCGCGACGCAGGTGTCGTGGTGGCCGGACGTCATCTTCTTCCGCAGCACCGACGGCGGCGCCACCTGGACCCGGATCTGGGACTTCACCAGCTACCCCGACCGGTCGCTGCGGTACACCCAGGACATCTCCTCGGTGCCGTGGCTGACCTTCGGCACCCAGCCCGCGCCCCCGGTGCCGTCGCCGAAGCTCGGCTGGATGACCGAGTCGGTCGAGATCGACCCGTTCGACTCGAACCACCTGCTCTACGGCACCGGCGCGACCATCTACGGCACGTCCGACCTCACCAAGTGGGACAGCGGCGGCAAGATCACGCTCAAGCCGGTCGTCGGCGGCCTGGAGGAAACCGCCGTGCTGGACCTGATCAGCCCGCCGTCGGGCGCGCCACTGCTCTCCGGGCTGGGCGACATCGGCGGGTTCCGGCACGACAGTCTCGACGCCGTCCCGGCGACGATGTTCACCTCGCCGGTGTTCACGACGACCACCAGCCTCGACTACGCCGAGCTGACCCCGGCGACGATCGTGCGCGTCGGCACCCTCGACCGTGGTGCCCGGCCGAACGACAACCGCGTCGCCTTCTCCACCGACGGCGGCAAGAACTGGTTCCAGGGCGCCGAACCGGGCGGCGGCGCGAGCGGCGGGACGGTGGCCGCGGCCGCCGACGGCAGCCGGTTCGTGTGGAGCCCGGACGGCACGGGCGTCAGCTACTCGGTCGGGTTCGGTTCGTCGTGGACGGCGTCGGCCGGCATCCCCGCCGGCGCGGTCGTCGAGTCCGACCGGGTGGACCCGAAGCGGTTCTACGGGTTCGCCGCGGGGAAGTTCTACGTCAGCACCGACGGCGGCGCGACGTTCACCGTCACCGCGGCCACCGGGCTGCCGAGCGGATCGGTGCACTTCAAGGCGCTGCCGGGCGCGGCCGGGGACGTCTGGCTGGCCGGCGGATCCGGGTCGGCGTACGGGCTCTGGCACTCCACCGACTCCGGAGCGTCCTTCACGAAACTGACCGGGGTCGCCGAAGCCGACAACATCGGGTTCGGCAAAGCCGCTTCCGGCCGGACGTATCCGACGTTATACACCATCGCGAAGATCGGCGGGGTGCGCGGGATCTTCCGGTCGGACGACTCCGGGGCGTCGTGGACGCGGATCAACGACGACCAGCACCAGTACGGCAACATCGGGGCGGCGCTGAGCGGCGATCCGCGGGTGTACGGCCGGGTGTACGTGGGCACGAACGGGCGAGGCGTGATCGTGGGCGAGTCCGGCGGTGACCAGCCGCCGCCGGCTTCCACGACCACCACTGCCCCGCCGCCGACGACCACGACCACGACCACGCCGGTGCCGTCGTCGTCGTGCACCGCGGCCTACACGGTGACGAACCAGTGGCAGGGCGGTTTCCAGGCCGACGTGAAGGTGGGCAACACCGGGACCGCGCCGGTGACCGGCTGGACGGTCACCTGGTCCTTCGCCGACGGCCAGCGCGTCACGCAGGCCTGGAACGCCCAGGTGACGCAGACGGGCGCGGCGGTCTCGGCGGTGGACGCGGGGTGGAACAAGACGATCCCGGCGGGTGGCAGCTCCGAGTTCGGCTTCACCGGCACCTCCGGCGCCACCAACGGGAAGCCCGCCACGATCAGCCTCGACGGCAACGCCTGCACCACGTCCTGACGGCGGGACGGGAACGGGGCGGCGGAGGGAATCCGCCGCCCCGCCTCACCACCGGTCCCGTCAGCCGGCGGCGAGGAAGTGCGCGCGGATGCCCGCGCCGAACGCCGTCGGGGTGCCGTCGTAGGAGGTGATGAGCGCCGGGCCCGTGCTGCAGTTCCAGGTGTTCCAGGTCCAGCCGAGGTAGGACGCCTGGTGCCGGTCGAGCCAGTCCATCAGGCCGGTGACGTACCCGCTCGCGCAGTCGTTCTCGCCGATTTCCCCGGCCACCAGCGGGACGGCCGCGGCGACCGGCGCGAGCTGGCTGTCCCAGCACGACGACGAGCTGCACGTGTTGAAGTTGTACGAGTGCCAGGACGCGACCAGGTTGCCCGCCGGGTCGCTCGGCTTGTACTGCAGCCAGCCGGTCAGGTCGTTGGAGTAGGCGAGGCCGCCGAGCATGACGACGTTCGTGGCGCCGGTCGCGCGGACCGCGTTCACCAGCGCCTGCATCCCGGCCACCGGGTAGCCGATGCCGGAACACGCCGAACCGCCGTCACGCCAGCACGTCCACGCCTGCGCCGACCCGGAGACCGCGCGGTCGAGGTAGGGCTCGTTGAACAGGTCGAGGATCGTCGCGTTGTCGCCCTTGAACGTGTTCGCGACCGACGTCCACAGGTCGACCGAGTGCTCGCTGTCGGTCATCGGCTTCTGGCAGGTGGCGTTGACGTCGCTGCACGCCGAGGAGTTTCCGGTGTAGACACCGTGGGTCCAGTGCAGGTCGAGGATCGCGACCAGGCCGTTCTGGTGCAGCAGGTCCACATAGGACTTGATGGCCGCGCGGTAGGTGGCCCCGGCGTACCGCGGGTCCACATCGGACAAGCCGAGCCAGCAGTCCTCGTTGAAGGGCACGCGCACGACGTTGGCGCGCCAGCTCTTGATGGCAGCGACCGACGCCGCGTCCATCGGGCCGTCGAAGAGGCCGTTGCCCTGCACGCACGCGAACTCGCCGCCGGAGCGGTTGACCCCGCGCAGCGTCACGGCGGTGCCCGCGGCGTCGGTCAGCCGGTTGCCGGAGACGTGGAGTTGCGGCGCACCGCCGGGCGGCGGTGTGGGCGTGGTGGTGGTCGTCGGCGGCGGCGTGGTGGGTGTGGTCGTCGGCGGCTGGATGCCGCCGCAGGGTTCGCCGTTGACGCTGAACGACGCCGGCGCCGCGTTCGCCCCGCTGTAGGCGAAGTTCGCGCCGGCGCTGATCGACGCGTTCGGGGCGATCGTGCCGTTCCAGGTGGCCGGGCTGACCGTGACGGTCGCCCCGGACTGCGCCCAGGTGGCGTTCCAGCCCTGCTGCAGCCGCTGGTTCCCGGTGTAGGTGTAGCTGATCCGCCACCCGGACAGCGGCGCCGTCCCGAGGTTCTTCAAGGTGAGGTTCGCGGTGAAACCGCTTCCCCAGTCGTTCACCGTGTAGCCCACTTCGCAGGCCGTCGCCGCCGCGGCGGGCGAAGGCGTGCCGAGCGTGAACGCGGTCGTCGCGCCGACGACGGCGAGCGCGCTGAAGGCGCCGAGCAGTGCTGGTCCGGAACGCATCGATCACTCCCTCGGTACAGGACAATCCATGAGAGCGCTCCCAGCAGCGGTGGACAGTACCCGGCTCTTCGCGGCGCTGTAAACCCCGCGGCGATCTTCGGCGTGGATTCCCGGATTCCACTCGAACGGCGGCATGAGAGGACGCCCGCCGATGGCGCAGCGCGACTATGGGGAGTCGTTGCCACCCAAGGGCTTCGGCCGTTCAGGAGCGTTCAGTTCGCGGCGGCCGCCGGGCAGATCGCGGAAAACCGACCACCGGATCGGCTCGCGTCCGGGTCGCGCTTTACAACGACGACACACCGGGGTTACCTTTCCGGCGGCTGGAAGCGCTCCCATGCCAGGTCGCCTCAACCGAACGCGGCCACCACCCAGGGGCGCTGTGGTGCGAGCCACGGCGCCCCTGTCCGCGTCCCGGGAGGCCCCGATGCACAGGTTCGCCGCCGCCCTCGCCGGAGTCTGCCTCGCCGCCGCGGGCACCACGGCGGTCGTCGCCGCCGGCCCGGCCACCGCGGCCCCGGCCTGTTCGGTCGGCTACCGCGTCAATCAGTGGCAGACCGGTTTCACCGCCGAGATCACCGTGACCAACGGCGCCACCGCGCTCTCGTCCTGGACGCTCACCTGGCACTACGCCGGCAGCCAGTCCGTCACCTCCGCCTGGAACGCCACCGTGCGGCAGTCCGGCACCGCCGTGACCGCGGAAAGCCTGCCCTACAACGCTTCGCTGCCCGCGGGCGGCACCGTCTCCTTCGGCCTCCAAGGCACCTCGACCGGCCCCGACCCCACGGACTTCGCCCTCAACGGCGTCGCGTGCGGGGACACCACCACTCCCCCGGCGACCACGACCCCGGTGACGCCCACCACCACGACGTCCATGCCGCCACCCGCCGGGTGCGCGAACGCGGCGGTCTGCGACGACTTCGAGCAGCAGACCGGCGCCGCGCCGGCCGGCCGCTGGACCGTCGGCGCGGCGAACTGCCAGGGCACCGGCACGGTCACCGTCGACACGGCGGTCGCGCACTCCGGCACTCGCTCGGTGAAGGTCGCCGGCGGGGGCGGCTACTGCAACCACGCCTTCTTCGGGACGAGCGTGCCCGGCTCCGGCGTGCTGTACGGCCGGTTCTGGGTCCGGCACACCACCGCGCTGCCCACCGGGCACGTCACGTTCCTGGCCCTGCGCGACGCCGCGGACGGCGGCCGCGACCTGCGGGCCGGCGGGCAGAACCAGGCCCTGCAGTGGAACCGCGAGTCCGACGACGCGACGCTGCCCGCGCAGAGCCCGGCCGGCGTCGCCCAGAGCGTCCCGCTGCCGACCGGCACCTGGTCCTGCTTCGAGTTCGCGATCGACGGCGCCGCCGGGCAGCTGCGGACGTGGCTAGGCTCCGCCGCGGTGCCCGGGCTCGTCGTCGACGGCGTCCCCACGCCCGACGTCGACCAGCAGTGGCTCGCGCGGGCGTGGCACCCGGCCGTCACCGACTTCCGGCTGGGCTGGGAAAGCTACGGCGGGGACGCCGACACGCTGTGGTTCGACGACGTCGCCCTGGGCTCCGCGAGGATCGGCTGCTAGCCCGCGACGATCCGGTCGATCTCGGCCAGCTCGTCGTCGGTGAACTCGAGGTTCTTCGTCGCCGCGACGGTGTTCTCCAGCTGCGCCACGCTACTGGCGCCGATCAGCGCGGAGGTGACGCGGCCGCGGCGCAGCACCCAGGCGATGGCCAGCTGGGCCAGGGTCTGGCCGCGCCGCTTCGCGAGTTCGTTCAGCGCCCGGATCGTGGAGAGGGTCTCCTCGGTGAGGCGGTCCGTCGTGAGGAACGGGCTGGCGCCGGCGGCCCGCGAGTCGGCGGGGACGCCGTCGAGGTAGCGGTCGGTCAGCAGACCCTGGCTCAGCGGTGAGTACGCGATCGAGCCGACGCCGTGCTCGTCCAGGGTGTCCAGCAGGCCGTCCTCGACCCAGCGGTTCAGGATCGAGTACGACGGCTGGTGGATCAGCAGCGGCGTGCCGAGCTCCTTCAGCGCGGCCAGTGCGGCCGTCGTCTGCTCGGGTGAGTAGTTCGAGATGCCCGCGTAGAGCGCCTTGCCGGAGCGGACCGCGGTGTCGAGCGCGCCCATCGTCTCCTCGATCGGCGTCTCGGGGTCGGGGCGGTGGGAGTAGAAGACGTCGAAGTGGTCCAGGCCCGTGCGCGCGAGGCTCTGGTCCAGGCTGGCCAGGAGGTTCTTGCGCGAGCCCCACTCACCGTACGGGCCGTCCCACATCAGGTAGCCGGCCTTCGACGACACGAGGATCTCGTCGCGGTACGGGCGGAAGTCGGCGGCGTAGTGCTTGCCGAAGTTCGCCTCGGCCGCGCCCGGCGGCGGGCCGTAGTTGTTGGCGAGGTCGAAGTGCGTCACCCCGAGGTCGAACGCCCGGCGCAGCACCGCGCGCTGGACGTCGAGGGGCTTGTCGTCCCCGAAGTTGTGCCACAGCCCGAGCGACACGGCGGGCAGCTTCAGCCCGCTGCGCCCGGCGCGCCGGTAGGGCATGTCCGCGTACCGTTCTTCGGCGGCGGCGTAAGGCGACATGGTTCTCCTCGTCGGCTGGGGTCCGCGCAGTCTAGCGGCGGGTGATCAGCGCGCCGGCGAACGACGCGGCGGGCGGCAACGCGGGCAGGAGCGTCGCCTGGTAGGCGTGGTAGATGTCCGGCTTGCCGGCCCAGACCGCCGCCGCGGGGCGGTTCTCCGCGTCCAGCTCGTGGTGCCACGAACCGCGCTCACGGTCGGCGAAGCACGCTTCGGCGTGGTCGCACCACTCGCGGAAGCGGTCGAGGTAGGCCGCCTCGCCGGTCTCCTGGTGCAGCGTCCACGCGGCGGCGATCGCCTCCGCCACGACCCAGTGCAGGCGGGTGCGCACGACCGGCGTCCCGGCGAAGTCGGTGGTGTAGACGAATCCCGGCCGCCCGTCGACGGCCCAGCCGTGGCGGACCGCGGTCGCGAACAGGGCTTCCGCGTCCGGCAGCAGCCACTCCGGCGCGCCGGTCCCGAGCGCGCGCTTGAGGTGGACGGCCAGCCGCGCCCACTCGAAGAGGTGACCGATCGTGGCGCCGAAGGGCCGGAACGGGTGGGCGGGTTCGTCGCGGTTGTGGTCCAGGCGGACGTGCCAGCCGGCGTCGTAGTGCTCCGGGAGCAGCCAGCCGTGCGCGCGGGCCTCGCCGTGCACCAGGTGCTCCACAATGGACAGTGCGCGATCGGCCCAGACCCGGTCGCCGGTGACGTCGGCCGCGGCCAGGAACGCCTCGACGGTGTGCATGTTGGCGTTGGCCCCGCGGTAGTCCTCCAGGTGCGTCCAGCCGCGGTCCCAGACGTCGGCGACCCGGCCGGGGCCCGGCTCCCAGAACCGGCGTTCGACGACGTCGAGGGCGTCGGCCAGCAGCGGACGCGCGCCCTCGGCGCCGGCGGCCACCGCGCTCGAGGCGGCGAGGACGACGAAGGCGTGCTCATACGCGCGCTTCTCTGACAACGTTGTCGTCGCGTACCAGCCGCCGTGGTCCGGATCGTGCAGGAGGCCGGTCAGCGCGTCGACGCCGTGGGCGACCTGTTCTCCGGTGTCGGCGCCCTGGAGCCGCGCCAGCGCGAAGACGTGCGTCATCCGGCAGGTGATCCACGTTTCGACGGGCCGGTCGAGCACCGGGTGGCCGCCGTCGTCGAGCCAGGCGAAGCCGCCGCCGGGATGGGCCGCGCGGGTGGCGAAACCGAGCAGACGAGCGGGCTCGGCGCGCACCCACGCGGGAACCGATGAGGGAATGTCCACTCTCTGCCTTTCTCGGTGATCGACGGCCTTGCGTCAAGGTAGGCCAAGGCACCGGCCCCGGTCACCGCGGGATGTTCCGGAAGTGACCACCGCCGCGTATCCTGATCGTGAGAGCGCTCCCAGTCTTCGACGCACGCTACCCGACGAAGGGACTGACGTGACCAGGAGACGAAGTACGATCCTCGCCGCCGTGACCGTGCTGCTGGCGAGCTTGACCGCCGTCCTGCTGAACACGGGCACCGCCGAAGCGCACGGCGCCATGATGAAACCGGGCAGCCGGACGTTCCTGTGCTGGCAGGACGGCCTCAGCTCGACCGGCCAGATCGTCCCGCAGAACCCGGCCTGCGCGGCCGCGGTGGCCACCAGCGGCGCCAACTCGCTGTACAACTGGTTCGCTGTGCTGCGCTCCGACGGCGCCGGCCGCACGCGCGGGTTCATCGACGACGGCAAGCTGTGTTCGGGCGGCAACCCGAACTACGCCGGCTTCGACCAGGTCGGCGACTGGCCGCTGACGCACCTGACGGCCGGGGCGTCGTTCGACTTCTCGTACAACGCGTGGGCCGCGCACCCGGGCTGGTTCTACACGTACGTGACGAAGGACGGCTGGGACCCGTCGAAGCCGCTCACCTGGGACTCCCTGGAGGACCAGCCGTTCCTGACGGTGGACCACCCGGCGGTGACCGGCCAGGTCGGCACGGTCGACGGGCAGTACAAGTGGACCGGCGCGCTGCCGGCGAACAAGTCCGGGCGGCACATCATCTATTCGGTGTGGAAGCGCTCCGACAGCGCCGAGACGTTCTACGGCTGCTCGGACGTGACGTTCGACGGCGGGCACGGCGAGGTCACCGGGGTGCACCAGCCGGGCACCCCGACGACCACGCCGACGGCCCCCACGAGCCCGCCCCCGCCGGCCGGCTCGTGCATGGCGATGTACGAGGTGACGAACGCCTGGAGCGGCGGCTACCAGGCGACGGTGACGGTGATGAACCACGGCACCGCGGCCTACAACGGCTGGCAGGCGGGCTGGACGCTGCCGTCGGGCCAGACGATCGGCAGCGTCTGGAACGGGACGCTGAGCCAGTCGGGTTCGGTGGTGACGGTCCGCAACGCCGACTGGAACGGCCGCGTCGCCCCGGACGGGTCCACCACGTTCGGGTTGGTGGTGAACGCGCCGGGGACGAACCCGGCCCAGCCGTCGGTGACCTGCCAGGGCAGCTGAGGCGTAGCGCGGCACCGGCCCCGTCAGCGGACGGGACCGGTGCTGCCGCGCGTGACCAGCCGCGGCCGCGAGGCGCAGACGTCCCCGACGTCCTCCCCGCCGACGAGGTCCCGCAACATCGACGCGGCGAGCGCCCCGAGCTCGGCGAGCGGGCGCCGGACGGCGGAGAGGGTGGGCCGCACGAGCCGGCAGAGGTCGGAGTCGTTTCAGGAGACGACGGAGAGGTCCCCGGGAACGGAGAGGCCGAGCTCCCGCGCGGCGACGAGCGCGGCGACGGCGAGGGAGTCGGTGTCGCAGAGGAGGGCGGTGGGCCGGGGATCGGAGAGGAGGACCCGGCGGACGGCCTCGGCCGAGGGTTCGGTGGGGAGGGTGAGGGGACGGTTTCGGGGCTCGGGATTGACTGACCACATGCCGGGCCGGCCGCGCTCGGCCGGGTCCGAGCTGTGGATCCGGCCGGGCCAGACGCCGGGGCGCCAGGGATCGTCGGCCCAGTCGCCGAGCGGAGCCGCAGTGCCTCGGCGCACGGAACCGGGGTTTTGCATGCCGCCGCCCGGAGATCCGGCCCGCCCGGCGCCGCGGTGCGCCGGACCCACGCCCGGCACCCCGCCAGCCGGCCCAGCGCTCCCGCGGTACGCGGAACCGGAGTCCTGCGGCCCGGCAGCCGTCCCAGCACCACCGCCGCGCGCGGAACCGGCGCCTTGCACCCCGCCGCCCGGAGATCCGCCCCACTCGGCGCCCCCACGATGCGCCGCACCCAGGCCCTCCACGCCGGCAGCCGTCCCAGCACTACCGCGGTACGCGGAACCGGAGTCCTGCGCCCCACCGCTACCGTGGCCCGCGGAACCGGCGCCTTGGACTCCGGCGCCCGAAGCTCCAGGCCACCCGGCGCCGTGATGCGCCGAACCCCGGCCCTCTACGCCGGCGGCCGGCCCAGCACTACCGCGGTACGAGGAACCGGAGTCCTGCGACCCGCCGCTACCGTGGCCCGCGGAACCGGTGCCTTGCACCCCGCCGGCCGAAACTCCAGCCCATCCGGCTCCACCGCGATGCGCCGGACCTTCCCCGCCCCGACCACCACCGCACCGTGCCGCCCCCACGTCCCCTGGCCCCGCAGGCCGCGCCTCAGCCAACCCCAGCCGGCGCGCAACCGTCGTGAACGCTTCCTCCCTCTCCCCCGGGTCCGCGAACGCCGCCGCTCCCGGGATCCGGACCACGTGCCGGTGACCCAGCGCCGCCAAGTACTCCAACGCCTCCGCCGCTCCCGCCCGGTCGTCCACCCGGACCGAGGGGGCCTCCGGCAGGCCTCCCGGGCCGCCGAGTACCACCGCCGGCAGGCCGATCCGTGCCAGCTCCGGTGCGCAGTCCGGGCCGGTCAGCAGGACGCCGTCCACCTTGCGCTCTGCCCGCCAGCGGCGGTAGACCGCCAGCGCCGCGTCGGGGCCGGCCGCGACCCTCAGCAGCAGCTCCTGGGAAAACCCGTCGAGCAACGCCGGGAAGAACACCTCCGACGGCCCGTCGAGCACCAGGCCGATCGTCCCGGAACGTCCGCCGGACAAAGCGCGCGCCGCGCTGCTCGGCGACCAGCCCAGCTCGCGGGCGATGCGCGTGATCCGGTGGCGGGTCTCCTCGGACACTCCCGGCCGGCCGTTGAGCGCGTAGGACACCGCGCCCTTGGAGACGCCGGCCTCCCGCGCGATGTCGGTGATCGTCGGACGCTTCATCGCACCCCTTCCGTGTCCGCGCGGACACCCGCCGTCGCGCACCTTGACACCCGCCGCACCCGGAACCGAGACTCCGTCCGGGAGCGCTCCCAATCACGAAGGGGTGAGGAGTGCGCATGAGATCCATCCGAAGACGGCTCGCCGTCGCCGTCGCCGTCGTCCTGCTCGTCTTGGCCGGCGGCTGCGGCCCCGGTACGCCCGAGCGCATCACGCTGACGCTCGCGACGTTCGGCGAGTTCGGCTACGACGACCTGATCCCCGGCTACGAGTTCACCCACCCCGGGATCACCGTCACCCAGGTCCGGACCGAGCAGGGCGGACCGTACCACCAGGACCTGCTGGACAAGCTCCAAAGCGGACAGGGGCTCGCCGACGTCCAGGCCGTCGAGGAGGGCCACCTCGCCGACGTCCTCGCGCAGTCCGGGAAGTTCGCCGACCTCGCCGAGATCGGGCCGCCCGACGTGAAGCCCGGCCGCTGGCTGGAGTGGAAGTACGAAGCCGGGCGCAGCAAGGACGGCAAGCTCGTCGGCTACGGCACGGACATCGGCCCGCTGGCCATGTGCTACCGCAAGGACCTCCTCGAGGCCGCCGGGCTGCCGACCGACCCCGGCTCGGTGAAGACGATGTTCGCGACCTGGGACAGCTACTTCGCGGCCGGCGAACGGTACGTCAAGCGCTCGAAGGGCAAGGCCTGGTTCGACTCCGCGGCGCAGAACTTCAACGCGATGGTCAACCAGCTGCCGGTCGGCTACCTCGACCGCGACGACCACCCGACGCTCGGGACGAACACCGCGCTGCGCGCCGCGTGGGACCAGGTCACGACCGCGGTCAAGCAGGGGCAGTCGGCCGGGCTCACCGCCTTCGCCGACGACGGCAACAACGGCCTGCGCCTGGGCGCCTTCGCGACGAAGGTCTGTCCCGCGTGGATGCTGGGCGTCATCGAGCAGCAGGCGGGGCTCGGCAACGCGGGCAAGTGGGCGATCACCGACGCGTTCCCGGACGGCGGCGGCAACTGGGGCGGCTCCTACCTGACGGTCCCGGCCGCGAGCCCGCACCAGCGGGAGGCCGCGGCGCTGGCCGCCTGGCTGACCGCGCCCGAGCAGCAGCTGCACGCGTTCCGGGTGAGCGGGACCTTCCCCAGCCAGGTGGACGCCTTCACCTCGCCCGACCTGCTCAGCGAGATGAACGGCTACTTCGGCGGCGCGCTGAGCGGGCAGGTCTTCGTCGCCCAGGCGCAGAAGGTCGGGAAGCCGCAGTACAAGGGCCCGGGTGACGGCAAGATCCAGGAGACGGTGGTCGCGCCGGCGCTCAAGTCGGTCGAGCACGGCGCCGACCCGGCCGCGGTCTGGCAGCAGGTGCTGATCGGGGTGCACCGCGTGGTGCCGTGACGGCCGGGCCGGTCCGGAGTGGACGGCCGGGCGGAGCGGATTGCCTGTGCGGAGGGACACCCGGCGAACTCCTGTCGATGGTGTAGCCGCCGCCGGGGGGTCGCTCTGGAGTGGACGGTCCCGGCGCGGGGGTGGCTGTCGGCAAGCTCCGGTCGGTAGTGCGCAAACGCCCGGCCGCGGTGCGCGAGCCGACCGGTAGCGCACGAGCCGGTCGGCGCTGCAGCCCACCCGAAACCCGGTCGCGCGACCCACTCCGCTCCGGCACCCTGGCCGGGTGACGACTCCGGACCTCTCCCCGCTCCTCGGCCACCCCGTCCGCCACCCCGGCCCGGACGACCACCTGCCCGTCCTCGCCGTGCTCGACCGCTGGTGGAGTGGGCTCGGTGGCGACGAGGGCTCCCGCCAGCGGGCGCTGCTGCTGCCGAAGCTGATGTTCCAGCACTTCACCGGCAGCAGCTTCCTGGTGACCGCGGACCGCGGGATCGCCGCGTTCCTGATCGGGTTCCTCTCGCCGTCCCGGCCGGCCGAGAGCTACATCCACTTCGTCGGCGTCGACCCCGCCGAGCGCGGCAAGGGCCTCGGCGCCGCGCTGTACGAACGCTTCTTCGCCTACAGCCGCGCGAACGGCCGGGAGGTCGTCCGCGCCATCACCTCGCCGGTGAACAAGGCGTCGCACGCCTTCCACACCCGGATGGGGTTCGTCACCGAGCCCGGTCCGAAGGAGGTCGACGGACTTCCGGTCCAGCCCGACTACGACGGGCCCGGGCTGGACCGGCTGTCCTTCCGCAAAGACCTCTGATGGAGACCCGGGCCGGACGGCGGCTGCGCGGCACCGCCCGGCCCGAGAGTCTTGCTAGGACACCGGCGGGTACGCGTTTTGGACCAGCTCTTCGAACTGGGCCTCGAACCACTTGCCGGACAGCGGCGAGTTCGGCAGGGCGCCGGTCAGGTTGCCGCCGTTGGCCTGCGAGCTGCCGTGGAAGGTCGGGTCGCACATCTGGTCGAAACCCTTGCCTTCGTCGTTCGGGATCTGCGAGCTCGCGCCGTCGGACTCACCCGGCGGCTTGATCCAGACGTAGGCGTCGAAGTGCGCCGCCGGCGACACCGTCGGCCGCACGCCCAGCCCGGCTCCGCTCTGGTTGCACCAGTTGCCGCGGTGCAGCCGCCGGTCGATGCGGCCGGAGTTGACGTAGCTGTCCACAGTGGACCCTGACGCGCCGGTCGGCCGGGCCGCGCCGCCCCAGCCGTTGCGCGAGGTGTCGACCAGCATGCCGATCCCGCTCGGCAGGCCCGCGGCGACGAACGCGTTGTACATCGCCGTCGCGAACGGAACCTCCGCGAAGTACGGGTTCCACTGGTAGAACGTCGCCGACTTGAGCTGCTGCCCGCCGACGGTCAGGTTCGGGTCCGGCAGGTTCGGCTCGGTCAGCGGGGTGTAGTTCGCCGTGTCGCTGATGAAGCCGTCGATGCTGTTCACCCCCGCCGTCGTGCCCTGCAGCACCTGCTTGACCAGGTTGACGAACGGGCCGAAGTTGCTGTCCCAGCCCAGCCACGCCGAGTGCGCGATGTCCAGGTAGTTGTAGACGTTGGAGATCGCGTGCAGCTTGTTCAGCGCGTACTGGATGCCCTGGGTGTAGGCCCCGGTGGACTGCGCTTCGGCGCACTTGGCCGTCGCGGTGTTGGTGATCAGGTTGGGCAGCGAGTCGGGTTCGACGACCGCCACGACCCGCAGCGGCGCGTACTTCGCGTCGGACAGGATCGAGGCGATCGGGTCGATGTACTCGCTCTTGTAGCGGGCCAGGCCGTTCGAGCCGGCCTGCAGCTCGCCGTTGGACGCCAGCGCCGCGCAGTCGCGGTTGGGCAGGTCGTAGACGACGATCTGGATCGTCACCGGCGTCCCGCCGCTCACCTGGGCCAGCGCCGCGTCGAGGTGACCGCGCAGGCCGCGGGCGCTCGACGTGCCGTCGATCGCGGCGATCCGGTCGAGCCAGACGGCCGTGGACGTGTTCGCCACCTTGGCCATCTGGGCGCCGAGCGTGCCGCCCTTGGCCGCGGCCGCGGTGGACACCTCCGACGACCAGTCCGGGTTCACGTACCCCTTCGCGCCGGCGTACGGGTTGTCCACGTGCGTCCCCGGCGGGGGCGTCGTGGTCGGGCCCGTCGGGGTCGTGGGCGTGGTCGGCGTGGTCGGCGTGGTCGGGGTCGTCGGCGTGGTGGACGGGCCGCCCGTGCTTCCGTCGCAGACGACGCCGTTCAGCGTGAACGACGCGGGGACGGCGTTCGTCCCGGAGTACGAGCCGTTGAAGCCGAAGCTGGCCGTCGCGTTCGACCCGAGCGCGCCGCCCCACGACGGGTTCTTCGCGCTCACGTGCTTGCCGGACTGGCTGAACGTGGCGCTCCAGCCCTGCTTCACCTGCTGGTTGCCGGCGAAGTCCCACTGGACGTCCCAGCTCGAGACGGCGTCGCCGAGGTTGGTCACCGCGATGTTCGCGGTGAACCCGGTGTCCCACTGGTTGACGGTGTAGGTGACCTTGCAGCCCGTGGCGGCGGTCGCCGGGCTGCCGCCGGCCACCAGGAGCCCCGAGACGACGGCCGCGGCCGTCAGCGAGGACGCCACGGCGAGCCGTGACTTCCTCCTCGGGGACCAGAATTCACTCTTCATCGAGTGTGCTCCTTCGTGTTCGGTGGGTGGGTCAGGTGGTGCAGGCGGTCGCGCCGACGGCGAAGCCGCCGGGAGTGCCGGTCGAGGCGCCGGTCGCCTGGAAGCCGATCGACGTCGAGGCGCCGCCGGCGAGGTCGGGCGCCCACGACGGCGCCTTGGCGCTCGCCTGCTGCCCGGTCTGGGTGACGGTCGCGCCCCAGCCGCCGGTGATCTGCACCCCGGACGGCACGGTCCAGCCGAGCGCCCAGGTCTTCAGCGGCGAGGTGCCGGTGTTCTTGAGCGTCACCGAGGCGACGAACCCGCCCTGCCACGTGTTGTCGACGTGGTAGGTGACCGCGCAGCTCACCGCGGGCGGCGGGTCGGTCGTCCCGCCACCGGAGCCCACCGGCGGGATCAGGTAGGGCTGCAGGATCGACTGCTTGGCCTGGTTGACCGTCGTCCAGTCGTCGTTGAGGATGCCGCCGGTGTCGCCGGAGTTGGGGTTCCACGACCAGTACGTGAAGCTCATCCCGGTCGCGCCGGTGCCGGCGTACTTCATCAGCTCCTGCAGCCAGGTCTTGTCGCGCGGGTCGGCGAGGGTGGTGCCGAACTCCCCGAGCAGCACCGGCGCGATGTTCTGCTTCTGCAGGTAGCCGAAGAAGTGGTCCCACAGCGCGGGCAGGTTCGCCGGGAACGACGGGTCGGAGAACCACGGCTGGGCGAACACCGACGTCGCGTACTCGTGCGCCGAGTACACCAGCTTGTCCGGTTTGGACAGTCGCACCGGGAACTGCCGCGCGCCGGAGAGGTTGCCGCCCCACCAGCCGCACTGCGGGTCGCCGGTGCCGCTGACGCAGTCGACGCCCTCGACGATGACCAGCCAGTCGGGGTTGGCCGCGAGGACGGCGTTGCCGCCGCGTTCGGCGGCCAGCCGCCAGTCGGTCGCGGTGTCGCCGCAGCCCCAGCACGCGCCGCCGCCACCCTGGATCGAGTGGGGCTCGTTGTGCAGGTCGGCACCGATCACCGTCGGGTTGCCCTTGTAGTGCTGGGCGAGCATCGTCCAGTCCGACAGCCACCGGCTCTCGGGGTAGGCGCTGGTGTACCAGAGCGGGGACTGCGCACCGGAGTCCGGCCGGTGCTGGTCGAGGATCACGCGCATGCCCTTGGTCCCGGCGTAGGCGATGATCTTGTCGAGCACCTGCAGGCCGGAAAGCCCCTGCAGGTCCGGGTTCTGGACGGCGTCGATGCTGTTCGGCTTGACGCCGGGGTCGAAGAGCTGGTTGGAGTACGGCAGCCGCAGCGTGTTGTAGCCGAGGCCCGCCATCTGGTCGAGCATGTCCTTGTAGTTGCGGCTCCACAGGCCGTGCGGCGAGTAGTTGCCGGTCTCGGCGCCGAACCAGTTCACGCCGGTCATCCGGACCGGCGCGCCGGTGGCGTCGACGAGCTGGGAACCGGACGCGTGCCAGTACCCGGTGCCGGTTCCCGAAGCAGCGGGGGCCGCGGTGGCCGGGGACGCCGTGAGAACGGCGCCCCCGACCAGTGCGGCGACCGCCAGTGCGAGCAGTCGCTTCATCGAGTGCCTTTCAGCCGAACAGGGCGACGTGCGCGGCGAACGCCGTGGCGATCTCCGACTGCGCCCAGAACCGGTGGTAGGTGAACGTCGGCGCGGCGCCACCGTCCAGGTAGGACTGGACCTTCGGCCACTGCGGGTCGCTCTTGTAGAACGACCGGATGGACAGGAACGTCGAGCTCGAGTTGATCGCGTCGCCGTTCGGCATGGTGCCGCTCCAGCCGTTGGGCACGTACAGCCCCTGGTCGGTGGTGGCGTTGTAGGTGTCGTCGAAGCGGTTGTAGTCCGACCGCGTCTCCGGCACCGCGATGCCCTTGCTGTCCGCGTTCGCCGACAGCGCCGTCAAGAGCTGCTCGCCGACCGTCTTGGCCTGGGCGTTGCTCGACCCGGACGCGTAGTACAGCAGCGTCTTGGCCAGCGAGGCCGCGACCCCGACGTCCTGGCTGTAGTTCTTCACCGCGACGTGCAGGCCGGTGTTCGAGCCCGGGCTGGTGGCGTTCCAGGTGTCCGGCGCGCCGCTCCAGGTCAGGTCGGACGGGATCTGGAAGCTCCCGCCGGCCCCGACCGTGGTGTTCGCGATCGCCCAGGGCACCCACTTGTCGAGGATCTTCTTGGCGCGGGCGTCGCCGGTCGCCTGGTAGTACTCGGCGATCCGTTCCATGCCCCAGGTCTGGAAGCCGAACCACTGGTTGCTCGGCGGGTCGTGCCAGACCGGCTGCTGGTCGTAGAACATCCCGTAGAACGTCGGTGTCCCGGACGGCGGGGTGCCGTACTGGCCGTCCCAGCTGTTGGTCGCGCCGCCGGCGAGGCCGCCTTCGGACGACTGGAGCCACTGCAGGAACTCCATCTGCCGGCTGAGGCTGTTCGCCCAGTCGGTCGCGCCGGTGGCCGAGGTGACCTTCAGGCCCGGGTCGGTCGACAGCGCGTACGCCGCGAGGGGGTTCTGGTAGCCCTGGTGGGCCGCGCCGTCCCCGATCCGCCACGCCCAGGCGCTGGACGAGTCCATCGAGCCGCCCCACGCGTAGTACCACGAGATGAGGTAGTGCTCGCTGTCCTTGCCGGTGCCCGCGGCGCAGCTCGACGCGCCGACGCAGTTGCCGATCTTCTTGAAGTACTTGTCGAACAGGGAGTACCGCAGGTAGTCGCCCATCTTCGACGCCTTCTTGACGACGGCCGCGACGTCGGCGCTCTTGCCCTGCGCGCCGGCCCACTTCTCGGCCTGGAAGGCCACCTGCACGGCGCGGGCGTCCGCGTCGGGCGCGTCGGTGTACTTCCACTGCTTCGCGTACGACGAGTCGCCGGTGAACAGGTCGAGGTAGCCGTTCTTGCCGCCGAACTTCAGGAGGTCGCAACTGGGCTGGGTGACCGTCTCCCAGACCGACTCCTGCGAGCCGCGCTGGAAGGTGTTGATGAACGCCGGCGCGGTGTTCGTGCCGTCCTCGCAGTGGCCGAACTTGTAGATGTTGTCCACGTCGAGTAGCCAGTGCATGCCGTAGACGTCCGCCGAGCCGTAAGCCGCCTTCAGCTCCGCCGCGATCGGGTCGGCCCCGACCGGAACGCCGGACTGCAGCTGCGACGGGTACTGCTTCGGACTCGGGTACTCGGCCGCGTAGGTCGCCGGCTTGCTCGCGTTGTAGCCGGAGTTTCCGGGCTGGTCGGCCGCCGACGGGATCGCGTACGTCTCGATCGACGTCCAGGCCTGGTTGAACGGGGCCCAGTCACCGGTGATCCGCCCGTAGGACGCTTCCAGCCACAGGTAGTAGCTGAACGCCTCCGACGTCGTCTCGTGGCCGTGGTCCGGGGCCTCGACGATCAGCGTCTCGATCGAGTGGTAGGGCACCAGGATGTTCCCGAACTTGCGGAAGTAGCCGTTGTTCGGGTCCTTGATCTTGTTGTACTGCGTCAGGAACGCGAGCTGGTAGTCCGATGTGGACGACGAGATCTCGTTGACCGTCACGGTCGCGGCGGTGTAGCCGCCGCTGCTCGCGGTGAAGGTCGCGCTGCCCAGGTCTCCCCCGTTGTCGGCGCTCTTCACCGTGATGTTCTGCGGGGTGTTCCAGTTCGTCGTCGAGAAGGTGAGGCTCGTGGGACTGGCGGTGAGGTCGGTGCTCCCCGCGGTCCTCGCCACGTCGACGGTCACCGGGGCGGTCGGCGCCCCGGCGAGGCTGACGGCGAACGTCGTCGTACCGCCCTGCTTGACCTGCGCCGTCGCCGGCGAGGCGACGATCGTCGGGCCGGCCAGCACCTTGACGCTGACCGGGGCCGACGTCGTCGAGGCGTTCTTGTTGTCGTAGGCCTTGGCCGTGATCGAGTACGTCCCGGCCGGGACGTTGCCCCAGTTGCCCTCGAACGGCGCGGCCGTGTCGGTGGCCAGCAGCGTGTCGCCGGCGTAGAACTCGACCTTGCTGATCGTGCCGTCGCTGTCGGCCGCCGTCGCGGCGAGCGGGATCGTCGCCGGGGCGTAGTACGTCCCGCTGGACGTGGGCGAGGTCAGGGTGACCGTCGGGGCCTTGTTGGCGCCGGTGCAGGCGCTGCCGTTGACGGAGAAGTCGGTCGGTGGGCGATTGGCGGAGCCCTTGGAGCCGTTGAAGCCGAACGACGTGCTCGCGCCGGTGTCGAGGTGGCCGTTGTAGGAGAGGTTCGTGGCGGTGACCGCGGCGCCGGACTGGGCGAAGGTGGCGCTCCAGCCCTGCTGGACCTTCTGGCCGTCGAGGAAGGTCCAGCCGACCTTCCAGCTGTCGAGCGGCGCGCCGTCGTTGCGCAGCGAGACGTTGGCGGTGAACCCGGTGTCCCAGTCGTTGGTGGTGTAGGTGACGGAGCAGGCGATGTCCGCGCCGAGCGCGGGCGGTGGGGCGACCAGCGCGGCGGCGACCGCGACCGTGGCCGAGGCCAGGGCCAGGGTGCGGCCGCGCAACCGGCGCATTCGGGGAGAGGAACGCATGGCTGCGGAACTCCTTTGTCCGTAGGGAGCCAGCGATCTGGGAGCGCTTCCAGGCGCAGACGGTAGCCAGCCGGAAACCTGGATGTAAAGAATCGAGTCAGAAGGACACCGCGGCCGCGAACGTCACATCGGCGCACCCGGCGCACGAGCGCTCGCTGAACGCTCCTGAACAGCCGCCGCCGATCGTCGGCCATTCACTCGAACGGCCCAGCGAAATGGTCACGCGCAGTGCCGGGGAAACACCGTTTAGCGCCGAACGCGTAGATCTGAACGGGGAGCGCTCCCGGCCATCGGCACCCGGGAACACACCGGCCCTCCGAGCACGCGTGCTCGGAGGGCCGGCGGGACGGAGATCAGCTCGAGGCGCGGACCGCCAGCGAGACCGGCAGGATGTGCTGCCGCGGCTTCAGGCTCTGGTCGTCGAGCAGCTGCATCAGCGTCTCGACCATCGCGTGGACCTGCTCGCGCGGGTCCTGGTGGACCGACGTCAGCGGCGGGTCCATCGCCGGGGCCAGGGTGGCGTTGTCGTCGAAGCTGACCACCGCGACGTCCTCGGGGATGCGGCGGCCCGCCGAGTCCAGCGTCCGCAAGGCGCCCACCGCCATCATGTCGCTGGCGACGAACACCGCGTCGAGGTCGGGGTGCCGGTTCAGCAGCGCCGACATCGCGTTCGCGCCACCCGACAGCGTGAAGTCGGCTTCTTCGGCCAGGTCGGCGGGGTCGAGCCCGGCGTCGAGCAGGGTCTTGCGCCAGCCGGCGAGCCGGTCGATCGGGGCGCTCTGGTCCTGCGGGCCGGAGATCGTGGCGATCCGCCGCCGCCCGGCCGCGACCAGGTGCTCGACCGCCAGCCGGGCGCCGCCCTCGTTGTCGAAGTCGACGACGTGCACCCCGCGCCGGATGCCGGCCGCCTGGCCGCCGAACACCACCGGGATGCGCAGCAGCCGCAGCGCCTTGGGCAGCGGGTCGGCGCGGTGCGGCGCGAACACGAGCGCGCCGTCGACGTGGCCGCCTTCGAGGAAGCGGACCGTCCGGCTCAGGTCCTCGCGGATGTCGCTGAAGATGAGCACCATCTGGCGGCCGACGTCGGCGAGCTCCCGGTAGCCGGCCCGCATGACGGCGGCGCGGTACGGGTCGTCGAGCAGCCGCGACTCCGGCTCCGACAGCACCACCGCAACGGCCCCGGTGCGGCGCGTGACCAGCGACCGAGCCGCCTGGTTCGGGGAGTAGCCCAGGTCGCGGGCCGCGGCGAGGACCTTCTCGCGCGCCGCCGCGCTGACGTACGCGTCGTCGTTCAACGCCCGCGACGCCGTCGACCGCGACACGCCGGCGAACGCCGCGACGTCCTCCAGCGTCGGCCGTTCTTCATCCCCTGCTCGAGGCCCCACGGCACCGCCCTCAATCACCCGCTACCACCCTGACCGCCTCAGCTTAACGTTCACGCCCTCGCACGTCCGGGAGCGCTCCTCGCAGGAAACACTCCGGTTACGACCCCTTGACACCGGTGAAGGCCCCCAGCAGACTCTGCGACACCTGGGAGCGCTCCCAGTCGGGCTCCCAGCAGTGAGAGCGCTCATTCCCGTCAACAAGGTGGTTGAACACGTGAGAACGATCCGGAACGGCCTGGTCCTCGCACTGGGCATCACGATGACGGCGCTCGGCGCCACGGCCTGCGGCAGCGGCGGTGACCAAACCCCGCCGGCGGCCGCCCCCAACGAGCACGTGGACCTGACGCTGGCGACGTTCACCGAGTTCGGCTACGAGGCACTCATCCCGGAGTACGAGCGGCTGCACCCGAACATCAAGATCACCCACCGCAAGACCGGCCAGGGCGGGCCCTACCACCAGGACCTCATCACCAAGCTGGCCGCGGGCTCCGGCCTCGCCGACGTCACCGCGGTAGAAGAGGGCCACCTGTCCGACGTCCTCGACAAGGGCTCGAAGTTCAACGACCTGAGCAAGATCGGCCCCGCCGACGCCTCCCCCGACCGCTGGCTGAGCTGGAAGTACGACGCCGCGAAGACCAAGGACGGCAAGGTCATCGGCTACGGGACCGACATCGGCCCGCTGGCGATGTGCTACCGCAAGGACATGTTCGCCGCGGCCGGGCTGCCGACCGACCCCGAGGCCGTCAAGCCGCTGTTCGCCACCTGGGACAGCTACTTCCAGGCCGGCGCCGACTACGCCGCCAAGACCAAGAAGGCCTGGTTCGACTCGGCCTCGCAGAACTTCAACGCCATGGTCAACCAGCTCCCCCAGGGCTACATCGGCAGCGACGACAAGCTCGCCGTCGAAAACAACCAGGGCATCAAGGACGCCTGGACCAAGGTCACCGACGCCGTCGCCAAGGGCGAGTCGGCCAAGCTCACCGCGTTCAGCAACGAGTGGAACACCGGCTTCAAGCAGGGCGCGTTCGCCACGAAGGTGTGCCCGGCCTGGATGCTCGGCGTGATCAAGGAGCAGGCCGGCCCGGAGAACGCGAACAAGTGGGCGGTCACCGCGGCCTTCCCCGGCGGCGGCGGCAACTGGGGCGGCTCGTACCTGACCGTGCCGACGCAGTCGAAGCACCCGAAGGAGGCCGCCGAGCTCGCGGCCTGGCTGACCGCGCCGGAGCAGCAGATCAAGGCGTTCCAGGCCAAGGGCACGTTCCCGAGCCAGGTCAAGGCGCTGACCGACCCCGCCCTGCTGAGCCAGACCGACGCCTACTTCGGCGGCGCGAAGGTCGGCGAGCTGTTCGCCGAGCAGGCCAAGAAGGTCCAGAAGCCGCAGTACAAGGGCCCCGGTGACGGCCAGATCCAGGAGAACGCCGCCAGCCCGGCACTGCAGGCGGTCGAACAGGGCAAGTCGGCGGCGGACGGCTGGCAGCAACTGGTCGACTCGGCGAAGAAGATCACCCGCTGACCTCATGACCGTCCTCGACAAAGTCGCGCCGGAAGGGAGCAAGGCCGGGGAGCGAACGTCTCCCCGGCCCACCTTCCGGCACAAGCTGAGCCGGTGGGACGTCAAGGTATCGCCGTACCTCTACGTCGCGCCGTTCTTCATCGTGTTCGGCATCGTCGGGCTCTTCCCGCTGCTGTACACCGCGTACGTCTCGCTGTTCAAGTGGAAGGCCGGGTCCGACGACCCCGACTTCATCGGCCTCGACAACTACAAGGACCTCTTCGCGGACACCCAGTTCTGGAACGCGCTGACCAACACGGTCAGCATCTTCCTGCTCTCCAGCGTCCCGCAGATCATCATGGCGGTCATGCTGGCGGCGCTGCTCGGTGCCCGCCTGCGCGGCGCGACGGGCTGGCGCGTCGGCATCCTGCTGCCCTACGCGGCCAGCCTCGTGGCGATCGGCATCATCTTCGCCAACCTGTTCGGCCCCAAGTACGGGTTGATCAACGGGGTGCTGCAGACGATCGGGCTGGACCCGGTCGACTGGCAGGCCAGTCGCTTCGGCAGCCACGTCGCCATCGCGATCATGGTGAACTGGCGCTGGACGGGCTACAACGCCCTGATCGTGCTGGCGGCCATGCAGGCCATCCCGAAGGAGCTGCACGAGGCGGCGCTGATCGACGGCGCGGGCATGTGGCGCCGCTTCTGGAACGTCACCCTGCCGCTGCTGAAGCCGACCCTGATCTTCGTCATCATCACCTCGACGATCGGCGGCCTGCAGATCTTCACCGAGCCGAAGCTGTTCGACGCCCTGCCCGGGTCGAACAACGGCGGTTCCACCAACCAGTTCCAGACCGTGACGCTGTACCTGTACCAGTCGGCGTTCGAGAACTACAACCTCGGCTACGCCTCGGCGATCGCCTGGGTCCTGTTCGTGATCATCGTGCTCATCGCGCTGGTGAACTTCTTCCTCACCAGCCGGCTGGCGCGCACCCCGGCGGTGAAGAAGAAATGACAACTGTCCAGAGTGGACTCCGCAGGTCCGTCGCCACGCTCGGCAAGCCGCGCAAGGCGACGTACGTCGTGCTGGCGATCTTCGTCGTCGGTTCGCTGTTCCCGTTCTACTGGTCGTTCCTGGTGGCCAGCCGCGACAACGGGATGCTCACCGAGCGCATCCCGCCGTTCCTGCCCGGCGGCAACTTCTTCGCCAACGCCGCCCGGGTGTTCGACTCCGTGCCGTTCTGGAAGGCGCTGGCCAACAGCGTCATCGTGTCCGGCACGGTCACGCTGACGACGGTGCTGTTCTCGTCCCTGGCCGGGTTCGCCTTCGCGAAACTGCGGTTCAAGGGCCGCAACGGGCTGTTCGTGTTCATCGTCGTGACGCTCGCGGTGCCCACGCAGCTGGGCATCATCCCGCTGTTCATCGCGATGTCGGAGCTGGGCTGGGCCGGTCACCTCCAGGCGGTGATCGTGCCCAACCTGGTCACCGCGTTCGGCGTGTTCTGGATGCGGCAGTACACAGTGGACGCGCTGCCGTACGAGCTGATCGAGGCCGCGCGCGTCGACGGCTGCAGCATGATCCGGATCTTCTGGAACGTCTGCCTGCCCGCGGTCCGGCCGGCCGCGGCGATCCTGGCGATGTTCACGTTCATGATGTCGTGGAACGACTTCCTGTGGCCGCTGGTGGTCCTGGACGCGGGCAACCCGACCGTCCAGGTCGCGCTGGAGAAGCTGCAGAGCGGCTACTACGTCGACTATTCGCTGGTGCTGGCCGGTACGACCCTGGCCACCATCCCGATCCTCATCGTCTTCGTCCTCCTCGGCCGCCAGATCGTGGCCGGGATCATGCAAGGTGCCGTGAAAGGGTGAACATGTCCGTACATCCCGACAGCGTTCGGGCGGAGACAGCGCTGATGTTCCCGCCCGGCTTCGTCTGGGGCGCCGCCACCGCGGCGTTCCAGGTGGAAGGGGCCACCACGGCCGACGGTCGCACCGACTCGGTCTGGGACGTCTTCGCGCGCCGTCCGGGTGCGGTCGTGGGCGGCGACACCGGCGACCCGGCGGCCGACCACTACCGCCGGTACGGCGAAGACGTCGGCCTGATGCGCCAGCTCGGGCTCGGCGCGTACCGCTTCTCGCTGGCCTGGCCCCGCGTCCGCCCGGACGGCGGCGCGCCGAACGCCGCCGGGCTCGCGTTCTACGACCGGCTGGTCGACTGCCTCCTGGAGGCCGGGATCCAGCCGTGGGCGACGCTCTACCACTGGGACCTCCCCCAGACGCTCGAGGAGAAGGGCGGCTGGACTTCGCGTGACACGGCGTACCGGTTCGCCGAGTACACCGAGACCGTGCTGGCCCGGCTCGGCGACCGCGTCGCCAGCTGGTCGACGCTGAACGAGCCGTGGTGCGCGGCGATGCTCGGCTACGCGGGCGGCATCCACGCGCCCGGCCGCACCGACCACCCGGCCGCCGTCGCCGCCACGCACCACCTGCTGCTGGGCCACGGGCTGGCGATGGACATCATCCGGCGGCACGCGCCGGGCACGCCGGCGGGGATCACGCTCAACCTGTACCCGGTCGCCCCGCACGACCCGGCGAACGTCAGCGACGTCGCCGCCGCCCGGCGCATCGACGGCCTGCAGAACCGGCTGTTCCTCGACCCGGTCCTGCGCGGCGGCTACCCGGACGACCTGGTCGCCGACCTGGCCCCGTTCGGGCTCGGCGACGTGGTCCGGGACGAGGACGCCGCGGTCATCGCCGCGCACATCGACTGGCTGGGCGTGAACTACTACCGCGACTACCGCGTGGCGGGCCGCCCGGTGCCGGGCAGCGAGCCGGCGGGCCCCGAGTGGGTCGGCGCGGGTGACGTCCACTTCGTCCCCGACCCGGCGGCCCCACGCACGGACTCGGGCTGGGAGGTCCAGCCGGCCGGCCTGACGGAGTCGTTGCTGCAGGTCCACCGCGGCTACCGGAGCGTGCCGCTGTACATCACGGAGAACGGCGCGGCGTACCCGGACGTGCTGGCCGACGGCGGCGAGATCGTGGACACCGACCGCGTGGCGTTCCTCGACTCCCACCTGCGGGCAGCGCACGAGGCACTGGCGGCGGGGGTGGATCTGCGCGGGTACTTCTACTGGTCGCTGCTGGACAACTTCGAGTGGGCCGAGGGGTACGCGAAGAGGTTCGGCCTGGTCCACGTGGACTACAAGACGCAGCGCCGGACGCCGAAGCAGAGCGCGCACTGGTACTCCCGGGTGATCGGCCTGAACGGCCTCGGCTGACCCGCACCGCGGTGGCGGCCACCGGCGCGGCCGGCCGCCACCGCCCGCCGAGGGGTGCGGCCGGGCCCGAGGGATCCGGGCCCGGCCGCCGCACCTTACGCCGCGCCCGCGCCGCCCACGCCAGCGGCAGACGCAAGGGGAACGAGAGAACTGGCACGAACGAGAACCCAGACTCCCCCGCACCCCGATCCGAAGCCAGAACACGGCCGGCAGCGCCGGGTCAAGGCATCTTTCCCGCCTTGACGCGGTGTTGCCGGCCGTAGTCACAATGACAGCTTCGGGGTGCCGGAAGGGCTTTACGGTCCGCGACCGTCACCGCACACGACCCGAGCCCCGCTCCACTTGGACCTGGTCTCAAAACTTAAGGGTGTGTCACTGCGTAACCTGCCGGTCCTGGTCGTCGATCGTGGGCAGTCGTGGCGAAGACGACGCAGCAGCGGCGGGTCGAAGACCGGCTCCGGGAGCTGATCGAACCCCTGATCCCGTCCCGACCAGCGCCGCGCGGTCCGGGCGGGCGGCCCCGGATCGATGACCGTGCCGCGCTAGAGGGGATCTTGTTCGTGCTCGACACCGGCTGCCGCTGGCGAGACCTACCCGAGCAGCTCGGATGCGGTTCCGGGCACACCGCGAGGCGGCGGTTACGTGAGTGGCAGGACGCCGGCGTGCGGGACCGGCTGCACCAGCTCGTGCTCGATGAGCTGTCCGACATCGACGAGCTCGACTGGACCAGAGGCTGCATCGACGCGGTGTCGGTGCGGTCGAAAAGGGGGCGAGCTGACCGGCCGCAAACACCTACGACAGCAAGCTGTTCGAGCCGCTGCTGGACACGAACCCGACCGTGCGCGGCCACCACGGCCGGGCGGCCCGGCCTCGATGCCGACCGGACAAGCTGCACGCCGACAAGGGCTACGACTACCGCCGCTACCTGACCCGCCGCGGAATCAAGGGCCGTATCGCCCGGCGCGGGACTGAGGGCAAGTCCCGCCTCGGCCGGGTCCCGTCACCACGAGAGAGATCGATCTCCTGGAGGAGGCTGCAGCCGCGTTGCTGACGGCACCATCGACCGGGATGAACGAGCACTCTCGTCGGGAAGTGATCAGCCGTCGGTGGGGCCGCCTCTTCAGAGGCGTTCGATGCGGTCGGCCTGCGGGCCCCGGTCGCTCTGACGCACCGCGTACCGGACCCGGTCACCCTTCTGCAGCGGCTCCGACCCCATGATCACGGACGCGTGGGCGAAGAGATCGTCGCCGCCTGCGTCCGGGGTGATGAAGCCGAAGCCGCGGTCGGCGTCGTAGCGCGCGACGACGCCCTCGCCGCCTCGAACGGGCACGTCCCGCGCCGCCGGCCCTGCGGCCGCGGCAGGTGCCGACCGCTGCGGCGCCGTCTGGGGCTCGGCGCCCCGGACCAGGTGCACGTCGCGGGCCTGCGGGCCCTTGTCTCCACTGGCCACCTCGTAGGCGACGCGGTCGCCCTCCGCGAGCCACGTCAGCCCCTCGGCCAGGGCCCGGGCGTGAACGAAGACGTCCCCTGCGCCGGAGTCGGGGTTGATGAAGCCGAAGCCCTTGTCCTCGTCGTACCAGGCCACCGTGCCGTCGGCACCGTCCGCGATACCGGCCGCAGCGGGTGAGCCGGCCCCTGCTCCCAGCGGGATCACGTGCCCGGCCTGCGGGCCGCGCTCGCCTTCGACGATCAGGAAGGCCACCCGCTGCCCCTCGGTGACCACGCCGCCGGTCACGATGGCGGAGCTGTGCACGAAGATGTCGGCGCCGCCGCCGTCCGGCGACGCGAAGCCGTACCCCTTGCCCGGCTCGTACCAGTTGACGGTGCCGAGCAGGCCCACGGCGCTGCCGGTGGCCGCATCGGCGGTGACGCGAACGCGCAGCGCCTGGGGCCCGCGGTCGTTCTCGCCGACCTCGAACACGACGGCCTGACCCTCGCGGAGCACTTTCCCGCCGCCGTCCCCGACGATCTCGGAGGCGTGCACGAACACGTCCGGCGAGCCGTCCTCGGGCGCGAGGAAGCCGAAACCCCGTTCGGCGTCGAACCAACGGACGGTCCCTTGCGGCATCAACGGCTCCAGGTCGAGAGGGCGGGCACTGGCCCCCAGTCTCTCTGACAGACCTCGCGGTCCGTCGGCCGGGCCCACAGGCGGGCGGTGCGGAGCCAGGGGCGGGCCGTTGGTTCACCTAGTGACACGCCGAGTTTTGAGACCAGGTCTCAGCCCGAACGCGCCTGCCCCGGCCCCACCGCGCCGCCCCCTGCTGCGCCCATTCAGGGCGTCGGGGGACCTGAATGAGTCATTCAGGACGCTCGGGCGGCCGGGGCGAGCGCGCGGCCGGGGGCGCGGTGAGGCAGGAGCCAGGGCGCGCCCGGGAGGCGCGGGTGAAGCAGGAGCCAGGGCGCGCCCGGAAGGCGCGGTGAGGCAGGGGGGCCGCGGTGAGGCAGGGGCGAGGACTCATCCAAGACCTTCCCCACCCCGAAGGCGTGCATCCGGCCGCCCACGTTGCCAAACTGGCCGGTATGGGACTGCGCAGCGAAGCTTGGTTCAACAACCCCGCCGACCCCGGGATGACCGCCCTCTACCTCGAGCGGTACATGAACTGGGGCCTGACCCGCGAAGAGCTGCAGTCGGGGAAGCCGATCATCGGCATCGCGCAGACCGGCTCCGACCTGTCCCCCTGCAACCGGCACCACCTGCAGCTCGCCGACCGCACCCGGGAGGGCATCCGGGAGGCCGGCGGCATCGCCATCGAGTTCCCGGTCCACCCCATCCAGGAAACCGGCAAGCGTCCGACCGCCGCCCTGGATCGGAACCTCGCCTACCTCGGGCTCGTCGAGACCCTCTACGGCTACCCCATCGACGGCGTCGTCCTCACCACCGGCTGCGACAAGACCACCCCCGCCTGCCTGATGGCCGCCGCGACCGTGGACCTCCCCGCCATCGTGCTGTCCGGCGGCCCCATGCTCAACGGCTGGCACAAGGGCGAGCGCACCGGGTCCGGGACCATCGTCTGGAAGGCGCGCGAACTGCTCGCCGCCGGGGAGATCGACGACGCCGGGTTCATGGAGCTCGTCGCCTCCTCCGCGCCTTCGCCCGGCCACTGCAACACCATGGGCACCGCCTCGACCATGAACGCGCTCGCCGAGGCGCTCGGGATGAGCCTGCCCGGCTGCGCCGCCATCCCGGCGCCGCACCGCGACCGCGCGCGGATGGCCTACCTGACCGGGCGACGGATCGTCGAGATGGTGCGCGAAGACCTCAAGCCGTCGGACATCCTGACGCGCGAAGCCTTCGAGAACGCCATCGTCGTCAGCTCGGCGATCGGCGGCTCGACCAACGCGCCGATCCACATCGGCGCGATCGCCCGGCACGTCGGCATCGACCTGCCCCTCGAGGACTGGCAGCGGCTGGGCTACGCCGTCCCGCTGCTCGTCGACCTCCAGCCGGCCGGGAAGTACCTCGGCGAGGAGTTCCACCGCGCGGGCGGCGTCCCCGCCGTCGTGCACGAGCTGATGCGCCACGACCTCATCCACGAAGGCGCCCGCACGGTCAACGGCCGCACGCTCGGCGACAACTGCCGCGACGCCGAGGCCGGGGACCGCGACGTCATCCGCACGTTCGGCACCGCCCTCACCGAAGACGCCGGGTTCCTGGTCCTCAAGGGCAACCTCTTCGACGCGGCCATCATGAAGTCCAGCGTGATCTCGCCGGAGTTCCGGCGCCGCTACCTGGCCGGCGGCGTCTACGAGGGCACCGCCGTCGTGTTCGACGGCCCCGAGGACTACCACGCCCGCATCGACGACCCGGACCTCGGCGTCGACGAGCACTCGCTGCTCGTCATGCGCGGCACCGGCCCGCTCGGCTACCCCGGCTCCGCGGAGGTGGTCAACATGCGGCCGCCGGCGGAGCTGATCAAGCGGGGCGTCCACGAGCTGCCGTGCCTCGGCGACGGCCGCCAGTCGGGCACGTCCGGGTCGCCCTCGATCCTCAACGCCTCCCCCGAAGCCGCCGCGGGCGGCGGGCTCGGGGTGCTGCGGACCGGCGACCGGGTGCGGATCGACCTCGCCGCCGGGACCGCCGACGTCCTGATCCCGGACGAAGAGCTGGCACTCCGGCACAAGGAGCTGGCCGAAGCGGGCGGATACCCGGTCCCGGACGCGCAGACGCCGTGGCAGGAGATCCAGCGCTCGATGGTCGACCAGCTGTGCGACGGCATGGTGCTCCGCCCGGCCGTGGCCTACCAGCGGATCGCCAAGACGAAAGGCATCCCCCGCGACAACCACTAGCGCCGATTTCACGAGAAAGCGCTGCTTGGGAGGCGCGAGGAGGGGGTACCTCTGCGGTAGCCGAAGGCGAGGAGGCCACCATGCTGCCGGACCGAGAGCGTCACGCTCTGCGCGAGATCGAAGCGGAGCTGCAGGCGAGCGACCCCGCGTTCGCCGCCGCCTTCACCGGCCGCACCCTGCGCGAGGCGAAACGCTGGAACCTGCTGCTCGTGCTGTGCGACATCACCGCGGTGGTCATGCTCGTCGTCGGCCTGTTCGCCCGCGACGCCGCGCTCGTGCTCTGGGGCACGGTCGGCGCCGGTGCGCTGGTGGCGTGGCACATCGCCCGCACCGAGGCGGCCCCGAAGTCCGCTCAGGACGGGACGCCGGCGGCCGGGTCCACGGTGGACTGATCGGCCGCCTTCGCCGCGCCGGCCACCGCCTCCGCCAGAGCCGGCACCAGCGCCTCGTCGAACACACTCGGCACGATGTGCCCCGCGTCCAGGTCGTCGCCGACCACGTCCGCCAGTGCGTGCGCCGCCGCCAGCAGCATCTCGGGAGTCACCTTCGGCGCCCCCGAGTCGAGCAGGCCGCGGAACATCCCCGGGAACGCCAGCACGTTGTTGATCTGGTTGGGGAAGTCGCTGCGGCCCGTCGCCACGATCTCCGCGTGGTCGCCCGCCGCTTCCGGATCGACCTCCGGCTCGGGGTTGGCCAGCGCGAAGACGATCGGGCGGTCGGCCATCGCGGCGAGGTCGCCGGGGTCGAGCAGGCCGCCCGCGCTGACGCCGATGAACACGTCCGCGTCGCGCAGCGCGTCCTGGACGCTCCCGGTGACGCGGCCGGCGTTGGTGTGCTCGGCCAGCCAGTGCTTCTCCCCCATGAGGTCCCGGTCCGGGTGGAGCACGCCTTCGCTGTCGCAGACGACGATGCCGTCGGCCCGGTAGCCCGCGCGCAGCAGCAGCCGGGCGATCGCGCTGCCCGCCGCGCCCGCTCCAGCGATGACGACCGACGTGCCCTCGGGCTCGCGGCCGGTCAGCTTCAGCGCGTTGTGCAGCGCGCCGAGCACGACGACGGCCGTCCCGTGCTGGTCGTCGTGGAACACCGGGATGTCGAGCTCGTCGTGCAGCCGCCGCTCGACGGTGAAGCACCGCGGCGCGGCGATGTCCTCGAGGTTGATCGCGCCGAACGACGTCGCCAGGTCCTTCACGGTGCGGACGAGGTCGTCGGGTTCGCGGCTCACCGGGCAGATCGGCCACGCGTCGACGTCGGCGAACCGCTTGAGCAGCGCCGCCTTGCCCTCCATCACGGGCAGCGCGGCGGCCGGGCCCCGGTCGCCGAGCCCGAGCAGGGCGGACCCGTCGGACACGATGGCGACCGAGTTGCCCTTGACCGTCTCGCGGGCGAGGACCGACGGATCGTCACCGACCCGCTTCGCCTGGTCCGCGACGCCCGGTGTGTAGTGCTCGGCCAGGTCCTCGGCGGTGTCCAGGGCGACGCGGGTCGCGACTTCGACTTTTCCTCGGCTGCGTGACATACCCGCGGGGTACCCGGGCCACCCGGGAAGGAATCACCGTCGCGCACGGTGTCCGGCTCCCGGGCGGGGGTTTACCCGGGCGCCGCGGGGGAAATTCCCGGCACATGCCGGACACCCGCGGAGCCGAGCCGCCGGACACCACCGATCTCGACCGGTTGCGGTCGGCGGCGGCCGGCTGCCGAGGTTGCTCGCTGTACCAGGACGCCACCCAGACCGTGTTCGGCGAAGGCACGAAGCAGGCGAAGGTCCTGGTCGTCGGCGAACAGCCGGGCGACAAGGAGGATCTCGCGGGCGAGCCGTTCGTCGGGCCGGCCGGGAAGCTCCTCGACCGCGCCTTCGAAGAGGCCGGTTTCGACCGGAAGGCCCTGTACGTCACCAATGCCGTCAAGCACTTCAAGTTCAAGCGCGACGAACGTGGAAAACGCCGCATCCACCAGAAGCCCGGCCGCACCGAGGTGTTCGCCTGCCGGCCGTGGCTGCTGGCGGAGCTGCGCGCGGTTCGTCCGGAGCTGGTGCTGCTGCTGGGCGCGACGGCCGCGCAGTCGCTGCTGGGCACCGAGTTCAAGCTGACGGCCCACCGCGGCGAAGCGGTCGAAGCGCCCGAGGACGTGGCCGAGCTGGTCCCCGCCGCGATCGCGACCGTGCACCCGTCGGCGGTCCTGCGGGCGCCCGACCGCGACGAGGCCTACGCGGCGTTCGTCGACGACCTCAAGGCCGCGAGCAAGCTGCTCAAGTGAGCTGCTTCAGCGCCGCTTCGGCCGACGCCGCGTGCGCGTCCAGGTCCCGCCACGGGTCCTCCTTGCGCGCCAAGCGCTGCTTCTCCTTCGCCAGGCTCCACCCGGCCGGCTCCGCCTTGCCCAGCTCGCGCCAGTCCAGCGGGGTCGCCGCGGCGGCGCCCGGGCGAGCGCGCAGCGAGTACGGCGCGACGAACGTCTGCGCGTAACCGTTGCGGTTGGCGTCCAGGAAGATCCGGTCGCCGCGTTTGTCCTTGCGCTGGGCCGTCGTCAGGCGGTCCGGGTCGTCCGCGGCGACGCGGTCCGCCAGCGCCCGCGACAGCTCGAGGACGGTCTCGGTGTCGGTTTTGGCGTCCAGCGGCGCGAGCACGTGGAAGCCGCGGCCGCCCGTCGCCTGGACGAACGGCGTCAGCCCCGCCCGCTCGTAGTGGTCGCGGATCCGCCGCGCGACCGCGCGCAGCTCGGCGACCGGCGTGCCGTCCGGCGGGTCGAGGTCGAGCACCAGCCGGTCCGGCCGCTCCGGCGCGTCCACGGTGGACAGCCAGACGTGGAACTCCAGCGTGCCCTGCCCGGCCAGGTACTCCAGCGTTTCCGCGTCCTCGCAGACGACGTAGTCGTCCGTGCCGCCGCCCCGCCGGGGGACGCTTTCGACGCGGATCGAGTCCGGGAAGTGCTCCCCCGGGTGCTTCTGGAACCAGCCCTGGCCCTCGATGCCGTCGGGGTAGCGCCGCAGCGTCAGCGGGCGGCCGCGCAGGTGCGGCACCATGACGTCGGCGACCGCGCGGTAGTACTCGACGACGTCACCCTTCGTCAGCCCGTCGCCGGGGTAGTACACCTTGTCCGGGTGGGAAATCTTCATCCGCGCTCCCGCACGACGTCCGCCGCTTTCTTGTCCTCGCGCAGCCCGGCGAACCGCGGGTGCCGCAGCCGCCCGTCGCGCGTCCACTCCGAGAAGCCGATCTGCGCGACGAGGTCCGGCCGGACCCAGTGCGCGCCCTTTTCCTTCACCGTCCCGGCGAACGGCGACCGCGTAGTCTCATGCTCCCGCAGCCGCGCGTGCAGGGACGCCAGGAGCCGCTCGTCGAACCCGGTGCCGACCTTGCCGGCGTACTTCAGGCCGCCGTCCTCGTGGTAGCCGAGCAGCAGGGCGCCGAAGCCGTGGCGGGTGCCCTGCGGGTCGGTGAAACCGCCGATGACGAACTCCTGCCCTTGGGCGCACTTGAACTTCAGCCAGTCGGGGGTCCGTCCGTGGTGGTACGGCGCCTCCGCCCGCTTCGCGATGACGCCCTCCCAGCCGCGCCGGCAGGCTTCCGCGTAAAACTTCTCACCTTCGGTGTTGCGGTGGGCCGAGAGCCGCAGGGGATCCTGGAAGTCGAACGCGTCGCGCAGCAACGCCTTCCGCTGCCGCAGGGGCAGCCCGGTCGTGTCCTGGTCGTCGTAGTACAGCAGGTCGAACAGTAGTAGTGGACGCGCACGCCGGTGGCCCGCGCCCGGTCCGGATCGGTGAGGTGGATCCGCGGCTGCAGCGCGGCGAAGCTGGTGTTCGCGCCGTCGAACGCCACGATCTCGCCGTCCGCCACGAACCGCGGCCCGCCCTGCGCCGCCAGCGCCTCGACGAGCTCGGGGTAGGCGTTGTCCATGACCTTGTGGTTGCGCGAGTAGAGCGTCGGGGTGCCCGAGTCGCGCACGCAGATCGCCCGGACGCCGTCGAGCTTGCGCTCGTAGATCCAGTCCTCGTCGGAGAACCGGCGGTCGGTGAGCGTGGCCAGCGCCGGTTCGCGCCAGCCGGGTCCCGTCCCTCCGGTCACGAGGCCTTCAGCGCCTTCTCCAGCTCGGCGCGCGTCATCTTCGAGCGGCCCTTCACGCCCTGCTCGCGGGCCAGCTTGTCCAGGTCGGACTTGGACAGCTCCGCGAGGTCCGGCTCCTTCTTCTTCGCCGTCTTCTTGCCGCCACCCTTGCGGTTCTTCACGCTGCGCGACAGCGCCTCGAACAGGTCGACGACGTCGGCCGAAGGCTCCGGCTCCTCTTCGTGGGCGATCTCCTTGCCCTGCTTCTTGGCCTTGACGAGCTCCTCGACGCGCTCGGAGTACTCGTCGCGGTAGTCCTCGGGCTTCCACGGCGCGGTCATCTCGTCGACGAGCGCGAGCGCCATGTCGAGCTCCTTGGGCCGCGGCTTGGGCAGGCTGGGCAGCCCGCCCAGCACGTCCTTCGGCTTCCGCAGGTCGGCGACGAAGTGCAGGGTGTTGAGCACCATGACGTCCTCGCCGGCGCGGATCGCCGAGAGGTACTCCTTGCCGCGCAGCACGAACTTCGCGATCCCGGCCTTCTCGCTGCGGTCCATCGCCTGCAGCAGCAGGCCGTACGCCTTCGCGAAGTCCTCCTTCGCCGGCTTCAGCCAGTACGTGCGGTCGTAGAACCACGGGTCGATCTCGTCGAGTCCGACGAACTGCTCGATGTCGATCCGCCGCGACCGCTCGGGGGCGATCTCGTCCAGCTCGTCGGGCTCCACCAGCACGTGGTCGCCGCCGCCGAGGTCGTAGCCCTTGACGATCTCGTCCTGGGTGACCTCGTCACCGGTCCGCTCGTTGACCCGCCGGTTGCGGATCCGGTCCGACGTCCCCCGTTCGAACTGGTGGAAGTGGATCGTGTGGTCCGCCACCGCGGGGTACAGCTCCACCGGGACGGTGACCAGCCCCAGGCTCAGGGCACCGCTCCACACCGGTCTGGCCATGTCGACCTCCTCACCGGCAGCGATACCCGCGTGATCACGGCCCGAAACGCCCCGTCGTAGCGGAGGGTGACGCACCGGAGCCCGCCGGACGGGTGGTCTCGGCGGGCTCCGGGGGTCGTGCGTCAGGCGACTTCGCTGCTGCGCCCGCCGGACCGGTGCAGGCCCAGCATGTCGAGCAGCTGCGCGCAGTCCTCGGGATCCTTCGCCCGGGCCGCGACGGCCAGCGCGGCCTTGCGCCGCGTATCTTCTTGGGCCGGCGTGTCCCCGCCTTCGAGCAGCAGGTCCGCCACCGGTCGCAGGTCGTTCCGCTTGTCTCGCATGTTCGCTCCCCTCCGGCAGTCCCCCGGGTGACCCCGGTCGCCGGCCGATTACCCCGTCTCACCCTGCCCAACACAAGAGGCACCGATCGGGTTCCCGGAGACGACCGCCACTGGGCCGAACGAGTGAATTCGCCCGGTTCTGCCGGGGGAACCGGCAAGGTGTGTGAGACCCAAGTCACACCAGGAGGCCGGATGGGCACCCAGCTCCGCATCAGCCGCGAGGACGGGTCGCTGCCCTGCGAAGTGTGCGGCTTCCCGACGATGCACGTCGCCCGGGTGGTGGCCGACGACGGGACCGTCCTCGGCCGCACGCTGGTCTGCACGACGTGCCAGCGCGGCCGCCACAGACCCGAGGCGGCGGAGACCGAAGCGCCGCCGGACGAGGTCCCGGCCGGCTAGCTCACCGGCTCGCGAGGCCCGGGGCACAGCCGGTCGCCGAGGCAGCCGGGCCGGAGCGTCCGCCCCGACAGTCCCCCCGGCTAGGCCCTCGTGGTCGCGACCGCCGCCACGAACTCCGCCGCCACCTCGTGCAGCTTCCGGTTGCCGTCCTGGGACCGCTTCACCAGGCGCTGGAACGCCTCCTCCGCGGTGATCCGGTGCGCGGCCATCAGGATCCCCTTGGCCTGGTCGATCACCGCGCGCGTCTCGAGGGCCCGGTTCAGCTGGTCGATCAGCTCGCGCGCCGCGAAGTACCGGCGGGCGCTGCGCAGGCCGATCACCACCGTCGCCGTGTACAGCTCGAGGATCTTCGTGCCCAGCTCGCTGAAGCCGTGTTCGCCGAAGCCGAAGAGGTTGACCGCGCCGGACATGTCCTCGTCCACGGTCAGCGGCGCGGCCAGGAAGCTGGCCACCCCGAGCTGCTCGGCCGCCGACACGAACTGCGGCCACACGTCCCCCACCGCGCCGACGCCGACGCGGACCGGCTGCCCGGTCTCGGCGGCGCGCAGGCACGGCCCGTCCCCGATCCGGTACTGCTCGCGGTCGAAGTTCACCGCCCGCTGGTCGGTGCTGGCGACCGTCTCGGGCACGCCTTCGCGCACCAGCGTGATGCTGGCCATGTCGGCCCCGGGCACCACCTGCACGGCGTGGTCGCACACCGACTGCAGCATCTGCCCGAGGTCCAGCTCGGTGTCCAGCATCGCGGTCAGCGACTCCATCGCCAGCGTGACCTCGTCCAACCGCGCGGTGAGCTGCTCATCGCCGCCCGTCATCCTGGTGACGCCCCTTTACTCGGTTCTCGGGGCGCTCTCAACCAGGGAGGACCCGGGCGCGCGCCACTAGTGGGCCGCTAGCGCTTTAACGGGTCCAGCGCGAGATTACTGCATCCCGGTCACGGCAGGCACAAGCGGTCACCGCCACGGCGCGGCGACACGCCCGTTCGGAGCAACGCCGGTTGCGGCCGGTCCGGACGCGGTTAGGCTCGGGTGACGGTTCAGCACAGCAGCCGGCTCAGGAACACCCTCCAGCGCGGTGCTCCGGCCCGCGCACCCAGGACGGCGGCGAACCGGCATGCAGGTCCCCCGACCCCGAAATCCCGCACTCCGGCTGCGCACGACGTGGCCCGCCCCGCACGCGGTGCTGATCACCGCCCGCGGAGCCCTCGACACGGCGACGGCGGCGGACCTCGCCTCGCTGGTTTCGGACCGCCTGTGGGCGGTTCCGGAGCGGCTCACCCTCGATCTGTCCGAAGTGGACTTCCTCGGCGTGGCGGCCGTCCGCGTGCTGCTGCACGCGGCGCTGCAAGCCGAGCAGAACGGCACCGAGCTGCTGGTGGTCACCGGGACGAACCCGATGGTCCGGCGCGCCCTGCGGGTGACGGCCGCCGACCAGCGCCTCACGATCGCCACCGGACGGCCCGAGCCCGCTCCGGCCTGACTCCGGGGCGGCTGCCCGCCCGATCAGCGCGACGAGCCCGCCGAGCCCGCGTGGCCTTCCCGCGACCCGGCCGGGTCGGCGCCCGGATCGAGGAGCTTGGCTTTGGCCCGCTTCGACCGGACGTACCGCTCCTCCTTCATCCGCTCCACCGCCTCCGGGTGGTGCAGCTCGAAGGCGGGCCGTTCCGACCGGATCCGCGGCAGGTCCAGGAAGTTGTGCCGCGGCGGCGGGCACGTCGTCGCCCATTCGAGGCTGTTGCCGTAGCCCCACGGGTCGTCCACCAGGACCTGCTCGCCGTAGCGGTAGCTCTTCACCACGTTCCAGATGAACGGCAGCGTCGACGCGCCCAGGATGAACGCGCCGATCGTCGAGATCGTGTTCAGCGTCGTGAAGCCGTCCGACGACAGGTAGTCCGCGTACCGGCGCGGCATGCCCATGTCACCCAGCCAGTGCTGGATCAGGAACGTCGTGTGGAAGCCGATGAACGTCGTCCAGAAGTGCCACTTGCCGAGGCCTTCGTCGAGCATCCTCCCGGTCATCTTCGGGAACCAGAAGTAGATCCCGGCGAAGGTCGCGAACACGATCGTGCCGAACAGGACGTAGTGGAAGTGCGCGACGACGAAGTAGGAGTCGGTCACGTGGAAGTCCAGCGGCGGCGACGCCAGGATGACGCCGGTGAGGCCGCCGAACAGGAACGTCACCATGAAGCCGACCGACCACAGCATCGGCGTCTCGAAGGACAGGTGCCCCTTCCACATCGTGCCGATCCAGTTGAAGAACTTGATCCCGGTCGGCACCGCGATGAAGAACGTCATGATCGAGAAGAACGGCAGCAGCACCGCGCCGGTGGCGAACATGTGGTGCGCCCACACGACCGCCGACAGCCCGGTGATCGCGACGGTCGCGAACACCATCAGCCGGTAGCCGTAGAGCGGTTTCCGGCTGAACACCGGGACGATCTCGGTGACGATCCCGAAGTACGGCAGGGCCACGATGTAGACCTCGGGGTGGCCGAAGAACCAGAACAGGTGCTGGAACATGATCGCCCCGCCGTTCTCGGGGTCGAACACGTGCGCCCCTAGCCGGCGGTCCGCCTCCAGGCCGAACAGCGCGGCGGTGAGGATCGGGAACGCCAGCAGGATCAGCACGGCGGTGAACAGGATGTTCCAGGTGAAGATCGGCATCCGCCACATCGTCATCCCGGGGGCGCGCAGGCAGACGACGGTGGTCACCATGTTGACCCCGCCGAGGATGGTGCCGAGCCCGGACACGATCAGGCCCATGATCCACAGGTCGCCGCCGACGCCCGGCGAGTGGATCGCGTTGGACAGCGGCGTGTAGGCCGTCCAGCCGAAGTCGGGCGCGCCGCCCGCGGTGAGGAACGAGCTGATCACGATCAGCCCGCCGAACAGGTAGAGCCAGTAGGCGAACGCGTTGAGCCGGGGGAACGCGACGTCCGGCGCGCCGATCTGCAGCGGCAGGATGTAGTTGGCGAACCCGAACAGGTTCGGGGTGGCGTAGAGCAGCAGCATGATCGTGCCGTGCATGGTGAACAGCTGGTTGTACTGCTCCGGCGAGAGGAACTGCAGTCCCGGCCGGGCCAGCTCGCCCCGCATCAGCAGCGCCATCGCGCCGCCCGCCATGAAGAAGGCGAACGACGTCGTCAGGTACAGCAGCCCGATCTGCTTCGGGTCGGTGGTCCGGAACAGGGCGAGCAGCGTCCCGCCCTTCGGGCCGCGTCGCGCCACGGCCAGGGGCACCGCCCGCAGGCTCGGTGCCGGCTTCACCTCGGTCATCCGCAACTCCTGTCGCCGGACTGTCCCGTAACCCGCGTATTACTCCTGATGGCGACGTCCCGCGTTCCCCCGAACGGGTGGAACTACCCCCGCAGGGCCGGGAGCAGCTCCTTCTCGGCGAAGTCGAGGAAGCCGTCCTGCTGGTCGCCGCCGATCTGGACCAGGGCGACGTCGGTGAAGCCCGCCTTCTCGAACTCGCGCAGGCCCTCGACGATCGGCCCGGCGTCCGGGCCGCACGGGATCGAGCCGGCGACGTCGTCCTCGCGGACGAACTGCGTCGCCCCGGCGAACCCGGCCGGCCCCGGCAGCTCGGCGTTGACCTTCCAGCCGCCGGCGAACCAGCGGAACTGCTCGTGAGCGCGCTTCACCGCCGCGTCACGGTCGGTGCCCCACGACACCGGCATCTGCCCGATCTTGCGGCTCGGCGGGCCGAGCTTCGTCGCGTCCCACTCGCTCGACAGCTCCGCCTTCGGTTCGACGGCGATCATCGCGTCGGCGACCGGCGCGAACCGCCGGATCGACTGCGAACCGGACACCGCGACCCCGATCGGCACCCGGGTCTCCGGCAGGTCCCACAGCTTCGCGGAGTCGACGCGGAAGTGCTTGCCCTCGTAGTCGAAGTACCCGCCGTCGAAGAGGCCGCCGATGATCTGCAGGGCCTCGGCGAGCATGTCGTGCCGGACGTTGGCCGGCGGCCAGCCGCGGCCGACGACGTGCTCGTTGAGGTTCTCCCCCGCGCCGAGCCCGAGGGTGAACCGGCCGCCCGACAGCGCCTGGACCGTCGCCGCCTTCTGCGCCACCACCGCCGGGTGGTACCGCACGGTCGGGCAGGTCACGTAGGTCATCAGCTCGACGCGTTCGGTGCTCTGCGTGACCGCACCCAGCACGCTCCAGGCGTAGGGCGCGTGCCCCTGCTCGTCCAGCCACGGCGAGTAGTGGTCGCTCATCACCTCGAAGTCGAAGCCGGCCTGTTCCGCACCGGCGGCGAACCGGACCAGGTCGTTCGGTCCGGCCTGCTCGGTCATCAGCGTGTAGCCGATCTTCATCGGCGCCTCCTCTCGGGTCGGCTCCCCGCGTACCCGCCCGGTGGCGTGGGTAACCGGCCTTCGCGGGGTTTACCGGGTGATCAACCGGGTATCCCGCCCGCAAGGAGAAGGGAATGTGCGATGCCTCAGTCGTGGAGCGCCAAGCGCGAACGGCAATACGAGCACGTCAAGGACTCGGCCGAGGACCGCGGGGCGAGCACGAAACGGGCGAAGGAGATCGCGGCCCGGACCGTGAACAAGAACCGCGCGCAGTCGGGCGAGTCCCGGCAGGCGAGCAGGACGTCGGTCAACGACAAGTCGCCGCAGCAGCGCGGCGGCGAGCGCTCCGGCAACCGCAAGGGCCCCGGCGGCCCGACGAAGGACCAGCTGTACAACGAAGCGAAGAAGCGGAACATCAACGGCCGCTCGACGATGACCAAGAAGGAACTCGAACGGGCGCTGGGCCGGTGACGAGACCGGAAACCCCTGATCGGCACGTGTCAGCATTCCCCCAGATGGGTAGTAACTCGCGCATGGAAGAAACACGAAGCGGCGGCGCGCACAGCGGCAAGCCAACGCTGGACGAACTGCTCGAAGAGCCGGTCGAGCTGCGGCTGCCCGCCATGGCGGAGCAGATCCCGCTGGTCCGGATGCTCACGCACGGCGTCGTGTCGCGCGCGGACTTCGGGCTGGACGCCATCGCCGACGCGAAGATGGCCGTCGACGAGGCGTGCGCCCAGCTGGTCCAGCTGGCCGAGCTCGGCACCCAGTTGCACTGCCGGTTCGTGCAGGCCGTCGACGGTCTGCACGTGGTCGTCTCGACCCGGTCGACGGATCCGCGCCCACCCAGCGACCGCACGTTCGGCTGGCACGTGCTCACCACGCTGAGCCGGTCGGTGACCGCGCACTGCGACGTCCTCCCCGGTGGAGGCGCGGGCATCGTCACGATCGAGCTGGTGCTGAACCCGGGAACGAGCGCGTGAGCGGCGAGCGCAAAACCCTCCTGCACCGCCCGGACGAATACGCCCACTGCGAGCCGCTGTTCGAAGAGCTGGGGACGCTGGACGACGGCGACCCGCGGCGGGAGGCGGTCCGGAGCAAGCTGGTGACCGAGCTCCTGCCGCTGGCCGAGCACATCGCGACCCGGTTCTCCGGACGCGGCGAGCCTCGTGAGGACCTGGTCCAGGTGGCGCGGATCGGCCTGATCAACGCCGTCGACCGGTTCGACCCCAGCCGCGGCCACGACTTCCTGTCCTTCGCCGTGCCGACGATCATGGGCGAGGTGCGGCGGCACTTCCGGGACACCGGCTGGTCGGTGCGGGTCCCGCGGCGGCTCAAGGAGCTGCACCTGTCCTTGAGCCAGGGTTCGGCGGTGCTGTCCCAGCGGCTCGGCCGCGCGCCGACGCCGACCGAGCTGGCCGAGCACCTCGGCCTCGACGTCGAAGAGGTCCGCGAAGGACTGGTGGCCGGCAACGCCTACCAGGCCCTGTCGGTGGACAAGCCGGTGCACGACGACGCCGAGGCGCTGTCGCTGGCGGACACCATGGGGGAACCCGACCACGAGATGGCCATGGTCGAGAACCACGAGGCCCTCCAGCCGCTGCTGCAGGAACTGCCCAAGCGGGAACGCGCGATCCTCGTGATGCGGTTCTTCGGCGGGCTGACGCAGACGCAGATCGCCGACCGCGTCGGGATCTCCCAGATGCACGTCTCCCGGCTGCTGTCGCAGACGCTGGAGCAGCTCCGCGGGAAGCTCACCGGCGAAGGCTGAACGCCCGCCGGCTCCCGCTCCTCTTCTCCACCACCCGTCTTGAATGAGTCATTCAGGACCTCTCGGTCCTGAATGACTCATTCAAAGCGATACGGTGCTGCTCAGAGCCAGCCCGGCCGGTCGCCCTTGCGCAGCCGGCGCCACTCCCCCGCGAACCGCTCGCGCAGCTCCTCCGCCGCCGCGGCGTCCCGCGCGTACAACAGCCCGAAGGTGAAGGTGTTCTGCCCTTCGCCGTGCCCGGCGATGGTCAGGTGGTGCAGGACGTCCCGGCCGACCACGGTGTCCTGGTGCTCACCCAGCGTGCTCTGGACGGCCTTGACGTTCTTGCGCCACGCTCGCAGCTTCTTGCCGTAGACCGGTTTCACGGTGTCGGCGGCGTACCGGGCCCGCTTCGCCTTCTTACGGACGTCGTGCAGGGCCGTCTCCAGTTCGTGGCCCTCCTCGCCGCTCGCGGCCGCTTCGGCGCGACGCAGCTTCTTCGCCGCCTTGCGCAGCGGCTTGCGCAGCGCGGCCTTGGCGGGCTTGCGGGCGCGGGCGGTCAGCGGCGGTTCCTCGACCAGGGTGTCCAGCGCGCGCAGCAGGTTCAGGTACCGCTTGCCGGTCAGCGCCGCCATCGCCCGGGTCCGGCCCTCTTCGGCCTCGCGGGCGAAGTAGCGCGTGAGGTACTGGCGCAGTGGCCCGAACACCAGCTCCGACGGCACGTCGTCCAGCCGCTCGCGCAGCCGTTCCTCGGTGACCTCGGTGTCCCGGGCCGCGGCGAGCTGCTGCCCCAGCCACTTCAGCTCGGCCGTGAGCGGCGCGGTCGCGTCCTTGTCCACAATGGACCCGAACGTGCGCAGGGCGCTGCGCAGCTTCCGGGTCGCGACGCGCATCTGGTGCACGGAGTCCTCGACGTCCAGCCGGACCCCGACGTCCGCGCGGCGCAGGCGGGCGTGGTGCTCGCGCAGCGAGGCCAGCACGACGTCGCCCGCCGTCGGCTTCTTGCGGCCGCGGGGCGGCGCCGGCACGCGGTCGCCGATCAGGCGCCGCAGCTTCGACGGCCACGGCGAGGCCGAGGCGCCGGCGTCGGCCAGGGCCCGGTCGAACTCGTCGAGCCGGCCGGGGTCGGTCTCGGGCTCCAGTTCTAGCTCCAGCTCGCGCCACTCGTCGAGCCGCGCGCTCTCGCCGCCGGCCTCGCCGGTGACGTGGTCGTCGGTGAGCGTCGCGACCGTCCGGCCGTCGCCGTCGGCCAGGCGGTGGGCGAACCGGTCGGTGCGCAGGTGCGCGATCGGCACCAGCTTCTCCCCCAGCGTGAACGCGCGCACGAGGCGGCGCAGCCGGCCAGGGACCTTGTTCGGGTCGCCGCCCAGCGGCAGCTGGATCTCCTGCCGCTCGTCTGCGGAGACCGGCAGCTTGAGGTGCCAGCCGGCGTCGTGCCCGCCGACGCGGCGGCGCAGGGTGATGCCGCTCCTGGCCAGCCGGAACGTCTCGGTGTCGTAGTAGGACGCGTCGAGGATCTGCTCGACCGGATCGTCCTGCGTCGCGACACCGGCGACGCCGACGAGCTTCGGCACCCCGCTGCCCGCGACGATCTCGTACTTGCGCTCGCGTTCGGTCACCGACGACGGCGCTGCCATGATCATCCTCCTCTGGGACCGGTTCTCCCTGCGGATACCCGGCGTGCGGCGGCCCGACACGGGATTCGCCGTGCGAGCGGCGGGTATCCCGAACGCGAACCACGAGCCCCGGACCAGGAGCGTGCATGAACGGCAGCCAGCCCGCAACCGACCTGACCACCGTCCTCGCCGGCGACCACCGGGAGCTGGACCGCCTGTGCACCGAGCTCGAGCTCGGCCAGGGCAGTCCGGAGAACCGCAAGGACCTCGCCGACCACCTCATCGCGGAGCTGGTCCGCCACGCCGTCGCCGAAGAGTCCTTCATCGACGGCGACGGCGCGCTCGCCGAGGCGGACGGCCTGATGCGGGAGCTGGAGGGGGCGGGACCGCAGGAGACGCGGTTCGAGCGGCTGCTGGGCGGGCTCATCCGCGCCGTCCGGCGGCACGTCCACGACGAGGGCCCGGCGGCGGTTCGCCAGGTTCGCCTCACCTGTTCGCCCGAGCGGCGGGCCGAGCTGGGCAAGGAGGTCCTCGCGGTCCGCGAAGCCGCGGCGACGGTGCCGCACCCGGATCTGTCCGACCGGGTGCCGCAGATCGACCAGCTGTGGCCAGGCCCGGGTTTCGTGGACCGGGCGCGGGACGCGCTCCGCCGCGCCTCCGACTCACCCGGTTGAGCACGGGGCGGGTGCCGGCATCGGGTTGAATGGGATCCGGCACCTGAAGGAGGACGACGACCGGCATGAGCATCGGTGAAGACGAATGGGCCCGCGACCGGGCACGCTTCGGGCAGGACGGCGAGCCGCCGGCCGGCCCGCTGACGCGGCAGTTCGCCGAACTCACGCGCACGTTGCTGGACGTGACGCCGACCGTCGGCGGGGTGCTGCGGCTCGTCGTCGGCGCCGCGAGCGCGCTCGTCCCCGGCGCCGACCTGGTCAGCGTCACCCTGCGGGAGCCCGACGGCAGGTACCACACCCCGGTCGAGACCGACCCGGTCGCGGTGCGGCTGGACCAGGTGCAGTACGACCACGGCGAAGGGCCGTGCGTGGAGTCGGCCCGGCCGGACGGCCCGGCCATCGGCTGGTCGCAGGACCTCGCGAACGACGCGCGCTGGCCGTCGTTCGGCCCGGCCGCGGCCGCGTTCGGCTACCACTCGGTGCTGGCGACGGCGCTGCTGCCCGACGCCCGCCCGCCCCGGCGCTCGGGGGCGCTCAACATCTACTCGAGCCGGCCGGACGCGTTCGACAGCCACTCGCTCGACCTGGCCCTCCTGCTGGCGACGCACGCGTCGCTGGCGCTGGCGCACACCCAGTCCGTAGCGGCGGCCGAGCTGGAGCGCGAGCACTTGCGCCGCGCGGTCGAGAGCCGGGACGTGATCGGCCAGGCGAAGGGCATCCTGATGCAGCGGCGGGGCATCACCGCCGACGAAGCTTTCGACGTGCTGCGCCGCGCGTCCCAGGACCTGAACGTCAAGCTGGCCGACCTGGCCCTGACGCTCGCCGCCCGGCACACCGAGGTCGATCTCCCGGTGGCCGAAGCCTGACGCGATCGAAAGCGGCACTTTCGCGCGAAAGTGCCGCCCACGATCCTTTCGCCGGCTACTGGGCCGAGTACGGGGACCGGTTCTCCATCGACGGGCTGACGTCCGGGTAGGAAGCCGGCTGGCCCGGCACCACCGGCGTCACCGTCGGGCTCTGCGGCTCGGGGTCGACCCGCGGCCGGGGGCCGCGCTGGACGACCGCCTCGACCTCCTGCTCACCGCGGATGCGCGACAGCACGGCGAGCGTGATCCCGTGAGCGATGGCCAGGATCAGCAGGAGCACGCCGATGCGGGCGACGACGCCCGTGATGTCGCCGCCGAGGTCGATGGTCGACACCAGGGCCAGCACACCCAGGGTCGCGAGGTGGAACAGCACCGTGACCAGGCGGGTCATCGAAGCACCCGCCGCCGGGTCGCCGTAGGAGCTCTCCAGGTAGCGGCGGCCGCTGCGGTAGATGATCTGCCCGTCGATCAGAACCAGCACCACCCCGATCACGAGAAACGACAGGTACGCGTTGGTGCTCATGCGGGGACGCTCCTTCCAGGGGGACCTCTCCGGGTGTAGTACCCGGCCGGTTGCGGAGGGAAACGCCGCGGTCACCCCGTGAAGGTGTCCGGATCCGGCCCGGTGCGGTGCCCCGCGTCGAGCTCGCCGATGGCCGCCATGTCCTCGTCGTCGAGCTGGAAATCGAAGACGTCGATGTTCTGCCGGATCCGCTCCGGCGACGACGACTTGGGGAAGACGATGGTGCCGAGCTGGATGTGCCAGCGCAACACCACCTGCGCGGCCGTCCGGCCGTGCTTTTCGGCCAGTTCCTTCAGCACCGGGTCTCCGAGGACTTCCGCCTGGGCCAGCGGGCTCCACGCTTCGGTCGCGATGCCGTGTTCCCGGTGGTATGCGCGCAGTTCGGCCTGCTGCAGCGCCGGGTGCAGCTCGATCTGGTTCACCGCGGGCACTGTTGCGGTCTCCTCGGCGAGCCGGTCGAGGTGGGCGGGCTGGAAGTTCGAGACGCCGATGGCGCGGGCCTTGCCCGCCCGCAGGATGTCCTCGAAGCCCTGCCACGTGCGGACGTAGTTGTCCTTGTGCGGCAACGGCCAGTGGATCAGGTAGAGGTCGACGTAGTCGAAACCCAAGCGCCGCAAGCTGCCTTCCAGCGCGGTGATCGCGTTGTCGTGCCCGTGCGCGTCGTTCGCCAGTTTCGTGGTGACGAACACGTCTTCACGCGCGAGCCCGGATTCCGCGACGCCGGCGCCGACGCCCTCTTCGTTCCGGTACATCTGCGCGGTGTCGATGTGGCGGTACCCCGCTTCCAGCGCGGTCCGCACGGCTTCGGCGGTGTCCTCCGGCGGGATCTGGAACACGCCGAACCCGAACTGCGGGATCCGCACGCCGTTGTTCAGTTCCACGGCCGGGACGTCGGTGGTCGTCATGCCTGCCGCCTACCCGAGGGGTCCGCGCACGAAACACGGCGGGGCGGTGGCCGCCCCGCCGCGTCACTCGATCGTGTGAACTAGGTGCCCGGCCGGTCCACATCACCGCGCCACGCGCCGGTCTCGCCGCCGCGGTGCTCGATGAACTCCTTGAAGCGCTTGAGGTCGCCCTTCACCCGGCGGCCGAGGACACCCAGCTTGTCCGCCACATTTTCGGCGAAGCCCTCCGGGTCGATGTCCATCTGGGCGGTGACCCGGGTGTGGGAGTCGTCGAGCCGGTGGAACGTGATCACACCGGCGTGGTCCGGACCGGAGTCGGACGTCCAGGCGACCCGCTCGTCGGGGTGCTGTTCGGTGATCGTCGCGTCGAACTCGCGCGTCACGCCACCGAACTTCGTCACCCAGTGGGTGTGGGTGGCGTCGACCTGCCGGATCTCTTCGACGCCCTCCATGAACCGCGGGAACTCCTCGAACTGCGTCCACTGGTTGTACGCGGTCGAAACGGGGACCTCCACGTCCACGATTTCGGTGATCGTGCTCATGCACTCCTCCTCGTCGGTGGGCTCGTCGGTGGTGACGCCGAATCGGCTACCCGGTGCCGCACCCGCCAAACCCGGCGTGGTTGACCCCGCGCGGACCCGGGTACACGGCGGCCAGGCAAGGAGGTGTTCCGTGATCGAAGAAGTGAACAAGAAGCCGGCGGCCGACCGCTCGGTCGGTGAGCTGGTGACGGACCTGACCGACGAGGTCAAGCGGCTCGTCCGGGACGAGATGCGGCTCGCGGTGTTCGAACTGCAGCGCAAGGGCAAGAAGATGGGCGTGGGCGCCGGGCTGTTCGGCGCCGCGGGCCTGTTCGCGTTGTTCGGCGCGGGCACGCTGGTCGCGGCCGCCGTGCTGGCGCTGGCGCTCGTCGTGCCGGGCTGGCTGGCCGCGGTGCTCGTCGCGGTCGCGCTGTTCCTGGTCGCCGGGATCGCCGCGCTGATCGGGAAGAAGGAAGTCACCCAGGGCGTGCCACCGGTGCCCGAGGAAGCGATCAGCGGGGTCCGCCAGGACGTGGACACCGTGAAGCAGGGAGTGCATTCATGAGCGGGGACTTCCCCAAGAACGCCGAAGAGGCGCGGCTCGACCGGGACACCACCCGGGAAGAGCTGACCGAGACGCTGGAAGCGCTCGGGCAGAAGCTCGACGTGAAGACCCGGGTCAAGGAAAGCGTCGACGAGAAGCTCGACCAGGCGACCGCGAAGGTCGCCGACGTGACGAACGCGCCGACCGCGGTCAAGTTCCGCCAGGGCGCCGACGTCGTCCGGAGCAACCCGCTGCCGGTGTTCGCCGGCGTGCTGGGCCTGGTGATCGTGATCCGGCTGATCCTGCGACGGAGGAACGACTCGTGAACAAGGCGCTGTACAAGCCGCTGAGCTGGGTCGTCGGCGCCCTCGGCGGCATCCTCGCCGGACAGGTGTTCAAGCAGGTGTGGAAGCGCGTGGCCGGCGAAGAAGACGCGCCCGACGCCACCGACCGCGACTACACCTGGCAGCAGGTGATCATCGCGGCGGCGGTGCAGGGCGCGATCTTCGCCGCCGTCAAGGCCGCGACCGAGCGGGCCGGTGCCATCGGGTACGAGAAGGCCACCGGCGACTGGCCGGACGACTGACGGTTACATGTTGTCCACAGTGGACGGCGGGAGGCGGGACCGCAGGGCGGTCACGCCTCCCGGCCGGGCAACGGGGTCAGCTCGGCGATCGCCGCGCCGACCCGGGGGTGGATCCTCAGCAGCAGGTCCGCGCCGGTGGCTTCCAGCGAGCGGGTGACCGCGTGGCCGCTCACGACGACGGCGACGTCGGCGCGGGTGTTCACCTCGAGCAGCGACCGGACGCCGGCGCAGCTGAGGAAGGCGACGCGGGTCAAGTCGACGACCAGCCGCTCGCCGGTGGCGAGAGCTTCGTCGAGGGTGGTGACCGTGGCGGCGTCGATGTCACCCACCACCGTGACGACCCGGACATCGCCCGGTCGGGTGGTGGTGGTGAAGGTCAAGCCGGACGGTTCGTCAATCGTGCGAAAACGATACATGGCGCTCCCTAACGCAGCGTGCAGGGGCGCTGACCGGAGCACGTGATTCTGAACAACAGCCAACTCCATGACCGTACGCCCCTGAGCCCTCAGGTCAACCCCGCGGGGTTTCCGCGGCGCGCCCTCGGGTAACCGGCGCGGAAAGCGTCCGCTCCGGAGGGAGACCCATGCGTGTCGTGATCGTCGGTGGCGGGTTCGCCGGCTACCACACGGCCAAGAGCCTGCGGAAGACCGCCGGCGCGGACGTCGAAGTGGTCGTGCTGAACCCCACCGACTACTTCCTCTACCTGCCGCTGCTGCCCGAGGTGGCGGCCGGGATCCTCGACCCGCGGCGGGTGACGGTGTCGATCCCCGAAACGCTGCCGGGGGTGCGGCTCGTGCTCGGCCGGGCGACCGGGGTCGACTTCGACGCCCGCGAGGTCTGCTACACCGACCCGGAGGACCGCGAGCACCGGATCCGCTACGACCGGGTCGTGCTCGCCGCGGGCAGCGTCAACAAGCTGCTGCCGATCCCGGGTGTCGCGGAGTACGCGCACGGCTTCCGCGGCGTGCCCGAGGCGCTCTACCTGCGTGACCACATCACGCGCCAGATCGAGCTCGCCGCGGCCGCCGACGACCCCGCCGAACGCGACGCGCGCTGCACGTTCGTGGTCGTCGGCGCCGGGTACACCGGCACCGAGGTCGCCGCGCAGGGACCCGCGTTCACCGAGGCCCTCGCCCGGCGCCACCCCGAGCTGGCCGGGCAGAAGATCCGCTGGCTGCTGCTCGACGTCGCCGAGCGCGTGCTGCCCGAGCTCGGCAAGCGGCTCGGCCGGACCGCCGACGAAGTGCTGCGCGCCCGCGGGGTCGAGGTGCTGATGAAGACCTCGATCGACCACGCCGACGCCAAGGGCGTCACGCTGAGCACCGGCGACCCGGTGCCGACCCACACGCTGGTGTGGTGCGTCGGCGTGCGGCCGGACCCGCTGGTCGCCGACCTCGGGCTGGAGACGGCCAAGGGCCGGCTGGTCGTCACCGGGCAGCTGACCGTGCCCGGCCGCGACGACGTCTTCGCCTGCGGTGACGCGGCCGCGGTGCCCGACCTCACCCGCCCCGGCGAGTACACCGCGATGACCGCGCAGCACGCGGAACGGCAGGGCAAGCTCGCCGGGCGCAACGTCGCGGCGTCGCTGGGCTACGGCCGTCCCGGTACCTACCGCCACCACGACCTCGGCTTCGTCGTCGACCTCGGGGCCGGGGCCGCGGCGGCGAACCCGTTGCACATCCCCCTTTCCGGGCTCCCGGCGAAGGCCGTGACGCGCGGCTACCACCTCATGGCGATGCCCGGCAACCGCGTGCGCACGGCGGTCGACTGGGTCCTGGACCGGCTGACCGGCCGCCAGACCGTCCAATTGGGACTCGTCCGCTCCGGCGCGGTCCCGCTCGACACCGACTCCCCCGAACTCCCCCGGCAGTGAGAGGATCTTCCATGGCCGCCGCACCCGCTCGTTCCGAAGGCCCGTCGGTCGTGACCGCGGGCGACCCGTCCGGGCCGAAGATCATCGTGCTCGACCCGGCGGGCGCCGCTCGGCACGACGAGCTGCCCGCCACCTGGCGTCCGCTGGCGGAAGAGCGCGGCATCTTCTGGTGCCGGGTTCCGGCCGGCGGCGCGCTCACCGAGGCCGACGACCTCGTGGGCGACCACGGGCCCGGCGATCCCGACATCGCCGTGGTGGCCGGCGGCCCGTTCGCGGCCGAAGCCCTCCAGCTCGTCGAACGCCACCCGGGCGGCGCCACGCACCTGCTGCTGGTCGACCCGGCGTCGGACGCGTTCCTGTCCGCCGGCGACGCCGCGAAGGCCAACGAGGAGTGGTTGGCCGAGCGTGAGGACGTGGTGGCGAAGCTGCGCGAAGCGGGTACTGAGGTGCGGCTGGTCGCGTCGACGACCGGAGGTCCGGAAGACCGGGTGCCACCGCCGTTGCCGCTCGGTCACCCGGACGTGGTGGCGGCGGTGCGCTCGGCGCTCGGCGACGTTTAGGCACGCGGGAGGGCGGTAACCGCAGGGGTCGAACTCCGTGCCCCGATCCGGAAAGGAGTCCACCGTGGACACCTCGCCGCTGCGCGACCTGACCGTCGCGGACGGGCCGTTCGCGTCCGTCCACTTCGACTTCTCGCACGACACCGAAGACGCCGCCAAGGTCCTCGAACTCCGGCTGAAAGAGATCGAAGCGGCCCTGAGCGACCAGCGGGCCGACCAGGCGACGGTCGAAGCCGTCCGGCGGGCGGTGCGCGAAAGCGAGCCACCGGCCGGCAAAGCGGGCCGGAGCATCGTCGCCGCGCACGGCGAGGTGCTGCTCGACCGGCGCCTCACCGCCCCGCCGCCGGCCCAGGTCGTGCGCTTCTCGGCGCTGCCGTACCTGCTGCCGCTGGCGACCCACACCGAAGAGGCCCCGGCCTACGTCCTGGTCGTGACCGACCGGATCGGCGCCGACATCACCGAGTACGCCGGCGGCGAGCCCCGCACCGAAACGGTCGAGGGTGCGGACCACCCCGTGCACAAGGTCCGGGGCGGCGGCCCGGCCCACCAACACCTGCAGAACTCGGCCGAGGAGACGGCTCGCCGCAACCTGGCCACCGTGGCCGAGCACGTGGCGAAGGCGGCGCAGCGGTCCGGCGCGCAGCTCGTCGTCCTGGCCGGGGAGATCCAGGCGCGCAGGGCCCTGCACGAGATCTTGCCGGAGTCCGTCCGCCGGATCACCCGCGAGGTCGAAGGCGCGACCCGGGCCGACGGCTCGTCGCGCGCGGAGCTGGACCGGCAGGTGCACGAGCTGCTGGCCGACCGCCACCTCGCGGTGCTCGACGACCTGGCCGAGCAGTTCCGCGCCGGCTCCGGCCGCGAGGACGGACTGGCGGTCAGCGGCCTCGAGGCGGTCGCGGGCGCACTGTCCGAGGCGAACGTCGAGACGCTGCTGGTGGGATCGCCGGGCGACACCGCGGTGTTCGGCGGCCCCGACCCGGCGCAGGTGGCCGTGGGCAAGGCCGGTTTGCGGGCGCTGGGGGTCAGCGAGCCGGAGCCGCGCCGGGCGGACGAGGCGCTCCCCTTCGCGGCGGTGGCGACCGGCGCGCGCGTGGTGGTGCTGGACGAGCGCCTGGACCTCTGGGAAGGCTTCGGCGCCATCCTGCGCCACGCCTGAGCACCGCGGCGTCAGTCTTCGTCGAAGACCGAGAGGGCCTGGCGGCGGTGCAGCAGGTCGACGGCCGCGTCGAGCTGCTGTTCGAGGTCTTTGAGCCGCAGCCGCTCCTCCGGGGTCAGCCCGCCGTGGTGAAGGGCGCCCGTGCGGAGGCGGTGCTCCTCGTCGATCAGGTCGGCGATGCGGTCGGTGATTTCGTGGCCTGCCATGGCAAATCCCCTCCTGTCCGCCCGTGAGCATACGCCGCGCGGGTAGCCTCGCTTGGTGATCCACGTCGCGGAACTGGTGCGCGCCCGTGGCGCGCGGGCGAGCCTGTGCGTCCTGCGCGACGGCCGGGTGCTGCTCGACATCGGCCCGCCGGACGCGCTGTACTGGATCTTCTCGGCCAGCAAGCCGTTCGTCGCGCTGCTGGTGCACCAGCTGGCGGTGCGGTCCGAGGTGGACTTGGACGCGCCGGTGGCCCGCTACTGGCCGGAGTTCGCGGGCGGCGGCAAGGGCGCGGTGACGATCCGGCAGGTGCTGCGGCACCGGTCGGGCTTCGCGACAGCCCGCGGGTTCGCCGGCGACGCCCTCACGATGACCGACTGGCCGCGCGCGGTCCGGGCGATCGAGCGCGCGCCGCTGCGCTGGGAGCCCGGTTCGGTGGCGGCGTACCAGCCGCTCGTGTTCGGGCACATCCTGGGCGAGCTGGTCCGGCGGGTGACCGGCACGCCGGTGGAGTCGCTGCTCTCGTCGGAGTTCCTGGTCCCGCTGGGTCTAGCGGACACGTTCCTCGGGCTGCCGTCGTCGCTGTGGTCCCGGCACGTCCCGGTCCGCGGCTACGGCCTGGGCGGGCCGGTGACGGCCCGGGTGGTGAACCGCCGCGCGGTCCGCCGGGCGGTGATCCCGGCGGCGGGCATCTCGACGACGGCCCGCGACCTGGCCCGGTTCTACCAGGCCCTGCTGGACGGTTTCGCGGGAGCGGCGGTCACGGAGGCCCGCCGGCCCTCGGGCGACGCGGTGGTCGACCGCACGATCGGGACGCGCATCCGCTGGGCCCAGGGCTTCCAGCTGGGCGGGGTGGGCCGTCCGATGGGGACGTTGAGCGCGCGGGACACGTTCGGGCACAACGGGAGCAACTGCTGCATAGCGTGGGCCGACCCGGGCCGGCGGCTGGTGTTCGCTTACTTGACCGACCGGCTGGTGTCCGGCCACAGCGCGGCGGCGCACCTGGGCGAGGTCGCGGACGCGGTCCTGAAGGCCTGCGACTGACCGCCGGGCTAACCGCCGCGGGCCAGGTCCACGAAGCTCCGCACCACCGGCGCCGGCGTGCCCGCGCGCCAGGCCAGCCCCAGGTCGATCACCGGCACCGGGTCCGTCAACCGGCGCAAGACCACTCCGCGCCGCTTGAGCCCGCGGGCGCGGTGCTCCGGGACCGCCGCGATGCCCGCCCCCTCGGCGACCGCGCGCATCAGCTGCTCGTCCTCCGGCTCCTCGCGCACGATCGGCGGTACGCCGCCCGGCCACACCTGCGCGCTGATCGCGTCGTACTGCCCCGGCCCGTTCGCGCGGGGCCAGAACACCACCGGCTCGGCGGCGATCCACTCCCGGCGCAGCCGCCCACGCCGCCGGGCCAGCGCGTGCCCCGACGGCACGGCGATCAGCACCTCCTCCGACCCGACCGCCGCCACCTCGATGCCCGGCGCGACCACCGGCGGCCGCACGAAGCCCACGTCGATCTCGCCCGCGGCCAGCCGCGCCAGGTTCAGGCTCGTCCAGCCCGTCTCCAGCGCCAGCTCGACCTCCGGGAAGGCCGCGCGGTACGCCGCCACCAGGTCGCCGGCCAGCGGGCCCGGCGCCGAACGCGTGTACGCGATCCGGAGCCGCCCCGCGTCGCCCCGGCCGGCCGCCACGATCACGCCGCGGGCCCGGTCCAAGCGCGAAAGCAGCTCCCGCGCTTCCGCCGCCGCCACCCGGCCCGCTTCCGTCAGCGCGAACCGCGGCCCCGACCGGTCCAGCAGCGCCACGCCCAGCTCCGCCTCGAACGCCCGGATCTGCTGGCTCAGCGACGGCTGCGAAACGAACAGCCGCGCCGCCGCCCGCGTGAAGTGCATCTCTTCGGCGAGCACGGCGAAGTAGTGCCATCGGCGCAGGTCCACCCAGCCACTATAGGCCCGGCCTATAGATCAAGAGGGACGAAGTCTTGGACCCCTCACGCGGACCGGTCCGAAACTGGGGACGTGAACCGCACCGATCGGAAGCTCCACGCCCTCGCCGCCGCGGCGGACCAAGGCCTTCTCGACCCGCTGGCCGGGTTCATCGACCTCGCCGGGCTCCGCGAAGCCGTCGAAGACCTGACCAAGGCGTTCGCGCCGCTCGGCCGGGTCCAGCACACCGTCGCCGCGAAGGCGTGCGGCCTGGCTCCCGTCCTGCGCTACCTCGCCGACCTCGGGGTCGACGCCGAGGTCGCGAGCCCCGGTGAGACGGCGGTCGCCGAAGCCGCCGGCCTGCGCGGCGCCCGGCTCGTCCTCGACTCCCCCGCCAAGACGACGGCCGAACTCGCGCACGCCCTGGCCGAAGGCACCGCGATCAACGCCGACAACTTCCAGGAACTGGCCCGGCTCGACAGCTTGGTGGACCACCCGCGCTCGGTGCTCGGCCTCCGGATCAACCCCCAGGTCGGCGCCGGCCGGATCGGCGACACCAGCACGGCGACCTCGACGTCGAAGTTCGGCATTCCCCTGCGGGACAACCGGACCGCCATCCTCGACGCCTTCGCGCGGAGGCCGTGGCTGACCCGGCTGCACGTCCACGTCGGCTCGCAGGGCTGCCCGCCGGAGCTGATGGCCGACGGCGTCGCCGCGATCCACGAACTGGCCGAGGAGATCAACGACCGCGTCGGCTACCGGCAGGTCACCAGCCTCGACCTCGGCGGCGGCCTCCCGGTGAACTTCGCCTCCGAGGACCCGGGCCCGACGTACGCCGACTACGTCACGACGCTCCTGGCGAAGGTCCCCGCGCTCGCCGACGGGCACTACACCTTCGTCACCGAGTTCGGCCGGTCCCTGCTGGCGAAGAACGGCTTCCTCGTCAGCACCGTCGAGTACACGAAGGTCTCCGGCGGCCGGCCCATCGCCGTGACCCACGCCGGCGCGCAGGTCGCCGCCCGCACGGTCCTGCAGCCGGAGCACTGGCCGCTGCGGCTCACCGCGCTCGACGCGCACGGCCGCCCGAAGACCGGGCCCGAAGTGCCGCAGGACGTCGCCGGGCCGTTGTGCTTCGCGGGCGACCTCCTGGCGAAGGAGCGGCCGCTGCCGCTGCTCGAGCCCGGCGACCTCGTCGTAGCCCACGACACCGGCGCCTACTACTTCGGCGCGCACTACGCCTACAACACGCTGCCGCGCCCGGCCGTGCACGGCTTCACCGTGAGCGAGCGCGGCGACGTCCGCTTCACGCCGATCCGCCGCGCGCAGTCCCTCGCCGAACTCGTCGCGGACGCGGGCGCCGAATACCTCGGAGCGCTCCCCGAAGCGTGATCGCCGGCGTAGCATCCGGGCACGCCGAGGGGAGACTGCCATGGGGGCCGGTCGAGAACTGCCGCGGTTCGCCGCGGTGCCCGTGGGGATCGTCGTCGCCGTCCAAGCGGTTGTGCTGACCGCGCTGTCCGGCCGCTACGGTTTCCACCGCGACGAGCTGTACTTCGTCGCGGCGGGCCACCGGCCGGACTGGGGTTACGTCGACAACCCGCCGATCACGCCGTGGCTCGCGCGCGCGTCGACGGCGGTGTTCGGCGAAACGCCGTCCGGTCTGCGCGTGGTCGCGACCCTGCTCGGCATGGCGACCGTCGTGGTCGTCGCGCGGATCGCGCGCGAGTTCGGCGGCGGCCGCGGCGCGCAGCTGTTCACGGCGATCGCGACGGCGCTCTCGGCGTACGTCCTGGTGGTGTCGCACATGCTGGCCACCAACTCCGCGGATGTCCTGCTCTGGTCGCTGATCGCGTTGTTCGGCCTGAAGCTCCTGCGCACCGGCGACGGCCGGTGGTGGCTCGCCGTCGGCGCCGCCGCGGGGGTCGGCCTCACGAACAAGTGGCTCGTCCTGGTCCTGCTGTCCGGGCTCGGCATCGGCGTGGCCGTCGCCGGGCCGCGCCGGGTGCTGCGGACGTGGTGGCTCGCCGCCGGCGTCGGGATCGCCGTCGTGCTGGCCGCGCCGGTGGTGGTCTGGCAGGCGTCGCACGGCTGGCCGATGCTCACCGTCGCCGGCGGGATCAGCGAGGACGACGGCGCCGAGAACCGGATCCTGTTCGTGCCGATGCAGCTGGTCCTGCTGTCGCCGATCCTGGTGCCGGTCTGGGTGGCCGGGCTCCTGCGGCCGTGGCGCGATCCGGGACTGCGCTGGGCGCGGGCCCTCGCGATCGCGTACCCGGTGGTCTGCGTCGAGCTCCTGGCTCTGGGCGGGAAGCCGTACTACGCCATCCCACTGCTGCTGCCGCTCGTGGCGCTGGGTGCGGACCCGGCGCTGCGGTGGCTGGCCCGGGGTGGCACAGCCCGGCGGGCGCTGACCGGCGTGGCGGCCGCGGTGTGCGTGGTCGTGTCCGTCCTCACCGGACTCCCGGTGGTGCCGGCATCGGCGTTGAACGGCCCGCTGCTGGCGGTCAACAAGGAACCCGGCGAGCAGGTCGGCTGGCCGGAGTTCGTCGGCACCGTCGCCGGCGCCTGGGAGCGGATCCCGGCCACCGAGCGGGATACCGCGGTGATCGTCGCGGGGAACTACGGGGAGGCGGGCGCGCTCGAGCACTACGGGCCCGCGCTGGGGCTGCCCCAGCCGTACTCGCCGCACATGTCCTACGCGGACTGGGGTCCGCCGCCCGACCGGCTGGTCGGCCCGGTCCTGCTCGTCGGCGGCTTCGAACGCGGCTCACCCGCGTCCCGGCTGATCACCGGCTGCCGGGTGGTCGCCAAGCACCACACCGCCGGCGGCGTGGACAACGACGAGAACGGCACCCCGGTTTCGTTGTGCACGCTGACCGAGCCGTGGTCGACGGCGTGGCCGCTGCTGCGCCAGTACTACTGAACGGCCCGATCGTCGAGGGGAAGCTGATCCTCGTCATGCACAACCACGTCGTGGAGCCGATGTCCCACGGCCGGCTGCGCCTGGTCGCGCCGATGACTGTCGGACATCTTCCACCACACCGCGGCCACGGGCGAAAACCCGTTCGCGGCGCGCATCGCGGAGGCCCGGATGCGCCGCCTGGTGGGTTCGCCCGCGGCCGCGGCGGCGTTCGCGGAGCTGTACATCGGCAAGAACGCCGACCGCTAGCTCCAGGTGATCTTGAACACCCACGCGTAGCGGCCCGCCTGCCGGGCCGCGGCCGGGACGTCGATCACCAGCGAGCCGTTTTCGACGGTCCAGTGCAGGTTCCCGCGGTAGCCGAGGAGCGTCACGCGGTCCCCGGCCCGGATCGGCACCGGCGCGTCGACCACCAGCCTGCTGCCCGGCGCCGCCAGCGAGTGCACGTAGAAGGCCTCGTTCTGCTTGACCGTGAACCGCAGGTCGCCGAGCTGGGCCATCCGCGACCAGTACGTCGTGCCGTAAATGGCTTCGCCGTTGACCTTCAGCCACGCGCCCGCGTCACGCAGGTGCTTCTGCATGACGTCCGGGATCGTGCCGTCGAAGTCCGGGCCGATGTCGAGCAGGAAGTTGCCGTTCTTCGACACGATGTCGACGAGCGTCCGGACGACCTCCTCCGCCGTCATGTACCGGTCGTCGGGGGTCGCGCGGTTGTAGCCGTAGGAGAACGGGTCGAGACCGCGGCTGGCCTCCCACTTCGCCACCACGGTGTTCGGGTACGTCGTGTACTCCGGCGTGGTGAAGTCGTGGTCGGGGATGCCGCCGCGGTCGTTGTAGGTGACGTCCTTGGGGCGCTTGCGGTTCTTGGCGTGGTTGAAGTACTCGGTGAGCACGGTCCGGCTGTCGTTTACGCCACCGATGTCGAACCACAGGACGTCCGGGTCGAACTCCGAGATCAGCTCCAGCACCTGCGGGGCCTGGTAGTCGCGGACGAAGTCCTTGCCCGCGGTGTACCCGGTGTAGGGCAGCGGCGCGCCGGTGTACGGGTTGCGCGGCGCGTGCCCCATCCACGGGTTGTCCGGGTTGAACCACTCCGGCAGCGAGAAGTACAGACCGTTGCGCAGCTGGGGCGTGTACTTGCGGGACGCCGTGAACAGCTCGTCGATGATGTTCCGCTTCGGGCCGAGCTTGACGGAGTTGCGGTCGCTGACCTTGGTGTCCCACAACGCGAAGCCGTCGTGGTGCTTGGAGGTCAAGACGTAGTACTCGGCGCCGGCGTCCGCGATGAGCTTCAGCCACGTGCGCGGATCGAACTTCGCCGCGGTGAACCGCGGGATGAAGTCGTCGTAGGCGAAGTTCTCGCCGTACTTCTCGCGGTGGTAGGCGTAGGTCGCGCCGTTGGGGTCCTGCTGGTTCTGCCAGTACCACTCCGCGTACTGCTGGCCGACGGGTGCCCACGCGGGCACGGCGTAGACGCCCCAGTGGATGAAGATGCCGAACTTGCTGTCGTTGAACCAGTAAGGCGCACGGTGCGTCGAGAGCGACGCGTCCGTAGGCCGGAAGTCCGGGACGCCGAGGGTGATCGGGACCTGCTGGGTGGCGAGGGTCCCGCGGCCGGCCGTGACGCGGACCTGGCCGGTCGTCGTGGTTCCCGGCGGCACGGACGCGTTCGGCGCGATCCCGAGCCGGACGGTCGCCTGCTCCCCCGGCGCCAGCGCGCGGATCGCCGCGGGCACGGTCGTCCGGCCACCGGGGACGTCCACGGTGACGGCGACCTTGTCCCCGGCCCCGAGCCACACGGTGCCGGCGTTGACGATCGTCGCCTCGGCGGCCTGCGGACCGCCGTCGGAGAGCAGGTTCACCGTCGAGCGGCTGTCGAGGACCAGCGCCGAGCGGCCCACGGCCACCGGCTGGAGGGTGAGCGCGAAGACGTGCAGGCTGGACACGTTCGGCGCCGGATTCGCGGTGGTGGGCAAGGTCAGGGCGACGGCGTCGCGGGCCGGGTCGACCCAGACCTGGCCGGTGGCCAGGGAAACCGGGTTGTTGTCGACGACTCCGCCGGGTGCGTAGCGGAACGGCGAGACCAGCGCGCCGGAGCCGGTGTACCAGTCGGGACCGGAGAGGGAACCGGTGCTCGTGCTGCCGTCGGCGTAGTGCACGGTGGCCGTGCCGCCGGTGGTGCCGTAGCTGGCCGCGACCAGGAAGTAGGCGACGAAGTAGCGGCCTTTCGGCAGGTCGATCTTCTGGCCGGTGGCGGCGATGTTGTTCTTCGCGCCGGCGGCCGCGGAGCCGAGCGTGAACGGGACCCCGCCGACGGTGGCGGTCTGCCCGGCGGGCAGGTGCTCGGCCGGGAAGGTGTAGCCGGAGCCGTCGAAGTCGCCGCCGGTGGCCGAGGCGCTGTCGATGCCGTCGTTGGTGAACCAGGCGTCGAGCGCGACGGGGACGGGCGCCGGGGGCGGGACGATCGGGGTGCCGGGGCTGTCCGGCGCGGCGTCCACGGGCACGGCGGCACCGGCCGGGGTGAGGCCGGCCGCGCCGAGGGCGACGGCGCCACCGAGCGCGATGCCGAGGGCTTGCCGGCGGGGGAAGGTCGTCACTGAACCTCCAGGGATCGGATGACTACGGCGGAAGGACGGCAGAGTTCGACCTTTGGTGGCCGATCTGCCGTTGGCGGAGCTGATTCATCCGATGACTGACCCTGCTCGCTGGCCCTGCCGGTGTCAAGAGGCGATCGAAGTGAACCTCGCTCACGCCCGGCGCGTAGTCATCGGTGAGAGCTGCAGCGCTCGCCGTCAGAACCCAGCCGCGCACCGAAAGGCCAGACCGATGTCCCCCTACCCGAACGCGCTGAGCCGCCGCGCGATCGCCATGCTCAAGGCGGTCGGCGACGGGCGCGCCGAGCTCCGCTGCAGCTGTGAACCCGACCTCCGCGTCGACGGGCTGTCGTGCTGCGACCAGAACACCGCCCACGACCTGGCGCGCGCCGGGCTGATCCGCGCGGTGGGCAAGCCGAAGCCGGGCCAGTGGGCACCGGCCGAACTGACCGACGCCGGACACCGCGCGTTGGGTGGCGGTTTTCCCGCTGCCGCTTGAGGTTCCGCCCGGATGGCCCGGCTTCCGAGCCGGGCCATCGGCATGCCCGGGGTTAGCTTTCGCGGCCGCCGGCCAGCTGCTTCGCGGCGAAGCCCGGCGCTCCGCGCGGCGTCGGCGATTCCGGCTGCCGCCGACCACACCGAGGCGCCGCCCGGCACTCCACAGCCTGCCGGCGCACTCCCCATCCCGTCGCCGACCTGCGTGCACCGCGATTCGCGGCCAAATCGCCCCTCCCGCTGAACCGCCGCGCACCACCGGCCGTGCTCTGGGTGAGGGCGTCTCGCACACGCCCTCCGGAGTCGCCATGACGCAACGATCCGGGCCAGCCTCCGCCCGATCGGGACCGGGCACTCCGGCGAGCGGCCGTCGCGGCAACGGCCTCCTCGCGCGGGCCCGTCCGGCATCCCCAGAATCCCGGACGGGCCCGCCCCCGGCTTCCCCGATACTGTCCGGGATCTTGTCCGGTTCGCTCACCTGATCAGCGGTCCCTGGCCCGGAGCAGCCGCGCCACTGTGAGTGGATGCGACGCTTCCTGGCCGTGAGCGCGGCCGTCCTGGCGGGGTTCGGCATTCTCACGACGTCCGGCGGCGCCAATCCGGAAAGCGCTATCCCGGCCACCGCGGAACACGCCGTGAACGGCTGGGTCGGCACCTGGGCCGCCGCGCCCGCGGCCGCCGTGGCCAACACGCCGGACGGCTACCCCGGCTTCTCGATCCGCAACGTCGTGCACAGCAGCGCCGGCGGCGGCCGGGCGCGCGTCCACCTCTCCAACGCCTTCGGCGCCGCTCCCCTGACCTTCGGGCACGTCACCATCGCCGTGCAGGCCACCGGCCCGGACGCCGTGCCCGGCACCCTGCGGTCGCTGACCTTCGGCGGCGCGCCGAGCGTCGTCGTCCCCGCCGGCGCCGAAGCCTTGAGCGACCCCGTGGACGCCCGGATCCCGGCCGACGCCAACCTGCTCGTCACGACGTACGTGCCCACGAAGTCCGGCCCGGTCACCTACCACCCGGCCGCGTCGCAGACGTCGTACTTCACCCGCGCGGGCGACTTCGCCGGCAGCGAGGCGGGCGCGCCCTACACCGAGCAGACGTCCGTCTGGCACTACGTTTCCGGCGTCGACGTCCAAGGCGGCGCCGACGCCTCGATCGTGACGCTCGGCGATTCGATCACCGACGGCGTCGGCTCGGTCGCCGGCGCCAACCACCGCTGGCCCGACTACCTCGCCGACCGGCTGCACGGCCGCTTCGGCGTCCTCAACGCCGGCATCAGCGCCAACCGGCTGCTGCTCGACGTGCCCGGGTCCGGCGCCGGCCAGAACGCGTTGTCCCGCTTCGACCGCGACGTGCTGAGCGTCGGCGGCGTCCGGACGCTGATCGTGCTGGAAGGCATCAACGACATCCAGCAGGACCCGCACCAGACCGACCCGAACGCGATCACCTCGGCCTACCGCCAGCTGGTGACGCAGGCGCACGCGCGCGGCATCCGCGTCCTCGGCGGCACGCTCACGCCGTTCAAGGGCTGGCAGGTCTACGACGCCACCCTCGAAGCGACCCGCACCGCGGTGAACACCTTCATCCGCACCAGCGGCGTCTTCGACGGCGTCGTCGACTTCGACGCCGCCGTCCGCGACCCGGCCGACCCGCTGCGGATGCTGCCCGCCTACGACTCCGGCGACCACCTCCACCCGGGTGACGCGGGCTACGAGCGGATGGCGGCCGCGGTCCGGCTAGACCGGCTCTGAGCGCGGGATGAACAGCACCGCCACCAGGCTCAGCAGCGCCACCGCCACCAGGTAGAGCGACACCGAAAGCGAAGTCCCGGTGGACGTCTGCAGCGCCGTCGCGATCAGCGGCGCGAACCCGCCGCCCAGCACCGCGCCCACGGCGTAGGAGAACGACGCGCCGCTGTAGCGGTACCGCGGTTCGAACAGCTCCGCGAACAACGCCGACTGCGGCCCGTAGGTCGCGCCCAGCCCGACGTTCAGCACCACGACCGCGACGATCAGCGAGACCGTCGCTTTCGTGTCCACCAGCAGGAAGAACGGGATCGGCCAGACGACCAGCAGCACCGATCCCGCCAGGTACACCGGTTTCCGGCCGACGCGGTCCGACCACGCCGCCGTGACGAGGATGCTCACCAGCCACGTCACGCTGCCGACGATGACCACGATCAGCAACGTCGTCCGGTTGATCTTCAGCACCGAAGTGCCGTAGGAAAGCAAGTACGCCAGGAAGATGTAGCCGATCGCGGTGTTGGCGATGAAGCTGCCCGACGCCACCAGCAGCGCCCGCGGCCGTTCGCGCAGGACTTCGACCATCGGCCGGCTGCTGCGCAGCTCTTCCTGCTCCAGCCGCGCGAACACCGGCGACTCCTCGATCCGCAGCCGGATCACCAGCCCGACGCCGACCAGCACGATGCTCGCCAGGAACGGCACCCGCCAGCCCCACGACGCGAACTGCGCGTCGGTCAGGGACCGGCCGAGGATGAAGAACAGCAGCTGCGCCAGGATCAGCCCGGCCGGGACGCCGATCTGCGAGAACGCGCCGTACTGCCCGCGCCGCCCCTCCGGCGCGTGTTCGACGGCCATCAGCGCCGCGCCGCCCCACTCGCCGCCCGCGCTCAACCCCTGCAGCAGGCGCAGGACGAGCAGCAGGATCGGCGCCCAGACACCGATCGAGGAGTAGGTCGGCAGCAGGCCGACCCCGACCGTCGCGAAGCCCATCAGGAGCAGCGACAGCACCAGCATCGCCTTGCGGCCCACGCGGTCGCCGAAGTGGCCCCACAAGATCCCGCCGACCGGGCGGGCCAGGAACCCGACGCCAAGCGTCGCGAACGCGGCCAGCGTGCCGGACGCGGGCGAGAGCGTCGTGAAGAAGAGCTTGCCGAACACGAGCGCCGTCGCCGTGCTGTAGATGAAGTAGTCGTACCACTCGATGGTGGTCCCGATCGCGCTCGCCACGGCCACCCGCCGCAGCTGTCTTGCCGCGACCGGGGTGCTCACGAGCCGGCCAGCGCGGGGACGAGGTCTTCGGCCAGCAGGTCCATCAGCAGCCCGTCGTGCCAGCTGCCGTCCGGGCCGCGCTCGTACGCGCGCATCCGGCCGACCGGCTGGAAGCCCAGCGACTGGTACAGCTGGATCGCAGACTTGTTGTCCGCCGCGGGGTCGATCACCAGCCGGTGGTGCCCGCGCACGGTGAACAAGTGCTCGGCCAGCGTCCGGATCGCATCCGTTCCGAGGCCGCGGCCCTGCCAGTCCGGGTGCACCGCGATGTCGATCCCGGCGTGCCGGTACTGCGGGTCGGCCTCCTCGAAGGCCAGTTCGATGCCCACGACGACGTCATCGTGCTCGATGGCGTAGGTCGTGGTGCCCTCGTCGGGGTCGAGCAGGTAGGACACTTGGTCGGCCACCGGCTCTTCGGCGTCCGCCCACCAGCGGGCGATGTCCGGGTGCGACAGGATCTCCTCGAACCGGGCGGCGTCCGCGGCTGCGGCAGGGCGCAGGCGGACGCGGCTTCCGGGGATCAGGCCGGTCATCGGCTCAGTGTCGACCCCGGAAGCCGTCCTTGTCGAGCCGTCGTTCAGACGCTCGTCACCAGGGGTTGTTGTCCTGCTCGTCCGGATCGCCCGCGGTCCGGCGGCGCGGCGGCGTCGCCGGCCCCGAGGACGCCGGTGGCGTCGCGGCGCCACCGGACGGCGACGGCGGGGCGGGCGGCGGGTCGGTGGGCGGCTGCTCGTCGGGTTCGTCCGGGTCGGGGAACCGGCCGCGGAGGTTGTCCAGCAGCAACGTCCGGGTCTCGCGGTCCTCGTCGCCGAGCTGCTCGGACATTACCCCGGCCACCTTCTCGGCGATGCCGGACTGCGCCCGCCGCATGGTGGTCAGGATGGCCCGGGACAGCTCGTCCAGCGGGAACGACTTGACCTTGTTGCTGAACGTCAGGTCGGTGACCGTGCCGTCCGCGCCGACGGTGACGCTGACGGCGCCGTCGCTGCTGGTCGCGGTCAGCCGGAGCCGCTCGGTCTCCTCCTGCGCCGCCTGGTAGCGCTGCGCCTTCGCCGCGAACCCGGCCGCCCAGTCGTCCATCCGGCGGATCGCCTCGTCCGGGTCCTGGATCAGGTCGCCCAGGCCGTTGTTCGGGGAAGTCATGCCTGCCTCGCCTCCGCCGTGCGTGGCGACGCGGCGAGCTGCCGCTCGAACGGCTGCGCGTTGCCCTCTTCGCCGTCGCGGTAGGACTGCGCGGCCGTCTTGACGTTGTCCACGAGCCCGCGGACGCCTTCCGCCGACGCGCCGAGCGCTTCCTTCGCCTTCTCCCCCGTCGGCCGGATGATCGGCGGCAGGAACGCGCACAGCAGCCCGTAGGCGTGGTCCGACATCGCCGAGTCGGCCGCGGAGGACGCCGTGTCGAGCCGGTCGATCAGGCTCTCGACGTGGCTCGCGTGCGCGACCAGCTCATCCGGTTCGACCTCGAAGCCCGCGGCGGTCATGCGTTCACTTCCAATCCTGGTTCTTCCAGTCGCCGATCACCGGCGGCGCCACCGCCTGCTCGCCCGCGAAGAAGTTCGGGTCGTCGCTTTCGAGGTAGTCGGCGGCCTTGTGTTCCTTGTCGTCTTCCTTCTTGCCGCCACGGCCGGCACCCATGCCGCCCATGCCCGGGCTGCCCGCCGCGCCGGCCTTGCCGCCCGCCATGCCCGCGTTGCGCGCCGCCGCCGCTTCGGCCTCGGCGGCCGCGCCGGACGCGGCACCGCCGCCCAGGCTGCCCGCACCCGTGCCGCGCACGCTACCGCCGACGCCGCCACCGGCACCCGCGCCACCGCCGCCGATCCCGCCGAGCGAGCCACCGCCGGAGCCGCCGCCGATGCCGCCGAGGCGGCTCGCGATGCTTTCGCCGTTGATCCCGCCGCCGCGCCCGATGGTCGGCATCTTGCCGCCGCCCGGGATGCCGCCACCGGGGATACCGCCGGGGCCGGGGCCGGTGGGCAGGCCGGTGATCGGGTCGATGCCGGGCGGGGTGAACCCGGGGATCGGGCTGCCGCCGCGGACGCCGCCGCCACCGCCACCGCCCGAGACGTCCGGGATGTTCGGGATCGACGGCGGCGTGTAGCCGCCGCTGCCGCCGGTGCTCCCGCCGATCCCGGACGGGGTGAAGCCGGACGACGTCGTCGAGTCGCCGGAGCCCGGCACCGACGAGCCGGGGATGCCGGAACCGGTGAAGCTGCCGCCGGGGATTTCGGGGATGCCGGCTCCCGAGAAGCCCGGGCCACCCGCGCCGCCGCCACCGCTCGCGGCCGGGATGCCGGCCCCGGAGAAGCCCGAGCCGCCGGCGCCGCCACCGGGGATGCCGCTCCCACCGCCGGGAATGCCACTGCCGCTGCCGCCACCGGGGATGCCGCTGCCGGAGAAGCCCGACCCTTCGCCGCCGGGGCCGCCGCCCGGGATACCCGCGCCGCCGAAGGAGCCGCTGCCCCCGGCACCGCTGCCGCCGGGGCCACCCGTGCCGTCGAGCCCGGCGGCGTTGAGGCCGGCCGGGGTCCGGCCCGCGGCCGTGGGGTCGAGCGCCGGGTCCATCGCCGTGCGCGCCATCAGCGGCTGGGCACCGCTCGTGCCCGCGCCGCCGGCCGCGGTGCCCTGCCGCGGCGCCGTCGCGGTGGCGGTCGGGAGCTTCGGCGGGGCCGGGAACCGCGGCGTCGCGACCGCGGCGCCGATGGTCTCGTCGTACTGCGTCATGATCTGCGCGGCGTGCTCCCGCGCGGCCTGCTGCGCGCGGTAGGTCTGCATCGCCTCGCCGGCCGCCGCGGCGTACTGCACCGGGTCGGTCATCGACATCAGCTTCTGGTTGGTGCTCTGCAGGTCGAACTGCACCGGCGGGTTCGCGACCATCTGCCGCTGGGTCTCGTTCAGCGCCTGGGAGTGGATCTCCTGCTGGCGCCCGGCGAGCGTCGCGCCCTGCGCGGTCGAGCCGAGCCACTTGCCGACGCCGGCGAGGTGCTCGCGGACGGCGTCACCGGCGTCACCCTGCCAGTTGTTCGTGCTCGCGTTGATCGCGTCGGCCAGCGTCTTCTGGTGCGTGCCGAGGTCGTTGCCGACCGCCACCCACTCCTCCGACGTCTCCGCGACGGTCGCCGGGTTGGCGTCCTGCGTGATGGCGTCGTTCATCTGCTCGTGGCTGGCGTTGGCCCACAACGTCTTCGGGGCGCCGCCGTTCTCGCGCATGGCGAGGCCCTCGTCGAGGCCGTGCTTGGCGTCGTCGAGGTGCTGCTGGTAGAGCTCCTGGATCTTCTTGTCGCGCAGCACCGGGTCGACGGCCGGGCCGAGCCAGCCGGCCCGGATCTCGTCGTCGATCTCCCTGGTGGCCATCTCGCGGATCTCGTCGCCCGAGGGCGAGTTGTCCGTTTTCAGCGGTCCGACGTAGTACTTCGACGACGAATCGGCCGTCACGTCGTAGAGCGGACTGCGCGGGTTGTAGTCCGGGGACGACGGGTCCGAGACGGACTCGGCGGTGGCTGCCACGGTCTCCCTCAGCTCTGGTCGGCGGTCGGGAGCGAGGTCAGCGTCGCGCGCGTGGTCTCTTCCCGGGTCTTGTAGTTCTTCTTGGCCAGCTTGATGGCCTCGATGTAGGTGGGGAACTCCTGACGGGCCGCCTGCAGCTGCGTGACCAGGCCGTGCTCGTCGGCGGCGGTGCTCACCATGTGCGCGGACACCCACTGGCCGGTCGCGGTCCGGCTCATCGCCGGCGCGTCGTGCAGGCGCTGCAGGTTCGCCCAGCGCTGCTCGAGCGACTCGAGCACGCCTTCCAGGGCCTCGATCAGCTGGTTGCCCGTGGTGTCGTCGATGGCGAAGCCGCCGGACTGCGCGAGCCGCTTCAGCTGGGCGCCGGCGAGCCCGACGCGGACCGCGGCCATCGCCTTCTGCGCGGGTTCGGTCGCGGTCTGCATCTGCGCCGTCGCCTGGAGAGCCTGGGCAACCGCCGCGGTCTCTTCCGTCATCTGGCCTGTTCCCTTTCCGGTCAGTACACCGCGGCGATGGCGTCGCGGATCGCGCGGGCGAGGTCGGCCCGCCCGGCCGGTACGTACTCGGCTGTCAGTTCGCCGGCCTCGCCGGTCGTGGTGTGCACCAGGTAGCGGCCGTCGGCGGTGTCCAGCCAGCTCAGCGGGTCGCCGGAGAGCCGCTCACCGCGCCTGCTCTGGGCCGTGACGGCGATGTGGCCGCCGCCGAGCCGCGGTTCGGCGAGCACCCGCTCGAGCACGGCGACGTCTGAGGGCTTCGCCGCCGGCGGCCGGCGGCCCGGCCGCACCACGGCCTTGACCTCGATCATGCCGAAGGCGTCGGTCTCTTCTTCGTCGAATTCGGCGTCCGCGATCCGCTTCGCCGTCATGGCCGAGACCTCGCGCCCCGCCGCGCGGTGCACGACGTGCTTGCCGGTGGTCGCGGCCGGGGCGGGCGGCAGGACGCCGGTGACGACCTCGACCAGCTCCTCGTCGGCGAACAGCGAGAACAGCAGCTCGTCGGTGTCCGGGGCCTGGGTGACGCCGAGCGCCTGGGCGCCGTCGGTGACCACGAGCACGGCGACGTCGGCGCCGAGGCCGTCGATCCCGCTGACCGCAACCGAAACGCGTGGCTCGGCCAGCAGCTCGAACGCCGTCCGCACACCCGGGTGCAGTTCGCCCGACACCGAAAGCCGTCGCTCCTCGAGCGCGTCGTACACCTGGCGCGCGACCCGCACGAACCGCACCGGGTCCGCCGGGAGGTTGCCCGCGCGCAACGGGTAGCGCCGGATGTCGCCGCCGGTCGCCTGACCGACGACGAGGGCTTCGACGACCCCGAGGACGAACTCGAACCTGTCCGCCATTTCCCCTCGCTGCATTCGTTCGTCAAACCCTCAAGCAACCTTCCTGCCGAAGGTTAGCAGTGCGCGGGAACCCCGCGTCGGCGCCGCCACGCGGGTGCCCGAAAGACCACGATCCCCGGCCTGCGCGGGCAAAGCGCGCTGGGTGATCACGTCACCCGATGCGGTGCTGGTGAACGCGCAGCTGGAGGGTGACAAGATCGAGTAGCGGCGTCGCAACGCCCAGCTCACGGGCACGCGAGGTGAGGTCGCCGAAGATCTGCTCCCCCTCGACCGGGTGACCGCCGAGCAGGTCGCGGTACAGCGAAGATCCCCCCATCGCGGGGTCGGTCACGGTCTTGCGGGTGGCCGCGAGGTCCGCGGCGGGCACGGGGTACCCGGCGGCCGCGGCGACGGCGGCGGCTTCGGCCACGACGGCTTCGGCGAACTCCACGCCCCCGGGGACGGCCACGACGTCGCCGATGGTGCCGCGCATCAGGGTGTTGACCGCGCCGATCGCGGCGATGAACACCCACTTCGCCCACATCGACTCGGTGATCCGCGCGTCGAGGGCGGCGGCGAACCCGGCGTTCGTCAGGGCGGCGTCGACGTCGGCGAGCTTCCCGGGAGCGGGTTCGGTGCGGGCCCCGTAGGCCAGGCTCTGCAGCGGGCCGAGCCGCCGGATGGCGCCGTCGTCGTCGATGGTGGTCTGCACCTTGGCGACGCCGCCGAGCACGGCGTCCGGGCCGAAGCGCTTGTCGAGGACGTCGACGTGGGCGAGCCCGTTGAGGAACGGCAGGATCAGCGTGCCGGGGCCGACGGCCGGGGCGAAATCGTCGATGGCCGCGGCCAAGCCGGTCGCCTTGACGGCGACCAGCACGAGGTCGTAGGTCCGGTCGAGCGAGCCGGTCTCGACGAGCGCCGGCTCGAGGACGGTGTCTTCCCCCAGGCCGACGATCCGCAGCCCGCGTTCCCGGAGCAGCTCCGCGCGGGCCGGCCGGACGAGGAAGGTGACGTCCCGGCCCGCTTGCAGAAGCCGTCCGCCGAAGTACCCACCGGTCGCGCCGGCGCCCACCACGAGAATGTCCACAATCCGACGCTACGCCTGCCGCGCGGGTGTCCCAGCGAGTGGGCGGACCACAGCGTTTCCACAGCAAGACACAGCGAAACGACAGGTCATCGGGGGTGCACCGAGGTGGGCAACGCGGTGTCGGCGGCGTCGCGCGGAACGAGTGTCGGATTCGTCCTACGACCGCGAGTCGGACAAGCAGCTGGCCGCGCTGGACGCGGAAAGCCCGTATTGCACGGCCCTGACGGACATGCTGGAGGGCAGCAACGACGCGATCACCTCATCGTTCTGGGAGCGCAACGGCGGCAACGCGATAGTGACCCGCACGGCGACGCTGATCGGGCTGCCGCACACGACGCCACCGGCGGACCCGACGCAGTGGGGAATGGCGAAGACGAGCGCGTCGGACGTGGTGGCACCGTTGTTGGCGGCATTGGCTGAGGCCCGCAACCCGGCGGACGACGGGTGGGACCAGTACTTCGGGATCCCGGATGGGCTGCCGGGGAGGTCTTGGCAGATCAAGCAGGGGTGGATGATCTTGCGCAATGCGTTGGTACTGAACACGACTGGGGTGGTCAGTGGGCGGTACGTGGTGGTGTTGCTGACGCAGCAGCCGGCGGCGAGTTCGGCAAAGGGTCGGGCGGCGGTAACGGCAAGTTGACACCCCTACTGACCCAACTCGACGCGACGTGACTTGGCGGGGAGGGCCATTGCATGAGCGGCTCCAGGCGAGCCATGCAGCCAAGGCGGGTTGACTCCGGAAATCTCGGAGCCGAAGGCATGCGCAGGATTGGCCAGCCAGGGCGGATGACTCGCAGTCGGCAGGCACGGCAGCGATCGACGCGGATTCAGGTCTGCACGCGCTTCGAGGGAACGAGCGAAGCCCCACACGACCGGCCGCACACAACTGGTGGCCGACGGCGGTGCGCCGCGCGCTCGGACCCGGAGGACTGGGCCCGGCTCCTGCGGACGATCGACGAGGTCGGCGGCTTCCTCCGGTGCGCTACTGACAGCGGAAGATTGATGCGGAGCCGCAGCGGCTCGAAAAGCGCAAGCGCTGAGGGCGCAGGTGTTTAGGGCGCGGCTGTCGGGGTGCGCGCGTGGGTCTGGGCCCGGAGCCGGTGACTGCGGGCCTTTCCCGTCGCCGTAGCGTTCCTGCGGGGACCGGTGGTCGCCGCCCTCCTCGGAACCTGTGCGGCGTTCGGCTAGGGCGTCGAGGAGCGCGCTGGCTCGGGTTCCCGTCTCGTCGTCGAAACGGCCGTGCAGCTCCCATACCCCGGTTCTTTTGCGGCGCGAGGACAGTTCGCGGCTGGGGACCGCCGGTTCGGTGGTGTCTGGTTCGGCGCCGTCGGGGTCCAGGTGCGCCACGATGCGGGCTCCCAGCGCGGCGACCAGTTTGTGGCCTGCGCCTTCGGCCAGGGCCAGCAGGTGCTGCTCGCGATGCTCCGGGGGGATCTGCGTGAGCGCGCCGACGATGGTGTCGATCATCGGGTTGCGCAGGCGGCCCTCGGCCGCGACGGCAGCCGTGGAGGGAGCCAGCGCTGCGGTGCTGTCGGGGTGCAGGGCGCGGGCTCGTTTGACCACCGTCTCCACCGCCGACTTCGGGATGTCCGCCAAGTGCTCGAGAAGACGGGCCACCGAGCGGTAACCGAAGAGTTCCATCACCCCGCGGGACTCGATTGCCACCAGCAGCGCACCGATCTCGGCCTCGGCGCTACGCACGACGGTGAGCAGGGTGGAGATGCGATCGGCCAAGGCCATCGCATCCGTCTTCCACACCGCTTCCGTTGCCATACAACAAGGTTACCCGACTTCGAACGCGCCATCATTACACGTACGGGTGCCGAACAGAGCCCGGCAGCCGTATCAGTAAAACTCAACCACGAGACCCGACAACCCAACGAGCCCGTTCGATATCAGGCCCCCGATACAACCGCTCGGGAATTCGGGCCAACGTAGAAGGATGAACCTGCAGACCAAGACCATAAAGCTTCTGAAAACTCATGATCAACGGCCGCCAGGCATCCGGATCGATGTGATCGGGACTACCAGGAACCCGGATCGAGTCATGCACGAAAACCCGCTGAACCCGAACCTCGACAGCCACAATCCCCCCACGCTGAGCAGGATCCTCCTCAGCAACCGGATGCACAGCCTCGACAACGGCCTCCATGGCAACCGGACACTCGGCCACCCGAGGCGGCGAAACGGTTTCGGACGGAACAGCAGTCAACCCGGCACAGGAAAACTTGTCCGCGACATGGAAATACCCCCGCTTCACCTTCCCCGCCGGAACAGGATCGGAACCGGTGGTCAACGCCAGCCGATCCACCGCGGCGGCCAGCGCATCCGAAGGCAGGTTCAGTACGCACTCGCGCGTACGCAACAGGTTCTGGGTGGTCTTGGACCGCGCACCGAGCCCGAGCACGGCGCGCCACCCGAGCCAGAAAGCCGATGACATCGGCGCGAGGTTGGCCGAACCGTCCTCGTTGTCACTGGATATCAGCACGACCGGCGTGCCGAAATAGAGGATGCCGGGCTCGATGGGCGTGTGCGTAGAAGTCTTCACGCCCTCGATCCTGCCCAACGCACAAATGCCAAGCTGGCGGGAATCGGCCGTCGCGATCACCGGCGCCGCGAGGGGCGCCGGTGATCGGCAACGTCAGCTTGCGGACGTCAGCGCACGCCGTGTGAGCACCCGGGCCAAGTGGCGGCGGTACTCCGCCGTCGCGTGGGGCTCGTCCGGCGGGTTCGTGTCCGACGCCGCAAGCGCGGCCGCCGCGGCGATGGACTCCCCCGCCGCCAACGCCGACTCCGTGGCCGTCGCCCGCAGGGGGACGCCGCCCATGTTGACCAGCCCGACCCGGCCGCCGACGACCGCGACCCCGACCATCGCCCAGTCGATCGCGCGGCGGGTGAACTTCTCGAAGCCCCAGCCCATGCCCGTCTGACGCGGCAGCCGGACCTCGATCAGCAGCTCCGTCGGCTCCAGCGGCGTCGTGAACGGGCCCAGGAAGAACTCGGACGCCGGGATCCGGCGCTCACCCGAAGGGCCGCGCGCGACCAGGACCGCGTCCGACGCCAGGATCGCCGCCGGCAGGTCCGCCGCCGAGTCCGCGTGCACCAGCGAGCCGCCGATCGTGCCGCGGTGGCGGACCTGCCGGTCGCCCACCGAAGCCGACACGTGCGCCAGCAGGGGCGCGTGCTCCAGCAGCACCGGGTCCCGCGAAAGGTCGCTGTAACGGGACAACGCGCCGATCACGACGTCGTCGCCGTCGAGGCGGACGTACCGCAGCTCGTCGACCGGGCCGATGTCGACCAGGTACTCCGGGGCCGCCAGCCGCAGCTTCATCAGCGGCAGCAGGGAATGGCCACCCGCCAGGACCTTGGCGTCGTCGCCGTGAGCGGCGAGCAGACCCAGCGCCTCGTCCACTGTGGACGCTCGCTGGTACTCGAACGCAGCCGGGATCACCGGTCCACCTCCTGGCCGGACGCGTCGATCACGGCGCTGACGATGTTGTGGTACCCCGTGCAGCGGCAGAGGTTGCCCTCAAGTCCGGCCCGTACTTCGTCGCGCGTCGGCTTCGGGTTGTCCGCCAGCAGCGACACCGACGCCATGATCATGCCCGGCGTGCAGAACCCGCACTGCAGGCCGTGCTGCTCGCGGAACGCGCGCTGCACCGGGTGCAGCCCACCGTCCGAAGAGGACAGTCCCTCGACCGTCGTGACGGCGTGGCCGTCGGCCTGCGCGGCGAGCACAGTGCAGGACTTGACCGACTCGCCGTCGAGCAGCACCGTGCAGGCGCCGCACGACGTCGTGTCGCAGCCGATGTTCGTGCCGGTCAGCCCGGCGTTGTCGCGCAGGAAGTGCACCAGCAGCGTCCGGTCCGGCACCTCCTCGGCCACCGGGCGCCCGTTGACCTCGATCGAAACCTTCACCGCGCGCTTCCCTTCCCAGCTGTATCAACCGGGGCTTCGCCCCGGGCCGGGGGCTCCGCCACCCGGAACCCCCGAAACGCAGCCTCTTCGAGTGCGGCCCAGACCCGGATCGGGGTCGTGGGCATGTCCAGGTGCTTCACACCGCGGGACGAAAGCGCGTCCACCACGGCGTTGTGCACCGCGGGCGTCGAGCCGATCGTCGCGGCTTCGCCGATCCCCTTGACGCCCAGCAGGTTCCGGTCGGTCGGGGTGGCCATGTCGACCAGCTCGAAGTCCGGCAGCTCGACGGCGGTGATGAACGAGTAGTCCGCCAGCGTCGCGGTGGTCGGGTTGCCGTCTTCGTCGTAGGTCACGACCTCCATGAGCGCCTGCGCGGCGCCCTGGCCGAGCCCGCCGTGGCGCTGGCCGCGGAAGGTCAGCGGGTTGACGATCGGGCCGGCGTCGTCGACGGCGACGATGCGCCGCAGCTCGACCTTGCCGGTCTCGGTGTCGACCTCGACGACGGCGAGGTGTGCGCCGAACGGGAACGTCGGCTTGCCGCCGCCGAACCAGACGTCGGCGGTGAGCTTGCCGCCGCCCGCCGTCTCGGCGACCTGCGCCCAGCTGAGCACCGTGCTCGACGGCGCGCCGCGGACCTGCCAGACGCCGCGCTCGACGTCCAGCTCGAGGTCCTCCGGAGCGGCTTCGAGCAGTTCGGCGGCCAGTTCGCGGGCCTGCGCGATGACCTCGTCGGCGGCCTGGCGGATCGCCGAACCGCCCAGCTGCAGCGACCGGGAGCCGAACGTGCCGACGGCCTTCGGCACCTCGTCGGTGTCCCCGTGGCGAACGGTGATCTTGTCCAGCGGCACGCCGAGCTGGTCGGACAGGAGCATCGCCAGCGACGTCCCGAGGCCCTGGCCGTGCGGGGAGCTGCCGGTCCAGGCGACGACCGAGCCGTCCGGGTGGATGTCGACGCGGCCGCTCTCGCCGCCCGCGTCACCGCCGGTGATCTCGACGTAGGCAGCGATCCCGAGGCCGAGCTCGACGTGGTCGCCCGCCTCCCGGCGCCGCTTCTGCTCGGCGCGCAGCTCGGCGTACCCGGCGGTCTCGAGGACCTTGTCCAGCGCCGCCGCGTACTCGCCCGTGTCGTAGGACGCGCCGGTCGGCGTCTGGTACGGGAACTCGTCGGGCCGGATGAAGTTGGCCCGGCGGACCTCGCCCGGGTCCAGCCCGATTTCGGCCGCGAACACGTCCATGGCGCGCTCGACCGCGGCCGTCGCCTCCGGGCGGCCCGCGCCGCGGTAGGCCGCGATCGGGGTCGTGTTCGTGACGACCGCGCGGCTGCGCGTCTCCACCTTCGGGAACCGGTAGACGCCGACCGCCATCAGCTCGGTCAAGGTCGGGAGGAACAGCGTCCGCGGGTAGGCGCCGGCGTCCTGGACGACGTCGAGGCGGTACGCGAGGACGGTGCCGTCGCGCTTGCCGCCGATGGTCACGGTGTTCTGCTGCGCGCGCCCGTGCGTCATCGAGGTGAGGTTCTCGCTGCGCGACTCGACCCAGCGCACCGGCCGGCCGATCTCCTTGGCGGCCCAGCCGAGGACCGTCACCTCGGGATCCGCGCCGATCTTCGCGCCGAAGCCGCCGCCGACGTCCGGCGCGACCACGCGGACGTTCTCCTCGCCGACGCCGAGGCTCATGGCCACCTGCATGCGGGCGATCTGGGCGTTCTGCGTGGAAAGCCAGAGCGTCAGGCGGCCGTCGTCGCCCCAGGCGCACGACGCGCCGCGGACCTCGAGGGGCGCGGGGGCGACGCGCTGGTTCACGATCGCCTGCGTGACGACGACGTCGCAGCCGTCGAAGATCGACTCGTCGAACTCCTCCGCGCCGTTGACCTGCATGACGTTGCTGCCCTTGTCGGGGTACAGCAGCGTCTCGCCGGCCAGTGCCGCGTCGATGCTCGCGACGGCGTCGAGGGGGTCGTAGTCGATGTCGACCAGCTCGGCCGCGTCGGCCAGCTGGTAGCGCTCCTCGGTGACGACGAGCGCGACGGGCTCGCCGACGTAGCGCACCACGCCGTCGGCCAGCCACGGTTCCTTCACCGGACCCGCGTCGTGCGGATCGAGGCCGAGGTCGGCCGCGGTGAACACACCGAGCACCCCCGGCGCCGCCTTCGCCTCGCTGACGTCGATGCTTTCGATCCGCGCGTGCGCGACCGGACTGCGCACGAACACCGCGTGCGCGGCGCCGGAAAGCGCTTCCTCCCGTAGATCGTCCACGTAGGTGCCGCCCGCGGTGATCAGGTTCTGATCCTCCTGGCGGACCACCCTGGTCCCGACAATGCTCATCTGGTCTCCTGCTCGCCGATACCCCGCCGATCATGCCCTGTTTTCAGGAGAACGCCAGTACCGCCGCGAGCCCCAGGCCGGCGATCCCGATGCCGATGCGCAGCGGCGTGGCGGGCAGGTGGCGCACGAGGGTCGAGCCCAGCCACGCGCCGCCGAGGGAGCCGAGGCAGACGGCGAGGGCGGCCGTCCAGACGACCTTGCCGGTGACGGCGAAGACGATCGCGGCGAGCAGGTTCGCCGAGCCGGTGACCAGGTTCTTCGCGGCGTTCGTCCGGGCCAGCGGCTGGGTCCAGACGGAGACGAGCAGGGCGAGCATGAGCACCCCGGCGGCGGCACCGAAGTAGCCCCCGTAGATGCCGATGAAGAAGGCGGCGACGCCGGTGACCGGGCGCAGGCCGTGGTGTTCGGCGCCTTCGGCCAGGCGGCGCAGCCGTGGACCGGCCATGAGGACGATCGAAGCGGCGCCGATGAGCCACGGGACGATCGCGGTGAAGGCGTCGGACGGGGTCAGGAGGAGGACCAGGCCGCCGCACGCGCCGCCCACGGTGGTGATGACGCAGAGCGGGACGATCTGCTGCCGTTGGCCGGCGAGTTCGGGCCGCGCGCCGGCGGCGCCTCCGGCGGTGGTGCCGAGCATGGCGACGGTGTTGGTGATGTTGGCGGTGACCGGCGGGAGCCCGGCGGCGAGGAGGGCCGGGTAGGAGACGAGCGAGGCCAGCCCGGCGATGGTCCCGGTCAGGCCGGCTCCGACACCGGCGAGGACGAGCAGGAGGAGGATGCCGGGGTCCGTGATCACGTTGTCATCTCAACACGCGCCGCCGGGTCGGCTGCGGTGAGATTGCTCCCACCGCGTCGTGACGAGACCGACGGCCAGCGTGCGACGGCGTCGGCGGTATAGGTCGTTATACGAATTACCCAGGGGCTGTCCGAAACCGGACGAGATCCGGCGGCGGGCTTGCCCCGCCGCGGCGGGGCGTCCCAGAATCCGCGCTGACAAGGTTGTCAGCGAGCGGAGGCCGGACCATGGGCGAGTTGAACCGGCGGAAGGCCCTCGTGGGCGCGGGTGGCGTCGCGGCCCTGCTGGCCTCGGGACTGCTGCCGGGCGTCACGACTACCGCGGCGGCCGCGACGACACCCCAGGGGCCGCCGGACCCCGTCGCCGCCACCTACCTGCGCGTTCTGCTGCGGCACACCCGGTGGGCCGAGCAGCAGTTCGACCAAGCCGCCGGGATCTACCCCGCGAAGGACTTCACCTTCGCCGTCGTCCTCGGGAACGCCCTTCTCCTGATCCGTCCCGGCTACGACGAGACCGTCGCCGGCGTCAGCCGGACAACCCTCAAGACCCACACCCTCGCCACCATCGAGCACTTCGCCGCGTCGAACCTGCTGACCGGCGGCACCGAGTGGGGCCGGAAGCTGTTCTTCGACACCACGTTCCAGTCGTACTTCCTGCTCGCCGCGCGTCTACTGTGGACGGAACTCGACGACGCCACCCGGCAGAACGTCGAGCGCATCACCACCGGGCAAGCCGCCTACACCACCGCGCTCGGCACGAACGACGACCCGGCCTCCGGTGGCTGGACCCCCAACGGCCTCAAGGGCGGCTTCCAAGGCGACACCAAACTCGAAGAAATGGGCGTCTACGCCCAATCACTCGCGCCCGCCCTCGCCTGGGCACCGAACGACCCACGAGCGAAAGACTGGCGAGCAGCCTTCGGCACCTGGAGCCGCAACGAAGGCGGGCTGCCCGCCGCCGACCTCGCCAACCCGCGGCTCGTCGACGGCGTCCCGATCAGCGCGAACACCACCACCAACCTCTACGACACCTTCCTCGTCGAGAACCACGGCTCGTTCGGGCCGCACTACCAGGAAGAGCTTTGGCGCACCTCCGGCCGCAACTCGATGCACTTCCTCGCCGCCGGCACGCCGCTGCCCGAGGTCCTCACCGCCCAGCCGAACGGCGAGCTCCTCTGGCGCACCATGCTGCTCATGACCAGCGACGCCGGCGAGCCGCTGATGCCGATGGTCGCCGACCGGGAACACCTCTACGGCCGGGACGTCATCCCGCTCGCCTTCCGCGCCCAGGTCCTCGGCGACCGCCACGCCGCCTACGCCGAGGCCCAGCTGGCCGCCCGGCTCGAGCCCTACCAGGCCTACGCGCCCGCCGACCGGATCACGAAGTTCTCCGGCGAGCCCAAGTACGAGCCGGAAGCCCGGGCCGAACTCACCATCAGCTACCTCCTCCACGAGTGGCGGGCCGGGCAAGGTCCGGTCAACCCGGTGACCAAGCAGGAGTTCGACGCCCACGCAGCCGGGACCGCCGACTTCGGGACCGGGCCCGGGCTGCTCGCCCACCGCTCCCCCGCCGCCTGGGCGGCCACCGTCACCAAGCCCGGCTTCGTCAAGTTCGCCTGGCAGCCGCACCACGACGACTGGCTCTTCGTCCTCGGCGGCGCGAACCCGATGCTGCTGCCGGCCACGAACATCGCCGTGAAGGAACGCCACGCGAGCACCTACGCGAAGGTCCGCGACGGCTTCGACGGCACCGTCGGCGTCCTCCGCTTCGACACCGGGTACGCCGCTTTCGCCACTCTCCCGACCGGCGCCGCCGTGTACGCCAGCACCGGCGTCGCCGAGGGCGAAGGCGTCCTGAACGTCTACAACCTCGTCATGCCGGGCGTCCCCGGTCTCGACGGCGATCGCACCTACACCGCCGCCGAAGGCTCCGTGACGATCAAGGCGCAGGCCCCGGCCGCCGGCGCCCGCACCGACGACCTGGCGTTCGCCCCGGTCACCGCCCGGCACGTCCGCATGCTCGGCGTCCAGCCCGACCCGCAGTACGGCTACTCCCTCTGGGCCTTCGAAGTCCGCGACGGCGACGGCCCGGACCTCGCGCGCACGGGAACCGCGTCGGCGTCCTCGGCGAGCCCGGGTAAGGAAGCCAAGTACGCCAACGACGGCGACGCCACGACGCGCTGGGCAGTGTCCACATCGGACCGGCCGCGGGCGGACAGCTGGCTCGCCGTCGACCTCGGCGCGGCGAAGACGATCGACCGCGTCCGGCTGAGCTGGGAAGCGGCCGCCGGACGCAAGTACCGCGTCGAAACCTCGCAAGACGGCCTGACGTGGACGACGGCGGCGGCCTACCCGGTGCCCGCGCTCAGCAGCACGAAGGGCCGGCTGGACATCGACGGCCGCGCCGGGATCACCGTCGCCGGCCCGAACCCGCTCACCGTCACCGGCGACCGCGTCACGCTCTCCGACGGCCCGGCCGCCCCGTTCGCCGCCGAGCTGCGTCCCGGCCCGGCGCAGGCGTCCGGCCGGGTCACGTCCGGCGCCGCCGCGGTCGAAGCCACTGTCACCGATGGCTTCCTCGTGCTGCTCAACCTCTCCGGTACCGCGGCGAGCGGCACGGCGGTCCTCCCCGGGGACAAGGGAGAGAACCGGCTGTACCGCGGCGAGCAGACCGTCACCCGGACCGGCACGGAGATCTCCTACGCGCTGGCCGCGGCGGAAGGCCGGATCGAACCGCCGCGGTTCACCGTGCGCGGCCCCGCCGGGCTGAAGGCGGTCGTCCGCGACGCGAGCCGGGTCGACCTCACCGCGCCGGCCGGGCTGCTGCCCGTGCTCGTCACGGTGACCCCGGACGGCGGTCGCGCGCGGCCGGTGCTGCTGCCGCCGCGGCGGACCGTGCCGGTCGTCTTCGGCGACGTCCGCCCCTACCCGCTGCCCGACCGCGCGCTCGGGCGGACCACCTTCCCGGCCGAACCGCTGCCGCCGGGGATGTCCAGCCCCGCCGCGGCCGTCGACGACGACCCGGCGACGGCGTGGCGGCCGGGTCCCAACGGGCGGATGGTCGTCGATCTCGGGGCGGTGACGGCGGTTTCCGCGGTCGAACTGGCCTGGACCCGCGGCCGCGTGCCCGCCGCGACCGTCGAAACCAGCATCGACGGCGTCACCTACGCGACCGCGGACACCGGGCCGGCCCGGTACGTGGCCGTCCGGACGCGCTGGCGGAGCGGCGACGCGAGCCTTTCGCGGCTGTCTGTCCGGACTTGATCGATCGCGCACCGTTCGCGGTGGGTCCCGGGGCGAGTACCTTGGCAGCACAGGGCCCCCGGGAGGACGGATGCGCGTCACGATCGCCGAGGTCGCCCGCCGGGCGCGGGTCAGCAAGACGACCGTGTCGAGGGTGCTCAACAACAAGGCCGATGTGGACGCGGCGACCGCGATCCGGGTGCGCGAGGTGATCGCGGCGACCGGGTACATCCCGAGCGCCGGCGCGGTCGGGCTCGCCCGCGGCGTGACGCGCACGGTCGGGATGCTGGTGCCGGGGCTGACCTGGCCGTGGATGGGCGAGGTGCTGCAGGGCGTCGCCGACGTCGTGGAGGCCAAGGGCTACGGCCTGCTGCTGTCGACGGCCAACCGCGGCGCGGACTCCCTCGACGAGTTCTCCCGCCAGGTGTCGGCGAAGGCGTTCGACGGGCTGCTGCTCGTCGAACCGCCGGACGCGGTGCGGCACCTGCGCGTGCTGCACGACTCCGGGCTGCCGGTGGTGGTGATCGACGACCGCGGCCGGCGGCCCGCGTTCCCGTCGGTGGGCACGGACAACCGGCAGGGCGGCGCGGCCGCGGCCCGGCACCTCCTCGACACCGGCCGCACGCGGTTCGCCACCGTCACCGGGCCGCGCGACTTCGGCTGCACCACCGATCGCCTCAACGGTTTCAACGACGTCGTGCGCGAGGCCGGGCTGAGGCTCGACCCGCGTCTGATCATCGAAGGCGACTTCACGAGCGAAAGCGGGGAGGCCGCGATCCTGCAGCTGCTCGCCACCGGCCCGGAGTTCGACGCCGTCTTCGCGCACAACGACCTCACGGCGGCCGGGGTGCTGGCCGGTCTCCGGAAGTCCGGGCGCGCGGTGCCGGGGGACGTCGCCGTGGTCGGGTTCGACGACATCCCCCTCGCCGCGCACACCCAGCCGGCGCTGACGACGATCCGCCAGCCCCTGCGCGAAATGGGCGAGACGGCGGCCCGGCAGCTGCTCGCCCGGCTGGGTGGGGCACCCCAGCCGGACGAGCCGCTGATCGTCCCGACGTCCCTGGTGATCCGCGAATCGACTCAGGTGACGGTCAGCGCCGCCGACAGCGGGACGTTGCGTGAGGAATCACCGAGGTAGACGCGGTACTGGCCCGCGTTCGCCGTCCACGACCCGGTCCAGTGCGCTAGGTCCCGCGAGGTGAGCGGGAACGACACCGTCTGGCTCTGTCCCGGGTTCAGCTGAACCTTCTTGAACCCCTTCAACTGCTTGGGTGGCTCGCCATTGCCGGCGGGCTGCCCGACGTAGAGCTGGACGACGTCGGCGCCCGCGCGGGTGCCGGTGTTGGTCACCGTCGCCGTCACGGTCGCGGTGCCGTTCGTACCCTGCGGGGTGACGACCAGGTTCGAGAACCCGAACGTCGTGTACGACAGGCCGAAGCCGAACGGGAACAGCGGGTCGAGGTTCCGGCTGTCGTACCACCGGTAGCCGACGTTGAGCCCTTCGGAGTACTCGATCCGGTCGTTCGCGCCCGGGAACTGCTGGACGCTCGCCGTCGGCAGGTCCGCGAGCTGCTTCGGGAAGCTGATCGGCAGCTTGCCCGACGGGTTGACGTCGCCGTAGAGCAGCGACGCGAGGGCGTTCCCGTTCTCCTGGCCCGGGTACCAGCCCTCGATCACCGCGGCCGCCTTGGCCAGCCACGGCATGGTGACGGCCGACCCGGTGTTGAGCACGACGATCGTGCGCGGGTTGGCCGAGGCCACCGCGTCGATCAGGTCGTTCTGCTGGTTCTGCAGGTCGATCGTGTCGAGGTCCTGGGTTTCGGACTCGCCGTAGCTGGCGAACACGATCGCGACGTCCGCGGTGCGGGCCGCCGCGACCGCCGCCGGGATGTTCGGCGTCTGGACGTGCTCGCCGGCGCCGTCCACATAGGACACCGTGACGCCGGACCCGGCCCGGGCCTTGATGCCGTCGATCGGGTTGACCGACGCCGGCGACGGGTTGACCTTGGCGCTGCCGCCGCCGATGTCCTGCGGGTCGATCCCGTCGCCGCCGGACAACGCGATCGACTTCGTCGACACGGTGAGCGGCAGGACGCCGGTGTTCTTCAGCAGCACCGACCCGGCCGCCGCGACGTCCCGCGCGGTCGTCACGTTCGCCGCGTTGGTCACCACCGACGCCGGTGTCCCCCGCCGGGCGCGATCGAAGACGCCGAACCTGAACATCTGCGTCAGCACCCGCCGGACCATGTCGTCGACGCGCGCCTGCGTGACTTCTCCGCGCGAGACGGCGTCGAGCAGGCCCTGGCCGAAGAACGCGCCGCCGGGCATCTCCATGTCGAGCCCGCCGTTGGCCAGCTGCCGGGCCCCACCGGTCGCCGAGCCCCAGTCGGAGCCGACGAACCCGCCCCACCCGGCGTCCTGCTTGATCGCCGTGGTGAGCACGCCGCTGTTCTGGCACGCCGGGACGCCGTTGATCTGGTTGTAGGCGCACATCATCGACGCGACCTGGCCCTGGCTCGCCACCTGCTGGAACGCCGGCAGATACAGCTCGTGCAGCGTCCGGTCGTCGACGATCACGTTGTCCGACGGCGTCCCGCGCGACGCGCCGGCCTCGACGTTGTAGGCCGCCGCGTGCTTGGCCTGCGCCATCACGCCCTGGCTTTGGATGCCCTGGATCGTCGAGGTCCCGGCCGCGCCGGCGAGGTACGGGTCCTCGCTGTAGGTCTCGAAGTTGCGGCCCCACCGCGGGTCGCGGACCAGGTTGATCGTCGGGCCGAGGGCGATGTCGACGCCCTTGCCCGCGAACTCGGCACCCATGGCGCTGCCGTACCGGTTCATCAGGCCGGTGTCCCAGGTCGCGGCGGCCGACACCGGCGCCGGGAACTGGGTGACGCCGTCGAGGCCGTCGCCGACCCCGGCGGGGCCGTCCTGCAGGCCGAGCGCCGGGATGCACAGCTCCGGCACCGCGTCGGTGTTGCCGATGTACGGCCCGGTCGCGCCGTTGCCGTGCAGCACCTTCACCTTCTGCTGGGCCGTCATCACGGCCATCAGCTGGGTGACGCGGTCGGCGACCGGCGCCGTGGACCCCACCCACGGGCAGCCACCGGGATTGGTCGGCGTGGTCGTCGGCGGGGCGCTGTCGGACGTGTGGACGGCGAACTCCCACAGCGAGACACCCCACTGGGTCGCCCGCGCGGTGGCGTTCAGCCGGACGTACCTCGCGGTTCCGCTCACCGCGGGGTGCTCGGTACCGCCTGCCCCGGCCACGGTCGCCGCCGTCGTCCACGACGTGCCGTCCGTGGACAGCTGGATCGTGTACGCGCTCGCGTACGCCGTCTCCCACGTCAGATCGACGCCGCAGACCGGGCGTGCACTGCCCAGGTCGACCTGGATCCACTGCGGATCCGCGGCCAGGCTCGACCAGCGCGTCCCGCCGTCCCCGTCGAACGCCGCCGAAGCAGGGAAGGCGTCGGACTGGACGCTGGAGGCCGTCGCCGGTTGCCGCAGCGCGGTGTTCGCGCTGCCGCACGCCGGGGCCGAACCGTCGCCGAACACCTGGAACTCCCACAGCGACACGCCCCACTGGGTGGCCCGCTGGGTCGTCGTCAGGCGGACGTACCGGCCGGTGCCGGACACCGGCAGCGTCTGCGTGCCGCCGGTGCCCGTCGTCGTCGAGTACACAGTGGACCACTGGGTGCCGTCGGCCGACGCCTGGAGCGTAAACGCCTTGGCGTAGGCCGCTTCCCACTGGAGCACGACCTGGTTGAGCGTGTGCGACGCCCCGAGGTCGACCTGCAGCGTCTGCGGGTCGGCCGCCAGGCTCGACCACCGGGTGCCGGGATCGCCGTCGACCGCGGCGGACGCCGGGAACGCGGCGCTTTCGGTCGACGACGCGGTCACGGCGTGCCCCTGCGAGAGCAGCGCCGGGGCCGCCTGGGCGGTGAACAGCGGCACGGTGAGCAAGCCCACCGCGACCACGGCGCCGAGGGCCAGCCGCTTCACTGGTACACCCGGACGTAGTCGATCACCATGTCCTGCGGCAGCACGGTCCCCGCTCCCGGCGGGCCGGGGAAGTCGCCGCCGATGGCGTTGTTGAGGATCAGGAAGAACGGGTGGTCGTACACCCACGGCCCGCGCGTGCTCTCGACCGTGTCGCGGTTGATCGTCTCGAACGCGTTGCCGTCGACGTAGAAGGTCATGTGCGACGCGTCCCAGTCGAGACCGAACTTGTGGAAGCCGGCCGAGACGTCCTGGCCGAGGTCGAACGGCGCGCCGATGCCACCGGCGCCGTTGTACGCCGGCGCGTGGATCGTCGAGTAGGCGAGGTTCGGCGACTTCCCGACGTGCTCCATGATGTCGATCTCGCCGCAGTTCGGCCACGGCGTGCCTTTGAAGAAGTTGGCGCCCAGCAGCCAGAACGCGGGCCAGAGCCCCTGCGTGCCGGACACCTTGATGTTCGCCTCGACGTGCCCGTAGGTGAAGCTGAACTTGCCCGCGGTGTTGATCCGGCCCGAGGTGTACTGGCAGGTGCCGCTGCCGCTGACCGGGTCGACCGGGCACGCGCTGCCCGGCGTGGCTTCGCGGCGGACCTGGATGACGAGGTTGCCGTGGCCGTCCTGCTTGGCGTTGTTGTTGTTCGTGTAGTACTCGAGCTCGTTGTTGACGCCGGGACCGGTCTCGGCGGTCCACTTGCTCGCGTCCGGGGCCGCACCGGCGGCGCCGTTGAACTCGTCGCTCCAGACCAGCGTGCCCGGGAAGTGCGGGGCCGGCGGGGCGGGCGGCGGCTGCGTCGGGTTGCCGCCGGTGCCGTAGACGTCGAAGCCCCACAGCGAGTAGCCGTAGCCGTTGGAGCGGGCGGTGCCGTACATCCGGACATACCGGCCGGAACCGTTGACGGTCAGCGTCTCCTTGAAGCCCTTGCCGGTCGTGGTCGAGTAGATCGACGTCCAGTTCGCGTTGTCGTTCGACACCTGGATCTGGTAAGCGACCGCGTAGGCCGGGTCCCACTGCAGGACGACCTGGTGGATCGCGGCGGGCGCGCCGAGGTCGACGCTGATCCAGCCCGGGTCGACCCAGCCGGTGGTCGCGCTGGTCGCCCAGCGCGTGGCCGGGTCGTGGTCGAACGCCTTGGCCGGGACGCAGCCGGGGCAGGCGCCGTCGTCCTGGTATGAGGAGGCCGTGCCGGACTTGCCGTAGGAAAGCAGGACGTCACCGGGCTGCGTCGTGCCGCCCCCGCCGTAGACCTGGAACTCCCACAGCGAGTAGCCGTACTGCGTGGCGCGCTGGGTGCCTGTCAGCCGGACGTACCGGCCGCTGCCGGTGACGGTCAGCGTCTGGTTGCCGCCGGTCGCGGTGGTGGTCGAGTAGAGGGTGCTCCAGGTGGCGCCGTCGGCGGACGCCTGGATCGTGAACGCCTTGGCGTAGGCGGCTTCCCAGTTCAGCACGACCTGGGACAGCTGCTGGGTGGAGCCGAGGTCGACCTGGAGGTACTGCGGGTCGCTGAACGCGCTGGACCAGCGGGTACCGGGGTCGCCGTCGACGGCGGCGGACGCGGGGAACGCGGCGGACTCGGTCGAGGACGCCGTCACCGGACGGCCTTGGGAGAGCAGGACGGGCGCGGCCTGCGCCACCGGCGCGGTGAGCAGGGCGGCCAGGGTCAGGGCGAGGACGGCGAGAACCCGGATCCTCGACATGCGGCGTTGCATGGGCACCTCCACGGCGAACCGGCGCCGGGACGGCCTTGCCCCGGCGCGGATCGGCTCACGTGGTCTTCGGCGCGGGTGTGGGGCCCGGCCGTCGGCACGCTCTTAGTTCAGGATATAAATAAAGAGCCGTAAAATGTCAACTTCCCTGCGCCGGACGGTCACGGACCACGCGGAAGACTGGTCCGGGCGAGGAGAATCCGCGCCGGAGCCTTGACTCCGCCGAGCCCGGCGCTGTTAACTGCGATCTCACCGACGGAACCGGTTCCGTGACCGCCACCGGGGCAGTTCCGCCGCGACACGCACCCTTCGGGCTGACTGGTCCGCGCTCCTCGCACCACCCGGTACCGCTCCTCCGGCTCACGGCGCCGGGCGGGTGACCTGGGGGCGGACCCGCCGCACCACCCGACGCCGGCGCGAGCTGTGGGGCTCGCCCGGTCCGTTTCGCACGTCCTCCCCCCGATCAGCAGGCAGGCCGATGAGATCAACGACGTTCTCCCCCGTACACCGCCTCCTCGTCATCGCCACCACGTTCGTCACCGCGGTCACCACCGCGGCGGTGGTCGGCTCCGCGCCGGCCCAGGCCGCCGCGTGCGGCACGGCGAACCTCGCGCAGGGCCACCCCGCGACCGCCTCCTCGACCGAGAACGGCGGGACGCCCGCGTCCGCCGCGGTCGACGGCAACCCCGGGACGCGCTGGTCCAGCGCGTTCAGCGACCCGCAGTGGCTGCAGGTCGACCTGGGCTCCGCGCAGCAGCTCTGCGACGTGGCACTCACCTGGGAAGCCGCGTACGCCAAGGCGTTCAGCGTCCAGCTGTCCTCGGACGCGAACAGCTGGACGACCGCGTACTCGACCACCACCGGCGCGGGCGGCACGCAGACCGTGCCCCTCACCGGCACCGCGCGCTACCTGCGGGTCTACGGCACCCAGCGGGCGACCGGCTACGGCTACTCCCTCTGGGAAGTCGCCGTGCACGGCACCGGCGGCGGGACGACCATCCCGCCGACCGACCCGCGCAACCCGGACCTCGGCCCGAACGTGTCGGTGTTCGACCCGTCGACGCCGGCCGCGACGATCCAGAACCGGCTGACGCAGATCGCGGACCAGCAGCACACCAACCAGTTCGGCAACGAGCGCTACGCCGTGCTGTTCAAGCCGGGCAGCTACAACGCCGACGTCAACCTCGGCTTCTACGAGCAGGTCGCCGGCCTGGGCCTGTCGCCGGACGACGTCAACCTCAACGGCCACGTCCGCGTCGAGGCGGACTGGCTGCAGCAGGGCGACAACCCGGCCAACAAGGGCAACGCGACGCAGAACTTCTGGCGGTCGGCGGAAAACCTGTCGGTGACGCTGCCGGCGGGCCAGGTCGAGCGCTGGGCCGTCGCGCAGGCCGCGCCCTACCGGCGGATGCACCTCAAGGGCAGCCAGATCCAGCTGTGGAACGGCGGCGACGGCTGGGCCAGCGGTGGCCTGATCGCCGACAGCAAGATCGACGGCGTCGCCGTTTCCGGTTCGCAGCAGCAGTTCCTGACCCGCAACAGCGAGCTGGGCGGCTGGCAGGGCGGCGTCTGGAACATGGTGTTCGTCGGCTCGACCGGCACGCCGCCGGCGTCGTTCCCGAACCCGCCGGAGACCGTCGTCGGCCAGACGCCGGTGATCCGCGAGAAGCCGTTCCTCTACGTCGACGGCTCGGGCAGCTACAACGTGTTCGTCCCGGGGCTGCGGCAGAACTCCTCCGGCACCAGCTGGGGCCACGGCGCCCCGGCCGGGCAGTCGATCTCGCTCAGCGAGTTCTACGTCGCGCACCCGTCCGACTCGGCGGCAACGCTCAACGCCGCGCTGGCCGCGGGCAAGAACCTGCTCGTGACGCCCGGTGTCTACCACCTCGACCAGGCGCTGAACGTCACGCGCCCGGACACCGTGGTGCTCGGCCTCGGCCTGGCGACGCTGATGCCCACCAACGGCACGGCGGCCATCACGACGTCCGATGTGGACGGCGTGAAGATCGCCGGGCTGCTGATCGACGCGGGCGCGGTGAACTCGCCGGTGCTGGTGCAGGTCGGCCAGCCGGGCTCGACCGCGAACCACGCGGCCGACCCGACGTCGCTGCACGACGTGTTCTTCCGGATCGGCGGCGCGGCCGTCGGGAAGGCCACGCAGACGCTGGTGGTCAACTCGAACAACGTCATCGGCGACCACATGTGGCTGTGGCGCGGCGACCACTCGAACGGCGTCGGCTGGAACGTCAACACCGCGGCGAACGGCCTGGTCGTCAACGGCGCGGACGTGACGATGTACGGCCTGTTCGTCGAGCACTACCAGCAGTACGAGGTGCTCTGGAACGGCAACGGCGGGCGGACGTACTTCTTCCAGAACGAGATGCCGTACGACCCGCCGGATCAGGCGTCCTGGTCCAGCGGCGGCGGCCGGCAGGGCTGGGCGGCGTACAAGGTGGCCGACTCGGTGACCAGCCACGAAGGCTGGGGCCTGGGCAGCTACTGCTTCTTCAACACCAACCCGTCCATTGTGGCCAGTCACTCGTTCGAGGTGCCGAACAACAGCGGCGTCCGGTTCCACAACCTGGTGTCGGTGTCACTCGGCGGTGTGGGCACGATCGCCCACGTCATCAACGACTCGGGTGACGCCGCGAACACCGGGCACCAGGTGAGCCCGCTGGTCTCCTACCCGTAGCACGGCGGCGACGTACGCGTCCGGGCGGACCAGCCAGGCTTCGCCCGGACGCGCACCCAGCGCCCCGCCCAGCGGGATTTCCACCGACCGCACGCCCTCCGCCCGCACACCCGGCGTCGTCAGAAGCAGGAAACCCTGCCGCGCCAGGTCCCGCAACCGTCCACTCGCGACGGTGACGTCGGGGAGCAGCACGCCCGGCCCCGGCGGCGGCACTGCCCCGCGCGGCGGCCGTCCGGCGAACGGCCGTAGCGGATCCGTCGTGGTCAACGGCGAATCCGGGTACCAGAACGGTTCGGCCAGGCGGCCCGAGTCGACCTGCTCGCACGCGGCCGGGTCGTGCGCCGCGCGCGTGAGGACGTCCAGCCGGCGCCGGTGCTGCTCGTCGTCCTGGGGCACCAGGAAGTCCATCGTGGCCGTCGTGACGCCCGCGTTCTCGACCGCGGCCGCGTGCCGCTCGGTGTGGTAGCTCTCCAGCAGCTCCTCCCCCGCGTCGCCGCGCAGGACGGCGGCCAGCTTCCAGGCCGCGTTCTCCGCGTCGGCCACGCCGGAGTTGAGCCCGCGCGCCCCGAACGGCGCGACGAGGTGCGCGCAGTCGCCGGCCAGCAGCACCCGGCCGACCCGCATCCGCGGCACCAGCCGCGTGTGGAAGCGGTACACCGACCGCCAGAGCACCTCGTAGGGCACCGGGCCGATGATCGCCCGGATCCGCGCCTCCATCGCCCCGCCCGACTCCTCGGCCGCGAGGTCGTAGTCCTCGGGCACCTGCCAGTCGATCCGGAACTCCGAGCCCGGGCACGGGTGGATGAGCACCTGGCGGCCCGGGTTCCACGGCGGGTCGAACCAGAACCGCCGCTCGGCCGCCCAGCCCGGCAGGTCGGCGCGGATGTCGCAGATCAGGAACAGGTCCCGGAACGACACCCCGTCGAGGTGCTGCCCGAGCGCCCGCCGCACGGTGTCGCCTCGCGCGCCCGCACAGGCGATCGCGTAGTCGGCCTCGATCCGGCGCGGCCCGTCCGCCGTGTCGCACTCGAGCACCACCCGGCCGGGCTGGGTCAGCCCGCGGACGCGGTGGCCGCGGCGGACGTCGATGAGCGGCTGCCGCTCGATCAGCTCGTCCAGGACCTCCTCGACGCGGGCTTGCGACAAGTTGACGAACGGCGGCAGCGCCGACCCGCCGTCGGGGAGCTTCAGCGAGAACAGCTCGGTGGCGCGGTGGAACGTCCGCGCGGTCGTCCAGGTGAGGCCCTCCTCGGCGAGGCAGCCCGCGCCGAGCGACGCCCAGACGTCCAAAGTGTCCCGTTGCTGGCAGATGGCCTTGGACCCCACGGGATCGCGCACCTCGTGCTCGTCGACGAGCACCACCGGTACACCCCAGCGCGCCAGCAGCAGCGCGGCCGTCTGGCCGACCGGGCCGCTGCCCAGGACGGCGACCCTCATCCTTGGAGCTGGTCCCAGACTTCGCGGTCACGCTCGGCCGTCCACACCACCGGCCGTTCGATGCCGCCGAGCTCGTCCCACAGCCGGGAGACGTCGAAGGGCAGGCAGTGCTCGAAGATCGGCCAGTGGCCGTACTGGTCGTTCAGGGCCGCGTGGGTGCGTTCGAAGGCTTCCTTCAGCGTGCCGCCGGCGTCGCGGACCGCGCCGACCTCGCGGATCATCGTGTCCAGGAAGTGCCGGGTCTGCGCGATGGCGGCGTCGACGGCGTCGCGGCCGCGGCTCACCCCGCCGCGGCCGCCGATCAGCGACTCGGCGCCGAACGCGGCCACCCGGTCCAAAGTGGACGAAGCCCAGTCGCGGTGGACCGCGTCGCCGGTGTAGAGCGCGGCTTCGGCTTCGACGAGGTCGCCGGCGTAGAGGATCTTCTGCCGCGGCAGCCACGCGACGAGGTCGCCTTCGGTGTGGCCGCGCCCGCAGTACTGCAGGACGAGGTCGCCGCGGTCGCCGCCGAGGTCGATCGTGAGCCGGTCGGAGAAGGTCAGCGTCGGCCAGGTCAGGCCCGGCACCGAGTCCGCGCCCTTGGCCAGCCGCGGCATCCGGCCGAACTCGCTCGCCCAGTCCTCCTTGCCGCGCTCGGCGACCAGCGCCCGGGTGTTCTCGTGCGCGACGATCACTTCGGCGTCGAACGCCGACGCGCCCAGCACGCGCACCGCGTGGTAGTGGCTCAATACCAGGTAGCGCACGGGTTTGTCGGTGTGCTCGCGGAGTTTCGCGAGCCACTCGCGCGCCGCGACCGGCGTCGCCAGCGCTTCGAAGCAGACGAGGAAGTCCTCTCCCTCGATGGCGCCGATGTTCGGGTCGCCTTCGGCGGTCAGCGCGTAGACGCCGTCGGCCAGGACTTCGAGGGTTTGCGCTTTCTCCGCCAGGTCGGCCGAAGAGGCGAAGGCTTTCTTCGTCACGGCGAGCGCTCCTTTGATCAAAGGTTTGACTATCTCCCGGGTCACACTAACCCGGCCGGACCGCTCGCGGAACCCCTTCCCCTAACCTGGCCGCATGACCGACCGACCGGCCGAAGACCTCGACTACCTCTCGTTCGTCGACTACGCGATCGGGAAGACGAAGGCGGAGCTGCCGGACACCGACCCCGTCGCGATGCGCCTCGGCCTCACGCTGCACCGGCTGGCGGGCGCGCTGGTCTACGACTGGGAGTCGACGGTGCACCGCCCGCGCGGCCTGAGCTGGGGCGGGTTCCGGGTGCTGTTCGTGCTGTGGCTGGCCGGCCCGCTCGAGTCCCGCCACGCGGCGCGCCTGGCCGGGATGAGCCGCGCGGCGGTGTCGGCACTGGTCAAGACCCTGGAGCGGGACGGGCTGGTGACCCGCACGCAGGTCCCCGAGGATCGACGGGCGGTCCGGCTCGCGCTGACGGAGGCGGGCCACACGGCGGTGACGGACGCGTACCAGGCGCACAACGCGCGCGAACGGGCGTGGGCGGCGTCGCTGACGCCGTCGGAGCAGACGGTCCTCATCGGACTGCTGGAGAAGCTCACCACGAGCCCGGCGGCCGCGGCGGCCCAGCGGCTCAGCTAGCTGGCCAGCCCCGGCAGGGTGTGGCCGGTGAGTTCGGCCTTCGCGCGCAGGTAGCGCACGTTGTTGTCGGTGGCGAAGACGCCGGTGGGCACCCGGTCGCGCACAGCGATCCCGGCCGCTTCGAGCTGCGCGGCCTTGTCCGGGTTGTTCGACAGCAGGTTCACTTCCGCCACCCCGAGCGCTTGGAGCATCTGCGCGGCGACGGTGTAGTCGCGGGCGTCCTCGGGCAGGCCGAGCGCGGCGTTGGCGGCGTAGGTGTCGAGGCCTTGGTCTTGAAGCGCATAGGCGTCGAGCTTGTTGTAGAGGCCGATCCCCCGGCCTTCTTGACGCAGGTAGAGCAGATAACCACCGGCGGCGGAGATCCGGTCGACGGCCTCGGCCAGCTGCGGACCGCAGTCGCAGCGCGCGGACCCGAAGACGTCACCGGTGAGGCATTCGGAGTGCGGCCGCACGAGCGGCACGTCCCCGGGCGTACCGAGGACGAAGGCGAGGTGCTCACCACCATCGGCGAGGTTCCGGAAGGTGACGGCTTCGGCGTCGACCTCGATGCCGCCGTGCAGCCGCAGCGGGATCCGCACCCGCGTCCGCACCTCAGCCGTCATGCTCTCTCCCCTGGGATCGCCCACTCGGCCGACCCTACCGGAAGTTCAAATTCGAACATCGTGCTCTGGCCGACACCGGTGCGAACACCAGTGGATCACCGGTTCTTCCCGATCCGGCCGCCGGAGTTCGGAGCGTCACGCGCGTAGCGAAATTCGCTGGCGCCGCCCTCGTATGCTCGACCGCATGATCCCCGGTGCCACCGCCGCCTCGTTCCTGCTGGTCGTGATCCTCGGCGCGATGTCACCCGGGCCGGACTTCGTCGTCGTCACGCGATCTTCCCTCGCCGGTGGGCGGCGGGCCGGGGTCGCCGCCGGGGCCGGGGTCGCGCTCGGTGTCTTCGCCTGGGTCGTCGCCATCGCCTTCGGCGTCGCCGCCGTGCTCACCGCCTCCGCTGTGGCCTTCAGCGTCGTGAAGCTCGTCGGGGCCGGCTATCTCGTCTTCCTCGGCGTCAAAGCCTGGCTCGCCGTGCGCCGCGGCGAGTACCGGGACCTCGGGGACGACCCCGCGAACCGGTCGCTCGGCGCCGGCGCCGCCTTCCGGCAGGGCCTCTTCACCAACCTGCTCAACCCGAAGGTCGCCGTCTACTTCCTCGCCCTGCTCCCCCAGTTCCTCCCGGCGGACGGCTCCACCGCGCAGACCCTCGAGCTGGCCGCCATCGCCACCGCCGGGACCGTCGCCTGGTTCGCCGCCCTCGCCCTCGTCGTCGGCGCGCTCAAGCGGTTCTTCAGCGACGGGCGCGTCCGCCGGGGCCTCGACGCCGTGCTCGGCAGCGTGCTCGTCGCGCTCGGGCTGAAAGTCGCCGCCGAGACGGCCTGAGGGGCCCGCCGGAGCGGGCCCCGGCCGTCACAGCTGCCCGGCCGCCAGCGCGGTCCCCTCGACCCGCGCCTTGATCTTGGCGAACGCGATGTCGCGGGAGGTCGAGGTGTCGTCCGCAAACGGCGAGAACCCGCAGTCGTCGCACGTGCCCAGCCGGTCCACCGGCAGGTACTTCGCCGCTGTCAGCACGCGGTCGCGGACCTCCTCCGGCGTCTCCACCCGCGGGTCGATCGGGTCGATCACGCCGACGAAGATCCGCTGGCCCTCCCCCAGGTGGTCGGCGATCACCTGCAACGCGCGTTCCGGCTCGGCTTCGCTCGCGAGCTGGACGTAGAAGTTGCCCGCCTTCAACTCGAAAAGGGCCGGCAGCAGGCCCGCGTAGTCGACGTCGAGGCTGTGCACCGAGTCCTGGTCGCCGCCCGGGCAGGTGTGGACGCCGATCTTCGCGCGCTCCTCCGCCGTGAAGCGGTCCAGCACGGCGTTGTTGAGGTCGACGAACTCCCGCAGCAGCCCGCCCGACGGGTCGAGCTTCAGCGACAGCCGCCCCTCGGTGAAGTCGATCTGGACGCTGTGCGCGCCGGCGTCGAGGCTGCGCCGGATGTCCGCTTCGGCTTCGTCGACGAGGTCGGCGACGAACTGGTCCTGCGAGTAGCCCTCGATGCCGTCGGCCGGGTAGATCAGCGAGAGCGCCGAAGCGGCGATCACGGCCTGCTTGACGGGCTTGCCGGTAAGTGCTTTCGCGCGCGTCAGGTAAGCGTCCGCGTGCGTCGCGTAGCGGAAGGGGCCCGCGGTCAGCCGCGGCAACTGGCGGGTGTGGCCGTCGGCGAACGGGATGACGACGCCGTCCGGCGCGAGCGCGGTCAGCCCCGCCAGCGGGTAGGTCGCGAAGCTCGGCTTGCCCTGTTCGCCGTCGGACACGACGGGTGAGCCGGTCTCCTCGAACCGGCTGATCGTGTCGGCCAGCGCCCGGCTTTCCAGCTCGGCGAGCGCGGCGGCGTCGATCCGTCCGGCCGCGAAGGCGCCGAGCCCCTCGATCAGGTACTCGGGACGCGGGATGCTGCCGATCGGTTCGGTGGGCAGGGTCATGGAGTCCTCCGCTGCTTGAAGGTCCTGACCGGCCTCGACCCGGCGCGAAGCCGGCCAGACCGGCCTCGTGCCAGGCGAACCTAACGCGTTCCGGGATGGTCACGGAGCGCGGATCACCCGGTCGGAGCAGCAAAAAGCACAAAATGAGAGGGCGATTGGCGGTTCGTCAGGAGGACGATTGGGTATTCGCTCTGGCGATACGGTGCGTTCGGCGCCGAAGGAGTACCCCGATGCTCAGCCACCACGATCGCACCGAGCTCGAGAAGATCGAGCGGCACCTCGAGGTCACCGACCCCGACCTGGCCACCGCCCTCCGCGAGGGCAAGCGCCCGAAGTCGCGCGCGCTCCGCAGCGCCCTCCTGATCGTCGTCGACGCCGTCGCCGTGACGCTGCTGGTGCTCGGGCTGGTCCTGCCCGACCCCGGCGTGACGCTCTGCGGGATCCTCGCCCTCACCGGCACCGTCTGGACCCACGTGGCGCGCCACCGCGTCTGAGGCAACACTGGGCGGCGTGAAGTGGGTCCTGCACGTCGACCTCGACCAGTTCATCGCCGCGGTCGAGATCGCCCGCCACCCGGAGCTGCGCGGGAAGCCCGTGGTCGTCGGCGGCAACGGCGACCCCACCGAACGCGCCGTCGTCGCGACGGCGTCGTACGAGGCCCGCGAGTTCGGGATCCAGTCCGGCATGCCGCTGCGGATCGCCGCCAAGCGCTGCCCGGACGCCGTCTTCCTGCCCAGCGACCCGCCCGCCTACCTCGAAGTCTCCGAACATGTCATGGCCGCCGTGCGGGAGTTCCCCGTCGTGGTGGAGGTGCTGGGCTGGGACGAGGCGTTCGTCGGCGCCGAGACCGATGATCCCGAGGTGCTGGCGGCGGCGATCAAGGACGCCGTCGCGCGCGAGACCGGGCTGTCGTGCGCGGTCGGGATCGGGGACAACAAGCTGCGGGCCAAGCTCGCCACCGGGTTCGGCAAGCCGGGCGGGATCTTCCGGCTTACGCAGGCGAACTGGTGGGACGTCATGGCCGCGCGCCCGACCGACGCGCTGTGGGGCATCGGCGGCAAGACGGCGAAGAAGCTCGCCGAGCTGGGCATCGCGACGGTCCTCGACCTCGCCGGCGCCGACCCGGCCGAACTGGCGGCGCGGTTCGGCCCGAAGACCGGCCCGTGGCTGCGCCTGCTCGGCGGCGGGATCAGCGACGCGGAGGTGAGCGCGACACCGTACGTGGCCCGCTCCCGCAGCCGCGAGACGACGTTCCAGCGCGACCTCACCGACCCCGCCGAGATGGCGGCGGAGGTGTCGGCGCTGGCGAAGCGCGTGTCCCAGGACGTCCTGGACGAAGGCCGCCCGGCGGCGCGGGTCGCGGTGAAGGTCCGGTTCGTGCCGTTCCTGACCCACACCCACAGCATCACGCTCCCCGAGCCGACGTCGGACGCGGCGGAGATCGACCGCGCGGCCCAGGAGGTACTGGGGATGTTCGAGCTGACGCGCGCGGTGCGGCTCCTGGGGGTGCGCGCGGAGTTCTCGCGCGAGGACTAGATGTGATGTCCAGGGACGTTGTCCCGGGTTGAGGCGGTAATCACCTGTCGCACTGAGAGATGAAGGCCCCAAGGGGCTGGACCTGCACCGCAGCAGCGAAAATGTTCATGGTCGCCCCCACAACCGCCCGCAAATGGGCCGACCGCTACCGCAACGAAGGCGCGGCCGGGATAACCGACCGCAGCTGCCGACCACACCACAGTCCCACCCGCACGTCCGCACATCTGGTGCGTCGGATTGTGCGGCTGCGCTGGCGCAACCGGCTCGGCCCGGTCCAGATCTCCGGCCGGCTCGGCGTCCCCGCCTCGACCGTGCACGCGGTGCTGACCCGCTGCCGGATCAACCGCCTGTCCCGCATCGACCGGGTCACCGGCGAACCGCTGCGCCGCTACGAACACGACCACCCCGGCTCGCTGATCCACGTCGATGTCACCAAGTTCGGCAACATCCCCGACGGCGGAGGCTGGCGCTACGTCGGCAAACAGCAAGGCGGCAAGAACACATCAGCCACCTCCCGCCGCACCGGAATCCGGCGCGCCGACCGTCACGCCCGCACCGGCGTGGCCTTCGTGCACACCGTGATCGACGACCACTCCCGCCTCGCCTACGCCGAGATCTGCGCCGACGAGAAAGCCGACACCGCCACCGGCGTCCTTCACCGCGCGGTCGCCTGGTTCGCCGACCACGGCGTCACCGTCGAACGCGTGCTCTCCGACAACGGTGCGTGTTATCGCTCGTCAGCCCGACGCGAGACCTGCACTGGGCTGGGCATCACCAACGGCAAGATCGAGCGGTTCCACCGCACCCTGGCCGAGGGATGGGCTTACGCCCGCTTCTACCCCAGCGAACACCAACGCCGGGCAGCGCTGCCTGGGTGGCTGCACTTCCACAATCACCACCGGCCCCACTCATCCACCGGCGGCAAGCCACCCATCGCCCGGCTGACCAACCTCCCTGGACACCACAACTAGAGCCCGTCCGGCAGCGGCAGGGGCCGGTCCGGGTCCAGTTCGACGCCGACCGCCCGGAGCGTGTGGTCGAGCATCGCCCAGATCGTGCCGCTGAGCTGGGCGGTCAGCTGGTCCAGGGTGAGCGCGCCCGGGTGGTCGAGCCAGCGGGTCGTTGCCGATTCGACGTAGCCGACCAGGCCGAACGCGATGGTGTCCGCCGGGGCGGGGTCGCGGCCGAACGCCGTCAGGTAGCCGGCGAAGAGACCGCTCAGGTGGCGGGCGATCGTGTCGCGGACGTCCGTCGGCCCCGGTGCCGCGCGGGCCAGGTAGCGGTGCAGGGAAACGTGCTCGGTCAGCCAGCGCAGGTGCGTCGCGATCACCGTCGAGATCATCTCGTTCGGCGAGCCCGACGGGTGCCAGAGCGGCTCCAGCTCGGCCGTCACCAGTTCGGCCGCGCGCTGGGCGATGGCCCGCTGCAGGTCCGCCGCGTCGGCGAAGTGCTTGTACAGCCGCGTCCGGGCGACGCCGGCGCGTTCGGCGATCTGCTCGGTGGAGACGTCCGGGCCGTGTTCCCCGATCGCCGCCAGGGCCGCGTCGACGAACTCCGCGCGGCGGCGTTCCTGCTGGCCCGCCCACCGCGTCGCCCGTCCGTCGACCTTGGTCACCCGGGAAGCCTACTCAAGTCCGGCGAGCCGGTGTACGCTCCCAAACTAGCTAGTACAGCGTGTACCCCTTAATTTCGGAGGTCGCCATGGGCGTCGAGGCCCAGGACCGGGACGTCACCGCGGCGAGGCTGCTCAAGAGCTCCGCGAAGAACTCCTACGACCCGTACGTCGACATCGACTGGGCCGCGCCGCTCGCCGAAGGCAAGGCGTACATGCCGCTGGAGCGCGTGTCCCTCTACGGCACCGACCTCTGGGCGAAGCTGACGCCCGAGCAGCGGATCGAGCTGTCCAAGCACGAGATCGCCAGCATCATGAGCGTCGGCCTGTGGTTCGAGATCGTCCTCATGCAGCTGCTCGCGCGGTACGTCTTCGACCTCGACGCGCGCACCGAGCACGCGCAGTACGCGATGACCGAGATCGGCGACGAGACCCGGCACTCGGTCATGTTCGCCCGCACCGCCGAACGGCTGGGCGTCCCGCGCTACGGCGTCCCGAAGGTCGTGCACCGCGCCGCGAAGGTGTTCGGCGCGACCGCGGCCGGGCCGTCGATGTTCGCCAGCGTGCTGGTCGCCGAGGAGACCACCGACCGGCTGCAGCGGTCGATGATGGACGACGACGGCATCCAGCCGCTGATCCGCTCGGTCAACCGGATCCACGTCGTCGAGGAGGCCCGGCACGTCCGGTTCGCCAAGGAGGAAGTGCTGCGGGAGACGCCGAAACTGTCGAAGGCGGCGCTGCAACGGCACCGCGTGCGGACCGCGCTGGTCGCGTTCGGCGTCATCGACAGCATGGTCGACGCGCGGGTCTACCGCAGCGTCGGGATCGACCCGCGCGAGGGCCGCGCCGCGGCGCTCGCCAACCCGCACTTCCACGAGACGCGGCGGTGGATGGCCGAGAAGATCGTGCCGTTCCTGCGCGAGGCGGGGCTGATCGGCGGCCGGTCGGAAGGCATCTGGCGGCGTGCGCACTTGATCTGACCCCGCCGGGCGCAATTCCCTTCCCGGGACGGACCGGAGTGCGCCAGGATTCCCGGGTGACCGAGGGATTCCCGCTCGAACCCGCACCCGGACCGCCGCCGACCGTGGCACCGCCCCCGCCCCCGCGCCCGTTGCTCGCCCGGCCGGTCGTCGCCGGCCTGCTCGGCGTCCTCGTCGGCGCGGTCCTCGTCGGCGTGCCGTGGCTGGCGCTGAGCCTGTTCGACGGGCCGAGCGGGCAGGCCCCGACCGCACCGGCGAACCTCGGCGGGCTGAGCAAGGCCCAGGACGCGATCGCGAAGGTCGACGCCACGCGCGGCAAGGCCCAGATCGACCGCATCGCCAAGACGGACCAGGAGACGGCCGCGCGCGTGTCGGCGGCCTACGCCGGCGCCGGAGCTGTCGTCCAGGACTACCAGGACGAGGGGCTGCTGCGGTCCTTCCAGCTGGTCGCCGTGCGCGCGCCGTCGCCGGAGCTGTTCGCGCCCTACGAAGACGTCCAGGCCCTCGGCGAGGCCAAACCGGGCACCGAGCTGGTGCGCGTCGGCGCCGTGCAGTGCCTGGTGCACAACGCCCCGGCCGCGCCCGGCTCGACCCCGGACGCGGACCAGTCCTTCGTCCTGAACTGCCAGCGCACCGGCCCCGGCATGACCGTCGCGGTGCGGAGCCTGAGCAGCGAAGGCAACCACGACGCCCGGGAGCTGGCCGGGATCGTCGAACAGGCCTGGCAGGAGCTCGGTTGAGCACCGTCCGGACGGCGCGAGCCGGCTACGAGGCGTGCGGATTCGTCGTGGAAGGCGTGCTGCGGGCCGAATTCCGCGTCGACGGCCACGACGTTCTCATGGCCCGCTCGCTCGCTTGACAGCTTCCCGGCGGCTTTGCCATCCTGGTCACGGGCCGAGAGGCGCTGCGACGGAACTCTTTTCCGCCACGCTCGGCCCGCACCACGACTCCAAGGGCGCCTCCCGCGAGGGAGGTGCCTTTCTCTTGTCCGCACGGGCTTCCGTGCTGCCTCCCGAGCGCATCCCGACGAACTCCGGAGTGCACCGAAGCATGAGTGACAAACTGCAGACCCGCAATGGCCTCGACTTCGCCGTCGCCGACCTGTCCCTCGCCGACGCCGGCCGCACCCAGCTGCGGCTGGCCGAGCACGAGATGCCCGGCCTGATGGCGATCCGCCGCGAATACGCCGCCACGCAGCCACTGAAGGGCGCCCGCATCGCCGGGTCGCTGCACATGACCGTCCAGACCGCCGTGCTCATCGAGACGCTGGTCGCCCTCGGCGCCGAGGTGCGCTGGGTGTCCTGCAACATCTTCTCGACCCAGGACGAGGCCGCCGCCGCGGTCGTCGTCGGCCCGGAGGGCTCCGTCGACGCCCCGGCCGGCACGTCCGTGTTCGCCTGGAAGGGCGAGACGCTCGAAGAGTACTGGTGGTGCACCGACCGGCTCTTCGCCTTCCCGGGCGGCCAGGCACCGAACATGATCCTCGACGACGGCGGCGACGCCACCCTGCTCGTGCACAAGGGCGTCGAGTTCGAAGCCGCGGGCGCGGTGCCGCAACCGTCCGAAGAGGACGCCGAGGAGTACCGGATCGTCCTCGAGACGCTGCGCGCGAGCCTCGCGGCCGACGGCGACCGCTTCACCCGCATGGCCAAGGAGATCCGCGGCGTCACCGAAGAGACGACCAACGGCGTCAAGCGGCTCTACAAGCTCGCCAAGGACGGCGAGCTGCTCTTCCCCGCGATGAACGTCAACGACTCCGTCACGAAGTCCAAGTTCGACAACAAGTACGGCATCCGGCACTCCCTTGTGGACGGTCTGAACCGCGCCACGGACGTGATGATCGGCGGCAAGCGCGTGGTCGTCTGCGGCTACGGCGACGTCGGCAAGGGCGCGGTCGAGGCGCTGCGCGGGCAGGGCGCCCGGGTCGCGGTCACCGAGATCGACCCGATCTGCGCGCTGCAGGCGGCGATGGACGGGCTCGACGTGGTGGAGCTGGACGACGTCGTCGGGACGGCCGACATCTTCATCACCACCACCGGCAACTTCGGCATCATCTCGGCGGAGCAGATGGGCCGGATGAAGCACAACGCGATCGTCGCGAACGTCGGGCACTTCGACAACGAGATCGACATGGCCGGGCTGGCGAAGCTGCCCGGGATCGTGAAGAAGGAGATCAAGCCGCAGGTGCACGAGTGGACGTTCCCGGACGGCCACGCGATCATCGTGCTCTCCGAAGGCCGCCTGATGAACCTCGGCAACGCGACCGGCCACCCGTCGTTCGTGATGTCGAACTCGTTCACCAACCAGGCCATCGCGCAGATCGAGCTCTTCGCCAAGCCCGGCGAGTACGCCACCGACGTCCACCGGCTGCCCAAGCACCTCGACGAGAAGGTGGCCCGGCTGCACCTCGACGCCCTCGGTGTGAAACTCACCAAGCTGACGAAGGCCCAGGCGGAATACATCGGCGTCGACGTCGAAGGTCCGTACAAGCTCGATCACTACCGGTACTGATCCGAGATTGCTCCATTTGACGCAGTTTGCCGCGGCGGAAAAGTGGCCATCCTCCCCGTGACAGCGCATCCGCCCGGCCGGCATGCCGGACGGGTCCCATGCGAAGGAGTGTGTGTCAAAGTGATCGTTCTCGGTGTAATTCTCCTGATCATCGGGTTCATCGTGGGTATCCCGGTGCTTTACACCATCGGCATCATCCTCGCGGTGGCCGGTGTGGCACTGGCCATCCTGGGCGGCACGGGCCGCCGGATCGGTGGGCGTGCGCACTGGTACTGATCCGTAATTCGTGAACGGCCTGGCACGGCGTCAGCAGCAATGCTCGCCGTGCCAGGCCGTTCGCTTTTCTTTCGGCGATCGGGCCGGCGATCCCGTCGGCAGGTCCGCGGAAGGTAAGCGCAGAGCAAATTCTGCGCAAATCGGCGATAGCAGACCGTCCGCAGTGCGCGGGCCAAGCGTGAAAAGGGTCCTCCGGCTCCGAGGGGGAGGGAGAGCCGAAGGACCCCCGTAAGTGTTAGCACATCGCCAAGCCCGTGTACACAGCTGCATACACGATCGTGTTACGTCCACACCCTCCACAGACGCCGTGAAGGCCTCCCCGGCCGGCGGCGAGGCGCGGCGGGAAGGCCTTCACGGATCCTGGCGGGAGGCTCAGGAAGCTTGGCGCAGCAGGGGTTTGCGGGGTGCGGCCGCGCAGGCGCACCCGCTGCCGAGCGCCTGGCAGTCGACGATCAGGCCGTGCCGGACCCGGTCGCTGTCCGAACAGGCCGCGTCGGTGCACTCGGTGAACCCGCCTTCCGGGTGCACCACCAGCGTGCCGTGGCAGTGGTCGATGCCCGCATCACACGAAGCGCATTCCATAACCCTTGGTACCACCGCGAACCACGCGGAGGCGGGACGGCCGCGACGGCGTGTCGCCCCGACCACCCGTCCGGGGATCAGGCCGACTTCGGCGCCCGCTTCCGCGGCGCCGGCTTCTTCTTCGCGGCCGGCTCGCCGTCCTCATCGGACTCCTCCGAAGAGGACTTCGCCCCGCGGGACTTCTTGGCGGCGTCCACACTGGCCTGCAGCGCGGCCATCAGGTCGACGACGTCGGCCTTCGCGGTGACGGCGGCGGGCTTGGTCGTCTCCTCCCCCGCCACCTTGGCCTCGATCATCTCCTCGAGGGCCTCGCGGTAGTGGTCGTGGTACTTCTCCGGCTCGAACACGGGCTCGGCCAGCGAGTCGATCAGCGACCCGGCCATGGTCAGCTCCTGCGGCCGGATCTGCGGCGGGTCGTCGCGCAGGAACGGGAAGTCGGGCTCGCGGACCTCGTCCGGCCACAGCATCGTCGTCATCACCAGCACGTCGGCGTGCACCCGCAGCACCGCCATGCTCTCCCGCTGGCGCACCGCGACCTTGGCGATGGCCACCTGGCTCGACTTGTGCAGGGCGTCCCGCAGCACGATGTACGGCTTGACCGCGTTCTTCTGCGGCTCCAGGTAGTAGGTCCGGTCGTACTGGATCGGGTCGATCGACTCGAGCGGCACGAACTCCAGCACGTCGATCGTGCGCTGCGTGGGCAGCGGCAGGTCGGCCATCTCGGCGTCGGTGATCACGACCATCTCGCCGTCGGGCAGCTCGTAGCCCTTGGCGATCTCGGCGTAGGGCACCTCGGCGCCGTCGATCGTGCAGAACCGCTTGTACTGGATGCGGCCGCCGTCGGCCTCGTGCACCTGGCGCAGGGAGACGTTCTTGTTCTCGGTGGCCGCGTACAGCTGGATCGGGATGCTCACCAGCCCGAACGACACCGAGCCCTTCCACATCGCCCGCATGCCACGTACCTCCGATAGACCACCCGGTCGCCTTCACGCTACGTGACAACCGTAGCCCGGATCGTCTCTCGGCGACAGTCTGATCTAGACCTCTGCCAGGTACTTCTCCCAGAGTGCCGGGTCCATGAACCAGTTCTGGAAGTCCGTCGGATCGGTGAACCCGTTGGCGAACCGCCGCGCGACCGCGGGGTTCTGGCCGGCCACCCCGAGGATCTGGAGCACGTGCGGGGGCGGCGGGAGCAGCAGCGCGTTGGTCCATTCGGTTACGTGCCGGGCGTACTCCCAGTAGCGCTCGAACGTGGCGTCCATCCACCCGGCGTCGAACGGCTCCTCGCCGCGCTCGACGATCGCGTCCAGGTAGGTGGCCGCGCAGTGGCTCGCGTTGTTCGAGCCCTGGCCGGTGATCGGGTCGTTCGCGACGACGACGTCGGCCATGCCCAGCACGATCGCCCCGCCCGGCAGCGTGCCGACGGGCCGGCGCACCACCGGGGTGTAGCCGCCGGCCAGCGTGGCCTTCGCGTCGGTGAGCTCGGCGTCACGGCAGCGGTCGTACTCCCACGGCACGAACTGCTTCATCAGGTCGAGGATCCGCGCGAAGTGCTCGGCCGGGCCCGGGCGGTCGTCGAAGCAGTCCAGCGGCCCGCCGGGGACGCCCTCGAAGAAGAGGATGTCGCAGTTCCCGGTGAGCGTGTACGCAGGGATCATGAACAGCTCGCCGACGCCGGGGACGATGTTGAACCGCACCGCCATCTTGTCCGGGTGCTCCGGCCGCGGCCGGACGCCGTGGGCGTAGGCCAGCGACAGCGCGCGCATCGGCTTCGTGTACGGCGAGCGCTCGGGCACGCGGTCGAACAGCTGGACCAGCTCGCCCTTGCCCGCCGAGATGATCACCAGGTCGTAGAGCCGGGACAGGGCGTCCAGCTCGGACGTCATCACGCCGTGGATGACCAGCTTGCCGCCGCGGTCCTCGAACAGCTCCAGCCAGCCCGCCATCTTGACCCGCTGGTCGACGGACTGCGCGACGTGGTCCAGCTCGGCGAACCAGTCGAGCGCGCGGCCGCCGTCCGGCGCGGCCACCGACACGCCGAGGCCTTCGACGTTGACGGTGTCGGCCTCCCACTGGTTGATCCCGAGGTCCCGCTCGTGCTGCAGCGCGTCGTGGAACATGCACTGCGTCGACATCACGCGCCCGTTCCGGATCTCCTCCGGTGTCCGCGCGGACATCACCGTGACGTCGTAGCCCTTCGCCTGCAGGCCGAGGGCCAGCTGCAAGCCGGACTGCCCGGCGCCGACGATCAGAACCCTGCGCATGAAGCTCGCTCTCCTTCTCAGGCGTTCGGGACGCTGCCGGCCAGCTCGCGCGGACCGGACAGCACGGCCAGCGACAGCGTGTGGCTCACCAGCTCGGTCAAGGTGGCGATCGTCGAGGCGCGGTCGCGGGCGTCGCAGGTGACCAGCGGGACGCTCGGGTCGAGCGCGAGCGCCTCGCGCACCTCGTCGAGGTCGTGCACCGGCATGCCCTCGAACTGGTTGACCGCGACGACGAACGGCAGCTCGGAGTCGTTCTCGAAGTAGTTGATCGCCGCGAACGACTCGTCGATCCGGCTGGTGTCGACCAGCACGACCGCGCCGAGGGCGCCCCGGCTCAGGTCGTCCCAGAGGAACCAGAACCGCGCCTGGCCCGGCGTGCCGAACAGGTACAGCAGCAGGTCCGGGCGCAGCGTGATCCGGCCGAAGTCCATCGCCACCGTCGTGGTCGACTTGCCGCCGGGCGGGATCTCGTCGACGCCCTGACCGGCCTCGGTCATCCAGGCCTCGTTGCTCATCGGCGGCACTTCCGACACCGCGCCGACGAACGTGGTCTTGCCGACACCGAAGCCCCCGGCGACGACGATCTTCGCGGAGATCGTCAGCAGATCGCCCTCAGGCGGGGAGCCGCTTGAGCCCATCAAGGATCCTCTCGAGCACGTTGGTGTCGTGGTGGTAGGCGTGCGCGGTGGGGTGGACGAACACCGCGCCCTGGGACGCGAGGTCGCCGATCAGCACCCGCACCACGCCCAGCGGCAGGTCGAGCCCGACCGACAGCTCGGCGATCGAGCACCGCGCCCGGGCGCGTTCGTAGAGCGAGCGCGACTCGGGCATGAGCGTGCCGCTCAGCGCGGGGTCGTAGCGCGGGACCGAGACCAGCGTCTCCACCAGCAGCTGGTGCCGGGTGCTGGTGCGGCCGCCGGTGAGCGCGTACGCGCGGATCCGGCGGCTGCGCCGCGGCAAGGCGGTGTCCTTCTCGGACACGGTGGCAACCTCCTCGGGCACGCTGATCACACCCTCGGGCGGCGCGCGGTGAGCACCTGGCGCAGTTCGGCGCGCACCTCGGGGGTGAGCGCGTGGCCGGCGTTGGTGATGAACTGGGTCATCTCGTAGGCGACCACCTTCATGTCCGCCTCGCCCGAGGTCAGCACCGCGAGCCCGGCACCGGAACCGATGCCCATGAACAGGAAGTAGCCGTGGGTGAGCCGGATGATGATCTGCTCGCAGGCGCCCTTCCCGAACAGCGCCGCGCTGTTACCGGCGAGGGAGAGCAGGCCGCTGGCGATCGCGGCCAGCTGCTCGGCCTCGGCTTCGCCGACCGAGTCGGACGCGGTGAGGGGGAAGCCGTCCACGCTCATGATCAGCGCGTGGCTGACGCCGTGGACCTTGCGCACGAAGTCGTCGAGCAGCCAGGCGAAGTTCGCCGGGGCCGGGTGGGGGGCGCTCACGAGGCGGTTCCTCCGGGCGTCTCGTCCTGCTGGGCACGGTGGTTCTCGGCGAGCGCGGCCCGCTCGCCGTCGGCGAAGGCGCCGAGGTCGGCGAGCAGCTGCTCGTGCCCGTTCGCCGCGGGTTCGGCGGCCGGGGGCGGTGGTGGCGGTTCGGGCGCGGCACCGCGGATGCTGCCGGGCACGCGCCGCGGCAGGCCGTTGGCCGTGGTGCCGCCGGTCTCGGGCGGGCGCGGGCGCGGGGTCGGCTTGCGCGGCACGGCCCGCACCGGCTCCTCCTGGGGGAAGGTGCCCGGGCGGCGGCGCGGCAGCCCGCCGACGGCGGCCGGTTCGCCTTCCGGTGCCTGCACCGGCTCGACGGTGACGGTCCGGGTGCCCGACCACGCGTTTTCGGCCAGCTCGGTGACGATGCCGGTGGGCAGCAGCACGGTGGCCACGGTGCCGTGCGGGCTGCGCCGGTCCAGCCGCACGGTGACGTCGTGGCGGGCGGCGAGCCGGGAGACCACCGCGAGGCCCATGTGCCGCGCCGCGGCGTCGTCGAGGTCGCCGCCGGCGGCCAGCCGGGCGTTGAGGCCGTCGATCCGGTCGGCCGGGATGCCGATGCCCTCGTCCTCGATCCGGACGAGCACGCTGCCCTGCTCGGTCAGGTGCGCGCTGACGTTCACCGGCGAGCCGGGCGAGGACTGGTTGGCGGCGTTGTCGAACAGCTCCGCGAGCACCCGGCCCAGGTCCTCCGCGGCGAAGCCGACGACGCCGAGGTTCACCACGCGGCCGATGGTGATCCGGGCGTAGTGGTCGATCGAGGACATCGCCGCGCGCATGACGTCGAGCACCGACGTCGCGCGGGCGGCGTCGTCGGCGGTCTCCTGGCCGGCCAGCACGCGCAGGTTCTCGGCGTTGCGGCGCAGCCGGGTCGCGAGGTGGTCGAGCTGGTAGAGCTCGGCGAGGCGGTGGTGGTCCTCCTCCCCCGCCTCCAGCTCCTCGAGCCGGGCCAGCAGCTGGTCGAGCAGGTTGAGGTCGCGCAGGGCGACGCTGGCGCAGATCTCGGCCAGCACGGCGTCGTCCGGCGGGGCGGACGGGACCGCCAAGGGCGTCAGCTGCGCGATCGCCGGGCCCGCCGCGGGCGCGGCCGGGTACCCGGGGTGCTTCGGCGGCGCCGTCAGGAACTGCGCGGCGGCGACCCGCGAGCGGTCCAGCAGGACGCGTGATCGATCCAGGAGTTCCCGGGCCCGGCTCGCCATGTGGTCCCACTTCTTCCATGCTCAGGTGCGGAAAACGAATACGCGACGCCGACCCCCGGGCGGCGACGCCCGACATGCAAGCAGAAAGTCTCGCCAGATGTCCACAGCCGGTCCGCGCGCGATCGCGGTCGGTGAGCGGATTTTCGGGGCGTAGCTCCTGGTGAGCGCAGTGCGTTAGGCCAATCGGTCCATTTTTGCAATTTGCGCCCCGCAACAGAACGCACACGGCGGCCGATACCGCAGGCCGGGCGGTCGCGCACCGCGGAATCCGGCGTGTCCGGTTCGCCCTGATTTTGCGTGCCACGCAAATTTTTGCGGGGCACGCAAGTTTTTCGCTACACTCTGTTCATGCCGCCGGACGAACCACCGAAGCTGACGCTGCGGGAACGCAAGAAGCGCGAGGCCCGCCGGGCCCTCGCGCAGGCCGCGTTGCGGCTGACGCTGGACCGCGGGCTGGAGAACGTCCGCGTCGAGGACATCGCCAACGAGGTCGGGGTCTCGCCGCGCACATTCAACAACTACTTCTCCAGCAAGGAGCAGGCGGTCTGCTCGATGGTCGTCGACCGGCACGAGGGGATGCGCGAAGCGCTGCTCGCGCGGCCGGAGGGCGAGCCGCTCTGGGAGTCCGTCAAGCAGGCGGTGATCCACCAATATTCGCGTGAGGGCGAGCCGGATCGCGCGTATGTTGCGCGTATCCGGGAGCTGATGGGTCAGCTCATGCTGCGCGGCGAGTTCCTCAACGCCCACGCGGCGGTCGAACGCGTCCTCGCCGAGACCATCGCGAAACGGGCGGGCGGGGCGGACCACCTCCTGTGCCGCCTGATGGCCTCCACGGTGGAAAGCGCTGTCCGCGTCGCCTTCGTCAACTGGTTCATGACCGAGGGCGAGCCGTTCCTCCCGACCCTGGAACGGCTGCTGGACGAGCTGGCCGCCGGGATGCCCACCCTCACCGGCGGCACCGCACCGCCACCCGGACCGAACACCACCACCACACCACTGGGGGAACCGTTGTGCTAGTCAAGCTCCTGCGTGCGCACCTGCGCCCGTACAAAACCACGCTGTGGGTCATCGTGGCCCTGCAGCTGGTGCAGACGATCGCCATGCTCTACCTGCCGACGCTCAACGCCGACATCGTCGACAACGGGCTGATCAAGGGCGACATGGCGTACATCCTGCGCGTCGGCGCGGTGATGCTGGCCGTGACGCTGGCCCAGATCGCGGGCTCGATCGGCGCGGTGTACTACGGCGCCCGCACCGCGATGGCGGTCGGCCGCGACATCCGGTCCGGGGTCTTCCACCGGGTGCAGGACTTCTCGGCCCGCGAGGTCGGCCAGTTCGGCACGCCGTCGCTGATCACCCGCACCACCAACGACGTCCAGCAGATCCAGATGCTCGTGGTCATGACGCTGACGCTGATGGTGTCCGCGCCGATCATGTGCGTCGGCGGGATCATCCTGGCGCTGAACCTCGACGTGCCGCTGTCGGGGCTGCTGCTGGTGATCGTGCCGGTGCTGGCGATCGCGGTCGGCACGATCATCACCAAGATGCGCCCGGCGTTCCGGCTGATGCAGGAGCGGATCGACCGGATCAACCAGGTGCTGCGCGAGCAGATCATGGGCATCCGCGTGATCCGCGCGTTCGTCCGCGACAAGCACGAACGCGAGCGCTTCGACGTCGCGAACGACCAGCTGCTCACCGTGTCGCTGCGGGTGGGCCGCCTGATGGCGCTGATGTTCCCGATCGTCATGCTGGTGATGAACGCCTCCAGCGTCGCCGTGCTGTGGTTCGGCGGGCAGCGGATCGACTCCGGCAGCATGCAGATCGGGGCCATGACGGCGTTCCTGTCCTACCTGCTGCAGATCCTGATGGCCGTCATGATGGCCACGTTCATGTTCATGATGGTGCCGCGCGCGGAGGTCAGCGCCGAGCGGATCAGCGAGGTCCTCGACACCGAGTCGAGCGTCCGCCCGCCGGTGTCGCCGATCCGCCCCGGCGCGGTGCACGGGCACCTGGAGCTCTCCGGGGTCGAGTTCCGCTACCCCGGCGCGGAAAAGCCGGTGCTGCAGGACATCTCGCTGATCGGGCGGCCCGGTGAGACCACCGCCGTGATCGGGTCCACCGGTACCGGCAAGACCACGCTGCTGAACCTGATCCCGCGGCTGATGGACGCGACCCGCGGCACGGTCAAGGTCGACGGCGTCGACGTGCGCGACCTCGACCCGGCGGTGCTCGCCCGCGCGGTCGGGCTGGTGCCGCAGAAGCCGTACCTGTTCGCCGGGACGGTGGCGAGCAACCTGCGCTACGGCAACCCGGACGCCACCGACGAAGAGCTGTGGCACGCGCTGGAAGTGGCGCAGGGCAAGGACTTCGTCGAAGCGATGCCGGAGGGCCTGGAGGCGCCGATCGCCCAGGGCGGCACGAACGTCTCGGGCGGCCAGCGGCAGCGGATCGCCATCGCGCGGATGCTGGTGCACAAGCCGGAGATCTACCTGTTCGACGACTCGTTCTCGGCGCTGGACTACGCGACCGACGCGGCCCTGCGCCGCGCGCTCGTGTCCGAAACCGCCGACGCGACGGTGATCATCGTCGCGCAGCGCGTCAGCACGATCCGCACCGCCGATCGCATCATCGTCCTCGACGAGGGCCGCGTCGTCGGCACCGGCACCCACCACGAACTGTTCGACAGCAACGAGACCTACCGCGAGATCGTGCTGTCGCAGCTCACCGAGCAGGAGGCGGCGTGAGCACGACCGAATCGCCCAAGGCCGCCGTCACCGACGCCGGGGAACGGCCGACCGCCGAGCGGCACAAGAACACCGGAGCCGCGACCGTCGGACCGGGCCGGTGGATGGCCGGCGGCGCGCCACCGGAGAAGGCCCTCGACTTCAAGGGGTCCCTCAAGCGGCTGCTGCGCATGCTGGCCCCGCAACGGCTGCACCTGATCGGGGTGCTCGTGCTCGGCGCGGCGAGCGTCGCGCTGACGGTGATCGGGCCGAAGATCCTCGGCCAGGCCACCGACGCGATCCTGGCCGGCGTGCTCGGCAAGCAGGTGCCGCCGGGGGTCACCAAGGAGCAGATCGTCGCCGGGCTGCGCGCCCGCGGGGACGGCACGCTCGCCGACATCTACGGCCGCGTCGACCTCGTGCCCGGCGTGGGCATCGACTTCGACAAGGTCGGGCAGATCCTGCTGGTCGTGCTCGCGCTGTTCGTCATCGCGTCGTTCTTCGGGCTGATCCAGGCCCGGCTGACGACGACGCTGGTGCAGCACGCGGTGTACCGGCTGCGCGAGGACGTCGAAGCGAAGTTCTCGCGGCTGCCGCTGAAGTACTTCGACCGCCAGCCGCGCGGCGAGGTGCTCTCCCGCGTCACCAACGACATCGACAACCTGGCGATGTCGCTGCAGCAGACGCTGTCGCAGATCGTCTCGTCGCTGCTGACGGTGATCGGCGTGCTGATCATGATGTTCCTGATCTCGCCGCTGCTGGCGGTCATCGCGCTGCTCACGGTGCCGCTGTCGGCCGTCGTGGCGGCGAAGATCGGCAAGCGGGCGCAGCCGAACTTCATCAAGCAGTGGTCGACGACCGGCAAGCTCAACGCGCACGTCGAGGAGATGTACACCGGGCACTCGCTGGTCAAGGTGTTCGGCCGGCGCGACGAGTCCGCGGCGATCTTCGACAAGCAGAACGAGACGCTGTACGAAGCGAGCTTCCGGGCGCAGTTCATCTCCGGCATGATCCAGCCGGCGATGATGTTCATCGGCAACCTGAGCTACGTGCTGGTGGCGGTGATCGGCGCGCTGCGCGTCGCGTCGGGCAGCCTGACGCTTGGCGAGGTGCAGGCGTTCATCCAGTACTCGCGCCAGTTCAGCCAGCCGGTCACGCAGATCGCCAGCATGGCGAACCTGCTGCAGTCCGGGGTCGCGTCGGCCGAGCGGGTGTTCGCGCTGCTCGACGCCGAGGAGCAGGCGCCGGAACCGGAGCACCCGGAGCGGCCCGCGGTGATCCGCGGGCGCGTCGAGTTCCAGGACGTCTCGTTCCGCTACCTGCCGGACAAGCCGCTGATCGACGACCTGTCGCTCACGGTCGAACCGGGCCAGACGGTGGCGATCGTCGGCCCGACCGGTGCGGGCAAGACGACGCTGGTCAACCTGCTCATGCGGTTCTACGAGCTCGACGGCGGGCGGATCACGCTCGACGGCGTCGACATCGCGAAGATGAACCGCGAGGAGCTGCGCGACCAGACCGGCATGGTGCTGCAGGACGCGTGGCTGTTCGGCGGCACGATCGCGGAGAACATCGCCTACGGCGCGGACGACCCGAGCCGCGAGGAGATCATCGAAGCGGCACAGGCGACGTACGTGGACCGCTTCGTGCGGACCTTGCCGGACGGCTACGAGACGGTGCTCGACGACGAGGGCGGCACGGTCAGCGCGGGCGAGAAGCAGCTGATCACGGTGGCGCGGGCGTTCCTGGCCAGGCCGGTCATCCTCATCCTGGACGAGGCGACCAGCTCGGTCGACACCCGCACCGAGGTGCTGATCCAGCGGGCGATGAACTCGCTGCGCAGCGGCCGCACGAGCTTCGTCATCGCGCACCGGCTCTCGACGATCCGCGACGCGGACGTGATCCTGGTGATGGAGCACGGCCAGATCGTCGAACACGGCGACCACGAGACGCTGTTGCGCAGCGGCGGCGCCTACGCGCGGCTGTACGCGGCGCAGTTCGCCGAAGCCATGGCGGAGACCGACTGACGTCCGCGCGGTCCGTGAAGGCCTCCTCACCGGCACTAGTGGCCGGGAGGGGGCCTTCACGGCGTTACGGCGGCCTTCAGTTCCCGATGAACACCCAGTCGCCGGAGCCGGGCCGGTACGGGCCGGCGGCCCGCTTGGCGACCACGCCCGGCAGGCCGTGCTGGCGGCTGGCCCCGAGGACGTCCTCGCCACCGCCGGCGAAGTAGGCGGGCACCTGCCAGTGGCGATCGGTCACCGGCAGGTCCGCCAGCAGCTCGCGGCGCTCGGTGTAGGGCAGGTCCAGGGTCGGCCGGCCGTCGAGGTGCAGGACGTCGCAGGCGAAGTAGAACACCGGGCAGTGCGCCTTGAGCCGCTTCGCCGCGTTGCCGTCGGCCCGGCGGCGCTCCTCGAGGCCTTGCGCGGAGGGCTTGCCGTCCTTGATGACGACGACTTCGCCGTCCAGCAGTACTTCCGTCGACCCGAGCTCTTCGCCCAGCTTGTGCAGGTCGGGGTAGCGGCCGGTGACGTCGGCGCCGGTTTCGTCGTGCGCGATGACGCGGCCGCCGGAGATCTGCAGCATCGTGCGCAGGCCGCCCCACGCGAACTCGTAGGCCCAGTCGTCGTCATCGGCCGGCAGCTCGCCCGGGACCGCCGTCATCGGCTCGAGGAACTCTGGGGCGTCTTCGTGCCCGGGTTCGGCCGGGTCGAGGCGCCGCAGCATCCAGTCGCGGTCGTCGTCGGCGTTGTGGCGGTTGAGGAAGAGGTACTTTCCGCGCGCCCGTTCGCCGTGGAAGACGACCTCGACCTTGTGGTCGTTCCAGTGCAGGGTTTCGTACTTCCCGGTGTCCCACACGGTCATCCGGCCGCCGCCGTACTCGCCGGCCGGGATCTCGCCCTCGAAGGTCAGGTACTCCATGGGGTGGTCCTCGGTGTGCACCGCGAGCCGGTTCACCCCGGGGGCGAGCGGCAGGCCGCGCGGGACGGCCCAGGACACGAGCACACCGTCGCGTTCCAGCCGGAAGTCCCAGTGCAGCCGGGAAGCGTGGTGCTCCTGGATGACGAAGAGGTCGTTGCCCCCGGGTTCCGGCGGGCCGTCGGGCCAGGGTTCGGGGGTGCGGTCCCGGCCGCGCTTGCCGCGGTACTCCTCGAGCCTGTCGGCCATCGGCGCCCGGCACCCCTTCCGCTCGGTGGTCACCGCCGCGGCGCGAACCCGGGTCCGCGGGAGCGTCCAGGGTACCGGGCGGGCCCGGCCGCCGGTGCGCGGCCGAGCCCGGAAGCTCAGTGCACCCGCGGGAGAACGGTGAGCTGACCGCGTCGCGCGTTCTTCAGCAGGACCACCGCGAGCGCCGCCCCGGCCGCCGCCACCACCGCGCAGATCACCAGGCTCTCGTGGAACCCGGCCAGCGCCCCGGCCGGGCCGGGCGTGGCGGCCGCGCTCGACGCGATGATCGTCGACACCACCGCGACCCCGAACGCGCCGCCGATCTGGAACGCCGCCGTGCTCGTGCCGGACGCGATGCCCGCGTCGGCCTTGGTGGCGCCGGAGAGGGCCGCCGCCGCGAGCGCCACCGGGCCGGCGCCCAGGCCGAGCCCGAACAGGACCAGGCCGGGGAACACCGTCGTGAAGTACCCGCTGTCGGCCGAGATCCCGACCAGCAGCGCGCAGCCGATCCCCAGCAGCAGCAACGCCGTCACCGCGACCGGGCGGACGCCGCGCCGGGCCATGCCCGCCTGGGCGGCGAACGCGCCCGCCACCGAGGCGATCGGCATCGCCGACTGGCTCAGCCCGAACTGGATCGGCGTGTAGCCCAGAACTCCCAGCGAGTACTGCGAAAGCACGACCGACATCCCGAAGCCGGGCACCAGCGCCACGATCGTCAGCAGGTTGGCGCCCAGCACGGTGGTGGACCGGAAGAGCCGCGCGGGCAGCAGCGGGTGCGCCGAGCGCTTCTCCACCAGGACCGTCAAGCCGGTGAGGACCACGAACAGCGCGCCGAGGCCGAGGACCGGGAAGCTGGTCCAGCCCAGCTGCGGCGCTTCCACCAGCAAGTACACCAGCAGCGCGAGGGACGCGGTGCCGAGCACCGCCCCGGCGACGTCGAAGGTGCGCGACGCCGACGCGTCCCGGCTTTCCCGCAGCAGCACCGGGCTCAGCACGAGCATGACGATCGCGACCGGGACGTTGACGTAGAACAGCGCCTGCCAGCCCAGCTTGTCGAGCAGCACCCCGCCCAGGAGAAGACCCGTCGTCGCGCCCACCGCGGCGATCGCGGACCACGTCGCCAGCGCCTTGTTGCGCGCCCGGCCCTCCGGGAACGTGTCGGTGAGGATCGCCATCGCGGTCGGCGCCATCAGCGCCGCGGAAACGCCGTGCAGGGCCCGGGCCGCCAGCAGCAGCGGCGCGGCCGTCGCCAGCGCGGAGAGGATCGAGACCAGCAGGAACAGCGCGGTGCCGAGCATGAACACCCGGCGGCGGCCGAGCAGGTCCGCGGCCCGGCCGCCGAGCAGCAGCAGGCCGCCGAACGTCAGCAGGTTGCCCGAGAGGATCCACTGGGCCTCGACGGGCGAGAGCCCGAGGTCGGCCGCGATCACCGGCACGCCCATGATCACGCTCTGGGCGTCCAGGATCACCATGAAGTTGGCCGCGCAGAGCAGGACGAGCGCCGCCAGGCGGCGGGGGTCCGCCTGCCGGGCGGCGGAGTCCGGCCGCGCCGATTCCGCGAGGGTCATGCGAACGACCGTACGAACACCGACGCGGTGGGCTCATCTCCTCCGCTGCGCGGTCAGTCGCCGCGCAGGAGCACGACCAGGCCCGCCACGACGACCACGACGCCGGCGACCACGTTGCCGACGAGCGCTGTCGTGGACGGCTGCGTCTCGGCCGCGGACCGCAGGAGCCACGGCGAAAGCGCCGCCCACGCGCCGAGCACCGGGACGACCCAGCCGAGGAACCGCAGGCGCCGCGTCGCGGCGCGGGCGATCGCCAGCGCGACCAGGACCAGGCCGACGACGGTGTTGCTCAGCGCGAGCACGCCCGCCCCGCCGAAGCCGGTGACCCACGGGGCGAGCACGAGGTAGAGGCCGGCGAGCAGGACGAAGCCCGCGGCGGCGCCGATGACGGCGGTCCGCTGGTGGCCGGCCGGGGTGCTGTGCGAAGTCATCTCCTCACCTCCACCCCGAAGAGGTACCCCGTGGTAGCGGCCGGTAACCGGGGACTGCCCGCCGCCCTCGGAACGGGCAGGCCCCGGCCGGGGGAAGTCAGCAGCCGCAGGTGTAGTACGTGATGTCCCAGTGGTTGCCCTCGTCGCAGTAGAGGTTTCCGGAGCCGGCCTGCCACTGCGGGTAGCCGTCGCCGCGCAGCCCGATGTAGCTGAAGCTGTTCTTGATGTAGGAGTCGATGCAGCTGTTGTGGGCGATGTCCACCTTGTAGCCGTTGTAGTGGCTGTAGGTGCCCGACGCGTGGCCGACCTCGGTCCCGCCGGTGATGTTGATCGCGCAGCCGCTCGCCCGCTTCAGCGTGATCACGCCGCTGACGGTGCTCTGGTTGATCTGCTCGTAGGACGTGCAGGTCGAGTTGGACCGCGTGGTGCAGTTCCCGCTCGACGAATGCGTGACACCGGCGGCGGACAGCTGCGACGCCGCCCGCGCCTGGGTGAGCTTGGTGACCTCGACGGTCGCCGACGCGGTGCCGATGGTCGCGAAGACCACCGTCGCGGCCGAAGCGGTCAGTCCCACTGCCACACGCGCGAGCATCCGTTGTCCCGGCATGCCTTGCCTCCTCGGGTACGACGATCCGAACGGCGGCAGCCAAATCGGGAGGGCCATAACTTCGCCAAACGCCCACCCCCGCGGGCCGGGACGGCGGCGGGTCAGGTGCTGATCTTCGTCAAGACTTCACGAGTGCGGTCCCGGACCGGGGATTCACTGGTGACGGCGGTGAGCTCACGCAGCGCGCGCAGCTCCCACAGCGGGAACCCGAGCTCGCGGAAGAGGCCGGCCGAGGTCCGCAGGAGCCGCGCGGCCTCCGGCCCGGCGCCCTCGTCCGCGTGGGTCCGGCCCAGGCTGAGCAGGGTGTAGCCGGCGCCGCGGCGGTCCCCCAGTTCGCGGAACACGCCCATCGCGACGCGCAGGTGCCACCGCGCGCCCGCCGGGTCGCCCGCGCTGCGGCGCGCTTCGGCGAGGCAGCGGTGGGTGTAGGCGGCGGCGTGCCGGTGCCCGATCTGCTCGAACAGCGTCAGCGACCGCGTCAGGAAGCGTTCGCCGTCACCGGGCTCGCCGGCCTCGGTGTGCAGGGCGCCCAGGCTGCGCAGGACGTGCGCCTCCCAGTGCCGCTCGCGGGTGCGGACGGCGCCGCCGAGCGCGCCGGTGAGCAGGTCGGCGGCCCGGTCGTAGCCGCCGTGGCGGCGCAGGACGTCGGCGTAGCGCTTGGCCGCCTGGTCGTGCCCGCGTTCGTCGTCGCATTCGCTCGCGAGCAGCATGCTGGCTTCGAAGCTCTCGACCGCGCGGCGCACGTCCCCGACGTCCTCGGCGAGCGAGCCCAGCTGCGCGGCCGCGGCCGCCTGCCCGTGGCGGTCGCCGCACGCGCCCAGCAGGCCGAGGGCCTCGACCAGCTCGGCCTCGGCGGCCCGCGGGTCACCGCCGTCGAGGTGGACGTCGGCGAGCGCGGCCAGCACCGCGCCGGTGCCCTGCGGGTCGTCGAGCCGCCGGAAACGGTGCTCGGCCATGACGAAGTAGTTGCGGGCCTGCCGGCCGTGGCCGTGCTGCCAGTGCACCGAGCCGAGGTTGTAGAGCTTCTCGGCTTCGGCGCGCGGGTCCTGCCGACGGCGGGCGGCGGCCAGCCCGAGCACCGACACGGCCCGTGCGGCGTGCCCGAGCCACGGCGTGCCGGCCAGCGCGGTGCAGGCGTCGGCGAGCCGTTCGGTGAGGTCGTGCCAGCCGTGCGCCGCGGCGAGCCGCGCGGCCGCGGCGAGGTGCGCGGTCTCCTCGGCCGCCCAGGCGCCCGGATCGCCGGCGACCCGTTTCGCGGCGGCGGGATCGGGCTTCGGCAGGTCGACGGGCGGACGGCCGCGGGCGTGCTCGGCGAGGGCGAGGGTGGCTTCGCAGGCCCGGCGGAGGGCGGCCGTGTCGGTTTCCGGGGTTTCGGTGAGGAGGAGCCGGGTGAAGGGTGGTAAGGCCCAGCGGGGTGCGGCGAGGTCGGCCGGCCCGGAGTAGGCCGACGACCGGCCGCCGGGTTCTTCGCCGGCTCTATCCGCCGGGTCGGCGAGGGCGGGCAGCGAACGCACTCCTTCCCCGGGCCGGTCACCGGTTCCCTCACTCGACGCCGGCCCGGCTCGATCCGCCGGATCGGCGAGGGCGGACAGCGAACGCACTCCTTCGCCGGGCCGGTCACCGGTTCCCTCGCTCGACGCCGGGTCGGCCCGGTCCACCAAGTGCGCCGCGGCCAACGCCTCCAGCCGGTCGCGGGCCTCGTCCAGCGGGCAGTCCAGCAGCGCGGCCACGCACCAGTCCGGCACCGGCCCCTCGAACGCCGCGAGCAGCCTCAGCAGCGACCGATCCGGCGCCGGCCGCTCCCGCAGGGCCGAGGTCACCACCGCGCGGAGAGCGAGGTCACCGGTGGCCAGCTCGTCGAGCCGGCGGCGGTCGTCGGCCACGCGGGCCGTCAGTTCGGCCACCCGCTGGTTCGGGCGCGCCGCGAGTTTCGCGCCGGCGATCCGGACGGCGAGCGCGAGCCCGGCACAGCACCCGAGAAGCCGTTGCACCGCTTCGGGTTCCGCACGCAGCGTCGGTTCCCCCGCGATCGCCGCGAGCAGCGCCCAGGCGTCCTCTGTGGACAGTCCGGTGACCGGGATCGGCCGCGCCCCGCACAGGCCCGGCAGCTCGCGGCGCGCCGTCACGAGCGTCGCGCAGCCGGGCCCGCTCGGCAGCAGCGCCCGCACCTGCGCCTCGGTCGTGACGTCCTCCAGCAGCACCAGCAGCCGGCGGTCGGCCGTGTAGCTGCGCCACAACCCGGTCAGGCCCACGCGATCGGCCAGTTCGGCCGGCGTCGCGCCGAGCAGGCGCAGGAACCGGGTGAGGACGGTGGCCGGCTCGGTGCCCCGCAGCGAGGCGGTCAGCTGGCCGTCCGGGAAGCGGCGGCGCGCCCGCCAGGCCGCCTGGACGGCCAGCGCCGACTTCCCGGCCCCGGCGGCGCCGTGCAGCACGACCGGTCCGGGGCCGCGCAAGGCCCGGCCGACGTCGGCGAGCTCGGCCACGCGGCCGGTGAAGTCGGGCACCGCCGGCGGGAGCTCGGCGGGCGGGCCCGGCGTCGTCCACTCGGTGCCGGCGATCCGGCGGTAGACCGCGACGAGGTCGTCGCCCGGCCACACACCCGCTTCTTCCCACAGCGCCCGCCGCGTCCGGCGAAGCACTTCCAGGGCCGATTCGCGGTGGCCGACGGCGCCGAGCGCGGACGCGAGCCGGGCGGCGAAGCGCTCGTCGGCGGGCCGGGCCGCGACCACCGGGTCGAGCCGCTCGACGACCGCGCGGCCGTCGCCGTCGGCCAGTTCCAGCTCGACCAGCTGCAGCAGCGCCGCCGAGCGCCGGTCTTCCAGCCAGAGCTTGTGTGCTTCCAGCAGCGGCCCGCCGGCGACGTCGGCGAAGGCGTCACCCCGCCAGCACGCCAGCGCCCGTTCGAGCGCGCGGCGGCGTTGCGCCCGGTCGTCGGCACCGGCGGACAGCAGCGTCAGGAAGTCGTCCGCATCCAGCTCCCCGGGCTCGACGGACAGTGCGTAGCCCCGCGGCCCGGACCGCAGGCGCTGCCCGGCCTCCGCGGCCCCGAGGCCGGGCGAGAGCGTCTTGCGCAGCTTCGAAACGGTGACCTGCACGATCGCCGCGGCGCTCGACGGTGCGCCGTCCGGCCACAGCTCGTCGACCAGCGTGTCGCGGCCGACGAACTGGCCGGCGCGCGCGAGCAGCACGGCGAGCAGCCGCCGCGGCTGGGCCGCCGACGGCAGCGCGACGGTGGCGGTCATCGGACCGAGGACCTCGAACCGCACGGCTACACCCCACCCGCGAGATCACCTGATCGAGCGAGCTGAATCTAGCCGCCGGAAGCTGGGCTTTTCCCTCGATCACCCGGATGGCCGACGCCGTTGGTTCAGGCTTTTGCCAACAGTTTGCCCAGCAGCTCCGGGTGGCCGGCCAGCCCGGCCCGCAGCGTGTGCTCCCGCAGCGGCTTGAGGTCGCCGTACGGCTGGTTCGCCCAGTCCAGCCGGCCCTGCGGCGGTTCGGGGTCGTACTCGATGGCGAACTGGATGTTCGTCGCGACCTGCCGTCCGGCCAGCCGTTCCACGAGGTGCAGCGCCAGGTCGATACCGGCCGAGACGCCCGCCGCGGTGATCACCCGGCCGTCTTCGACCCAGCGCTCGGCGACCGGCGTCGCGCCGAGGCCGGCGAGCAGGTCGCGGAACATCCAGTGCGTCGTCGCGCGCTTGCCCTCGAGCAGCCCGGCCGCGCCGAGGACCATCGAGCCGGTGCAGACCGACGTCACCAGCTCGGCACCCGCGGCCGCGGCGCGTAGCCAGGCGAGCAGGCGCTCGTCCGCCATCGCCCGCAGCGTCGGGACGGTGCCGCCGGGCACCAGGACCGCGTACGGCGACGGGACTTCGTCGAACGTGTGGCTCGGCGCGACGCTCAGCGGTGTGTCGGTTCCGACGGTGTCCTTCGTGGCCCCCACGACGACGGTCCGGTAGCCGGGGTCCAGCTGCGCCAAGGCGCTCAGCACCTGGAGCGGGCCCACCAGGTCCAGCGGCGTCAGGCCCGGGTAGACGACGAAGGCGAGGGTCTTCTGCTCAGCGGTCATGGCCCTCACCCTGGCGGCGGCCCCCGCCGGGCCGGACGCGGATGTCCGAAATCCTGCGAACCGCGTCCGAAGGCCGGTCCGGCTGCTAGCGTGCGATCATGGCCGGCTCACCCAGACGGGTCACGATCGTCGGATTCCCCGACGTCGAACTGCTGGACGTCGCCTGCCCGGCCGACGTCCTCGATGCCGCCAACCGCCACGGCGCCCGCCCGCCGTACGAGATCCGGCTCGCCACGATCGACGGCCAGGCCATCCGCACGTGCTCCGGCCTGGTCCTGCAGCCCCACCTGCGGCTCGACCAGGTGGCGGCCGACCTCGACACGCTGGTCGTCGCGGGTGGCTGGGGCAGCACGACGGCGGCGTCCGACGAGCGGGTGCTCGCCCACATCCGGCGCCTCGCCCAGACCAGCAGGCGGGTGGCGTCGGTCTGCACCGGCGCGGAGGTGCTCGCCGCGGCGGGCCTGCTCAACGGCCGCCGCGCGACGACCCACTGGCGCTGGGCGGCGCGGCTGGCGGACGCCTACCCGGAGGTGACCGTCGATCCGGTGCCGCTCTACATCCAGCACGGCAACGTGTACACGGCCGCCGGCGTGACCAGCGGGCTCGACCTGACCATGGCGCTCGTGGAGGCCGACCACGGCCCGACGCTGGCCCGCGAAGTGGCCCGGTCGCTGGTGACGTACCTGCAGCGGCCCGGCAACCAGGCCCAGGTCAGCCTGTTCCTGGCCGGCCCGCCACCGGAGCACCGCGAGGTCCGCGACCTGACCGCGTACATCGCCGAGAACCTCGACGCCGACCTCGGTACCCCGGCGCTGGCCACGCGGGCGGGCCTGAGCACCCGCCAGCTGACCCGCCTCTTCGACGCCCACCTCGGCACGACGCCGGGCAAGTACGTCCGCACGGTCCGCACCGAGCACGCGGCGAGGATGCTGTCGGGCACGGACCTCCCCTTGGCGACGATCGCCCGCCGCTGCGGCTTCGGCTCGACGGAGACGTTGCGCCAGGCCTTCCTCGACCACTTCGACACCCCGCCGTCGGCCTACCGGCGCGTCCACGTCCGCCAGGCCTACGGCTGACGCATCGGGAGGAACCGGACCCACGGCGGCCCCTCGTGCGAGCGGCGCGATCCCGCTGTCAGGATGTGCGCGTGGACCGCCCCGACCCCGACGACGACGCAACCGGCCCGATTCGCCGGATCACGGACGAGGTGTCCCCTTCGCCGGCGCGCGGTTCGTCCGGAACGCCGGGTACGCCCCGGAAACCCGCTCGCCGGACGCCGCCGCCCGAAGGCGCGCGCCGCGCCGCCGACCCCGCTCGCCGGCGCACCGACACCGGACCCCAGCGAGTCCCGGCCGACGACGCCGGCGCCGCGCGCGTTCCCCACGACAAGCGCGCCGACACCGGGCCCCAGCGCACCTCCCGGCGCGGCGACACCGGGCCGCAGCGCGCCGCCGAACCCGGCCGCCGCCCGGCCCGCACGGCCGAAAAACCCGAGCCAGAAACCGGGCACGGGCACGGGCATGGACACGGCCACGGGCCCGCCGCCCCCGCGTCGAAGCGCGTCAAGCTCCTGCTGATCTGGCTGCTCGCCCCGCTCGCGCTGGCGACCGTCGTCGGCATGATCGTGCTCTACCCCTGGGGCAAGCCGGACCCGAAGAGCGTCGTCCCGCAGGGCACGCCGGTGGCCGCGGACATCAGCACCACCGCCACCGGCCCCTGCCTCGCCCAGGGCCAGGTCCAGGTCGGCGACCAGACCGACCCGAACGCGAAGCCCTGCCTGACCGTCGACCTCACCATGACCGATGGCCCGGCGAGCGGGAAGCGGCTGAAGCTGACCGTCCCGATCGAGCCGAGCACGCCGCGGTTCGCCGCGGGCGACGCCGTCGTGCTCGCCTACAACGGCGGCAACGCCGGCGACCCGGCCAGCTTCCAGCTCGTCGACTTCCAGCGCGGCACCCCGCTGCTCGTGCTCGCCGCGCTCTTCGCGGTCGCCGTGCTGGTGCTCGGCCGCTGGCAGGGCGTCGCCGCGCTCGTCGCGCTCGGCCTGTCCTTCCTCGTGATCGCGCTGTTCATCCTCCCGGCCATCCTCGCCGGGGAGAACCCGCTGGTCGTGGCCATCGCGGGGTCCGGCGCGATCATGTTCATCGCCCTCTACCTGACCCACGGGCTGTCGGCGAGAACGTCCGCGGCCGTCCTCGGCACGCTGGTCAGCCTGGCCCTCATCGGCGTCCTGTCGGCGATCTTCTCCGCCGCGGCCTCGCTGACCGGGCTCGACGACAGCACGTCGACGCTCATCGGGTCGCTCGGCCACGGCATCGACTCGCGGGGCCTCCTGCTCGCCGGCGTCGTGATCGGCGCGCTCGGCGTGCTCGACGACGTGACCGTCACCCAGACCAGCGCCGTCTGGGAGCTGCGCCGCGCCAACCCGGACCTGAGCTGGCGGGAGCTGTACCACTCGGGGCTGCGGATCGGCCGCGACCACGTCGGTTCGGCGGTCAACACGCTCGTGATGGCCTACGCGGGCGCCGCGCTGCCGGTGCTGCTGTACTCGTCGATCTCCGGCGTCGGGCTGGGCTCGCTGCTCGGCAGCGAGGAGATCGCGCAGGAGATCATCCGGACGCTCGCGGGCAGCGTCGGCATCGTGGCGGCCGTCCCGGTGACGACGATCCTGGCCGCGCTGATCGCCTCCCGCGAGCCCGCCGGGTACCTCAGCAGCACCACGAAGGCCGTTCCGTCCCACCCGTAACACACCGGCGGACCCCGACCGAGCCTGACCGGCGAGAACGCGGTAGGAAGGCGGCAGCCGACCCGGGAGGCGCCATGTTCCTGCTCGCCGGTCCGCGATGCCTCGTCCGAGGGGCGCTGCGGGTGGTCACCGCCACCGTCCAGGCCGTGGAGTCGCTGCCGCGCATCGCCGCGGCGCTCGAGGACGTCCGGGCCACCCTGCACCACGTCGAGCGCCTCGCCGCGTACATCGCGCAGGAGGTGCCGGAGCTCGTCTACCAGCTCGAGCAGCTGCGCGAGGCGGACGAGGAGCTCAGTCGAGAGTCGCCACGAACCGGCTGACGGCCTCCATCGTGAACCGCTGCACGTACTTGCCCGACGGCGCCACCGACGCCAGCCGGTAGAGCGGGCGGTCGGCCACGCCGGAGCCGCGCGCCTCGGCCTTCAGCTCGGCAACCAGCAGCTCGCCGAACACCAGGCCGTTCGCCTCGGTGTTGTTCATCAGCGCGTTCGCCAGCTTCCGCAGCTGGAGGATGCCCAGCTCGCGGCCGCCGGTGCCGGAGAACACCGCGAGGTCGACCTTCCCGACCTTGCCGCGCTGGCCGGCGTTGACCAGCAGGCTCACCGTGCGGGAGCCGCGGACGTCGCCGATCACCAGGTCCAGCCGCGTCGCGGTGACGAGGTCGACGCGGCGCAGGCCCCAGGTGCGCACGAGCAGCGTCGAGCCCTCCAGCCAGACGCGGCGGCGAATGCTGACCGCCATCACGTACAGCAGCGGCAGCGCGATGACCAGGGCCACGACCAGGCCGATCAGCGTGCCGCCGATCAGGCCCGCGACGCCGCCGAACGCGGCCGCGACGATCAGCACGCCGATCAGGCCCGAGATCCCGCGGCGCCGGCGGCCCCGCGGGTCCTCCTCGAACAGCGCGAGCCGCTCGGTCGTCTCTTCCGCCATGCTCAGGCCCCCGTCCCGGCGAGGAACGGGTTGCCCGCGCGTTCCCGCCCGATCGTCGTGGCCGGTCCGTGGCCCGGCAGCACCACCGTGTCGTCGGGCAGGCTCTCCAGCAGGTCCCGCACGGCCTCCGCGTCGGCCCCGCGGCCGACCGACCCGGCGAACAGCGTGTCGCCGGTCAGCGCGAGCCGCCCGCCCTCGGCCGTCCCCAGGTTCAGCACCACCGAACCCGGCGTGTGCCCGGGCACGTACCGGACGTCGACGGCCAAACCGGCGAAGGTTCCCGCTTCGAGCGGCACGAAGTCGCCGTCGTAGAGCTCCGCGTCGCCCGCGTGCAGGTGCAGCGCGACGCCGTGCGCGGCCGACAGCGACGCGGCCGAAGCGACGTGGTCCGGGTGCCCGTGGGTGGCCACCAGCGCCGCCGGGACCAGCCGGTGCTCGGCGAGCGCGGCGGTCAGCGGGGCGGTGACGTCCTCCCCCGGATCCACGACCACGCACGGCCCGCCGGCGGCCTCCGCCAGCAGGTAGCAGTTGGCCTGCAGCGGGCCGCTGCCGAACCCGACGACGAGCACCGAACGCCTCCCGGACATCCGCGCCGGATGGCGCCGATCACGATCGGGTTGAGACTAGCGGGCCCTGTACATGGTCCTCACAGGCTGTGCCCATACACTGCCGCTACCTCAGACGTGTGACACGAGCGGAAACCTGGAGGGTACGGGGTGGCGACCAACCAGCAGCGCCGCGAAGCTGCGAAGCGCAAGCTCGAGAGGCAGCTCGAGCGCCGATTGGAGCAGCAGAAGCGACGCAGGAGGATCGGCGCTGGTGTCGTCGGCGTTGCCGTGCTCGTCGTGGCGGGCGTGGTGGTGTGGATCGTGAGCGCCAACGGCGGCGACAACACCGCCAACCCGGCGGCGTCGTCTTCGGCCGCGCCGCCGCCGACCGACCTCCGGATCCCGACGCAGCGCGCGGCGCTGCCGAAGCGGGCCACGGCCCTGCCGAACCCGACGACGTGCGACTTCAAGGCCGACACGACGGGCAAGGCGCCGAAGAAGGTGAACCTGCCCGACGGCAAGAACGTCCCGTCGACCGGCACGGTGAACGTGACGCTGAAGAGCACGGCGGGCGACATCCCGCTGACGCTCGACCGGGCGCTGGCGCCGTGCGCGGTGCAGAGCTTCATCAGCCTGGCGAAGCAGAACTTCTACAACGACACCATGTGCCACCGGCTCGGCACAGAGGGCCTGCAGATGCTGCAGTGCGGTGACCCCTCGGCCACCGGCGACCCGACGGCCGACGGCCAGGGCGGACCGGGCTACACGATGCCGGACGAGGCGTTCCCGCAGATCAAGTACGGCCGCGGCATCCTCGCGATGGCGAAGACGTCCGCCCCGAACTCCGGCGGCAGCCAGTTCTTCATGGTCTACGGCAACGCCGACGGCCTCCCGGCGGACTACTCGGTGTTCGGCAGCATCAGCGACGAGGGCCTGAAGGTCCTCGACGCCGTCGCCAAGGCCGGCATCGCGAACCCGAACCCGCAGGACGGCACCGGGGCGCCGACGAAGCAGGTGAAGTTCACGGGCGTGACCGTCCAGTAGTGGCGGCCCGCATCGAGCTGAACGGGGACCCGCTCGGCCCGGACGCCTTCGTCGCGGGAATGACCTCCTACGGTCACTTCACCGCGATGCAGGTCCGGGACGGGCGGGTCCGCGGGCTCGCCTTCCACCTCGAACGGCTCGCGACGAGCACCCGGCTGCTGTTCGGCACCGACCTCGACGTCGACCGCGTGCGGTCGTACGTCCGCCAGGCGATCGCCGGCGAACCGGCGCTTTCGGTGCGGGTCATGGTCCTCACGCGCTCGTTCGCCGAGCCGATGACCCCGGAGATCCTGGTCCGGACGCTCCCGCCGCACCCGCCCGAGCCGGCACCCCTGCGCCTGGCGACGGTCCGGTACCAGCGGGATCTGCCGCAGGTGAAGCACCTCGGCACGTTCGGGCTGATCTACCACTCCCGCCAGGCCGAGCTGGCCGGTTTCGACGATGCGCTGTTCATCGATCCGGCCGGCCGGATCAGCGAGGCCTCGGTGTGGAACACCGGTTTCCTGGCCGGCGACACCGTCGTGTGGCCGGAAGCCGCGGTGCTGCCGGGCATCACGATGCTGGTGCAGAAGGAAGCGTTGCGCCGCCTCGGTGTCCCGCAGGAGACGCGCGAAGTACGGCCCGCGGACCTGCGCGATTTCGACGCGATGTTCGTGACGAACTCCGAAACGCCGGGGCGCGCGGTCGCCTCCGTCGACGACCTCGTGCTGCCGCCCGCGGACCGCGCGGTGAAGCTGCTCGCCGAGGCGTACGAAACCGTGCCGTGGGACGAGATCTGAACCGCATCCGCTCCGCCCCCGTGTAGAGGGGCAACACCGGGACCCGCCGGGGTCACCGGGGAGAGGGGCCGACGATGGTCGCAAACCCCGCGGTGCGCCGCGTGCTCGGGCGGGCCGGGGCAGCCGGTGTCCTCTTCGCCGTGCTCGCCGGGGGTCCCGCGCTCGCGCAGACCCAGCCGCCTCCGCCGGCCGTCAAGTACTTCATCGTTCCGCACGCGGACAACCCGGAAGACATCACGCTGTTCAAGATCGCCGAGCGAGCCCTCGGCGACGGCAACCGGTTCCCCGAGATCTTCAAGCTGAACCAGGGCCGGCCGAGACCCGACGGGACGCCCTTCACCGACCCCGCCGCCATCGAACCCGGCCAGGTGCTGCAGCTGCCCGACGACGCCCGCGACCCCGCCGTGCGGTTCGGGCCGCTGCCGGCCACTCCCCCGGCTCCCGCCCCACCGCGGGCCGAACCCACCGAGGAACCTTCCGGTCTCGGCGTCGGGCTCGCCTCGGCCGTCAGCGGCACCGGCGGGGTGCTGACCGGCCTGATCGCCGGGCTCTGGTGGCGCCGCCGGCCGCGGCTCGTTCCGCCGCCGCCGTTCGAACCGGTCGAAGAAAGCGAAGACGGCTCCGGCTCGGTCAGCGGCACGCTGCCGATCCCGGTCGTGCCGGAAGTCCTGCGGCCGCCGGAACCGATCACGACCGAGCTCGCGATCATCGTGCTCGACACGGCCGAGACCCAGGTGATCGCGGCGGTCCGGCCCGGCTCGCGGTTCCACGTCCGGGTGGGCGGGAAACCGGACTTCGCCGACGACTCCACCGTGCTCGTGGTGGACGGCGAAAGCGATCCCTGAGCTGAACGGATCAACCAGCGCCCGAACGCTGGCCTCGGGGCGCCGGTGCCGCAATAGTCGAACGATGACCTCGGATCCGTTCGGGACTCTGCGCAAAACGCTCTGGATCGGTGGTGCCCCGTGGACGGGCAAGTCGACCGTCGCCCGGCTGCTGGCCGAGCGGCACGGGCTGACGACCTACCACCACGACGACCGGACCCGGCCCGCTGCCGGCCCGGCCGACGACGCCCCCGCCGGCGACCAGCTGGTCGCGCTGCTGGCCGAGTTCCGGCAGCGGTTCGAATGCGCGCTGGCCGACCTGCGGGCCCTGACCTCGCCGCGGCCGATCGTCGCCGAGGGCCGGGGGCTGCGCCCGGAACTGGTGGCGCCGCTGGTGGATTCGCCGAGCCGGATGGTCGTGCTGGTGCCGACCGAGCTGTTCCGCCAGCACCAGCTGCGGCACCAGTCGGACGAGCCCGCCATCCCGCGCCAGCGCACCCGCCTGACGCGTGACCGGATGCTCGCCGCACAGGCCGTGCGCTCGGCCCGCGAGCTCGGCATCCGCGTCATCGAGATCGACGGCAGGCTCGACCCCGCCGGCGTGACGGACATCGTCGCCGAGCACTTCCGCCCCTACCTGGACGCGTGACTGTCCGAACGCGACAGTCCGCAGGCTCCTCAGCGGAACGTGAACCGCGGCGGGCGGCGCTCCAGGAAGGCGGCGACTCCCTCCGCGTAGTCGACGCCGTGCAGGGCCTCGGAGCGGATCTCCTCGACTTCGGCGTCCGGCGTCTCCTGGCCCGCGACGATCTTCTCGATGATCCGGTTCATCCCGCGGATCGACGCCTGCGACCGCGAGCAGAGCGTCGCGACGAACTCCTGCGTCGACGACTCCAGCGCCGCGGCCGGGAAGACGTCGTTGAGGAGGCCGATCTCGCGCGCGCGGGCGGCGGTGATCAGCTCGCCCGACAGCAGGAAGTACTTCGCGTGCGCCGGCCCGACCAGCGACACGAGCTGGCGCGTCGAGTCGAAGTGGTAGACGATGCCGAGCTTCGCCGGCGTGATGCCGAACCGGGAACCGTCGGCGGCGAACCGGAAGTCGCAGGCGACCGAGACCTGGCAGCCGCCGCCGATGCAGTTGCCCTGGATCATCGCCACCGACGGCTTGCGCAGCGCGGTCAGCGCCGCCACCGCGCCCTCGACCGCCTTGTCGTAGCTCGCCGCGCCCTCGGCCGTGGTGCGCAGCTCGCCGAACTCGCTGATGTCCGCGCCCGCCGAGAAGTGCTTCCCGGCGCCCGCGATCACGAGCACCTTCACCGCGGGATCGGCGTCGACCTCGGCCACGACGTCCGGGATCGCCGACCACATGCCGTAGGTGATCGCGTTCATCTTCTCCGGGCGGGTCAGCGTGAGCCGGGCGACTTCGCCGTCGCGCGTCAGCTCGAATCCGTCGGTCATGGTTGGCACCCTAGCTTCTCGCCCTGAGCGAAAACTGCGGTGTGTGACACGGTCGGGTGGCTAGCTTGGGGGCATGGCGATGATCGAGGTGGGCGGGACGGCGTTCGGCTACGACGAAGCGGGAGAGGGGCCCGCGGTCGTGCTGCTGCACGCCGCGATCGGCGACCGCCGGATGTGGGACGCCCAGTTCACCGCGCTCGCCGCCACGCACCGGGTGATCCGCTACGACCGCCGCGGCTTCGGCGAAACCGCCGACGGCCCCGGCGAGTACGCCCACTTCGAGGACCTGCTGGCCCTGCTCGATGCCCGGGGGATCGAGCGGGCCGCGCTGGTCGGGGCGTCGATGGGCGGGGCGTGCGCGCTGGACGCCGCCCTGGCCGCGCCGGAGCGGATCACCCGGCTCGCGCTGCTCGGCTCGGGCCTGACGGGGCACACCTGGCCGGACCACATGCAGGCTGACATCGCCCGGCTGACCGCGGAGGTGCTCCCCGCCGGGCGGCTCGCCCAGTACGCCGCCCGGGAGATCGACGTCGACCCGGCGGACGTGCGAGCGATGGCCGAGGCGAACCTCCGCTACCTCGTCGCCGGGCCCGAGCGGGACGTCTCGGTCCTGCCGCCGGACATGGTCACGCTCGTGCGAGAGATGTGCGAGCAGGTCTACCGGCACGACTGGACCGCTCCACAGTGGACGGAGAAGATCCCGGACACCCGGCACCGGCTGGGCGAGATCACGACCCCGGGCCTGGTGGTGATCGGGACGGCGGACGCGCCCGGCCTCGTCGAGCTGTCCCACCACCTCGCGGCGTCGCTGCCGAACGCCGAGCTCGCCGAACTCCCCGACACCGGCCACCTGCCGGCGATGGAACGGCCGGACGAGGTCACCGCGTTGCTGCGGAAGGTTCTCTGACCCGGCTCAGGTGAAGATCTTCTGCACCTGGTCGGAGATCTTCGCGACGAGCTCGGAGAACTGCGCCAGCCCGCCGAGCAGCCCCTTGATCTTTTCCCAGCGGCTGCGCACCACGGCCGGCTCCGCCGCCTCGCCCGCGCGCAGGTCGCCCGCCAGGTCGGTCAGCGCGTCTTCGAGCACCTCCTGCTTCGCGAGGTCCTTCCCGCGCACCTCGGCCGTCAGCCGCTCGACCAGCCGCAGCAGCGCGGGAACCGGGTCGTCGGCGGCGGTGCCTTCGATGCCGGTCTGGGTGATCTTCCCCGAGTTGTCCCCGCCGATGCTGACCTTGTTCGTGATCCGGTGTCCCATCAGGCCTCCGTGCCGGCGTTGCGGCCGTTCGTCTTCGGCACGCGCGGCCGCGGGCCGCGCTGACCGGTCTGGGTGATCGGGGCGCGATTGTCGCCGCCGATGCTGATGTCGTTGTTGATCACGACCGCCGCCTGCTCTTCGAACTTCGCCGTCGAGAACCCGGCGTCGCCGAGCAGCTTGCCGATCGTCGGCAGCAGCCTGCTCCCGATGATCTTCTCGTAGCGTTCGACGTCGACGAGCTGGAAGTAGTCGGTGAAGAGGTTCACCGCCGCGAGCTCGCGCAGGGTGCGCGCGGCGCCGTAGCGCTCCGGGTCGATCACGCCGGCCTCGCGTTTCGGCCGCCGGATCCACGACGCCAGGTTGGCGATCCGGCCTGGCAGGCTCGCCGGCAGCTCCAGCCAGGCGAGCAGCCCCTGCCCGAACGGGCGCAGCGACTCCTGCCGCATCTTGTCCACGACGCGGTACTCGGCGCGGATCGGCGGCAGCATGAACGGCGTCCACTCGACGTAGAGCGTCGTGTCGTCCACGGCCACGTGCAGGAACGTCGTGAGCACCAGGTCCCGGTCCCAGGTCTCCACCTGGAAGCACAGGTAGTAGCGCGCCCATTCCTTGGGCTCGCGCCGGATCCGCTCGACCTCGGCCTCGGTCAGCCGGGTGTGCGGCGGGTACTCGATGTCCGGCAGGAAGGACGCGGCGTCGCCCTCCGCGAGGTGGTCGATGAGCTCGGCGGCCGGGGTGAACACCGCGTCGGTCACGGTCAGGCCGCCCAGCCGCCGGTCCGGCGACAGGGCGGCCGACTGCCGCAGGTCCGCGATCGCGCCGCGGATCTCCTCGTACAGCGTCTCGGTGGTCAGCTCCCGCCGGGTCTCCGGGTCGCTCTCGTCGTCTTCGAGCCGCTCCAGCGGGATCGCCATCGACCACGCGTCCCGGCGGAAACCCGCGCCCACGAAGGGTTTGTAGCCGCGGTACACCACCAGCGGCGCGCCGGGCACCCCGGCGAACTCGTCACCCCGCCGGTAGCGGCCGAGCTGCTCGCGGAAGTCCTCGGTGAACAGCCCGGAAAGGCTGCCGGTGTCCGGGGCCGGCGGGGCGAAGCGCTTGAAGCGGGTCGTCAGCAGGTTCCACAGCGACCAGCGCTCGAACGTGACGACCATCAGCACGACCACGGCCAGCACGACGCCGACGACGAACCGGGCGGTGCCGTCGCCGGAAGTGCCGCCGTAGTCGATGTCCTCGGCGTAGCGCGACGAATACGAGCTCGAAGAGCCGAAGATCTGGTCCGAGTAGAGCAGCAGCCACGCGACCACGACGGCGGCGATCAGCAAGGCGAGCGTCTTCGGGGTGAACACCCGCTCGTTCGCGTACGCGTTCTTGCCCGCCCGCGCGAGCACCAGCACGGCCGACAGCACGATCCAGCCGTACAGCAGCGGGTTGTCCCACGACAGCCCGATGACGACGGCCATCAGCCCCACCAGCAGGCCGTCGTAGTTCTTGCGCCGCGCCCGCGCCCGGACCGCTTCGGTGAGCACGCGGCCGGCGTCGAGGCCCGGTGACGGCGGGACCGGCCGGGTCGGCTCGACGAGGAACTCGGTGATCGCCTCGGTGCTGTAGCGGGGATCGAGGTAGGAAGCCGCGCACAAGTAGCGCGTGGTGTCGTCGGACATGCTGCCCCCTCGGCTCGGCTGGCCCGGCAATTTGCGGACCGTAGCATGCAGTCGGGAAAACCGGCACCGCAATTCCGGGCGGAAAAACCCCGCGGTTCTTCGGCCGTTTCCGGCGGCCCGCGGAAACGGTCAGGAAAGCAGCTTCGCCGTCAGTTCGCCGCGGCTGCGGACGGCGACCTTCGCGAACACCGCCTTGAGGTGGTCCTGCACCGTGTGCGCCGAGATGCCGAGCCGGTCCGCGATGTCCACAGTGGACCGGCCGGCCAGCACCTCGCGGCAGACGTCGCGCTCGCGGGCGGTCAGGCCGTAGGCCGCCAGCCGCACGCTCAGCAGCTCGGCCCCCGACGCGCGGGCGACCGTCACCACCGTCTCGTCGGCGTCCTCGGCGACCAACCTGCTGGCGTGCAACACGATCCAGCCGCCGCGCGCGTCGCGGACGCGGGCGCGGAAGGTGCCCGTCACCGCCGCCCGCGCGCCGGTCACCACCGCGCACAGCAGCACCGCGAACCGGCCGGCGGCGATCTCGTCCAGTTCGGACCGCCACGCCGCGGCCGCCGCGGTGGCCGCCCGCTGCCTGCCGTCCGGGCCGGCCACGACGATCGCCGGGTCGGCCCGCTCCCCCGCGTCCCGCGTGCGCGCGGCCACCCGCGTCGCGGCCGCCACCGCCGGCGCGATCGCCGTCAGGAACTCGACTTCGCGGTCGCTGAACTCGCCGCGGCGCACCAGGCCGGCCGCGCCCCACGACGTCCCGTCGACGCGGAACACCGCACGCAGCTCGTGGCCGAGGCCGAGCGGCCGCCAGACGTCGTTGAGCCGGCCGCTGCGTTCGACGTCCCGGTGCGGCAGGTCCGAGAGCCGGGCCACCGGCACCGGGCGCGCGGCCAGCTCGGCGAAGGTGTGCGGCTGGGCGCCGTCGTACTCGTAGGTCGCCAGCAACGGCTCGTACTCGCCGGGGATCCGGGCGCGGCCGCTGGTCATCGAGCTGATCACCGCGGTGTCCGGGTCCAGCGACGCCCAGCAGCTGAGCTCGGTGGGCACCACCCGCTCGACCAGCTCGATGGCGGCGGCGTGCAGCTCGGCGACCCCGAGGCCCGCCGTCGCGAGTGCGGCGATGTCGCGCCGCGCGCCCTGCGCCCGACCCTCCCACATGAGCGCAGTATGCGCCGCCGCGCGCCGGTGCGGGTATCCCACATTCCCGGGATGGTCCCCCGCCCGCCCGGTTCCTAGCGTCGGGCCCATGACCCACTTCAGCGCCCCGGGCGAAGGCCCGGAACTCGATTCGAAGGACGCCCGGATCACCGTCAAGGTCGGTGCCGAGCACACCGGCGGGGCCTACGAGCTGTTCGAGGTCGACGCGCCCCGCGGGCCGTCGGTCCCGCCGCACGCCGAGCCCTGGGCGAAGAGCTTCTACGTGCTGCACGGCCGCATCACGGTCTACGTCGACGGCGAGCTGCACGACCTGGGCCCCGGCGCGTCGATCAGCATCCCGGCGGGCGCGGTCAACACCTTCACCGTGCACACGCCGTCGGCGAAGTTCCTCGCGGTCAGCCTGACCGACGCCATGGGCCGCTTCTTCCGCGACGTCGACCAGGCCCCGGCGGAACGGATCCCGGAGGTCGCGAGCCGGCACGGCGTCGAGCTGGTGCGGCCGTGAACGCCGTCGTCCAGGTCTGCGCCGGGATCGCCGCGCTGGTGCACCTGCTCGCGTTCACGTGGGAGGTCCTGCTGTTCGAACGGCCGGGCGTGCACGAGGGCATCTTCAAGATCCCCACGGCGAACCTGCCCGCCACCCGGCTGTGGTCGTTCAACGTCGGGTTCTACAACCTGTTCCTGGCCGCCGGGCCGATCGCCGGGCTGGTCCTGCTGCACACCGGTCAGACCACCGCCGGGCGCGCGCTCGTGCTCTACACCTGCGCGTACATGGCCCTGGCCGGGATCGTCCTGGGCGTGTCCGACCTGCTCGCCCTCAGCCGGCCCCGCGGCGCGGGCCGGGGCGGCGCCCTCGCCCAGGCGGTTCCCCCGGCGGTCGCCCTCGTCGCGGCGCTCTTCTAGCTCTGCTCGAGCAGCTGCTCGCTCCACGCCCGGATCGCCGCGGCCTGGCCGGGTGTGAGGCGATCGAGGACGAGCCGGCGGATGTTGGCGCCGTGCGCCCGGGTCGCCCGCTCCGCCGTGCGACGGCCTTCGCCGGTCAGCTCGACCCCGGTGCGCCGGCCGGTGGCGCCGTCCTCGGTCCGCGCCACCAGGCCGCGGTTCTCCATCCGCGTCAGCAGGTGCGCGACGCGGCTCTTCTCCCAGTCGAGCGCGTCGGCGAGCTCGCCGACGCGCATCGGGCGGGTCAGCGTCCTCAGCACGCTGTATTCGGCCTTCGAGATGCCGCAGTCGCGCTGCAGCCCGCGGTCGAGTTCACCGGCGAGCCGCCGCTGGGCGCGCATCCAGGTGTCCCAGAACTCCCACTCCGCCGGCTCCAACATGGGCGTAGCATACAGAGTTGACGCGTCAACTCTGGGAGGAGACCGATGAAGACACTGCTGCGCGGCGGCATGGTGGTCAGCATGGATCCGGCGCTCGGGGACCTGCCCCGTGGCGACGTGCTCATCGAGGACGGCCGGATCGCCGCCATCGGCGCCACGCTCGACGCCGACGCCGAGATCGTCGACGCGACGGGGAAGATCGTGCTGCCCGGGTTCGTCGACACGCACCGGCACACCTGGCAGACGGCGTTCCGCGGCCTCGGCGCGGACTGGACGTTCGACCAGTACCGCGTCGCCGCGCACGGCACGCTCAAACCGCACTACCGGCCCGAGGACGTCTACCTGGGCAACCTCCTCGGCCGCCTCGAAGCCCTGAACTCCGGCGTCACGACCATGCTCGACTGGTTCCACTGCGCTCTGCACCCGGAGAACGCCGACGCCGCGATCGCCGGGCTGCGCGACGCACCGGGCCACTCGATCTTCTGCTACGGCGCCGACGGGCCGGACATCACGCCGGAGATCCGGCGGGTGCGGGCCCTGCTGCCGGGCGAGGACATGGCGCTGGGCCTGCGCGGCCCGGTGATGTCCACCATGGACGAGACCGCCGCCGATGTCGCGCTGGCGCGGGAACTCGGGCTCCCCGTGAGCACGCACGTCCACGGCACCGGCGGGTGGCGGTACGGCGACCGCCCGATCGAGGGCATGCGCGCGCGGGGCCTACTCGACGACCGCACAACCATCGTGCACGGCAACGGCCTCTCCGACGACCAGCTGGCGATGCTCGCCGACGCCGGTTCCGCGGCGTCGGTCAGCCCGGACGTCGAGTTGAAGATGGGCTTCGAGCCGCTGATCACCGGCCGGGCGCTGGCCGCCGGGCTGCGTCCGTCGCTGTCGGTCGACGACTGCCTGTCCGCCGGCGGTGACCTGTTCGGCGCCATGCGCACCGCACTGGCCGCCGAGCGCGGCGGCGTCACGGCTCGCGACGTCCTCGAGTTCGCCACGGTGAACGGCGCCCGGGCCTGCGGGCGCGACGCCGGCAGCCTCGCACCCGGCAAGGCCGCCGACCTGGTCCTGCTGGACGCCGAGGACCTCTCGGTCTTCCCCGTCGGCGACCCGGTCCGCACCATCGTCAGCGCCGGGCACCCCGGGCTGGTGGACAGCGTCTACGTCGCCGGGAAGGCGGTCAAACGGGACGGGCGCCTGCTCGGCGTCGACCTGCCGCCGTTGCGCGCGCGGCTCCTGGAGTCGCGCGAGCGGATCGCCGCGGCCGCCGGCGTCTCCTGGCTCACTCAGGAAGCCGACGTCACGCGGTAGACGTCGTAGACGCCTTCCACGCCGCGGACCACCTTGAGGACGTGGCCGAGGTGCTTGGGGTCGCCCATCTCGAACGAGAACCGGCTGACCGCTACGCGGTCGCGGGACGTGGTCACCGACGCCGAGAGGATGTTGACCTTCTCGTCCGCCAGCACCTTGGTCACGTCGGAGAGCAGGCGGTGCCGGTCGAGCGCCTCGACCTGGATGGCCACCAGGAACACCGAAGACGCCGAGGGCGCCCACTCGACCTCGACCAGCCGCTCCGGCTGGGACTGCAGGTCGCCGGCGTTGGTGCAGTCGGTGCGGTGCACCGAAACACCGCCGCCGCGGGTCACGAACCCGAGGATCTCGTCGCCCGGCACCGGGGTGCAGCAGCGGGCCAGCTTCGCCCAGACGTCGCTGGCGCCCTTGACCACGACACCCACGTCGTTGGAGCCGCGGCGGCGGGTGACGGTCGACGGCGTGGCGCGCTCGGCGAGCTCTTCCTCCGCCGCGTCGACGCCGCCGATCAGCGCGACCAGGCGCTGCACGACGTGCTTCGCGCTGGTGTGGCCCTCCCCGACCGCCGCGTACAGCGACGAGATGTCGGCGTGGCGCAGTTCGGTGGCGACCGCGCCCATCGACTCCGCGGAGACCAGGCGCTGGATCGGCAGGCCGACCTTGCGGATCTCCTTGGTGATGGCTTCCTTGCCGCCTTCGATCGCCTCGTCGCGGCGTTCCTTGGCGAACCACTGCCGGATCTTCGCGCGCGCCTTCGGCGAGCCGGCGAACTGCAGCCAGTCCCGCGACGGCCCCGCGTTCTCCGCCTTGGAGGTGAAGATCTCGACGACTTCGCCGTTTTCCAGCTTGCGTTCCAGCGCGACCAGGCGGCCGTTGACGCGGGCGCCGATGCAGCGGTGCCCGACCTCGGTGTGCACGGCGTAGGCGAAGTCGACCGGCGTCGAGTCCACGGGCAGCGTGATGACGTCGCCCTTGGGCGTGAACACGAAGATCTCGCGGGAGGCCAGCTCGTAGCGCAGCGACTCGAGGAAGTCACCCGGGTCCGCCGCTTCGCGCTGCCAGTCGAGGAGCTGGCGCATCCACGCCATCTCGTCGACGTCCATGGCGTTGCCGGTGTGCGTGCCCTTGGTTTCCTTGTAGCGCCAGTGCGCGGCGATGCCGTACTCGGCGGTGCGGTGCATCTCGTAGGTGCGGATCTGCACCTCGAGGGGCTTGCCGTCCGGGCCGATCACCGTGGTGTGCAGCGACTGGTAGACACCGAAGCGCGGCTGCGCGATGTAGTCCTTGAACCGGCCGGGGACCGGCTGCCACAGCGCGTGCACGACGCCCATGGCGGCGTAGCAGTCGCGGACGTCCTCGACGAGGATCCGGACGCCGACCAGGTCGTGGATGTCGTCCAGGTCGCGGCCGCGGACGATCATCTTCTGGTGGATCGAGTAGTAGTGCTTCGGCCGGCCCTCGACCTTCGCGGTGATCCGCGACGACACGAGGTTGCTGGTCAGGTCGGTGATGACCGAGCGCAGGTAGATGTCGCGCGAGGGCGCGCGGTCGGCGACCAGGCGCACGATCTCGTCGTACTTCTTGGGCTGCAGGATGGCGAACGCGAGGTCTTCCAGCTCCCACTTGACCGTGGCCATGCCGAGGCGGTGGGCCAGCGGGGCGAGGACCTCGAGTGTCTCGCGGGCCTTGCGGGCCTGCTTCTCCGGCGGGAGGAAGCGCATGGTGCGCATGTTGTGCAGCCGGTCGGCGAGCTTGATGACCAGGACGCGGGGGTCCTTGGCCATCGCGATGACCATCTTGCGGATGGTCTCGGCCTCGGCGGACGTGCCGAGCTTGACCTTGTCCAGCTTGGTGACGCCGTCGACGAGCTCGGCGACCTTCTCGCCGAAGTCGGCCTTCAGGCTCTCGACGGCGTAGCCGGTGTCCTCGACGGTGTCGTGCAGCAGGGCCGCGACCAGCGTCGTGGTGTCCATGCCCAGCTCGGCGAGGATGGTCGCGACGGCGAGCGGGTGGGTGATGTAGGGGTCGCCGGACTTGCGCCGTTGGTTCCGGTGCAGCTCTTCGGCGACGTCGTAGGCGCGCTGGAGCAGCCCGAGGTCGCCGTTGGGGTGCAGCTCGCGGTGGATGACGGCCAGGGGTTCGAGGACCTGCTTGACCGGGGCGGCGCGCTGCGCGGTGATCCGCCGGGCGAGGCGCGCCCGGACCCGCCGGGTCGCGGACGGGTTCGGCGCCGCACCGTTCGGCCTCGGCGGCTGGGCCGCCGCCTGCCCGTTCTGCGGGGCGCCCTCTTTCGCGGGCACCGCGGCGTCGAGCTCCTGGCTCACCCGCACCTCCTGCTGCTCGTGCGGCCTTCGGAACACCAGGGTAGCCGCTACGCCTCGCGGCCCTCTCGGGTGCGCCCGTTCAGGGGGATGCCGAGCCCACGACCTGCGGCTTCACCACCGGGGGTGGCGAAAGTCATGAGGGGCACCTTCCCGGCCTTCAAAGCCAGGAAAGTGCCCCTCACGGAAGGTCAGCAGGACTGCAGGGCGTGGATCTCGCGGTTGCCCAGCACCTCGCGGCCGCGCAGGGCCGCCAGTTCCAGGACCACCGACACGCCGTCGACCACGGCTCCCGCGTCTTCCAGGAGCTTGCCCGTCGCCGCGACCGTGCCGCCCGTGGCCAGGACGTCGTCGAGGATCGCCACGCGCTGGCCGGGCCGCACCACACCCGCCGGGAGCTCGACCGTCGCCGTGCCGTACTCCAGCGCGTAGTCCACCCGGCCCGCCACCTGCGGGAGCTTGCCGGGCTTGCGGATCAGCACCACGCCGAGGCCGCGGGCGTACCCGACGGCCGCGGCGAGGAGGAACCCGCGGGCTTCCACACCCGCGAGCGCCTCGACACCGGGTTCCAGCGTCTCCGCCAGCGCGTCGGTCACCGCCCTGAACGCGCCCGCGTCCGCGAAGAGCGGGCTCAGGTCGCGGAACAGCACGCCGGGCTCGGGGAAGTCCGGCACCTCGGCGATGAGGCCGAGGGCGTCGTCGAGCTCCACGTCAGCGCTTCCGCTTGCCCGCGGGCTTGCCGGACGGGCGCTGCTTCTGGATGCGGGCGGGGACGCTGGCCGCGGCCGCGTACGCCTTCTCCTTGCGCAGCTCCTTCGCCAGGGCGTCGTCGTCCGAAGCGTCGAAGTCCTCTTCACCCGCCGCCTTGCGCTCCTGGGTGACGCGGCGCTGGCGGACCCGCTCGGCCTGCTGCGCGTACTTCGGGTCGCGCATCTTGAAGTCGACCAGCAGCGGCGTGGCCAGCGCGACCGACGACAGGACGCCGACCAACGTACCGGTGAGCTGCACCAGCGCGAGGTCCTGCAGCGTGCCCGAGCCGAGCAGGACGTACCCCACGATCAGCAGGCCCAGGATCGGCAGCAGCGCGATGAACGCCGTGTTGAACGACCGCATCAGGGTCTGGTTGAGCGCCAGGTTGGCGGCCTCGCCGTAGGTGCGGCGGGTCAGCCCGAGCAGGCCGCGCGTGTTCTCGCGGACCTTGTCGAACACCACCACCGTGTCGTACAGCGAGAACCCGAGGATCGTCAGCAGGCCGATCACCGTCGCCGGGGTGACCTCGAAGCCGACCAGCGAGTACACGCCGGCGGTGACCAGGATGTCGTGCAGCAGCGAGACGAGCGCCGCCGCGGCCATCCGCAGGTCGAAGTAGATCGCCAGGAAGATGACCACCGCGACGAGGAACACGCCGAGCGCGATCAGCGCCTTCTGCGAGATCTCGCCGCCCCACGACGCGCTCACCGCGCTGTCGCTGATCGCCTGCGCGCTGGGCTGGCCGTTGGTGCCCTTCGGCCCCAGGTCCTGGAACAGGGTCTGCTTGACCTTGGCGACGTCGGCCGCGTTCAGCGCGTCGGTGCGGATCTGGATGGTCGACGCCGCACCGCTGCCGACCTTCTGCGCCTCGGCCGGCGGGCGGCCGAGCGCCTTCTCGAACGAGTCCTTCGCCTGCTGCTCGGTGATCAGGCCGTGCGTGCCGTTGGCCGGCATCTGGATCTGCGTGCCGCCCTCGAACTCGATGCCGAGGTTGAACCCGCGGATGATCATCGACGCGAGGCAGATCAGCACCAGCGCGCCGAAGAAGACGTACCAGCGCTTGCGCTTGCCGACGACGTCGAAGGCGCCCGTGCCGACGTAGAGCCGGTGGAAGACGCTTTCCCTCTTGCCGGGCTTCACCGCCGCCTTGGCGTTGCCTTCGGCGTCCGTGCCCAGTTCTTCGACCCCCACGTCAGGCCTCCTTCACGTTCGCGCGGCCGACCGAGGTCGACTTCTTACGCTGCGAACCCACTTGCTGCACGGCGCCGAGGCCCAGGTTCCTCGGATTGGACAGGAACGGCGACTTCGACGTGGACACGATGGCCACCAGCGGGTGCGTCACCAGGTACACGACCACCAGGTCGAGCACGGTGGACATACCGAGGGTGAACGCGAAGCCCTGGACGTCGCCGACCGCGATGACGTACAGGATCGCCGCGGCCAGGAAGCTCACGCCGTCCGAAGCCAGGATGGTGCGCCGGGCGCGGACCCAGCCGCGCGGCACCGCGGACCGGAACGTCCGGCCCTCTCTGATCTCGTCTTTCAGCCGTTCGAAGTAGATGACGAACGAGTCCGCCGTGATGCCGATCGCGATGATCAGGCCGGCGATGCCCGCGAGGTCCAGCGTGTAGCCGATCCAGCGGCCGAGCAGCACCAGCACGGCGAACACCAGCGCGCCGGACAAGGCCAGCGACAGGATGGTGAGCACGCCGAGCAGGCGGTAGTAGAACAGGCAGTAGATGAACACCACCAGCAGGCCGATGCCGCCGGCGATGAGACCGGCCTGCAGCGAGGCCAGGCCGAGGGTCGCCGACACCGTGGTCGCGTCCGAGGACGCGAACGACAGCGGCAGCGAGCCGTACTTGAGGATGTCCGACAGGTCCTTCGCCTCGGCCTGCGTGAACTTCCCGGTGATCTGGGTGTTGCCGTCCAGGATGGCCACCTGGATGTTCGGCGCGGACACGACCTGCGTGTCGAGCACGAACGCGGCCTGCTGGTTGACGTTCTTCGACGTGAAGTCCGCCCAGATCTTGGTGCCCTCGCTCTTGAAGCTGAGGTTCACCACCCACTGGCCGTTCTGCGTGTTGTACGTCGAGTTCGCGTCGGCGATCTCGGTGCCCGGCAGGAACTCCGGCTCCAGCAGGTACTTGTACGTGTCGTGGTCACCGCAGGCGACCAGCGGCAGCTTCGGGTCGTCGTTGCCCTCGAGGGGGTCCTTGGCGTTCGGCGCGCAGGTGAGCGACGCCATCGCCTTCGCGACGAGCTCCTGGTTCGGCTGGCCGTCGGCGCCGATCAGGCCCTTGTTCTGGCGGACCGCCTTCGCGGCCTGGATCTGCTGCGCGGTCTGCGCGTCCACCGAACCGTCGGAGGGCGCCGGGGCCTGGCTCGACGCCGGCGGCGGGGTGGTGCTGCTGCTCGGCGGGGCCGGCGTGCTGCTCTGCTGCGGCGCGGGCGCGGCACCCGGGGCGCCACCGCCACCGGGCTTGGTCGTCGTCGGGGCCCCCGAGGAGGCCGCCGGAGCGCCCGAAGACGGCGGCGTCGATTTCGGGGCGCCCGAGGTCGGGGCGCCGGTGGCCGGCGGCGGGGTCGTGGTCTGCGGCGGCACGACCGGCTGGGTCGCGTTCGCGACGACCTTGCGGAAGCCGAGCTTCGCGGTCTTGCCCAGGTTCTTCGCCTGGTCGCCCTGCTCGCCGGGGACGGTGATGACGACGTTGTTGCCGTCGAGGAGGACCTCGGTGCCGCTGACGCCGATCCCGTTGACGCGCCGCTCGATGATCTGGCGCGCCTGGTTCAGGGATTCCCGGGTGGGCTGGCCGCCGTCGGGGGTGCGGGCGGTGAGCGTGACCCGGGTGCCGCCTTGCAGGTCGATGCCCAGCTTCGGGGTCGGCTTGTGGTTGCCGGTGAGGAACACCAGCGCGTACAGCACGATCACGATCAGGGCGAAGAAGGCGAGATAGCGTCCCGGGCGGAGATGCCCGGCCGATGATGCCACGGTGGATCGGTCTCCTCGGACTGGGTTGCGCAGGCGTTGCGGTGCCCGCCCGGAGGGTTACCGGGAGGGACTGTGTGCGATTCACTCCCGGGCACGGGTATGACGGCGGACACGCACGCAGCACCGAGACACTACTCGGTGCTGCGTGAGCCCGGCGTGCGAGGCCACACCGACTTTCGTCGGGCGTTCCCGGGGTGGCGCGAGGCCTACTTCTTGCCGTGCTCCAGCGGCGGGGCCACCTGGGCGGTGGTCTGCGGCTCGTCGTCCTTGATGCCGGAGCCCGACTCGATGATCGACTCCTCGGCCGGGGCGTCCACGACGTCGTCGGTGGCGTCCTCGTCGGTCTCGACGACGGGCTCGACCTTCTCGCGGACCGCGAGCCGCAGCCAGGTGGTGACGACGCCGGGGGCGATCTCGATGTCGATCGTGTTGTCGCCCGAAGCGTCGGCGACGGTGCCGTAGAGACCCGACGTGGTCATCACGCGGTCACCGGGCGCCAGGCTGCTCTGCAGGTCCTGCTGCGCCGCCTGCTGCTTCTTCTGCTTGCGCGTGCTCATCACCAGCGGCACGGCGAGGACGAGCACGAGCAGCAGGGGCAGCAATAGCTGTTGCATGATTCTCCGTTCGACGGACACCGGGCCCAGCCGAAATGTCCGGTTTTTGGGTATGTGCTCCTGTCAAGTGTGCCAGGTACCAGCGCGGACGCCGACACCCACCCGCTGGTCCCGGCCGCTCAGTCCTGCTCGAACGGCGCGAGCCCGCCCGGGTCGGGGCGCCCCGGGTGGTCGGCGGGCGGCACCAGGCCGAGGTGCTCCCAGGCGGCCGCCGTGGCGACCCGGCCCCGCGGGGTGCGGGCGAGCATACCGGCGCGGACCAGGTAGGGCTCGCACACCTCTTCCACGGTGGTCGCCTCCTCCCCCACGGCCACCGCCAGCGTCGAGATCCCGACCGGTCCGCCGCCGAACGACCTGGTCAGCGCGGTGAGCACGGCCCGGTCGAGCCGGTCGAGCCCGAGCTCGTCGACGTCGTAGACGGCCAGCGCCGCACGCGCGACCTCCAGGGTCACCTTGCCGTCGGCGCGGACCTCGGCGTAGTCGCGGACGCGCCGCAGCAGCCGGTTCGCGATCCGGGGCGTCCCGCGGGAGCGGCCGGCGATCTCCTGGCAGCCGTCGCGGTCGATCGGGATGTCGAGGATCGTCGCGGCGCGGCGGACGACCAGCTCCAGCTCGGTGTCGGTGTAGAACTCCATCTGGCCGGTGAAGCCGAACCGGTCGCGCAGCGGGCCGGTCAGCGAACCCGACCGCGTGGTCGCCCCGACCAGCGTGAACGGCGCGATCTCCAGGGGGATGCTGGTGGCGCCCGGGCCCTTGCCGACGACGACGTCGACCCGGAAGTCCTCCATCGCGAGGTAGAGCATCTCCTCGGCCGGGCGGGCGATGCGGTGGATCTCGTCGATGAACAGCACGTCGCCGGGCGCGAGGTTGGACAGCATCGCGGCGAGGTCGCCGGCCCGCTCCAGCGCGGGGCCCGAGGTGATCCGGATGGCCGCGCCCAGCTCGGCCGCGACGATCATCGCCATCGACGTCTTGCCGAGGCCGGGCGGCCCGGAGAGCAGGACGTGGTCGGGCGGCACGCCGCGGCGGCGGGCGCTCTCGAGCACCAGCTCCAGCTGCTCGCGCACGCGCGGCTGGCCGACGAACTCGTCGAGCTTGCGGGGCCGCAGCGTGCCCTCGACGGTCTCCTCGCCGGTCTGGGCCCACGCCGAGAGGGCTTCGTCTTCCTCCACGGCTTCATACTCCACGGCCGCGCCTACCGCTTCCGGCCGAGGGTGGCCAGCGAAGCGCGCAGCACGCTCGCCGTCGTGTGGCCGTCACCGTCGGCGAGGACCTTGTCGACCGCCTGCTCGGCCTGCTTGGCCGGGAACCCGAGGCCGGCCAGCGCTTCGACGACCTCGGCGCGCAGCGCACCGGGCGCCGTGACGGCCGGAGCCTCGCCGGAGCCGAGCGCGGTGACCTTGTCGCGCAGTTCCAGGGTGAGCCGTTCGGCGCCCTTGCGGCCGATGCCGGGCACCGAGGTGAGCACGGTGATGTTGCCTTCGACCAGCGCGGCGCGCAGCTTGTCGGGGTCCAGCACGGCGAGGGTGGCCAGCGCGAGCCGCGGCCCGATCCCGGACACCGTCTGCAGCAGGCCGAACAGTTCGCGCGCGTCGGCATCGGCGAAGCCGAACAGCGTCAGCGAGTCCTCGCGCACGACCAGCGCGGTGTGCAGCCGGGTTTCTTCGCCGCGGCGCAGGGTCGCCAGCGTCGCCGGGGTGGCCTGCACGGCGAAGCCGACCCCGCCGACCTCGACCACGACGTGGTCCAGGCCGACGATGAGGACTTCTCCGCGTACCGACGAGATCATCGTGCTGCTCCAGGGTTCTTGGCTTGTTTCGCCGCCGCGGCGAGGCGGGCTTTGTGCGTGCGGGCCATCTCGGCCGCGCGGGCTTCGGCTTCGGCGAGCCGGGCCCGCATCGGCTCGCGCCAGAGGTGGCAGATGGCCAGGGCGAGGGCGTCCGCGGCGTCGGCAGGGTGCGGCGCGACCTCGAGGTTGAGCAGCCGCATCACCATGGCCGTGACCTGGGCCTTGTCCGCTCGGCCGGAGCCGCTGACCGCGGCCTTCACCTCGCTCGGCGTGTGGAAGACGACCGGCAGGCCCCGGCGCGCGGCCGCCAGGGCGACCACCCCGCCGGCCTGCGCGGTGCCCATCGCGGTCCGGACGTTGTGCTGGGCGAAGACGCGCTCGACGGCCACGGCCTGCGGCTTGTACTTGTCCATCCACCGCTCGACCTCGTCGGAGATGCCGAGCAGGCGGTGGGCCAGATCGGCGTCGGGCGGCGTCCGCACGACGTCGACGGCGACGCACCGGACGGCCCGGCCCTTGCCGCCGTCGACGACCCCCAGGCCGCACCTGGTCAGACCGGGGTCGACCCCGAGCACCCGCACCCGTTCTTCCTTCCCGCCGCGAACACCAGTTCGAGCTAGCAGGCTACTGGCCGCGCCTCCGGCAGGATGGCAGACATGCCGCAGCCGTCGGATTTCATCACCCACCTGGGACTTGAGCCGTTGCCCGTAGAAGGCGGGCGGTGGGCGCAGAGCTGGCGCTCGGCCGACGGGTCCGCGATCTACTACCTGCTCATCGCGCCGGAGCGCTCGGCACCGCACCGGCTGGACCGCACCGAGGTCTGGGTCCACCACGCGGGGGCTGCGGTCGCGATGCTGCTGCTGCACCCGGACGGCTCGGTCGAGCGCCCGGTGCTCGGCACCGACGTCGCTGCCGGCGAGCGGCCGCAGGTCGTCGTGCCCGCCGGGACGTGGCAGGCCGCGGTCACGCGCGGGGAGTGGAGCCTGCTGGGCACGGTCGTGGTGCCGCCGTACACCGACGACTGCGTGGAGTTCTCCCCCGCCGCGGAACTGGGCCGGCAGTACCCCGAAGCGGCCACCGACCTGGGAAAGTTCTAGGGGCCGTCGACGCCGGCGGTCCAGCTTTCCGGGTCGCCGCTCTCGGTCAGCACCGGCTGCCACCGGGCGAACCCCTCGGGCGCGTCCGGGTGCCACGGGAACTTGCCCTCCGGCGTCGCGACGATCAACTGCAGCGCCGGGAAGTCGCCGTCCGGGTAGATGAGGAAGGCCGTGCCGAAGTATTCGGGGTAGTGACCCTTGTTGACGCGCTCGAGCACGACGGGGACGCCCTCGAAGAAGTCGTCGTAGCGGCGGCCGACCTCGAAGATCTCGCCGTTGGCCGCGCGGTCGACGTAGGCGTCGAGCAGCACCTGGCCCATCTGCGCCGGCAGCCCGACCACGACGGCCTCCGGCACGTGGTGCAGCGCCCACGCGCAGGCGGTGAAGCAGTAGCCGGCGCCCTCGTCGTCCCCGGCGACCGTGATGACCGCGTTGCCGCGTTCCTTCGCCTGCGTCTCGATCCATTCGATGAGACGCAGTTCCTCGGCGGACAGTTCGGCGGTGATGTCGGCGGAGGCGGGGGTCGTCGAGGTCACGGCGCACATTCTGCCTGACGAGACCCGGAGAGCACAGTGCCCGGGCCGGAAAGTTTCCGGCCCGGGCACGAAAGCGGTGCGGCGCAAGGAAAAACTCAGCCGACTTCGGCGAGCACCTCGTCCGAGACATCGAAGTTCGCGTAGACGTTCTGGACGTCGTCGCAGTCTTCGAGGGCGTCGATCAGCTTGAAGACCTTCTTCGCGCCGTCGGCGTCCAGGGGGACGCTGACGGTCGGGAGGAACGTCAGCTCCGCCGACTCGTACTCGAAGCCGGCTTCCTGCAGGGCCTTGCGCACCGGCACCAGGTCGCCGCCCTCGGAGACGATCTCGAAGCTCTCGTCGAGGTCGTTGACCTCTTCGGCGCCCGCGTCGAGGACCGCCATGAGGACGTCGTCCTCGGTGGCTTCGGCCTTCGGCATGAGCACGACGCCCTTGCGGTTGAACATGTAGGCGACCGAGCCCGGGTCGGCGAGGGAGCCGCCGTTGCGGGTGAGCGCGGTGCGGACCTCCATCGCGGCGCGGTTCTTGTTGTCGGTCAGGCACTCGATCAGCACCGCCACGCCGTTGGGGCCGTAGCCCTCGTACGTGATGTTCTGCCAGTCGGCGCCGCCGGCCTCTTCACCGGCGCCGCGCTTGCGGGCGCGCTCGATGTTGTCCTGCGGGACCGAGTTCTTCTTGGCCTTCTGGATGGCGTCGTAGAGCGTCGGGTTGCCATCCGGGTCGCCACCACCGGTGCCCGTGCGGGCGGCCACCTCGATGTTCTTGATCAACCGCGCGAAGAGCTTGCCGCGCTTCGCGTCGAGGTTGGCCTTCTTGTGCTTCGTGGTGGCCCACTTGGAGTGGCCGCTCATCTCTCCTCCATCTGTTCCGTACCCCGGCCGGGCACCGCGTCTCAGGCTGCCTTCCGCGCGAGGTCGACGAACAGCCGGTGCACCCGCACGTCGGGCGTCAGCTCCGGGTGGAACGCGGTCGCCAGCACCGCCCCTTGCCGGACCGCGACGATCCTAGCGGTGTCGTCGTCCACGCCGGGCACGCCGCTGACGGTGGCCAGCACCTCGACGCCGTCACCGGCCTTCTCGACCCACGGCGCCCGGATGAAAACCGCGCGCACTTCGCCGTCGACGCCGGCGAAGTCGAGGTCCGCCTCGAAGGAGTCGACCTGCCGGCCGAAGGCGTTCCGCCGGACGACGACGTCGAGGCCGCCGAGCTGCTGCTGGTCGGGCCGCCCGTCGAGGGTCTGCCGGGCCAGCAGGATCATCCCGGCGCACGAGCCGAAGGCGGGCATGCCCTCGGCGATCCGAGCTTTGAGCGGTTCCAGCAGTTCGAACGTCTCGAGCAGCTTCGACATGGTGGTCGACTCGCCGCCGGGCAGCACCAGGCCGTCCACTTCGGACAGTTCACCGGCTCGCCGGACCGGCTTGGCGCGCGCACCGGCTTCTTCCAGCATGGCGACGTGCTCCCGCACGGCACCCTGCATGGCGAGCACACCGATGACCGGTTCCGACGACACCCGACCTCCCGAAAGACCTTCCCACCAGCCTAGACGCACCGGCCCGGTGGCTTACCGGCAGGTCAGCCGCCTCGCTCACGGAACACCGGCCAGCCGCAGCAGCGCCGCCGTCGCCGCGGCGGCCACCACCACCAGCGCGAACGGTGCCTTCCGCCACGCCAGCACCCCCGCCACCAGGACTCCCGCCGGCCGCGCGATCCCGGCGAACCCGTGGCCCTCGGTCAGGGCACTCACGGCCACCAGCGCCGCCAGCAGCACCACCGCCGCCAGGGCCATCAACCGCTCGGCCTTCGGGGTCAGCTTCACGCGGCTGCGCAGCGCCGGACCCGCGAAGCGGAACGCGAACGTCCCGGCCGCCAGCACCCCCGTGGCGATCAGCAGTTCCACGCCGTCCATCAGCGCGCCTCCTCCAGCTCGGGCTCCTTCGCCGCCACCCCGGCCAGCACCCCCGCCAGCGCGAGCAGCACCGGCAGCCCCGCCGGCAGGAACGGCGTCGCCACCAGGGCGACCAGCACCCCGAGCAGCACCGGCAGCCGGGTCGCCTTGTCACGCAGCGACGGCAGCACCAGCGCCAGCAGCACCGCCGGGAACGCCGCGTCCAGGCCGAACGCGTCCGTGTCGCTGATCGCCGTGCCGGCGTACGCCCCGCCGACCACGCCGATGTTCCAGCAGGCGAACAGGCCGGTCCCGCACGCCCAGTACGCGGCGCGCCGGCGGTGCGCCTCGCGCTGGGCCAGCGCGAACGCGACCGATTCGTCGATCATCAGGTGGCTGCCCGCCAGCCGGGCCGTCCACCGCTTCCCCAGGACGTCGCCGATCGCGAAGCCGAACGGCAGGTGCCGCGCGTTGGCCAGCAGCCCGGCCAGCACTGCGGCGAACGGGTTGCCGCCCGCGGCGACGATGCCGATGAACATGAACTGCGACGCCCCGGCGAAGACCAGCAGGGACATCAGCATCGGCAGCCACAGCGGGAAGCCGGAGCTCACCGCGATGGCGCCGTAGGAAACCCCCACGAGACAATCGGCGAGACAGACCAGGCCGATGTCACGGGCGAGGCCCCGATCGAGTGTTCGCCATATCGAACGCATGTGTTCTATGGTGAACACAGGCACCCATGTTCGTCAAGGCGAACAGAACGACCGATGGAGCGAACGGCAATGTCGCAGGAAACCACCGGCGCGCCGCTGGAGATCATCGCCGCGTCCCTGCGCCGGGAACGCACCCGCGCGGGCTTGTCCCTGACCGAGGTCGCGCGCCGCGCCGGCCTGGCCAAGTCGACGCTCTCGCAGCTCGAATCGGGCACCGGCAACCCGAGCGTCGAGACGCTGTGGGCGCTCGGCGTCGCCCTCGACGTGCCGTTCTCCCGGCTGGTCGAGCCGGAGCGGCCGAAGGTCCGGGTGGTCCGCGCGGGCCGGGGGCCGACAGTGTTCGCCGAACACGCCGACTACGCGTGCACGCTGCTGTCGGCGTGCCCCACCGGCGCCCGGCGCGACATCTACGTAGTCCGCGGCGAGCCGGGCACGCCGCGGCGCTCCGACCCGCACATGACCGGGGTGGTCGAGCACATCGTGCTGTGCGCGGGCCGCGCGCGGGTCGGCGTCATGGACGCCCCCGAGGAGCTCCTGCCCGGGGACTACATCTGCTACCCCGGGGACGTGCCGCACATCTTCGAGGCCCTCGAGCCGGGTACGTACGCCGTCGAGATCTCCGAATACGTCTGAGCCGCCGGGCAGGATGGCGCCATGACCGACCCGCGTGACCGATGGCGTGCATTCCACTTCTCCCGGAGCAACCCGGAGGGACCGGGGCAGGGTGACGTCGCCGCGCTGCTACGACGCGTCGCCGACGCGATCGAGGGCCTCGGTGACGTGCAGGTCCACGACATCACCTTCGCCTCGGAGGTCACCGACGGCGAAGACGACCTCACCATGACCGTGTACTACGACCGCGAACCCCGTCGCCGATGACTGCCCGGCAGGCGAAGTGGATCTACCAGCCGCGCTCGGCGAGGCGGTGCGGCTCCGGGAGCTCCTCGACGTTGATCCCCACCATCGCCTCGCCCAGGCCGCGCGAAACCTTCGCCAGCACGTCCGGGTCGTCGTAGAACGTCGTCGCCTTGACGATCGCTTCCGCGCGCTGGGCCGGGTTGCCGGACTTGAAGATGCCCGAGCCGACGAACACGCCCTCGGCGCCGAGCTGCATCATCATCGCCGCGTCGGCCGGGGTGGCGATGCCGCCCGCGGTGAACAGCACCACCGGGAGCTTGCCGGCCTGCGCCACCTCGCGGACCAGCTCGTACGGCGCCTGCAGCTCCTTGGCCGCGACGAACAGCTCGTCCTCCGGCAGCGACGTCAGCCGCCGGATCTCCTGGCGGATCTGGCGCATGTGGGTGGTGGCGTTGGAGACGTCGCCGGTGCCGGCCTCGCCCTTGGAGCGGATCATCGCCGCGCCCTCGGTGATCCGGCGCAGCGCCTCGCCCAGGTTGGTCGCGCCGCAGACGAAGGGAACCGTGAAGGCCCACTTGTCGATGTGGTTGGCGTAGTCGGCCGGGGTGAGGACCTCGGACTCGTCGATGTAGTCGACGCCGAGGGACTGCAGGACCTGCGCCTCGACGAAGTGGCCGATGCGGGCCTTCGCCATCACCGGGATCGAGACGGCCTCGATGATGCCGTCGATCAGGTCGGGGTCGCTCATCCGCGCGACGCCGCCCTGCGCGCGGATGTCGGCGGGCACGCGCTCCAGCGCCATCACCGCGACCGCACCGGCGTCTTCGGCGATCTTGGCCTGGTCGGCGGTGACCACGTCCATGATCACGCCGCCCTTGAGCATCTCGGCCATGCCGCGCTTCACCTTGGCGGTGCCGGTGACGGACTGGACGGTGGCGGTGGTCTGCTGCTCGGACACGACGAGGCCTTTCGAGATGAAATCGGTGGGTACGCATCCGAGAGTAGGTCCGTGGTGGACCCTTCAAGCAGGCCAGTACGCGGCTATCTCAGGAGTCCACTTCCGGCACCCCCGCGACCAGGACTTCCGCGGCCCGGGTGCGTGCGTACAGCACGTGACGTCCGGCACGATGCCCGCTGACCAGGCCCGCGGCCTTCAGGACGCCGAGGTGCTGCGACACCGCCCCGGCGCTGAGCCGGGTCCGGCGGGCGAGCTCGGCGGTGGACGCCGGCGCGGTCAGCTCGGTCAGCAGCATGGCCCGGCCGCGGCCCACGACGGCGGCCAGCGCGCCGGGCGCGGCGGCCGTGCCGGTCTCCCAGAGCGTGGCGATGCCGCGCGGCGGGTAGCGCAGCACCGGCTGCCAGCGCGGGTCGGTCTTGGAGAACACCCGCGGCCAGACGAACGCCGAGGGCACGAGCACCAGGCCGCGCCCGTCGAGCGGCACGGCCGCGTGCAGGTGGCGGTGCGCGACCGTGAGCGTGCCGCCCTGCCAGCGGACCAGCGGCGTGAGGTCGTTGAACAGCTCCGCCGCCCCGCCCTGGGCCAGCATCCGCGACCGGTGCAGCACGTCGGCCTCGAGCAGCGCGCGGATCCGCGGCCAGTCGTGGGTGAGCACCAGCTCCCAGTACTGCTCCATCAGCGTCGCGAGCCGCTCGAGACCGGCTTCGGGGTCGCGGTGGAGGCGGTTCAACGCGGGCGTGCGCGGCCCGGCCATCGCGTCCAGCTCGCGCCGGACGACGCGGGCGGGCACGTCGCGCAGGTCCGCGAGCTCGTCGGCGAGCTCGGGCAGCGGCGTCGACGGCGTCGCGGCCAGGAAGCCGGGCAGGTGCCGCAGCGGGACGAGGTCGCGCAGGAGCCCGATGTCCAGCCCGGCCTCGGCGAGCGCCGCGGTGGCGCGTTTGACCCACGGCAGGTGCAGCGCGTGCTCCCCCGGCTGGTTCAGGACGCGGACGCTCGCGACGATCTCCCACGCGGGCGAGAACGCGAACCGGGTGTGCGCCAGGTCCTCTGTGGAGAATGCCAGGTCGAGCACGCGCTGCCTCTCTGCCGAGTGCCGCGGAGCTTACGTCTCTCCGATATGGACAGTCGAGCGGGGCGCCGAAAGTCCTTGCGGGAAAGCGAAAATTCCTCGCGGGTCATACTTCCGGGCGACAGCGCGCAGCCGCGGCAGGTTCACCCCGTAGTACGCCTGCGCCCAATCGGGCATCTCCGGGTCGAGGTAGTTGACGTAGCCCGTGGTGCCGAACTCCGGCCCGAGCCCGTCGCGCACGGCGGCCAGCGAGCGCCGTGCACCGGCCTCCCCGCCGTTTTCCGGCTCCGCGCCGTGCAGGAACTGGAGGCTGGCGAGCGCCGTCCGGTACGGGAACGCCGTTTCCCGGGCGCCGACGCGCGCGATGGCGCCGCCCGCCGAGTCCACGATCGTGCGGATTCCCGGGTCGCGGGTGAGCACGCCGACGACCGCGCCCGGGTCGGCGAGCGGCCGGGTCAGCATCCTCGACGTGCCGGTGTACGTCCCCCGGTCCGCGGCCGCCGAGGGCCGGGACTCCTGGTCGTCGAACGAGCGCATCGCGCTCAGGTGGTCCTGGACGCCCTCGTTCCACTCTGTCGGCGCGGTGCCGACGCGGCGGACGAGGTCTTCGAGCAGCGCGTGCATGCGCGCCCGCGGGCCGAGGAAGGTGCCGCCGAGCGTGGCCTCGTTCCACGCCAGCCCCATCCCCGACCACAGCTCGTCCGGCGCCACCGGCTGCCACTCCTGCCAAGCGGCGAGCAACGCGGCCCCGGCGGCGGGCGGGAACTCGAGGGCGAACGTGGCGACGTCGGCGACCGGCACCGTCCGGAAGGTGAAGCCGGTGACGATCCCGAAGTTCCCGCCACCGCCGCCGCGCAGCGCCCAGAAAAGATCGGGCTCCGCGGCCGCCGACACCGTCCGCACCCGGCCGTCGGCCGTGACGATCCGCGCCGCTTCCAGGTGGTCGCACGTCAACCCGTACTTCCGGTCGAGCACGCCGACCCCGCCGCCGAGGGCGAGCCCGGCGATGCCGACCGTGCCGCAGCTGCCCGCGGGCAGCACCCGGCCGGCCGCGGCGAGCGTCGTCGCGATCGGACCCAAGCGCGCGCCGGCCCCGATCACCGCACGGCCGTCCGGCCGCGCCTCGATACCCGAAAACCGGCTCAGGTCCACGACGATCCCGCCGTCCACAGTGGAATAGCCGGGATAGCTGTGCCCGCCGCTGCGAGCCGCCACCGGCAAGCGGTGCCGCGCGGCGAAAGCGACGGCCGCCTGGACGTCCTCGACGCGCACGGCGCCGACGACGGCGGCCGGCTGCCGGTCGTCGTACATCGTGAAGAAACCCTGCTTGGCCTCCGGGTAACCCGGGTCGCCCGGCCGGAAGAGCGGGCCGGTCAGCCGCCGGCGCAGCCGCTCCCAGTCGTCCGGCGGCGGCCACCCCGCCAGGCCCGCCACCGGCACCGCTCCGGAAACCCGCAAGAAAGTCCGCCTGTCCACGTCACTCCCCCTGCCCCGTGTCCCCCCGGGCATTCGGCTGGTCCCGGGGGCCCTGCCTTGCCGTGACCAGGGTAGCGGGTGTGTGATCGAGGACACATCTCGTACACCAGCCGTTCGCCGAGGAGTCGTCATGGCAGACAAACAAGCCAAGAACGCCGACACCGGGGCCGCCGTCGCTGTGGACGACCCCGCGAAGGTCCGCAACGTCGTGCTCGTCGGCCCGTCCGGCTCGGGGAAGACGACCCTCACCGAGGCGCTGCTCGCGGCGTCCGGCACCGTCCCGCGCGCGGGCTCGGTGGTCGAGGGGACGACGGTGTGCGACCACGACCCCGCGGCGGTGCGCCAGCAGCGATCGGTCGGCCTCTCGGTCGCGCCGGTGCTGCACCAGGGCCACAAGATCAACCTGATCGACACCCCGGGGTACGCCGATTTCGTCGGGGAGCTGCGGGCCGGGCTGCGCGCGGCCGACGCGGCGCTGTTCGTCGTCTGCGCCGCCGAAGGCGTCGACGCGGCGACGGTCGCGGTGTGGGAAGAGTGCGCGGCGGTCGGGATGCCGCGCGCGGTCGTCGTCTCCCGGCTCGACCACCACCGGGCCGACGCGATGGCCGAGATCGCCGCCTGCCAGGCCGCGTTCGGCGACGGCGTGCTGCCGCTGTACCTGCCCGCGGGCGACGGCCTGGTCGGGCTGATCACCCAGCGGTACTTCGACTACTCCGGCGGCCACCCGCCGAAGATCGGCGAGCCCGACCCGGCGGACCTGGAGCGGATGGCCGAGGCGCGCAACGAGCTGATCGAAGGGATCATCGCCGAGAGCGAGGACGAGTCCCTGATGGACCGCTACCTCGCCGGCGAGGCGATCGCCGAGGAGACGCTGATCGCCGACCTCGAAACCGCCGTCGCGCGCGGGTCGTTCCACCCGGTGATCCCGGTGTGCGCGACCAGCGGGATCGGCCTGGCCGAGGTGCTCGACGGGATCGTCCGCGCGTTCCCCTCGCCCCTGGAGCACCAGCCACCCGACGTCACCACGCCGGACGGCGGGGAGCACGCCGCCATCACCGCCGACCCCGCGGGCCCCCTCGCCGCGGAGGTCGTCCGGACGGCCGTCGACTCCTACGTCGGCCGGGTGTCCCTCGTCCGGGTGTTCTCCGGGACGCTGCGTCCCGAGCGGCCGGTGCACGTGTCCGGGCACGGCCTCGCCGAACGCGGCCACGAGGACCACGACGCCGACGAGCGCGTCGCGCACCTCTACTCCCCCCTCGGCGCGAACCTGCGGGAAGTGCCCTACTGCGTCGCCGGCGACCTCTGCGCGCTGACGAAGGTCGGCTCGGCCGAGACCGGCGACACCGTCTCCTCGCCGGAGGAGCCGCTGCTGATGGAACCGTGGGCGATGCCGGAGCCGCTGCTGCCGGTGGCGGTGGTCGCGAAGACCCGCAGCGACGAAGACACCCTCGCCCGCAACCTGTCCCGGCTGGTCGCCGGCGACCCCACCCTGCGGCTGGACCGCAACGCCGAGACCGCCCAGCTGGTGCTGTGGTGCATGGGCGAAGCGCACGCCGACGTCGTGCTCTCGCGGCTGCGGGCGGGCGGCGCCGACGTCGAGACCGAGCCGGTGAAGATCAGCCTGCGCTCGACGTTCGCCAAGCCGGCCAAGGGACACGGGCGGCACGTGAAGCAGTCCGGCGGGCACGGCCAGTTCGCCGTCTGCGACATCGAGGTCGAGCCGCTCCCGCGCGGCGGCGGGTTCCAGTTCGTCGACAAGGTCGTCGGCGGCTCGGTGCCGCACCAGTTCATCCCGAGCGTGGAGAAGGGCGTGCGGGCCCAGCTGGCGCGCGGGCTGGCCGACGGGCACCCGGTGGTCGACGTGAAGGTGACGCTGGTCGACGGGAAGGCCCACAGCGTCGACTCCTCCGACGCGGCGTTCCAGACCGCGGGCGCGCTCGCGCTGCGCGAAGCCGCGGCGAACGGGCACATCACGATGCTGGAGCCCCTGGAGGAGGTGGCGATCCGGCTGCCGGACGAGCACCTCGGCACGGTGCTCGGCGACCTCTCGTCCCGCCGCGGCCGGGTGCTGGGCACCGAAGCCGGCGACGGCGGCCGGACGGTGATCCGGGCGGAGGTCCCGGCGACGGAGCTGATCCGCTACCTGATCGACCTGCGCTCGATGACGTCGGGCACGGCGACGTTCACCCGCCGGCACGCGCGCTTCGAGCCGATGCCGGAAGGAATGGCGGTCCACTAGCCCGGTCGTGGGTGAGAAACAGTGTTCCAACGCTGTTTCTCACTCACGACGGGGTCAGAAGTCGAAGCCGCCCGGGCGCCCGTTGCGGTCGGCCAGCAGACCGGCGAGGGTCGCGACGGCGATCTCCGGCGGCGTGCGTGAGCCGATGTTCAGCCCGACCGGCCGGTGCACGCGGGCGATGTCGTCGTCGCTCACGCCCAGGCCCCGCAACGCGGCCACGTGCGGGCCGGGGTGCCTCGGGTTGCCGAGCACGCCGATCCAGCGCGGGTTTCCGCCCAGCGCGGCCTTCAGCACCTCGCCGAGCTCGGGCCGGTGGTGGTCGGTGACGACGACGTCCGCCGAGCCGTCGAGCGGCGGCAGCGTCGTGTCCGCCTCGATCCCCTCGGGCCCGTCGGTGGCGCGCGCGGCGTCCGGCTCGAACAGCGCCACGTGGTAGCCGAGGTCGCCGGCGAACTTCAGCAGATACCGCGAAACCGGCGACGCGAACACCGCCACCAGGGTCCGCACACCGGGGTCCGCCTCGGCCGTGCCGTGGGCGACGTCGCAGGTCTCGCTCATGCCGCCCAGTCTGGCAGCTTCAGACCTCGTCGAGCACGCTCAGCCGGAAGTGGAACGTCGACGTCCGGCCCTCGACGACCACCAGGTACCCGCCGGCGCCGCGCAGGACCTTCCGCGACTTCGGCGACCACGGGTAGACCGGCTGGTACTCCCGCGCGAGCCGCTCGGCCTCGGCCTCGGCAGTCGCCTGGTCGTCGTAGGAGAACGTCTCGGACAACGACCAGCTCCGGCCGTCACCCGCGCCGCGCTGCTCCTCGACGACCACCCACCACACGTCAGACCTCCGGCTCGGCGAACTCGAAGTACTCCGGCAGCGGCGCCGTCCCCGCGAGCCGGAAGTAGCGCACCTTCCGCCGCCGCCGCAGGCGCAGCGTGTCGCGGACGGCATCGTTGTGGACGCGGCGGGCGATCACCACCCGGTGCTCGGCGTCGGTCAGCTCCTCGGCCAGCTCGGCCGGCAGCCCCGTCCGGTCGACGCGGCTCAGCTGCAGCGTCAGGTCGCCCTCTTCGGCCTCGCGCTCCACGCGCGGCGCCGCCTCCGCGCGTTCGGCCGACGTCCGCAGCCGGGTGTCGCCCAGCACCACGGCGACCGCGCGCGCCACCACCGCGCGGCGGGCCAGCGCCGCGTCGAGGGCGGCCCAGCCGGCGTCCATCCGGACGTGCAGCCGGTCGAGCCGGTTCGCCGTCGCCACCAGGAAGAGCCCACCCAGCACGACGACCAGCGCCAGCACCGGCAGCAGCCAGCCGAGCACGCTCACCGCGCCGGCTCCCGCTCCGGCGCCGCGACGCGCCGCGGGTCGGCGACCACGGCCGTCTCGTAGACCCGCAGCACCTGCGTCGCCACCACCGACCAGTCGAACATCGTGACGCGCTCCCCCGCCGCCGCGGCCAGCGACGCCCGGCGCGCCGGGTCGCCGAGCAGCTCGCGCAGCCCGTCCGCGAGGGCCGCGGGGTCGCCGGTCTCGACGAGCATCCCGGCGTGGCCGTCGTCGAGCACGCGGCGGAACGAGTCCAGGCCGCTGGCCAGCACCGGGGTCCCGGCCGCCATCGCCTCGGTCAGGATCATCCCGAAGCTCTCGCCGCCGGTGTTGGGCGCGCAGTAGACGTCGACGCTGCGCAGCGCTTGGGCCTTGACGAAGTCGTCGGCCTGGCCGAGCAGCTCCAGGTGCGGCGCGAGCTCGGGGCCGGCGTCGCGGCGCAGCTGGTCTTCGTCGCCGCGGCCGACCACGACCAGCCGCAGGTCTTCGAACTCGGGCAAGATCTGCCGCAGCGCTTCCAGCAGGACGCCCATGCCCTTGCGCGGCTCGCCGAACCGGCCGACGAACCCGACCGTGCCGCCCGCCCGCGGGTAGCCCGGCAGCGGCGTCGCCGAGGAGAAGAACTCGACGTCGACCCCGTTGGGGATCTCGACGGCGTCGCCGCCCGCGTGCTCGACCTGGACCCGGCGGGCCAGCGCGGACACCGCGATCCGCGCCGTGATCTTCTCCAGCAGCGGCCGCAGCACCGGCTGGAACGCCGAGAGCGTGCGCGAGCGCGTGGTCGCGGTGTGGAACGTCGCCACGATCGGGCCGTCGGCGATGAGCAGCGCCAGCAGCGAAAGGCTCGGCGCGGCCGGCTCGTGCAGGTGCAGGACGTCGAAGTCGCCGTCTCGGATCCAGCGGCGCACGCGCGCGTAGGACACCGGGCCAAACTGCAGCCGGGCGACCGAGCCGTTGTACCGGATGCCGAGCGCCTTCCCGGCCGGGTGCACGAACTCCGGGAGCTCGGCGTCTTCGTCGGCGGGCGCCAGCACGGACACCCGGTGCCCGCGGGCGAGCAGCGCCTTCGTCAGGTCGATCACGTGCCCCTGGACCCCGCCGGGGACGTCGAACGAATAGGGGCAGACGATCCCGATCCGCATCGGGCGCGCGGCCACGCCTCAGCTCGCTTCTTCGAGGCTGACCCGCTCGCCGGCCTCGAGGTCGGCGGGCCAGAACTTCTGCAGCATGTGCCAGTCGGCCGGGTGCGCGGCGATGTCGCCGGCGAAGATGTCGGCCAGCGCCTGGGTGGCCGCCGCGACCTCGGCGCGCGCGGTGACGCGGATGCGCGGGTGCAGCCGGATCTGCCAGCCGTCCTCGGTGAACCAGCAGCCGGCCGGGATCAGCGCGGCGCCGGTCGTGGCGGCCAGCCGCGCCGGGCCGCCGGGGAAGCGGGCCTGCTCGCCGAAGAACTTCACCGGGATCCCGCTGGTGGTCAGGTCGCGGTCGCCGACCAGGCAGACGGCCTTGTTCTCGCGCAGCCGCTTCAGCAGCACGCGCATCGCCGAGCTGTCGCCGGTCAGCGGCACGATCTCGAAGCCGAGCGACTCGCGGTACTCGACGAACCGGCGGTAGAGCGACTCGGGCTTCAGCCGCTCGGCGACCGTCGTGAACCCGCCGAGGTAGTCGGCCAGCCAGACGCCGGCGATGTCCCAGTTCCCGCTGTGCGGCAGCGCCATCACCGCGCCGTTGCCCTCGGCGAGGGCGGCGTCGAGGTTCTCCACGCCGGTGATGGAGGCCGCGACCTTGGCGCTGACCTCCTTCTGGTCCATCGACGGCAGCCGGAACGTCTCGTGCCAGTACCGGGCGTACGAGCGCATCGCGCGCCGGGTCAGCTCGTCCATCTCGACCTCGTCCGCCTGCGGGACGACGCGGGCGAGGTTGGCGCGCAGCTGCCGCACGGCCCCGCCGTCGCGCCGGACGGCGAGGTCCGCGCCGAGGGAGAACACCGTCCCGCCGAACCCGGGCGGCAGCCAGCCGGCCAGCCGCCACCCGGCCGCGTAGCCGAAGGCGCTCAACCGCTCGGACAGCGCGCTCATGCCGGTTGCTCCCCCGCCGCGGCCTCACGGGCCGCCTTCGCGACGGCGGCGAAACGCTGCAGGAGGGTGATGACCGACAGCACGGCGAGCAGCCAGAGCGTCACGTCCACGGTGTACGGGATGCCGAAGCCGTGCAGGCCGGTGCCGACGAGGGCGATGATCAGCCGCTCGGCGCGTTCGACGAGGCCGCCGTCCACCGGCAGGCCGGAGGCGTCGGCGCGGGCCTTGACGTAGGAGATGACCTGGGCGAGCACCAGGCACAGCAGTGCCGCGGCGGCGGCCGGGTGGTTGTCGTCGACGACGAAGCACCACCAGGCGATGGCGGCGAACAGCGCGCCGTCGACCAGCCGGTCGCAGGTGGCGTCGAGCACCGCGCCGAACGGGGTGCCGTAGCCGCGGGCGCGGGCCATCGCGCCGTCGAGGAGGTCGAGCATGGCGAAGCCCCACACCGTGAAGGTGCCCCAGAGCAGGTAGCCGTTGGGGAAGAAGACCAGGGCGCAGACGACCGCACCGGCGGTGCCGAGCACGGTCATCACGTTCGGGGTCAGCCCGACGCGGACCAGCGCCTGGCCGATCGGATCGGTGACGCGGGAAACGGAGGCACGCGCGAAGATATTGAGCATCGGTTCGTCTGAGGCACCTGGCTACGAGGGTCGGGTGGGCGAATGCAGCCTATCCACCCGCCTCGGCGAACCCGACGCGCCGTCCCGGCTCAGCCCGATTTCGGCAGCGCGACGACCTCGCCGGGGTACTCGCGCGCCTCTTCGGCGGCCTGCGCGGCGGCGCACTTCGGCGAGAGGCGCTGCCGGATCGCGGCGCTGATTTCCCCGAGCGCGGTGACCTGCTCGGGCGTCAGGGGGTCGAAAAGGCTCTCGCGGACGGCCTCGACGTGCCCGGGCGCGGCCGCTTCGAGCGCGGCGAAGCCTTCGTCCGTGAGGACGGCCCAGGCGCCGCGCTTGTCGGTCGGGCAGGCCTCGCGGCGCACCCAGCCGTTGGCTTCCAGCCGCGCGACGGCGTGCGAGAGCCGGCTTCGCGACGCCTGGCGCGCGTCGGCGAGCTCGCTCATCCGCAGCCGGCGGCCTTCGGCCTCCGAGAGCGCGACGAGGACTTCGTAATAGGTGTGCGGCATGCCCGAGTCGTGCTGCAGCTGGCCTTCGAGGTGCGCGCTGAGCATGCGGGTGGCCGCGTTGAACTCACGCCAGACGCGCTGCTCGTCGTCGCTGAGCCATCGGGTTTCGGACATACCCCCATCATACCCTCGGTTGAACACTCAATTAGGATTTACCGTTACGGCATCCGAGCGTTTCACCAGGCGTCGGAGAGCAGGTCCCGCGTTTCGCCCAGCAATTGCGGCAGCACCTTCGTCTGGCCGATGATCGGCATGAAGTTCGCGTCGCCACCCCACCGCGGCACCAGGTGCTGGTGCAGGTGCGCCGCGATGCCCGCGCCCGCGATCACGCCCTGGTTCAGACCGATGTTGAAGCCGTGCGCGCCGGACACCGCGCGGATCACCTTCATCGCGTGCTGGGTGAACTCGGCGACCTCGCGCGTCTCCTCGACCGTCAGCTCGGTGTAGTCCGCGACGTGCCGGTAGGGCACCACCATCAGGTGCCCCGGGTTGTACGGGTACAGGTTCAGCACCGCGTACACCGCCTCGCCGCGCGCGACGATCAGGCCAGTCTTGTCGTCCAGGGACGGGATGCGGCAGAACGGGCAGCCGGTGTCCTCGTCGTCGTCCGGCTTGTCCTGGCCCTTGATGTAGGCCATCCGGTGCGGGGTCCAGAGGCGCTGGAACGCGTCCTGGACCCCGATGCCCTGCTGCTCGACGAGTTCGGGACCTTCGCTCACCGAACGACCGTCTCCAGCGCTTCGGCCGACGGCGACGCGTTTTCGCGGCGCTCGACCCACTCCGCGATGGCCTCGACCGCCTTCTCCACCGGCACGCCGTTGATCTGGCCGCCGTCGCGGAAGCGGAACGACACCGCGCCCGCCTCGACGTCCTTCGCGCCGGCCAGCAGCATGAACGGCACCTTCTGCGTGGTGTGCGTCCGGATCTTCTTCTGCATCCGGTCGTCGCTCGCGTCGACCTCGGCGCGGATCCCCTTGGCGCGCAACGCCTTCTCGACGTCCTGCAGGTACCCGACCTGGTCGGCGGTGATCGGGATGCCGACCACCTGCACCGGCGAGAGCCACGCCGGGAACGCGCCCGCGTAGTGCTCGGTCAGCACGCCGAAGAACCGCTCGATCGAGCCGAACAGCGCGCGGTGGATCATCACCGGCGTCTGGCGCGAGCCGTCGGGCGCGGTGTACTCGAGCTCGAACCGCTTGTTCTGGTTGAAGTCCAGCTGGATGGTCGACATCTGCCAGGTGCGGCCGATGGCGTCCTTGGCCTGCACCGAGATCTTCGGGCCGTAGAAGGCCGCGCCGCCCGGGTCCGGGACCAGCTCGAGGCCGGAGTCGACGGCGGCCTGCCGCAGCGTCTCGGTGGCCTCCTCCCACTCCCAGTCCTCGCCGATGAACTTGTCGGAGTCCCCGCGGGTGGACAGCTCGAGGTAGAAGTCGGAGAGGCCGTAGTCGGCGAGCAGGTCGAGGACGAACTTCAGCAGCGACCGGAGCTCGCCCGGCATCTGCTCCTTGGTGCAGTAGATGTGCGAGTCGTCCATCGTCAGCCCGCGCACGCGGGTGAGGCCGTGCACGACACCCGACTTCTCGTAGCGGTAGACGGTGCCGAACTCGAACAGCCGCAGCGGCAGCTCGCGGTAGGACCGCCCGCGCGAGCGGAAGATCAGGTTGTGCATCGGGCAGTTCATGGCCTTGAGGTAGTAGTTCTCCTCGTCGAACTGCACCGGCGGGAACATCGTGTCCGCGTAGTACGGCAGGTGGCCGGAGGTGTGGAACAGCTCGCCCTTGCTGATGTGCGGGGTGTTCACGAACTCGTAGCCGGCCTCCTCGTGGCGGCGGCGCGAGTAGTTCTCCAGCTCGCGGCGGATGATGCCGCCCTTGGGGTGGAACACCGGCAGGCCGGAGCCGATCTCCTCGGGGAAGGAGAACAGGTCCAGCTCGGCACCGAGCTTGCGGTGGTCGCGGCGCTCGGCCTCGGCGACGCGCTCGAGGTAGGCGTCCTGCGCCTCGGCCGACTCCCACGCCGTGCCGTAGATCCGCTGCAGCTGCGGGTTCTTCTCACTCCCCCGCCAGTACGCGGCGGCGACGCGGGTCAGCTTGAACGCCGGGATGAACTTCGTGGTCGGCACGTGCGGGCCCCGGCAGAGGTCACTCCAGACACGTTCCTTGGTGCGCGGGTCGAGGTTGTCGTAGATGGTGAGCTCGCCGGAAGCACTACTGTCCACCTCCATCACCTCGGAGGTGTCCACTGCGTCCACTTCGGACTTGAGGTCGACCAGCTCGAGCTTGAACGGCTCGTCCGCCAGTTCCTTCTTCGCCTCGTCCACGGAGTCGAAAACGCGCCGCGAGAACTGCTGGGCGCCCTTCACGATCTGCTTCATGCGCTTTTCGAGCGCCTGCAGGTCCTCGGGGGTGAACGGCTTGTCGACGGCGAAGTCGTAGTAGAAACCGTCCTTCACCGGCGGGCCGATGCCGAGCTTGGCGTCCGGGAACTGCTGCTGCACGGCCTGGGCGAGCACGTGCGCCGCCGAATGCCGGATGACGCTGCGGCCGTCCTCGGTGTTCGCGACGACCGGCTCGACCTCGGCGTCGGCCTCGGGAGCCCAGGCGAGGTCGCGCAGCTTGCCGTCGGCGTCGCGCACGACGACGACCGTGTCCTCGCCCTTGGTCGGCAGGCCGGCTTCGCGGACCGCCGCGCCCGCCGTAGTGCCCGCCGGTACCACCACACGGGAGGCGGCCACGGGGGAAACGGGGGGCGACTGGGACACGATCGGCTCCTCAAGCTGGAGTGACAAAGACGACTCCGTCGATGCTAGTCGGCGGCCCGCGCGGCCCTCACGCGCGTGGCGGGAACGCCGGACGGGCCGCCTCCGGTTCCGGAGACGGCCCGTCCAATCGAGGTCAGAGGGTTTCGACGACCTGCTCGAAGTCCAGCCGCGGCAGGCGGTCGAACCAGGGGTTCTCGCCCGGCTTGCCGACGTTGACGACGACCAGCGAGCGCCACTTCTTGTCCGCGAAGAACTCGTCGTCGACGCCCTGGGCGTCGAAGCCGGTCATCGGGCCGGCGGCCAGCCCGGCTGCGCGGACGCCGATGATGAAGTAGCCGACCTGCAGCAGCGAGTTCAGCTTGGAGAACTCGACGCGGCCCTGCTCGTCGGCGAAGTTGTCCTTCACCTGCGGGGCGTGCGGGAACACCTGGGGGATGTTCTCATGGAAGTCGACGTCCGCGGCGAGCACGACGGTCAGCGGCGCGGCTTCGGTCTTGTCCCGGTTGCCCGGGGCCATGTGGGGCAGCAGGCGGGCCTTCGCCTCGGCCGTCCGGAGCACCAGCGCCCGCAGCGGCTGGGTGTTCATCGACGTCGGGGCCCACTTGACGAGGTCGTAGATCGCGCGGACCTGCTCCTCGGTCACCGGCTCGGAGCTGAAACTGTTGGCCGTGCGCGCCTCGCGGAACAGGAGGTTCTGGACGTCCGCGGGAAGCTCGAGGGCCTTGGTCTGCTCGGCAAAGGTGGTCATGGGGCTGGCTTCCTTCCGTTGGGTCGGTTACCCCGTCCAACCAAGTTGAGCGTTGAACTATTTCGCGTTCAACCATCCGGCACCGGTGAAGTGGATCACAAGGGTGAGCCGGCGACTACGGTCAGCTAGAGGCGGTCAGCCGACCGGGTCACGCCGGGCTCGCCGGGCGCGGACGACCTCGGCGAACGGCGCAGTACCGACCGCGCGGCGGGAGCAGGGGCCGCGCGGCGAACAGGGGCGGCCCGGCGGCCTGATGGGCCGTCGAGCGGGGCCAACCCGCCCTTTGGGGCCGGAGCCCGCCACACCGCGCGCACCCCGAAACGCGAGCACGGCCGCCGACCCCCTCGGCGGGGATCGGCGGCCGTGGTGCGCGATGCGCGGCCGGGACGGGTCAGTAGGCGCCCTGCCCACCCATCACCGCGCGGAACGTCTTCCACAGGATCACCAGGTCGAGCGCCAGCGACCAGTCCTCCACGTACCGCAGGTCGAGCCGGATGCTCTCCGCCCACGTGAGGTCGCTGCGGCCGCTCACCTGCCAGAGCCCGGTGAGGCCCGGCTTCACCAGCAGCCGGCGGCGGGCGTCCGGCGCGTACTGCGCCGTTTCCTCCGGCAGCGGGGGCCGCGGGCCGACGAGCGACATCTTCCCGGCCACGACGTTGAACAGCTGGGGCACCTCGTCGAGCGAATACCGGCGCAGGAAACCACCCACGCGGGTGATCCGCGGGTCGCGCTTCATCTTGAACAGCGGGCCCGCGCCCTCGTTGTCCTGCTCGAGCGTTTTCCGGATTGCGTCGGCGTTCGTGACCATCGTGCGGAACTTGAGCATGGTGAACGTCGCGCCGTCGCGGCCGACGCGGCGCTGGCGGTAGATCACCGGGCCGCGGTCGTTGAGCTTGATCGCCAGCGCGATCACGAGCAGCAGCGGGGAAAGCAGGGTCAGCAGGAACGCCGAGCCGGCGCGGTCCACGATCTCCTTCACCACGCGGCGGCCGCCGGTGAACATCGGGGCCGTGACGCGCAGCAGGGGCATCCCGAGCACGCCGGTGACGTTGAGCCGGGGTCCCGCGACCTCCATCAGGACGGGCGCCACGACCATCTCCGCGCCGGTGCCCTCCATGTCCCAGGCCAGGCGCTGCAACCGCTTCGGCGTCCAGTACTGGTCCGCGGTGATCGCGACGACGCGGTAGCCGCCGCGCCGCACGTACCGGGACAGTTCTTCCAGCCGCCCGACGACCGGGACTCCGTCGATCTCGCCGCTGTCGCGGTCGGCGCCGTGGCCCGTGAACGTGCACGCCGCCTCGACGCGCCACCCGACGTGGGCCTCGGACTTGGTGCGCGCGATGAGGTCGGCGACGGTTTCCGGGCTGCCCGCCGCCATCACCGGCAGCAGGCAGAGTCCCTTGGCGCGCTTGCGGTGCAGCACCTGGCGCAGCAGGTACCGCTGCGGGAAGGCGACGAGCGCGATGGCCGGGACGACGACGAACACCCAGACCTGGACCTCGAGCGCGCCGAACAGCAGGCCGCCGAGCGCGACCAGGACGGCCGCGGTGATGAAGCCGCGGCCCAGCGTGCGGTACTCCTCGGCGCCTTCGCCGAGCACGCGCGGGCTCCACGCCCGGCTGGCGGGCAGGGAGACGAAGATGGCGAGGATGGTGCCGAAGGCGTGCATGTCGTGCGGGGCAACGCGATCGATGACGAACGCGCTGATCGCGATCACCAGCAGCGTTATGAAGACGTCGCTGCCGATGACCCAGGCTCTGTACCTCGCCTCCCAGGCCGCCGGGAGTGCCTTGGGGGACGGCGTGGCGGCCGCGTCGGCCGTCAGGTCGTCCCGCTGGGCGGGGCGGGGAATGGCCTGGAGGTCGATGTGCGGCGGTGGCTGGCTCACCGTGTACGACGGCCGCACCGACTCTTCCATCTGACCTCCCGGGACCAGGGATCGGGTTTGGGTCCGCACGCACGCTGCGTCACCGGAAGTGATTTCGTACAGTCACCACTACTGGATCTCGCGCTATGCCCACGGAGGGCTTCACACGGCAAGGTATCGGCGACTCTCTCAGCATCGTTACAAGGATTTCCAGCCACATGCCGTGCGTCTTTCCCGCCAGAAAATGGCCGCAAGATAACAAGACGATGACGATGCGTAATAGCGCGTATCCCCGGAAAAACTACGGAACGTAGTCAACAGAGCGATACCCGCACCCGGGTGGACCCACGCTCTTCCGAACGGCCGAACGGAGCCCGCGGCTCTACTGTGGACACTGCGCGGGCCGGCCGGTCCACAGTGGACCCGGACGCCCCGCTCGCGCCGACGACCACCGGACCCTCACAGGCCCGATTCGTTCCACAGAAGACTGCCGCGCCGACAGTTCTCAGAGGCAGTTCCGGACGGCCCGCGCAACCGCTCTTGTCAGGCCATACGGACGACCTGAACGGATCGTTCACTCCGTTTCGCGGTGGTGAGCGCCACAGCCGTGGCCAACCTCACAAAGGTGACCATGGCCGGGGGTCCGGGGGCGTCCCCCGGCGGGGCGTGGGGGCTCGGCCCCCACAAGACAGAGAGCCCCTGTTCGCACGTCCGGCGAACAGGGGCTCTCTCTGCGAACTCGTGGGCGATACTGGGATCGAACCAGTGACCTCTTCGGTGTGAACGAAGCGCTCTCCCGCTGAGCTAATCGCCCGCTCGCGGTGTTGGGGAGAACACTAGCTTACGACTTCCGGGCGCCTGCAAATGGGTGGTCTCGGACGACCACACTCCGCTTACCGGCGAGTACGGAACGAACAACCCCGAGCTAGCCGGGGTTGTGGCCGGCGGGGGCCGCCCGACACGACGTTCGACATCCGTGCGACGGTGCTATCGCCCGGCGACTAAACCGCGCAGTATGGAGAGGTGGGCTCACACGGGGCGCGCCGGTCGATCGCGCGTCGTGCGGGTGAACACGGGCGCAAACGGGGGCTGATGGGCCCGTACGGGTGATGTGCGGCGCACCTGCGACGGAATCGGCCTCCCGATGCGTCCCATGTGGTGACGCCCTCGGCCGGGCCGGGCCGGGAAGGGAGACGAAGGGTAGGACGATGCGCAACGATCACGTGACGCTCCGCTCGACGGCGGTCTTCGACCTGCTGGCGCCGCGGACGCCCGCGGTTCCGGTCAAGGTGGAGCTGCGCTACGACACACGCGACCCGTACGCGGTCGTCGCCGCCTTCCGCACCGGCCGCGCCGGCTGGGTCGAGTGGGTGTACGCACGCGACCTCCTCGCGGACGGCCTCTTGGCCGACGCGGGTGACGGGGACGTCCGCATCCGCCCTTCGGTCGAGGACCCCGAGTCCGTACTGATCGAGCTGAACTCGCCCTCCGGGCACGCCATGTTCGAGGCGTCCGCCCAGGAGCTGGCCGACTTCCTCGACCGGACGTACGACGTGGTCCTCCCGGGCAACGAGCACCTGTGGGTCGACGTCGACGACGCGCTCACGCACCTGATCCCGCACGATCTGGCCTGATGACGGGCTCGCAACGGCTCAGTGACACCCCGGTGTCGGAGCCGTTTCCGGGGTCCGATATGGTTTTCCCACACCACGGCGACGGGGTGAGCGACAGGGCCGCGGCCCCGAAACTCCCGAACCGCAGCCGAGAAGTGCGGATGTAGCGCAGCTGGTAGCGCATCACCTTGCCAAGGTGAGGGTCGCGGGTTCGAATCCCGTCATCCGCTCGGAAGGCTCTCGGGCCTGTCACGGTGGAGTGGCCGAGAGGCGAGGCAACGGCCTGCAAAGCCGTGTACACGGGTTCGAATCCCGTCTCCACCTCGCGCGATTAGCTCAGCGGGAGAGCGCTTCCCTGACACGGAAGAGGTCACTGGTTCAATCCCAGTATCGCGCACCACGTGTTTTCGCAGGTCAGAAGCCCTGTTCCTCCTCGGAGGGGCAGGGCTTCTAGCTGTCAGTCGGCGACGATCCGGCGATGGCCCCAGACCCGGGCCCGCTGGGACCGCAGGTGCGGGAACCACGACACCAGTTTCGCCCGCTCGCCCGGGTACAGCGACGCCAGCGACCGCCAGCGTTCCTCCAGCGCATCCAGAATCTGATTCACCATCGCCGGCGTCACGTGGTCGTAGACCCGCGCGATCCTTCGTGGAACGTGAAAGTCGGCAGGATCGGGCGCCGCTCCCCCGCCCCGGCATCCTCCAGCTCGACCCCGTCCCACCCCGGCCGCCAAAACCGAAGCCGGAAGTTCGACCGCCGCCACGGATGCCCCTCCGGCGTGCACAACACGAACGGCTCCCGATGGCTGTCCATCAGCTCCTCGTACAGCACCGCGATCCCCGGAGGCAGAGCCACAAACCGAGTCCCCACAGGGGTTTTCGTTCGTCCCTTCTTCGGTCGCGAGTTGCCACGCCGCGTCGGCGGGCGCTGGCGACCGTCCGAATGATGATCACCACTCTTCCGGCCTCCTTTGTAGACCTTCCCGCCGACCTCCTTCAACGGCGTCCTGATCTCGATCCCACGCCGCTCCGAGTCGTACTCATGCCACTGCTGCCCGACAAGTTCACCCCAACGGGCGCCGGTATGGAAGTCCATCAGGCACAGCACGAACCCCGACATCCCCAAACCCAGCTCGTGGAGCCGCATCGCCGCACGCAACGCCTGCGCTGGCGTGCCCACCAACCGCTCGGTGTCGTACTCCCCTTGGACACCCGGACACCGTTGCACGGGTTGGCCGGGATCATCCGAGCCCGGACAGCGCCGTTGAGGATGGTGGAGAACAACGCGAAGTACGACGACACCGACGACTCGGCATAGTCCTCGTGCAGCTGCGACAGCCACCTCTCGATCTCGACGTAGCCGTTGAAGATCGCGATCAACGGCCACGCCCGCCACTGGGGCAGCAGCTGGTTATCGATGAAGGACCGATACTTCGCGATCGTGTGCAGGGCGCCGACCGGATGGCGGCACTCGAAGCAGAGTGCCAGCGGCTGACCGCTCTCGGCGCCACCCGGGTACGCCGCTTCGAGCCCGAACCGCCGCTCAGCGCCGGGTTCATCGTGATGACCGACCCCGAAGGCAACGAATTCTGCCTCGACTGACAGCAAAGCGAAGCGCATGACCGGCTTGGGCCGCCGCCCGTCCAGCCGAGGGCTGCGCCCGTGGCATTGACCGCACCAGTTGCCCGGTGCTTCGAGACCGGCGGAGTATCTCCGCCCAGCCCGCCGACGCCGGGTTCCAGCCGCGCGGCGAGCGGTCCGCGGTGGGCTCGTGGCTGAACCGTCCGCGGACCTGGGTCGCGGAGAACCGGGGGCCGTGGGCCGCTGTCCGCCGACTTGTGCACCAGTGTGTTGCCACGCGCCCGGAATCGCCAGCGTCGAACGCCTGTCGCGGCACTTCTCAAGCGTTCGGGTGAGCGGGCGCGTCACCCCCGCCGGTGACGACGTGTAACGGCGCTTTGCACCGCCGCGACTGCTCCACCAGCGCGGTAGCCCGCCACCGTGCTCGATCGAAGGTGCTTGCGATGATGTCGTCCGCTGTCCGCTTTGAGCTCTCCGCGCCTACCCGAAGCCGTTTCGACGCCGTGCCGTGGGCCATCGCCGCGCTGGGGTTGGTGATGCTGGCGTGGTCCCTTTCGGCGCTCGCCGGGCTGCTGGGCTCCGCCGTCGTCGCCACGGTCGTCGTCTTGCGGCGCGCCGCCCACCGCCTCGACGCCATCGTGGCCGACGAGCTCGGCCCGTCGCCGGGTGGCGGTCCGGCTTCCGGGTGACGCGCCGCCATCACTGGATCGGGTTACCAGGCAGGACGGCGAGCCACCGCGCTTCGATACTGGGACCGTGAACAGGGACGCGGAGCTGGCCCGGGTCGGCGCCGTACGCGCGCTCGATCTGCTCGACACTCCCGCCGAAGAACGGTTCGACCGGATCACCCGGCTCGCTCAGCACACGTTCGGCGTGCCCATCGCGCTGGTTTCGCTGGTGGAGCTGGACCGGCAGTGGTTCAAGTCGTGCGCCGGGCTCGACGAGCGCGAAACCCCGCGCAGCGCGTCGTTCTGCGCGCGGGCCATCGAGCGCGACGAGCTGATGGAGATCCCCGACGCCCGCCTGGACCCCCGCTTCGCGGACAACCCGATGGTGACCGGGCCACCGCACATCCGGTTCTACGCCGGGCAGCCGGTGAGCACGCCGTCCGGGCACAAGGTCGGGACCCTGTGCGTGATCGACCGCGAGCCGCGCCACCTGTCCGCCGCCGATCGCGACCGGCTGGGCGATCTGGCGCGCTGGGTCGAACTCGAGGTCGCCGTGGTGCAGGCGCGGCGGGAGGCCCACCGCGCCCGCGAGGTGCGCGAAGAACTCCTTTCCCTGGTCAGCCACGAGCTGCGGACACCGCTGACGTCGATCCACGGGTCGCTGGAGCTGGTGGCGTCCGGGCGGTTCGGCGAGCTCGGGGACCGGGCCGAGCGGCTGGTGGCGATCGCGGCCAAGAACACCGACCGGCTGATCCGGCTGTCCAACGACGTGCTCGACCTGACCCGGCTGCAGGGCGGCGGGCTGCGCCTCAGACTGTCCGATGTGGACCTTGCGGGCGTCCTGGAAAGCGCGGTGGACAGCGTCGAAGGCGTGGCCGAGCGGATCGGGGTGCGCATCGAGCGCACGGGCGGCACGAGCCCGGTCCGCGGCGACGCCGACCGGCTGGTGCAGGTCTTCACCAACCTCCTCGCCAACGCGGCGGCCGTGGCACCGGCGGGCAGCGCGATCACCGTCGACGCCCGCGACGACCAGGCGTGGGCCGAGGTGTCGGTCCGCGACCGCGGCCCGGGCGTGCCGCCGGGCGACGAGGAGCGCATCTTCGAGCCGTTCGCCCAGGCAGGCGTCCCCAGCGGTGGCGCGGGGCTGGGCCTGGCGATCACCCGCGGCATCGTGCACGCGCACGGCGGAACCGTCCGGGCCGGCGCGGCCGGCGACGGCGGCGGCGTCTTCACCGTCCGGCTCCCGGCCGCCGGGCCCGAGGTCGACCGCGCCTGGTGGTGAGCCGGGGTCAGCCGTCCCAGTGCAGCAGAACCGCCAGCTGGGCCCCGATGCCCAGCGCGTCGAACGGCTTGGCCAGCACGCCGAGCGCGCCCAGCTCCACCAGCCCGGTCGTGTCCGGGGCCGCCGTCAGGAACACCACCGGCAGCACCGCGTTCGCCGCCCGCAGTTCGCGCAGCGTCCGGCGGCCGTCGTAGCCCGGCATTTCCACGTCCAGCACCACCGCGTCCACCCCGCCGCTGCCGCAGCGCCGGACCGCTTCCGCGCCGCCGGCCGCGGTTTCCACCCGCCAGCCCGGTGACGCGCTCAACGCCAGGCTGAGGACCTCCCGCACGTCCGGGTCGTCGTCGACCACCAGCACCGTGTGCGTCACCGGGCACCCCGGTCGATCCGGTAGCCGACCCCGCGCACCGTCGCGATGATCCCCGGTGCGCCGGCCGCCGCGAGCTTGCGGCGCAGGTTGGACAGGTGCACGTCGACGGCGTGGTCGTCGGCCAGCCAGCTCTCGCCCCACCCCCGCCGGCGCAGCGCATCGCGGCTGCTGACCGCGCGGACGTTCTCAGTCAGCGCGTTCAGCAGCTCGAACTCGATCCGGGTCAGCTCGACGTGCTCGCCGGCCACTGTCACGTCGCGGGCTTCGAGGTCGATTCGCACCGGGCCGACCTCCCGGTCCGCGGACCGCTGGGGGGGGCGCCGAGCGCGCGTGGCCGGCGCAGCATGGCCTGGATGCGGGCGACCAGCTCGCGCGGGGAGAACGGCTTGGTGAGGTAGTCGTCGGCGCCGCTGGCCAGCCCGACGAGCTTGTCGACCTCGTCGGACTTCGCGGTCAGCATGACGACGTAGGCGTGGGAGAAACCGCGCAGCCGGCGGCACACCTCGAGCCCGTCCGGGCCGGGGATGTTGAGGTCGAGCACCACGACGTCGGGGTCCCACGCCCGCAGCTCGGCCAGCGCGCGCTCGCCGTCGGCCGCGGTGCGCACGTCGAAGCACGCGTCGTCCAGTGCCAGCTCGACGACCTCGCGGATGCTGTCGGTGTCCTCCACCACGAGAACCTTCGCCATGATCGCGATTGTGACCGGGCGGGGCCGCGTCGGCAGTGTCAGCGGCGATCCCACAGCGCCCTCTTCGCCGCGACGAGCAGGCACAACCCCGCGAAGACGATCACCAAGGCGCGCACGGCGCCGTACTGGCCGAGCAGCGCCGCCCGGCCGATCCAGGGCACGTGCCCGGCGACGACGGGCACGGTCGCCGAGGTGATGCGCAGGCGCTGCGGGTCGGCGGCGGCGTTGTTGTCGCCCTTCGTGCGCACCAGCGGCTCGTTCCCCGCCCGGCCGACCTCGACCACGCGGTGGGCGTACCGCTCCCCCGGCGCGTCCGGGCGGGGCAGCACGACGACGTCACCGACTCCCACCGATCGGGCGTCCACCTGACGGGTGACAAGGAGGTCGCCGGGCGCGAACCCGGGCTCCATGCTCGGCGACAGCACGGGGGCGAAACCGAGCCGGAGCACGAACACGGCGAGCGCGCCCGCGACGGCGAGCACGGCGGCGGCGCCGAGCAGGACACCCGGGAGCCGGCGTGCCCGCCGGGGCCCGCGGTGCCGTCCGGGGGCGGGCGCGGTGGTGACCATGGTGGGCTCCTACGAGTTCGAGGTGGTGGCGGCGCGGGCCTGCGCGCGGGAAACGGCGACGCCGACCGTCGCGGTGGTGATGACGCCGCTGCCGAGGAGGGCGATCCGGAGGCTCAGCTGGTCGCCCGCGGCGAGCGCCCGGGCGGCCGCCGTCGCGCCGGAGCCCGAATCGGCCAAGGCGACGACGGTGCCGGAGCACGTCCCGGTCGTGGCCGACCAGGTGCCGCCCGCGCAGGCGTCCAGGCGGACGCCGGCCGGGAGCAGGCCGCCGGTGACGGTGACCGTGTAGGTCTGCCCGGACAGGGCCGCGGTGCCGCTGTTGCGCACCGTCGCGTACCGCGGCGCGGTGTCGAGCACCCCCCACGACACGGTGAGCGGTTTGCCGGTCTGGACCGCGCCCGTGCTGTCGGCCAGCACGGCCGACCAGCTCAGGGTGGTCGCGCGGCCCGTCGCCGGGACGGTGGCCAGGCCGGCTGCGGCCGCCGCGGCGGGCACGGCGGCCAGTGCGGCGGCCGCCGTCAGCCCGGCGGCCCAGGACCGGCGCCCCACCTCAGGAGTTGGTGGTGACGGCCGAGCGCTGGGTCTCGGCGAAGGTGTAGGTCAGGTTGGCGGTCAGGCCCTGGATCGTCGCGGCGGGCAGCGCGCCGTTGACCGTGGTCTCGGTCTGGTCGGGTAGCTGCACGGAGACCTGCAGGTGCTGCACGCTCCCGGCGGCGACGGTCGAGACCAGCTGCTGAGCGCTGCCCAGACCGCTCAGCGCGGTCGCCGGGAGCACGGTCGCCGCGGTGCCGGAGCACACGGCGGTGGTGGCGGTCCAGGTGCCGCCGACGCACTGCTTGACCGTGACCCGCAGGGCCTTGGTCGTCGCACCATCGGTGACCAGCGCGCTCGAGCCGGTGGCCGCGACCTGCATGGTCAGCGCCTGGGCGTCGAGGCTGCCGCCGCTGGTCAGGTCGACGTAGCGGTTGACGACGTCACCCGGCGCAAGGTTCGTGATCGCCTGGTCGAAGCCGGCGCCGTTGGCGGCGAGGGTCAGCTTGAGGGTGCCGCTGCTGACGGTCTCGGGCGTGGCGTTGGAGGCGGTCGCCGAGAGCGTCGCCCAGACGCCGGCCCCCATCGCGGCGAGCACCGCCCCGCCGACCACGGCGAGGGCGACGGGACGCCAGGCGGAGCGGCGGCGAGCGGGGAGCGAGTGGTTGGCCATGGAGATCCTTGTCCCGGAAGCACCACCCGGTGTGGTGCGCTGGAACCAGCGTCGGCAACGGACCTCCACCGCCCCTCCGCCGTTCCTCAAGATTCCCTCAAGAACCGTCCGGCCGGTCAGCCAGACCCGCCGACGATGGCTCCAGCCGGGGCAGCCGGTCGACGGGGACCTCACCGAGCAGTTGTCCGCCGGACTGCCGACGAGGTGACGACCTCGAATCCGTTACTGTGCTGCCCGGTCCAGCCGGCCCGCTGATCAGCGACTTCGGCCTCGCGTTTCTCGTCGACGCCGGGCTGGGCGGCGAAGTCGAAGTCCGCCAGCGTCCAGGCGGGCCTGATCCAGCACTCGCGGGAGGGCGTCGGCAGCCGTATCCAGCTTGAGATAGGACAGGTGACCGCGCAGAAGTGATCAGTCCTCCTTGGACTCTCTGGTAGGTGCCCTGTCCAGCCTGGCTGCGGTGGCGGCGTAGGCGGACAGGTCGATCACGACGTGGACCGCCGCGGTGAGGCCGCGCAGCTTCGCTGCCTCGGCCGGCGCCGCCGAGGGCGGTCGGCGGGTCTCGTGGGTGCAGGGTCGCTCATGGCTGAACGCGGCCATCGCCGCCTGCTCGAGCGCGACCACGTGTCCCTCGTCGCGGATCGCCCGCCCGGCCCCGTCCGCGGCCCGGTGGTGGACCGCGACCGTCGCGATCCGCAGCTGCTCGGCGCCGAGCCGGTGCCGGACCTGGACCTGGGCGCCGGCCAGGCCGGGCGGGACCGAGTAGGCGTTGCCGCGGAAGGCCACCAGTGCCTGGGCGCTGACAGTGCTGGCGAGGTCGAACTCGGCCGGGAACGCGACCAGCGGAGCCGGGTGCAGAAGCGACCTGCGCGAACGCCGCGGCGATCGACCCCGACGAGGGGTAGCAGACCGTGGCCATCCGGTCGAACCGCCAGACCTGCGTGACCCCGCCCGGCCGCCGCACCACCGCGTCCAGGGCCTCGACCAGGTGCGGAAAGTCCTCGGCCTCGGACGGAACGCCACGCCACTTGCCCGAGTGCGCCAGCGCACCGACCAGCAGATGTGCGTGCTTTCCGTTGCCCCAGCCGGGTGGTGGGTCCGGCAGCTCCACCCAGTCCCACTGGGTCTCGTCGCCCGGCGGATGGGTACTCGAGGAACGGCTCGATCAGCGTCGGCTGCGACCGACGCCGCTTGCCCGGCTCGCGCTCGCCGGACAAGTAAGCCCGGACCGTCTTGCGGTCCACCCGCAGGTGGCGGGCGATCGCCGAGATCGACCAGCCCTGCTGACGCAACGCCTGCGCGTGCACGTCTTCCTCCCAGGACAGCATCCGGCCTCCAGCGACGATCCACGGTGACCAACACCGCGAACCCTCACCGCAAGCCGGTGAGCAGCGCGGATGCCACGCCGGAACGGACACATACCGGGGGAAGTTGATCTAGTACCGCTGAGGCGAATCATTTGGCGCGAACAGCGCATAGCGATCCGGGCACGAAAGGACTGCGCCATCGGACCGTCCGGCAATGGCGCCCGTCCACCGATACGACGGGACCCGAGCCACGACGGCAGCCACGAGCGTGCGACCGAAGCCGAGGCGCCGGTACTCGGCGGTGACGTGGACGTAGTCGAGGGTGGCCTCTCCTCCAGGCGAGGTTCTCGACGCCGTGGACGGCTGATCGAAGGACCTCCGCCCCGGCAAGTTCGGCGTGGGCGAGCTGGAAGGCAAGCACTTCGAGATGAGCGACCACCGCATTCGGGATACCGGTGCCGCGTGCTCGGGCCGCGACACGACGTTCAGCGAGCGAGGCGCGGGTGACGAGGCGGCTACCGCGCAGCTCGGCCGTCAGAGCGATGCACCGCTCGACCGGGACAGCGCCTCTGTCCCGAGATCAGTGGTCGTGGCGCCCAGCGCGCGAGGGAGGCCGGGCCCCGCTTCGCATACCCCGGCAAGCTCAAAGCTGCTGAAGCCGCGTATACACAAAGAACGTGATGGCCGCGATCGCCAGCGCCGCAGCCAGGCCCACCATCCCGTTGCGGGAGCCGGAGAAGTCCAGGGGCTCGCGGGTGTCCCAGAGCGTCCGGTCCGGCCGTTCGGGGTCGTAGCGGACGCGCAGCTCTTCCCCCGGGCGCAAGCCGGGATCACGGGGAAAGTCAGACAGAAGCGCGACGACGTCCCGACCCGAGGCCGTGACGAACCGGACGCGCACGTTGTAGCCGCCGCGGATGTCGACCCGCTCCGTGACCACGGCTGGCGCCTCCAGCGCTCGTCCGCGAACGTCGTTCTCGTACTGCTGGACAGCAACTGCGCCGAGGCCGGCGGCCGCCGCGAGTGCAAGCCCGGCCAGCAGGATCCCGAAGGCGACCCGGGTGCCCAGAACCGCGCGGTACGGCGGTTTCCGCCGCCAAGGAGAAGGGATGCCTTCGGCCTCGGTCACGGGCGGACGAGGTGAACCCGGGAGGCCGACAGTCGGGGCGGGCCCGCCCGGTGCGGTGAAATCGCCATCCGAGGATCCTACGGGCTCCGCCGTCGACACTCACGCCTTTCGAAGTCGTTCGAAGGCCGCCGGACCGGATCTCCCGGCCCCCGAGCACCGCCTTCAGCTGGTGCCGGAAAACCAACTCTGCACCGTCGGTGCGGCTCCCCGAGTACTCAGTCGGCCCGACCCACGCCGTCGAATATCGCGAGGACATTCCGGATGCCCTGCTCCAGTAGCTCGTCGGCCAGCCGCCGGTCGGTGACGGCACGGGACAGCTGCATCGTCCCGACCATCATCGCGTAGACGCTCAGCGTCGTGGTCCGAGCCGACATCGGGTCCTCCGGCGCGAGGCGGGCGGCCATGTCGTCGATGATGCCCAGCACGCCCTCGGTATACGCCTGCCTCGTCGATTCCACGCACCGAACGATCTCGTCCAGCAGCGCGGCGGAAGGGCAACCCCCACCCGGGTTGTCTCGACCAGGTCTTCCTTGGAACCGAAGTGAGCGTAGAAGGCACCGTTGGTCAGCCCGGCGTCCGACATGAGCGTCGCGACGCCGGAGCCGTCGATGCCGTCACGCTTGAGCCGGCGACCGACCGTCTCGACGATCCGGCGTTGTCACGGCACGATGGCGACAACGACCTTGCCCGCCTTCGTGTGCCCTTCCTCGACGTGGGCCAGCGCCTCGCGCGTTTCGGAGAACGGGAACGTCCGGTCGATCACCGGGCGCAGCTCCCCCTTGTCGTAGAGGGCGCCGAGCTCGCGCAGCTGCGCACCGCTGGCCCGCATGAAGAAGAACTCGTACCGCACCCCCAGGGCCTTGGCCCGCTTGCGCACCTTGCGGCTCAGGAAGTTCATCACCGCGCCCAGGAAGAACGGGGCCCCGAGCTGCTTGGCGAATCCGGCGTCCGGCGGACCCGCGACGCCGATGGCGAGGCCGCCGGGCTCCAGCACCGTCAGCGACTTCTCCAGGTTCGCCCCACCCAGGGCGTCCAGCACCAGGTCGTAGCCGGACAGCACCTTCGAGAAGTCTTCCTTCGTGTAGTCGACCACGACGTCGGCGCCGAGGTCGCGGACCAGGTCGATCGTCGGCGTGCTCGTGGTGGTCGCCACCGAAGCGCCAAGGTGCTTGGCGAGCTGGATGACCGTCGAGCCGAGGCCGCCGGCGCCCGCGTGGACAAGCACCTTCTGCCCCGGCCGCACGTTCGCCCGCTCGACGAGGATCTGCCAGGCGGCCAGCGCCACCAGCGGCACCGCGGCCGCCTCGTTCAGCGTCAGCGACTCCGGCTTGGGCGCGACGTCGTCCTCGTCGATCGCGATGTACTCCGCGAACCCGCCGATCCGCAGATCGCGTGGACGGGCGTAGACCTCGTCGCCGACCTGGAAACCGCGGACGGCCGGACCGGCCTTCGTCACGACGCCGGCCACGTCGTGGCCCAGCACGAACGGGGTCTTGTACCTCAGGAGCTGTTTGAACTCCCCGTTGCGCACCATCTTGTCGAGAGGGTTGATGCTCGTGGCGTGCACGCGGACCAGGACGTCACGGGCCCCGACCGCGGGCTCGGGTACCTCCGCGGCGCGCACGGTGTCCTTGCCGTACTTCTCGACGAAGAATGCCTTCATGTCAGCCAGCTTTCTGGGTGATCCGGTGGGTGGACCTCAGGGCACCCTTGTCGATCTTGCCGACCGGGTTCTTCGGGATGGCGTCGAGCACGACCAGTTCGGTCGGCCGCTTGTAACCGCTGAGGCTCTCCGCACAGCGTGCTTTCAGCGTCTCGATGTCGACGGTCCGGCCGGGGCGCGGCTGGACGTACGCGACGACCACCTCGCCCCACTTTTCGTCGGGCACGCCGATCACGGCCGCTTCGAGGACGGACGGGTCGCCGATGAGCACGTCCTCGATCTCCTTGGGGTAGATGTTCTCCCCGCCGCGGATGATCATGTCCTTCGACCGCCCGACCAGGGTCAGGTAGCCGTCCGCGTCCAGGTGGCCGACGTCGCCGGTGTGCAGCCAGCCGTCGACGACGACCCGGGCCGTGTCCTCCGGGCGGCCGAGGTACCCGCGCATGACGTTGCGTCCGCGTACGACGACTTCACCGTCCACACCGGACTCGACCGGCGTACCGTCCGGGCCGAGGATCCGGATTTCCTGTCCGGGGAAGGCGATTCCGACGGTCCCGGCCCGCCGAGGACCGTCGACCGGGTTGATCGTGGAGGCACAGGTTCCTTCGGACAAGCCGTCCCCTCGATCAGGGGAAACCCGTAGCGGCCCTCGAACCTGGTCAGCAGGTCCGCGGAGGCGGGTGCCGCGCCGCAGATGCCGAACCGCAGGGAAGAGGTGTCCGGCCGGACGGCGCCGGGCAGCGCCGCCAGCATGCTGTAGATCGTCGGAACCGCGCTGAAGTACGTGGGACGGTGGCGTTCGACGACGTCGAAGAACGTCTGCGGGCTGAACCGGTCGGCGATCACCACGCCGGCACCGGCGAGCAGCGGCATGAGCACGCTGACCACGATGCCGTTGACGTGGAAGAGCGGCAGGATCAGCAGGCACCGGTCGGCCGGCCCGATGTCCAGCGCCCGGCGGCCCATCTCGGCCATCGCGTCGAGGTTGGCGTGGTCGAGCATCACGCCCTTCGGGACGCCGGTCGTGCCGCTGGTGTAGATGAGCAGCGCCAGCGCGGAGGGATCCGCGGGGACGGCCTGATCCCGTTGCGCGCTCGCTTCGGACAGGTCGCCGACGGTGACCGTGGTGATCTCGCCGGCCGCAGCCGCGCCGGTTTCGACCACCAGCAGGCGGGCGGCGGAGTCGTCGAGCTGCCGGGCGACCTCGACGTCGGTCAGGCTCGGGTTCACCGGCGTCACGGTCGCGCCGATCCGCCACGCCGCGAAGAGCAGGAGCACGAACTCGATCCGGTTGGCCAGCTTGAGCGCGACGACGTCGCCTGGGCCGATCCCGTGCTCCCGCAGGTACGCCGCGGTCGCGCGAACCCGGCCCAGCAGCTGCACGTTGGTCAGCGACCGGGTCCCGTCCGAGACCGCCGCGCCCCGCGGATCGGCCTCGGCGCGGCGGTCGGGCAGCGACGCGAAGTTCATGGCTTGCTCACCGAGTTGGCCGGGTTCAGCTGCCGGGTGAGGAACTCCGTCTGATCGCGGACCAGCGCCTCGAACGGCTCACCGAGGTAGAAGTCGAAGTGACCGGCGTCGTAGGTCTTGACTTCGCCGCGCGGGGCGGTCCGGGCGTAGCGCAGGGTCTGGGCGGGCGGCGTGACGCTGTCGGTGTCACTGACGCAGAAGAAGATGGGGATGGTGATCCTCTTCGCGGCCCGCCCGGGCCGATAGCCGGCGATGGTCGGCACGACCCGGGCCGCGACCTCGTTGCGGAACGTCGCTCCCGGCGGGACGAGTGCCTGGTATCCGGGCAGCGCGTCCGGCGCGTTCATGAGCGCCGGCGACCCCGGTGCGGCGGCGAGCCATCGTCGCACCCGATTCCGTCCCGCGGCCGACACCGCCGCTCCTGTAGCACTTACCACCGTACTGTAACCTCGTTACGGTTTATGTAACTCGTCGAAGGTGATGTGCCGGAACCCGCCGCCAGTACCCCCGGGTGGCGAACTGGCCGGTGCAGTAGATCACCGGGACGCCGGTGCCGGTGACGGCCAGAGCCGTGTCTTCGACCGACACCATGCCGGTCCAGGTCGCTGCGGTCGAGGAAGCGTTGTTTGTCATGTGGCTACCGTCGACGGCTTGCCTGACACCACCCTGACTCGGTCCTGACACGGCGTGCCGCAACCCTGATTTCCCCCTGATTCCGATCGTTTTCCGGCAGTTCGGCGCGCCCGCTCCCCGAGAATCGGACGGACCGTCCAAGGGGGGTTGCCGTGCTTCAACCGCTCACAAGACCACGTGCCGTGGTCTTCGCCGTCGTGATTCAGCTGTTGACCGTGGTGCCGTTCCTGCTGTCGATCATCGTCGTCTGGACCTCCGGCGCGGAGGCACAGGCCGCGGCCGAAGCCGAGCTCGCGCGGCAAGGTGTGCCCGCTTCCCTGCTCGCCGAGCACGGCGTCAGGTTCGGCTCGAACACCGCCGAAACGCCCTTGCCGGCCGCGATCATCTTGGTTCTCGTCGTGCTGGCGCTGCTGAACCTGGCCGGCCGGCGGGCAGGCCAGGTGCTGTCCTGGATCTTCCACCCGCTGCTGGCCGTGGCCGGAGCGCTGATCGTGCCGGCCCAGCTGTTCACCGCCACGTTCCTCGCAGCGAGCTTCCGCGACTCCGGCGATCCGGCGCTCCGCCAGGTCGACGTCCCGAAGCTGGTCGACGCCGCCCGCGCGGCCATGCCGAGCTGGCTTCCGGTCGTCGACGGCGCGAAGCTCGCCCTGACCACGGCCGGGTCGCTGGTGGTGATCGTCCTGCTTGCGCTCAGACGACCTCGTCCCAGACGGGATGACCGGTGACGACGATCGCGGTCTGACGGGCGAGGGACACAGCATGGTCGGCGAAGCGCTCGTAGTACCTGTTCAGCAGCGCGGCGTCGACCGCCGCGGCAATCCCGTAGGGCCAGTCGCGGTAGCCCAGCGTGGTGAACAGAGTCCGGTGCAGGTCGTCCATCTCGTCGTCCAGGCCGACCAAGGCAAGGGCCAGGATCACGTCGCCGGTACGGATCGCGTCGCCGGCCAGCCTCGCCAGCCACACCGCGATCCGGCCCATGCGGTCCAGTTCGGACAGTGCGCGCAGCGAGGCGAGCACCATCCGCAGGTCGGTGGCGACCGGAGCCCGCAACGCCAGGACGACATGCGCCCGCTCCTCCACCGCGGAGCGGGCGCGGGCGAACCGAGCCGCCTCGGTGAGGACCACTCCGGCCAGCTCGCGCACGACCATCCTGCTACGCCCGAAATACGACAGGTCAGGGGAACCGGATCACACCGCTGACGGCTGCCGACGCCGTTTCTCGAGCAGGGTGAGGTTCTCGGTCAGCCGCCACAGCTTTCCCACCGCTTCCGGCTCGACCGCCGCCGCGGACGCCTTGGCGGGCGGGCGGCCGACGTAGTAGCCGCCGTTCAGCACCTTGCGGTCCGGGTCGGCGAGCCGCGCGACGGCTTCGGCGCCTTCGGGAACCGGGCGGCCGCGATAGCTGTAGTGCGGCAGCATGCCCGTGGCGATGATGCCCGGGTGCACAGCTCACCACCTCACGGATCCTCGGCCGGAACTCGCCCAGCGCCGTGGTGAACATCGTGAGCGCGAGTTTCGACCGCGCATAGGCCGCGCCGCGGTTGTAGCGGCGTTTCAAGTCAGGTCGTTCCAGTTGATCCGCCCGCCCCGGTGCAGCGAGGAGGTCACGTTCACCACGCGGCTCAGCGCGTCTTCGAGCAAGCGGGTCAGCAGGTAGGGCGCCAGGTAGTTCACCTGCAGGACCTGTTCGTAGCCGTCCTTGGTCGTGATCCGGCTCGGCGGCCCGGCGATGCCGGCGTTGTTAGTCCGCCACCGCGGGCTGCAGGCGGCATTTGTCGACGCCGGACTCGAGCAGCCGCTCGCGGGCTTGCTCGCCTTCTTCTTTGCTTCGGGCGTGCGTGATCACGGTCGTTCCACCGGTGGCCGGCCGGCACCGGATCAGCTGGCCGGTCGACGTGGCGCACACCGCGCGGGTGCCCCTTGACGCCTCCTGTGCCCATGCTCCGAGGGAACCGCGCCGGCACCACCCGCACAAGAAGCGGCACCCCGAACATGCGCCGGATCAACGGTATTCGGCCAGCCGAGGACGGACGCCGAGGAACACCAGGGCCGCGATCAACAGGACGAGGACCGCGGGCAGAAGGCCGGTCCAGCCGCCGGTTTCGCTTTTGCCGTCGGCCACCGCGCCCTCGAACGCCTTCTGGTTGATCGCGATCAGCGCCGTGAGCGCGGTGTCGTACTGCGCGAAGTCGTAGTTGGAGTTCCCCGGCGTGGTCCGGATGCAGAACAGGATCGCGCCACGCAGGTCGCCTGCTGTGGCCATGGCGCGGATCTTGCGGTCGTCGAGCTGGTAGGCCTGATACGCCGCCAAAGTCTTCTCCGCGGCTTCCCGTTCGCCGGGGAAAGTGATGTTCTTCAACTCGGCGCCGAAGAACCCGGTCATCCGGACATCGGAATGCCGTGCCTGGTACGCCTTCAACGCGTCAGCGAGCGCCGCGTCGTAGTGCGACAGATCGGCGCCCACTCCGGCGAGCTGCACCGACTTGTCCGAAAAGGACCGCTCGTGGGTGGTGGCGCCCGCGGGGTCGACGAGGTACCGCGACTCGTCGGCGTTCGCGTCGTAGCTGACCGCGCGGGCCTGGGACAGCGCGACGATCGAGTCGAAGGCGCTGCTCTTGGCCACAGCCAGGTGGTCCGACTCGTCGGCGAGCACGACGGTGCCGCCGATGGTCAGCCCGGCGCCGAGCAGCATGGCCAGCACAAGCGGAAGGTTGAGCCGCCGCCGCAGCTTCAGCCGCAAGTACAGCTGCGCGCCGGCCAGCACGAGCACCAGCGCGATCCCGATGACCAGCACCCAGGCCCGCGCGGTCACCGTGTCGTCCACCGCGGACTCATAGGTGTCGTTGAGGAGCTTGTGGTTGGCATCGGTCAGCTCTCGTACGGCGCGCAGCGTGTCCTGCATGCCGTCGGTGGCCTGCCGGTAGACGACGAGGGTGGCCGGGCTCGGCCGGCCCGCCGCGGCACCCTGGTCCAGCAGGATCACCTGCCCGGCAAGCGTCTGATAGCGCCCGAACCGGTCGAGCACCCCGCGCACGGCCTCGTGCGCGGAGGAGTCGGTCGCGATCTGCTGGAGGTCGGCGTCGGCCTGCGCGCGCCGCTGGTCGAACAGGTCCAGCGACTGCTTGCTGATGGCCGCGAACTCCGGGTCGCCGCCGACCAGCAGCACGTTGGCGAGCTGGGCGTCGGCGTCGGCTAGGGCGAAGGACAGGTCGGTGGCCGCACTCACCTGGGGCGCGGCCCGGCCGCCGATCACGTCCAAGCCATCACGGACACCGGAGGTCACCGAGGCGAGCACGATCCCGAGGACGACGGCGAGCAGCACTGCGCCGGCGGCGAAGGTGCGGATCCAGTGCGGGGTCGTCCAGCTGCCGGGGTTCATCGGGTTCCGTTCGCTCTGAGGATGATGGTGGTCCACGCGCCGACGTGGATCCGGTCGCCGTCGGCCACCGGCACCGCGACCCCGGGCGCCAGCGCCGCCGGGTCGTCGTTGAGGGTGGTCCCGTTCGTCGAGCCCGGGTCGGTCAGCGTCCAGCCGCCGTTCGGGGCGGTGCGCAGGACGGCGTGCAGGTGGGACACGCCGGGATCCTCGGGTGGCCCGGTCAGGTCGATCTCCGGCTGCAGCCCGCGGGAGCGGCTGCGGCGGCCGATCCGCACCTCGCCCGGCGAGAGCCGGACGGTCCGCTCGGGATAGGACTCGGGAAAGGCGATCTCCTCGTCGGGCGAGGTGATGGCGGCGAAGTACTCGCGGTCGGCGGTGACCACGGCGGACCAGCCGCCGTCCCCCGCGACCAGGTCGTATCCGCAGCTCTCGCAGAATCGGCCGGATGTCGGCTCGCCACACGACGGGCACGCCGTCTCCGGTGCCGACGGTGCCTCGGGTGCGGTACCGAGCTGGTGGCCGCAGACGTCGCAGAAGTCGGCGGCCACGGACTCGTGGCCGCTCGGGCAGGCGGGCACGGCGATCAGCTCTTGCGCACGCGAGAGGTCTTGGTGGATCGGGTGTCCAAGGTCATCGCGTCGGCCGCGGCGATCCGCGACTTCAGCCGGACCGTGCCGGTCACCGGGTCCTCGACGTCGACGACCTTGGCCAGCAACGCCGCGGTGTCCGCGTTGCCCGACGCGTTCGCCAGCTGCACGGCTCGCCCGAGCTTCGCCGTCGCGCGCTCGACGTCACCCGCGCGCTGCGCGGCCATGCCCTCCTGGATCACGCCCGCCAGCTCGGCCTGCCCGGTGTAGTGGGCGACCTCCTTGCTGATCCGCGTCGACAACGCCGGGTCGTCGGTCCACACCGCCTTGACCAGGCCCTGTGCGAGCACTTCGTCACCGGCGACCAGGCTCGCCCGGGCCGCGAGCATCACGTCACCGATCCGGCCGGGCACGACCTCGACGCAGAGCTGGTAGTCGCGGCTCTCGGCGCCCCACGAGCCGATCGGGTAGTCCCCGGTCCGCGGGCCGGACTCGGTGCGCTGGCCGGTCAGGTCGACGACGTCGGGCGCGACCTGCTTGACGAACTTGACCTTCGCGTTCTGCGGGGTCCACAGCCGCAGCGCCACGTCGGCGACCGACTTGCCCATGGCGGCGGTGGCCATCGCGCGGAAGTCGGCGGCCAGCCCGGCGGGGTCGGCCACGATGTCGACGGTGCCGAGCAACGCGGTCGCGACCCGGCGTAGCTCCGCGACCTCCCAGGCGGTGCCGACCCCGCGGCAGTCGCAGACGAACCGGCCCGCGCACGCGGCCAGCACCCGCTCGAGCTCTTCGGGCTCCTCGTGCTCGTTGCGTCCGTCGGTCAGCAGGATCACGTGCTTCAGCGCGCCGTCGCGGCCTTCGAACAGCTGCGACGCCAGCGAAAGCCACTTCCCGATCGCCGTCCCGCCCTCGGGCTTCAGCCGCCGCACGGCCGCCTTCGCCGCCGCCCGCGTCTTCGCGCCGGCGGCAACCAGCCCGGCCGCCGGGTAGACGAGGCGAGCTTGTCCTGTTCCGGCGACGACGGCGAACTCGACGCCGTCGCGGAGGGAGTCGACGGCCGCCTCGGTGGCCCGGATCGCCGCGGCCATCTTGTCGCGCGGGTAGTCCATGGACCCGGAGCAGTCCACGACGACCACTTCCGCCGCGGCGGTGCCTGCGGTCGATACCGCGCCGGAGGCGGCGACCGTGAGCACGGCGTTGACCTCGGTGACGCCGTCGGGCAGGTATTCGTTCTGGTAGACCTCGATGGCGAAGCCGGTCATGATCCACTCCTGGTCGTGGTGGGCGGGAACGGCAGCACCGCGACGGTGATGTTGTCGTGCCCGCCCTGGTCGTTGGCGTACCGGACGAGCCCGGCGGCGGCCGACGCGGGATTCGAGGCGGTCCGGAGGTGGTCGCGAAGTTCACGCGCTTCGCCGAGGTAGTTCCAAAGACCGTCGCTGCACAGCAGCACGGTGCCCGGCTCGGCCGGGGTCAGCGTCAGCTCGCGGGGGACGACTTCGCCCGCGTCCGCGCCGAGCCACGCGGTGAGCACGTGCCCGACCGCGTCGTCCTCGGTGAGCAAGCGGCACTCGGTCTCGCCCAGCCAGTAGGCGCGGCTGTCCCCGACCCAGCCGATCCGCACCTCGGCGCCGCTCAGCACAGCCGAGACGTAGGTGCACGCGGGCGGTTCGGCACACCCGGGGGCCAGCGCGGCGACGGCCTCGGCCGCCGCGCCGACGGCGTCCCCGGTGTTCCCGCCGGCGGCGAGCACGTCGGCGGCGGTTTCCGCGGCCAGCCGGGCGGCGTCGTCCGGCCGGTCCGAAGCGGACACCCCGTCGCAGACGACCGCGACGAGCCGCTCCCCCGCGCGGATCGCCAGCGCGTCCTCGTTCCGGTGATGGCGGCGGCCGCGGTCGCTGACGCCGGCGGCGACGCCGAGGTCCAGCTCCACGTGGTCGCGGCCGGCCGGCTGGGCCAGTCCGCAGCGCTCGCAGAAGTTGTCGCCGGGTGCCACGGTTTCGCCGCAGCCCGGGCAGTCCACTGTGGTCACAGCCAGGTCACCGGCCGGACCGCGTTCGCCTGGTCGACCAGCGCGACGCGGTCGCGCTTGCCGGTCGCCAGCCGTGCCAGCGCGCGGTAGGAGCCCTCCAGGGCCCGGCACAGGTCGCGCTCGGTGAGCGGTGAGCCGAGCACCTGGCCGCCGTTGCCGGGTCCCTGCCGGGTCGTGACCCACGCGCGGGCCGCGCCGAGCAGTTCCACGGCCACCCGTGCCCGGCGCAGGGCGTCCAGCTCCAGGGTTTCCAGCTGGGCGGACGCCTCGACGAGGTCGGTCTCGGCGAGCTCGACCGGATCCCGCTCGTGGGTCCGAGCGCGCACCGCCGCCAGCTGGGCCGCCACGTGGAAGCTCGAGGTGGGCGGGACGGAGATCAGCGCCGCCACCGCGCCGGCTCGGTCGTTCAGGCGCAGAAGCACCCGTGCGAGGCCGAACGCGGCGCTGACCTGGGTGCGGCCAGTGCGCCACACCGTGTCGTAGTACTGCGCCGACCGCCGGAACTCGCCTTGGCATTCAAGAACCGCCGCGAGGGCCAGCTTCGGCGCGGCCTCACCGGGAAGCGTGTCGTAGACGGCGTCGAACCGGCGCTCCGCCGCGGCGAACTCGCCCGCGCCCAGCGCGGCGACACCGTGGTACCAGTCGACGCGCCAGTCCCACGGATCGTCCCGGCGCACCTCCTCCAGCACCGTCACGGCCTCGTCGCGGCGGCCCAGCTCCAGGTGGGCACGGGCGATCCGGAGCTTCACCTCCACGGTGGACACACGAGCGTGCGTCAGGGTTTCCAGCAGCGTCTCCGGATCGTCCGCCGCGACAGTGGCGAGCAGCCCCGCGGCCGCGTCGGCGTTGTCCACCTGCGGCACCGGAAGAGCGGTGACCAGCTCGGCCGGGTCGATCGGCGCGGGCCACGTCTCGTGGTCCGCGCCGAACACGCGGCGCTCGGCGCCGAACACCGCCGAGACACCCGGTCGCGGCTGTCCGTCCTCAGTGGACAGCACTTCGCGCAGCACGCCCGTCAGCTGCTCGGCCATTTCCTCCGCGGAGGTGAACCGCCCATCCGGATCGGCCGCGGTGGCGCGGTGCAGGAACCGGTGGAACGAGTCGTGCCGGGCCAGCAGCGGGACGTCGGCAGCCGTCGGCAGCCGGTCGCGGAACGCACCGGTGTAGTCGAAGTTGAACGTCAGCACCGCCAGCGTCCGGCCGACCGTGTAGAGGTCGGTGTCGATCGCCGGGCCCTCGTCGCCGAGCTCCGGCGGGCAGTAGCCGTCGGTCTTGTAGACCGCGCTGTCTTCGTCGTCGAGCCGTCGGACGGCGCCGAGGTCGATGAGCTTCAGCTGTTCCTCGGACTGGATCACGTTGTCCGGCTTGAAGTCGCAGTAGAGCAGACCCTTGGCGTGCAGGTAGCCCAGCGCGGGCAGCACCTCCAGCGCATAGGCGATCGCCACGCTCACCGGCAGCGGCCGCAGGTGCCCGCTGCCGTCCCGCTCCGCCCGCAGCTGCTTGAGCGACTGTCCGCCGACGTACTCCATGACGATGTAGCCGACCATCGTGCCGCGCGGGTCCGGGTGCTGGACGAAGTTGTAGATCTTGACGATGGCCGGGTGTTCGACCTCGGCGAGGAACCTCCGTTCGGCGACCGCGGCGGCCATCGCCTCGGCGTCACTGGTGTCCAGCAGGCCCTTGAGCACCACCCAGCGGCCGTTGACGTTGCGGTCGCGGGCCAGGTAGATCCAACCGAGACCGCCGTGGGCGAGACAGCCGAGCACCTCGTACTGCCCGGCGACGACGTCATCCGAGGCCAGCTTGGGCGTGAACGAGTAGGCGGCGCCGCAGCTGGTGCAGAAGCCTTCGGGCCGGCCGGGCTTGCCGTCTCGGCCACGCCCGACCGGAGCGTCGCACGCGTTGCAGAACCGCTTGTGCTCGGCGACTTCCGGGTTGTCCAGCACGGCCGACGCCGGGTCGCGGTACGGCACCGGCGGCACCTCGACCAGCCCGGCGCCCAGGTGCCCGCGGCGGGTCGACCGGGTCGAGCCGCGACGTGATCCACGACCGGTGCGGGTGCTCACCGGCGTGGACACCGGTGGCGGCGCGGAGGCTGGAGCCAGGCCGCAGACGTCACAGAAGCCGTCCTGGATCGTGCCGGTGCAGCCGGCTCTGCCGCAGGCGCTCATCGCGTGTTCCCCCTGTCGTTGACCGCTTGCTGGTAGGCCAGCACGGCCGCCGTCGCCGCCGCGAGGTCGCAGGGCGCCGACCAGAGCAGGCCGTGGGCCCGCCGGTGCAACCCGGCGAGTCCGGCGTCCTCGCTGTGCCCGAGACGGGCAGCCTTGATCCGGTAGGCGTCGAGGCGGCCACGTAGTTCCGCGCGGCGGTCGAGCAACCCTCGCGCGTTCTCCTCGGCCTCGCGGGCCCGTTCGAGTGCGGCGTCGGCCGAACTCCGCAGCTGGGCCAGGCCCGTCGCCAGCCGGCGGAGATCCCTCGTCGCCGCGACGTCGTCGAGACGCCGCGTGAGCACCGAGGCCGCGCCGGGTACTTCGCCAAGCGAAGTCGAGATCTTCGCGCGGGCCAGCGCCGTGACCTCCCGTGCTCGCTGCTCGGCGCCGGCCAGCCGCTCCAGCGTCCCGCGCAGGCCCGCGATCTCGATGTCGCGGTCGCGCCGGAGGCCGGCCAGCTCGTCGATCTCCCGCCGGACCGCGTCGAGCTCGGCCGTCAGCCGGGCGATCCGGCCGTCGCCGGTGGGCAGGGACAACGGGTCCGAGAACGCCCGGGCCCGCAGGTCGGTCACCTCGTCGATCAGCCGGGACAACGCGGCGTCGCCGAGTTCGGTGGCGGTCGCCGCGCGGAGCTGTGCGTCCGTCCGGTCCAGCCATGGCACGTACTCCGACCAGATCCGTTCGGCCGCTGTGACGACCTCGGTGACGGCGTTCAGGCCCGTCGTGATCGCCGCGGCCAGTTCGGCGGCCGGGCCGCGCACGAGCACGGAGACCTCGGCGAGCTCGTCGCTCTCCCGAGCCTGCCGGACGACCGCGCGGTAGCGGCCGAGCCGCTCCCACAGCTCGCCGAGCGCCGACTTCGCGGCCGACCAGCGGACGAGCGTCGTCCCCGCGGACGCGGTTCCTTCGAGGAAACGCCGTCCCGGGTGGTCCTCGAGCTCCACCAGCGCGGCCGCGAACGCGTCGCCGTCGGCACGCAGGCGGCTCAGCGCCTCGTCGGCTTCCCGCCGGCTCATCGACGCTCCGGCCGTGTTCGCGGCTGCCACGTCCCCTCCGCTCCCCCGAACCCCAGGACGTCGTTGTATCCCCGGGCGTCCCCGGCCGACCACAACGAAGGCGTCAAGATCCCGCGGCAGCGCGTGAAAACGGCATCAAGACACCTGGAGCGACCGAATGGTTACGCAGGTGAAGAAAGTTCTCCGATCGGCACCGCGAGACTCGCGTCCCGCGGGCACCGCCACAGCGCGTTCCCGTCGTCGAGCACGACGACCATGGGGTGCCGGTGCGTCCGGTCGAGGCAGCGGGGCCAGGTGACGCTGTGTCCTTCGGCGAAGACGTTCTCCAGCACCAGATCCTGGGTGAAGTCCGCCAGGGCACTCAGCCGTTCGGCCGCCGCGGCCGCCTCGTCGAGCGCGAGGACGCCGATCTGCTCGCCGTCGACGCGCAGCCAGGCCAGGAGCCGGGGATCCCCCGCGATGCGGTGGGGAGCCCCGGCTTCGGCGTGCAGCCCGGCGGCGAGGAGGTCGTGCCGGATCGGCCGGAACTCCTCGAGGACGTACTCGTTCTCGTCCGCGGTCTGCATGTTCGGTGGCCTCAGATGTCGTACTTGCAGGTCAGGTAAGCGTAACCACCCTCGGTCGGGTGCGCCGCGGAGTGCCACACGAACAGGAACGACACGGTCGCGCCGCCCGGCATGGTGTAGGTGCCGCCGCCGACCACCTGGAACTTGCGGGGCAGCGGGCCGTGGAAGTTGTAGTTCCACGGTTCGGTGTGCGGCGCGTACACATTGGCCTGCCGGTTGTTCGCGTAGATCTGGGCCGACAGCACCACCACGCCGAACCGTGAGTTCGCCGAAGTCAGCTTGACCACCCACGGGATCCCGTGCGCCGCCGACGACTGCACGGTGATGTTCGCGACGCCGTTCGACGGGAAGGTCCCGTGGCAGGCCGGATACGCGGCAGCGGCAGCCGCACCGGACGGCCGTGCGGCGGACGTGCCGTCCAGCGCCTCGGTCAGCTGCCGGCCTTCCGGGCTGTCCAGGGTGCCGCCGCCGGCGGGCGCACCCGCGGTCGCCCAGGCCTTGAGCAGGTGCTGGACGTCGTCGGCCGGCGCGGCACCGGCCGGGACTGTGGCCAGCGCCAGCCCGCAGGCCGTGGCGAAAGCCGTGACAAGGACGCGAAAAGAACGCATAGGTGTTTCCCCAGTGGTAGTTCGTGTTCGGAAAACCGAGCCTAAGGGATGTCTCGTAACTCGTGTTGTGGTTGGTGGGGCTGGTGTTGCCGGTCAGTTGGCGAGGAGGATGTTGTGCAGGTGCGCGATGCCGGACAC